>JAEWAQ010000084.1 GCA_023391635.1 Bacillota bacterium | reverse complement strand
AGCCCATCAGAAGAGACTTCGGAAGCAACTTCTGAAACCGGCCGACCAGCGCAAGGACTCGCATTGCCGCCTGTTTGAGCTGCCAACGAAGGAATCGCCTTATGTGGACTATGCCTTTCTGGATTGCCTGTTCAAGGTGATGGAGCAAGCGGATTACCGAGCGCTGCCTGCTCAATGTAGCCAATGGGTGCTGAAGGGTGTACTTGCCAATTGGTCTTCGTTTTTCAGCAGCATGAAGGACTATCGCGCGCACCCCGACAAATACGCCGGAAGGCCGCATATTCCCGGCTATACCCGCGTCAAGGCCAAGGAGGTCATGCTCACAAATCAGGACTGCGAGATCAAAGACCGCAAATATCTCAAACTTCCCATGACGAAACAGCGGCTCAATATCGGCAAGCTCGGGTGCACGGACGGCACATTGAAGCAGGTCCGCATCATTCCGAAGTACGGGCAGTATGTGATGGAACTTGTTTTCTCCGTCTGCCAAGCAGAAGTGGCGGATGTCATCAAAGAGAATGTGCTGGCGATCGATCTGGGCATCGAAGTAATCCTCACGGAAGAGGCGTATACCTCCAAAGCCAGTTTCCTAGATGGCGATCCGATGCCCAAGTATGAAGAGGGCGTCACCAGACCCTTCTCGGGCAGGCGGATTCACCGTGGCTTGTATCGCAGCCGGAACGGCTTGATCCATGCCGATGTGAACGCCGCAGCAAATATCATACGTAAAGTATTCCCAAAGGCATCTGCCGATAGGATAGCGGGGTTGGATGGTAACCAGTCCGTCAACGTGTCAACTCCACTGATGTTAAGCATCCTGTAACTGCAGAGATGATACATCAGAAACCCCCACTTCAACCGAAGTGATAGCACAGGTAAGTGGCGGGAGTATTCATTGTATTACTATAGGTAGAAGTGGATAGGCATTAATCAAGCGGACGGAGGAGCAGATAACATGAGCAAGCCTGAGCAATTATTCGCCTATATCGGTTCTTATGCAGAACCGGACCAACCCGGGGTATACGCATGTCGGTATGATGTACAATCCGGCAAACTTGAATTGACAAGCCAAATCGACGGCCTGAAAAACCCGACCTTCCTGGACGTGGACCCGAACCGCTCCACTCTGTACGCGATTGCGGAGGGCGCGAACGAAGACGGCAGCAAGATCGGCATCGCCGCAGCCTACGACATCGACCGCGATACAGGCACGTTGCGTCTGCGCAACGTAGAGCCGACGACGCCTGCGCCGACGTGCCACCTCTTGCTGGACCGCTCGCGCCGCAGTCTGATCGTGTCCAGCTATCACGGCGGCATGGTCGGCATGTCTCCACTGGACAAGGAAGGCGGCATCGGGCCCGCTTCCGATATCAAGCAGCATGCCGGCAAAAGCGTTCTGCCCGTGCAGAGCCAGCCTCGCGCGCATTCCGTCACCATCGACCGCAACAACCGTTTCGCCGTCGCGTGCGATCTCGGTCTGGACAAGCTGATCGTTTATCGCTTGGATCCGGATGCTTGCCGGTTGATCCCCCATAACGAAACGAAGACAACGCCAGGCGCAGGTCCCCGGCATGGCGTCTTCCATCCGTCGGGGGCATTCTTCTATGTTATCAACGAATTAAACGCGTCTATTATCGCTTATGCCTACGACGAGCATCAGGGTCAACTCAACGAAATCCAGACGGTTCCGACGCTCCCAACCGATTACGAGGGATCGAATGCCTGCGCGGACATCCATATTTCCCCTGACGGGCAGTTCCTGTACGGCTCCAACCGGGGACATGACAGCATCGTCGTCTATCGGATCGATACGGTTACGGGCCTTCTTCAGTATGTCGAACATGTGCCTGCGGGAGGCAAGCATCCTCGCAACTTCGCCGTCTCGCCGGACGGTAGATTCGTGCTTGTCGCCAACCGGGATACGGATAATATCGCGGTTTTCCGTCGGGATGAAGATACGGGCAGGCTTACGGCGACCGGCAGCGAATTGCCGGTTTCCAAGCCGGTATGCATCAAGTTCCTTCAATAGGTAAATGCTACCACCAGCATCTCATTTTGGAGAAATGGTGGCGGTGAAGGTGAAGGAACGATTTGCGCTCAAGGCGGAAATGAAAGATTTAACCGGGGAATTCGGCGTGGACCGGATTCTGTACGCTTACGACGAGTTGGAGCACTACGAGCCAACTTGGCAAATTCCGGTCATACGCACGGTGGACGGTCAGCGTTGTCTCGGCGATCAAAGATGGGGCTTGATGCCGTATTGGGGCAAGAGCTCCATCCATGCCGACAGAGACTCGCTTGACCGCAAGCCCTATCTGAGGCACATGTTGACCCGCAAACGGTGCGTCGTGCCTTGCAGCAGCTTGTATTTCGATCGGGTGGAAGGCAAGAACAGCGTCACCTACAGGCGCGTCCATATCAGCAAGAAGGTATTCGGGGCGGCTGGCATCTATGACGTGTGGCTGGACTCCGAGAAAAACGAATATCCGATGTGCACGATCATTTATACGAGTCGCGCTTCTTCGGGCGAAGAGGGGGTCCCGCTCGTGTTGGAGGGAGAGGCGCTCGACGAGTGGCTGGATCCCGACAGTCGCACCGCGGAGTCGCTGAATTGGCTGCTGCGCTCGATTCCCGAACCGGAATTCTATACGGAGCCGGTCGATCCCGTGCTCTATTTTTGATTCTTCCCGCATAAGCATGAGACAGCGGACGATGGGGACAGACCCACCCGCGTTCATCATGCCTGGACGGGAGGGACGTCTATGCGTCGCAGATGGGGGAGGTTGTTTCCGGTCGCGAAGAATTGGACGTCGCCCAGACCTGTTCCCCGCAGATGGGGCAAGAGAAGATGGGGGCTGGGAACGAGCCGGTTCAAGCCGACGGGCGCGCCCGTCTCCAGAGGCTGGTCGCCGCGGATTAAACGCCGGTGGGGCTTAGGGGGCGCGTCTTCGCCCGGCGGCAGCGGATCGGGCGCCAAAGGCTGGGCCTCGCCGCGAAGGCCGAGACGCAGGCTGAAGCGCAGCCAAAAATGGCTGCTGATCCTGCTGCTCGTCTTGTTCGCGACGATCCAGTCCTTTCTCTTCTTCGACCGCAAGCTGAAACCGCCGCTGCTGTTTCTCGCGCAGGTGCGGGTCAAGCAGATGGCGACGGAAGCGATCAATACGGCGATCACCCAGGAGATCGCGAAGACGGCCGACGCGGACAAGATGATCCAATGGAAGCTTGATAACGACGGTAAAGTATCGGGATTTCTGATCGATTACAAGGAACAGATGAAGCTGACCTCTCACACGATCCAGATCGTGGAGCGCGTGCTCAAAGAGAAGGAAGAAGCGCCGGATCACATCCCGATCGGACATGCGTTGAACAGCCCGCTCTTGTCCGCGTTTGGCCCGCGCGTGGCCGTCACGTTCCATCCGGCCAGCGTCGTGCAGGCGGATGTCGATACGCGGCAGACGGAAACGGCGATCAACATGCTGCTCGTGGAAGTGTTCATTCGGATCCGGACCGAGATTGCCATCGTCATCCCCTTCGATCAGGCGCCGGAAACGCTGGAGACGGAAATTCCGCTCTCCTACGCGCTCGTCGTCGGAGACGTGCCGATGTATTATTACGACGGGAACGGAAATCCCGTCGGCAGCGATGCCGGACGCGCGCCGTCCATCACGCTGCCTGCACCGCCCGTGCAGAGCAGCGGGCAAAGCACGGAGAAGAGCGACTAGCTAGCGGGCTGCGCGCAGCGCCTTGCGCTCATCCCGTTCCCACTTCCGCAGCATAGGATAAGGGTCGAACGCCCATTCCACCATGCCGCGGTCCCTGTACATGCCGTAGTGCAGGTGCGGGGGGAATTTACCTTGCGTCCCGGGTCGGCCGTATCCGGAGCTGCCGACCCAACCGATCACTTGACCCGGCTGCACGATCGCGCCGGGTTTTATTTTGTCGTCGAACCCTTGCAGGTGCGCGTAGTAATGGTACACGTTGTCGAGATCGCGAATCCCGATCCGCCAGCCGCCGTAGCGGTTCCAGCCTTTCAGCTCGACGATCCCGCAGGATGTGCTGCGCACCGGGACGCCGTATCCGGCGAAAATGTCGGTGCCTTCGTGAATGCGGCGGCCGCCCCAGCCGCGGCGGTCTCCCCACGTGCTTCTGTAGGAGTAGATGGCCGTAACCGGCACGGGAAAAGCATGCCCGGTCGTTCGGAAACTGCCGGAAGCATCGATGATGGCCGTGAATTGACGGATGCGCTGGACGGCTCGCTCATTGCGGTAATATTGCCACAATCCGACGGGGAATCTGTCCCGCCCCGCTTCGGGCGCTTGAATCTCGGATGCGACCGAATAAAGCAGGTCCGCCGCCGATGCGCGATCGGCCCGCCCGTCGCCGTCTCCGTCGCGCCCGATGCCGCCGAACACCCGGATGGACAACGGGTCGATATCGCTTGGGTCGGGGTTCAATTCCCCGACCCAGCGGGACTCGGGAATATAGATGCCGACGATAGACCCGGGCGCGACCGGCCGCGTTTTCGGGCGGACCCGCGTCAAGGTGCGCTCGTATTGGTCGACGGCGGCCAATTGCTGCCAGCGAAGGCCGGTCTTGCGGGCGATCTGGTCGTACAGCCGGCGCAATAGGGCATGCTCGTCCTGCTTCTGACCGGCTTGCGCATACACCGGCTCTGCGCTGCCCGTCGCGAAGAGCAAAGCGATCAGGCACCCGGCGATCCCGTATCGGATGCAGTTCATGGGCCTGGCGGCATGACGATAGGTTTTGTGCGGCACTTCTGTTCCCCCTTGTAACCTGGCGTCGATTCACCTTCGCCTGTCCTGTTGCTGTCGCATCGCAAGTTAGCGTTTGCGCAAGCGTTGGATTTTATCCCATTCATGCTATAATAGGGGTCAAGAAAGAAGGGACGCCGATATGACTGCAAGCGCCAAACCGCGCAAGCCCGATTGGCTGAAGATCAAGCTGACGACGGGCGAACCGTACACGGAAATCAAGGAAATGATGCGCGGCAAGACGCTCCATACCGTGTGCGAGGAAGCCAGGTGCCCGAACATCTATGAATGCTGGGCAAATCGTACGGCAACCTTTATGATATTGGGCGATGTTTGCACCCGGGCCTGCCGATTCTGTGCGGTCAAGACCGGGCTGCCTACGGAGCTGGATTTGCAGGAACCTGTCCGGGTCGCGGAAGCCGCCGTACAGATGGGACTGCGCCACTGCGTTGTGACTTCGGTCGCGCGCGACGATCTGCGGGATGGGGGCGCGTCGATCTTTGCCGCCACGATTCGCGAGATCCGCCGAAAGCTGCCGCTATGCGGCGTCGAAGTGCTCATTCCGGATTTTCAAGGGGATCGCGACTCCCTGCAAATCGTGATGGATGCAAAGCCCGACATCCTGAACCATAACGTGGAGACGGTGGAGCGACTGTCGGACCGGGTGCGCGCCAAAGCCAAATACCGGCGATCGCTCGAACTGCTGAGACGCGCCAAGGAGATGCAGCCGAACATTCCGACCAAGTCCAGCCTGATGCTCGGCGTCGGCGAAACGTTCGACGAAGTGCGCCGGACGATGGACGATCTGCGTGAAGTCGGCGTCAGCATCCTGACGCTGGGGCAGTACTTGCAGCCAACTTCCCAGCATCTGGAGGTGGAGCGCTACGTCCACCCCGACGAATTCGCCGCATTGAAGGCGGACGGCTTGGTGCGGGGCTTCTCCCATGTAGAGTCGGGGCCGTTCGTTCGCAGTTCCTATCATGCGCATGAGCAAGTCAAATCCGCCGCTGCCGCCGAAGCCGGTAAGACGTAAACCGGGAGGATAATGGATGTGATCGTATTGACAGGCAACCAAGCCTATACATTGGAGCATGAACACAAAAACGGCTGGAACGCAGAGATGTTCAAGGAGCGGTACAGCGAAGTGCTGGAGCGTTTCGACTATATCGTCGGGGATTGGGGATATAATCAGCTGCGGCTGCGCGGATTTTACCAGGAAGGCCATCCGCGGGCAACGAAGGACACGGTAATCTCGAGCGTGGTCGATTATTTGAACGAGTATTGCAATTTCGGCTGTGCTTACTTCGTGCTGCGCAAGACGGAGGTTAAGTCAGCGCCTGCCGGGGTGCCTGATGCCGAGGCTCTGACGGTGACGGGCGAAGCGGCAGCGCAGGCGGCGGAGACGGCAGCGGCGGCTACTGCGGCATCGTCGAACGGGATGTTGATGCGCTGGCCGCTGAAGGAGCGCCTCGGCGGTCCTGTCCGGATGCCGGGAGCGGCAGCCGTCGCCCGCGCGGCGGCAGAGGCGGAGCGCCGCCAGCTTCTGCAGACGCAGCAACAGTCGGCGACCGGCGGGAAATCGGCCGACAGCCGTCAGTCGTCAGGCGCTTCTGCGGCATCCGACTACGGCTACGGCGGGAAGCCGGGCAACCGTGCCGCATCCGGGAGCGGCGCTGCTGAGCGTCGCCCTTATGGCGGAAGCCACCAAGGCGGACAAGCCGACAGCCGTTCGGGCGGCCGGCCGGGACCGGGCAATCGCGGACCTCGCCCGCATGCTCATTCGAACCTTGCGGAACGTTTTGGTGGCAGCGGTCCTTCCAAGCCGGGAGGGAACTGGCGCCAGCAGGCGCCGGATGCGAGCCGCACGGCTGCGGAGCCGGCTCGCGCCTCGGATGCCGGAATCCCGACCGTGAAGTCGGAGACCGTCAAGAACGGCAGCCGTTGGCCGGGCAAGAATCGACGCAAAGGCCGCTTCGGCGGCAAGCCGAACCGGCCGGATACGACCCCTCGCGATGACGGCGGTTCTGGTTCCGGCAGGCATGCCGGCGAATGATGCTGGCTTGCTTGCGGGAAACGGAAAGGACGAGCCGGCGGGGATGCCGGCTCGTCGAAGTCAGGATGATCGGCTTTACCAGTCTTTCTCGCGGCCCCCGATGAATGCTTCTCTTACCCGTTCCCAGAAGGGGTAAGGACGATAGCGGGCGAACGTGACTTTCTCTTGCGCGACGCGACAGGTGATCGATTCCACGTCATTCATCTGCATGATCAGATGATCGACCGCGACGATAAGTCCTTCCTCTTGTACCGGCACGATATCGCAATGATGATGCTTCGGCAGAATGACCGAGGAACCGAGCGTGCGGTACACCCGATTGTTGATCGAGGCGATCTCCGCGATCTGCAGACCTTCGATCGACGGGTGAATGACGGCGCCGCCCAGACTCTTGTTATAGCCCGTGCTGCCGGACGGCGAAGAGATGACGATGCCGTCGCCGCGGAACATCTCGAACGGTTCGTCGTTAATGTTGATGCGCGCGACCAGCGTGCCGTCGACGCTCTTGAGCGTGAACTCGTTCAATGCCTTGTATACGATTGTGCCTGCGTTCGTGTTGAGCTCGATCTGGAGCAACGGATATTGCGCATTGCGCGGCTCCTGTCCGGCGATCAATCGGACCAATTCGGGCAATTCGTCTTTTTTCCAATCTGCGTAAAATCCGAGATGGCCGGTATGAATGCCGACAAAAGATACTTTCTCCAACTGATCGCAGAAGCGGTGAAACGCTTGAAGCATCGTGCCGTCGCCCCCGATGGACAAGACGAGGTCGGGCGATCGGTCATCCTGTGTGAGCCCGTGCTGAGCGGCCAGCGCATGGAATTGATGCGACAGCTCCCGCGATAAGGTGTCTCCCCGGTCCTGCAGCGCGTATTTCAACGGTGACGGACGCCCCTTTGACGTGATGTAATGGCTAAGATGATCTTATACAATTCGGGGCGGGAACACAATCCCGCCCCGAATTCATGCAAGTATGAACGGTCCGACTGCGTACACGATGACGACAGAGGCTAGACCGTGCAGCAATCGCGTTCTGATGAAAGGGCCGTATCGCCAGCCGGTGCGGCTCATCAAGCCGGCTACTTGGGCGTGTACGGACAATCCGGCCCAGGAGAGGACGAACGAAGCCGCGGCCAAACGGTCGATCAACGCAGCCGGAGCGGATGCCACCGTGGCTTGAGCGGCAGCTTGCGCGCCCAGCGTCACCTCGAACGCCCCTTTTACGAAGGAAGGGGCCAGCACCTTAGGCATGCCGACAGCTTGCAGCAGCCAGGCGATCGCTTCCTGGGCGGGGCGAAGGATGCCGCTGTACAACAGCAAGTCCAGCGCGGCGGAGAAGAAGACAACAAGCCCGCCGACGACCATCATAAGAGCCAGCGACGAACGAATGGAATCCGCCAGCAGGATGCCGAGCGGCCGCCCGTCCGCGAGTCTGGCGCGGTGCATGGCGCCGAGCGCTGCCCTGAGCCGACCGCCGGGGCGCCGAGTCGCTTCAGCTTCCGAATTCGACGTTGCATTTGTCGAGTGAAGCGCATCGTTCTCGGGATCGCGCCGCCATCGGCTCAAGAAGCCGAGCAGGATTGCGCCCGCGTAGTGGGCGACCGCCAGCACGGGCACCGCTTCCGGCCGTCCGAAGAAGCCGACGCTTACCGCGCCGATCAGGAAGATCGGATCGGAGGTCGTCGTCATTTCCACGAGCCGTTCCCCCTGCGAGCGATTGACGAGCCGCTGTTCCATCAGCCTTGACGTGAGCCGCGCGCCGACCGGGTAACCGGACGCGAAGCCCATCGCGACGACGAACCCGCCTGCCCCGGGCAGACGGAACAAGGGCCGCATAAGCGGGTCCAGCAGCGTGCCCGCCAGATGGACGATCCCGAAGCCGAGCAGCAGCTCGGACAGCACGAAGAACGGGAACAGTGCCGGAAACAGCACCTCCCACCACACTTTCACTCCGCGCAGCGAAGCGCTCAAGGCGACTTCGGGCATCGCCAAGGCAATGCCGCATACGAACAGAGCTGCTCCGCCGATTCCGATCATGCCGATCATGCCGGGTACCCTGGGCCGGCGTTCGCGAGTTCCCGGGCGCAGACGCACAGGTTCCAGTTCCAATCGATTTCCCTCCGCTCCTCCGACTTGTCCCAACATTCAAGTATATGAGCCGATCGGGCGCCACTTTCCAAACGTTTCGTATCGCATTTCGTGCCTGTTATGTGGTACAATGGAACTAAATCAGAAGTTCCAATTTTGCAGATCGTCCGAGGTGAGCGCCAATGACGGGAATCGTTGCAGGACTGGTTGTATGCGCTTTCGTATATGTCATTCGGGAAGCGATGGCAAGCCCGGAAGAAGATTGGTAGCCGCATGACCGCTCGGTGGATTTTACGTTTCACTTATTTCAGTTAATTTCACTTATTTCAGTTAAGCTGATATTTCTCGAAGAAGCGGCACCGTCCTTAAGTGACGGTTAAGCCGTTTTTTCTTGCCTGCAGGCAATCGCCCCTTTTATGGTATAATGGGCTTAATTTGCATCAGGACTTCAGGAGGTAACGAGCATGGCCGGTTATGCCACGATATACGAAGCGATCGGAGGCGGTCCCGCGGTACGGGATGTTGTCGAGAAGTTCTACCCCAAAGTACAGCAGGATCCGCTTCTGTCGCCGATCTTCCCGGAAGATATCCGTCCGGTGATGGAGAAGCAATATTTGTTCCTTACGCAGTTTTTCGGGGGTCCGGCGTTGTATTCCGATCAACATGGACATCCGATGATGCGTGCCCGGCACCTGCCGTTTCCCGTGACGCCTGCCCGGGCGGAGGCTTGGCTTGCCTGCATGGCCAGAGCGTTGTCCGAGACCGATATCCCTTCGGAGCTTCAAGCGATCATGCTCGAACGGTTATCCGGCCCGGCGCACCATTTCATCAATACCGAAGACGAAGAAGATTGATCGATGCCTATGCCTAGGAGGATGCCGAATGGATCCGCTGTACCAGATCAAGGTGACGTGTTCATGCTGTGATTCCGAATTCAAGACTTCCCGCGTTCGTCCGAGTTTGAAAAAGGCATCCAGAAGCGACACCGATTTCTGTTCCTATTTCAACAAAGTCAATCCCGATTATTACGTCGTGCGGGTATGTCCTTATTGCGGATTCGCGTCCACCGAGAACTTCGCGGATCGCTTGAATGTCAAGCAGAAGGCCGATTACCTGGAGAAGATCGGAAAGCATTGGAAAGTGAAGGATTACGGCATGGAGAGGACCGAGCAAGAGGCGCTGGAATGCTACAAGCTCAGCCTGCTGACGGCGCAAACGGTCGGCGAAAGCATCCGGATTGTCGCGGGATTGTTGCATCATATTGCCTGGATATACCGCTACCAGAACAATCAGGAACAAGAGACCCGATTCCTTGCTTTCGCGTTGGACGCCTATATCAAGGTGTTCGAGTCCGAACGGGACGCCTTGAGCAATGCGCGGCTCATGTATCTGATCGGAGAATTGCACCGCCGGCTTGGACAATATCACGAGGCGGTCCGCTGGTTCGGCCGCGTCATCAACGATAAGAAAATTATGGACGCCAGCATGATCCGCGCCTCCCGCGAGATGTGGCAGCAGATTCGCGAAGATATGACGGGCAAGGGGCATGAACTGCCGGAGGAAATGAAAGAAGCGCAGTCATAGCCTGCGCAGAGGCCGATCGGCCAGCAAATAATCGCGGTCCGCGTCGACCAGCTGCAGCCGGGTATGGCAGCAGGGAAACAGCACCGCCCGCTTCCTGGCGCCGCCCCGCAGCTCCTCGATATCGGCCGGCTTCAGCGGCAGCAGCACGTTCGCCCGGCTGCAGAACGGGCATTCCGGTACATAGACGTCATTCATGACAAGATCGTACGGTAGGCAATGATGGAATGGGATCATAACGTCGCTCCTTATGTGTATGCTAATGATATCTGTGAACATACACGATACGGGACGGCTGCGCAAATGGAGGCATAGGATGATGAAGGATTACGCGATGACCTGGGAGCTGGACAGCCTGTTCCCGGGCGGTTCGTCGTCGTCGGTATTCGCCGATTTCATGGAAGCGACGGAACAGGCGATCGGGCAGTTGCTCGGCGAACTGGGCAAGACGGCGGAAGGGGTGTCCGCAGAGGCAGGCAACCGGCAGTTGGACGCCTGGATCGATCGGCTTCAGCAGGTGCAAGCGCGGCTGCGGCAAGCGGACAGCTTCGTCGCTTGCTTGACGTCCCAACAGACGGCCGACCGGCGCGCCGCGGCATGGACGGAGAAGGTGCAGACGCTGTATGCGCGATACCGTCAGGCCGGGGATCTGTTCGATGCGCATCTTGCCGCGATCCCGGACGAAGAGTGGCGGCACTGGATCGCGCAGCCGGAACGGGCAACGCTCGGATTCGTTCTGAGCGAGCGGAGAGCGGATGTGCTGGGCAAGCTGACGCCGGAGCTCGAAGCGCTGGCCGGCGAGCTGGCGGTCGACGGCTATCACGGCTGGGGCGAGCACTATTCTACGATCGTCAGCACGATCGGCATCTCCTGGGAAGAAGGCGGGAGCGTAACGACGCTGTCGGCGGGACAGGCGGCGAACAAGCTGGAAGATCCCGATTCGGCGGTGCGCGACCGCATGATGGCGGCATGGGAGAGCGCTTGGGCGGAGAAGGCGGAGTTGTGCGCGGACGCGCTGAACCGGATCGGCGGATTCCGCTTGAAGCTGTATGGCATGCGCGGCTGGCAGAGCGTGCTGCGCGAACCGCTGCGGATGAACCGGATGAGCCGACAGACGCTGGACGCGATGTGGCATGCCGTGGAAGACGCGGTGCAGCCGCTGGGCAAGTACCTGGCGCTGAAGGCGAAGCTGCTTGGCAAGGAGAAGCTGGACTGGCAGGATGTCGATGCGTCGCTGCCTGCCGAACAGCCGAGCATGCCGTACGGCGAGGCTGCGGAGTTGATCGGGGAAGCGTTCGCCGGCTTCTCGCCTTCGCTCGCCGCGTTGGCCGGCCGCGCGTTCCGCGGGCGGTGGATCGAAGCGGAGGACAGGCCGGGCAAGCGGCCTGGCGGATTTTGCACGGATCTGCCTCTGTCCGGCGAGACGCGTATCTTCATGACATATTCCGGCACGCCGGGCAACGTCTCCACGCTGGCTCACGAGCTTGGCCATGCGTATCACGGCGAGCTCGTATTCGGCTTGCCGTCGTGGAACCAGGCCTACGCGATGAATGTCGCGGAGACGGCGTCCACGTTCGCCGAGGCGATCGTCTCGGACGAGCTGCTGAGAAGGTCCGATACCGACAGCCGCAAGCTGGCGCTGCTCGATACCCGGCTGCAGAGCGCCGTGGCCTTCTGCATGAACATACGGGCGCGGTTCCTGTTCGAAACGCGCTTCTACGACCGTCGGGCGAAGGGCATGCTGGAGGCGCGGGAACTGAGCGAGCTGATGGAGGCGGCGCAGCGAGAAGCGTATGGCGATGCGCTGGCAAGCTGGCACCCCCATTTTTGGGCATCCAAGCTGCATTTTTATTTGACGGACGTACCTTTCTACAATTTCCCCTACACGTTCGGTTACTTGTTCAGTACCGGATTGATGGCGGTTGCTGAGCAAGAAGGCCCGGGCTTCGAAGCGCGTTATGACGCTCTGCTTCGCGACACGGGCCGCATGACCGTCGAGGAGTTGGCAAGGCTTCACCTTGGCGTCAGGCTCGACGAGCCGTCGTTCTGGCGGTCCGCGGTTGCGCGTGTTGTCTCGGATGTGGAACCATTCGAGACCCTTATCGGGAAAATGCAACAAAATTCATACAAATAATGACAAAATGATTGAATATAGTCGACCGTTCCGTTATACTGATTCTGCAGAAGCAGTAAAAATCTGGATTAGGACCAAAGGAGGAGAATGATATTGGATCAAGTCTCGCTGGCAAGACAGGTAAATCTGGCATTGGAAAAACTCGATGGCGAATTGACCGGGATGTCTGCAGGGACCATTGTATTACAAATTCGGGACGATAAAGTCGGCAGGTTCGGCATCCGTCACTTGCCGGTGAATTGCGGGGAGTGTTCATCGGAGCGATCCGTCATGACGCGAGACCAGGCGCAATGGCTGCGCAAGCTGGCCGTAGACGCGCTGCGGCACAAGCACGGCTGGACGCACGGCGAAATCCTGTTCGACTTCGCGCTTCGGCAGGGGAAGATGAGCCTTAGCGTTACGTTTGAATCGAATTATAATATGGCGAATATTCTTTTCCGCCGCGCACCCCATACGCGCAAGCGCAGGGACGTATCGAGCGAGTAGATCGTCGACATCGTTTGGAACTCGGGAACGTTCGATATTTACATAATTGGATTGACATCTGACGCAGCAAGCGTATAATGATTACTTAAATCTACGATCATGATCGGCGATGAACGGAACAAGTACACAAGGGCAAGGGCGCCCCAGAGAGCCGATGGTTGCTGCGAATCGGCGCGTCCCCCTTGTCGAATGGGCCCGGGAGCCGGGAGCGACAGGCGACAGCTGCGCCGAGGCTCTCCGACTGTTCCCCGTTACCGGAACATCTAAGGTTATGCTGCAGTCCCGCATAACGAAGAAGGGTGGCACCACGGCTTCCACGTCCCTTGCAGACGCGGGGGCTTTTTTTATTTTCAGAAGCGGAAAGGCGGTAATTCCATTGACCAGACAACGCGTACTGTCCGGTATACAGCCTAGCGGAAAATTGACGCTAGGCAACTACATCGGCGCGATGAAGAGTTATGTCGAGCTGCAGCGCGAACACGAATGCTACTACATGATCGTCGACCTTCACGCGATCACCGTTCCGCAAGACCCGGCGGCGCTGCGTGAGCAGTCCGAGATGGTGGCGGCCTTGTTCGTAGCCGTCGGCCTGGATCCGAGCGCCGCGGCGATCTTCATGCAATCCCACGTGCCCGCGCATGCCGAGTTGGGCTGGATCATGACGACGCTGTCCTACATGGGCGAATTGGAGCGGATGACCCAATTCAAGGACAAGTCGGAAGGCAAGGAGGCGGTCGGCGCCGGCTTGTTCGTGTACCCTTCGCTCATGGCTGCGGACATTCTGCTGTACAAATCCGGGCTCGTGCCGGTCGGCGACGATCAGAAGCAGCATCTGGAGCTGACCCGCGACCTCGCCGGGCGGTTCAACCATCGCTTCGGGGATACGCTCGTCATGCCGGAGCCGTTCATCCCGAAAGTCGGCGCCCGCATCATGTCGCTGGACGATGCCTCCAAGAAGATGAGCAAGAGCAATCCGAATCCGGGCAGCTACATCTGGCTGCTCGATACGCCCGACGATATTCGCAAGAAGATTTCGCGCGCCAAGACGGACCTCGGTCGGGAGATCGTCTACGATCCCGCGAGCAAACCCGAGATCAGCAACCTGATGGGCATCCTGTCGCAATGCACGGGCAAGTCGTTTGCGCAAATCCAGGCGGACTACGAAGGCCAAGGCTACGGGGCGTTCAAGAAAGACGTGGCGGAAGCGGTCGTGGCGACGCTCGAACCGATCCAGCGGCGGTATGCGGATATCCGCAGTTCGGGCGAGATTCATCGCATCCTGAAAGAGGGAGCGCAGAAAGCGTCCGCCGTCGCGGACGAAACGCTGCGCGAAGTGAAAGCGGCGATGGGTTTTCTGCCGGCTCAATAAGCATAATGCCTATGCCCGCATATTTTCCTTGATGTCTCGCATACTACAAAGGCAAGCTTGCACAATACAACAGCAAGACGAAAGGAGATTTGCAACATGGCATCGAGCAGAAGCAGCAATCAAGTATTGGTTCCCCAAGCTCGCGCTGGTCTGGAAAGCATGAAGATGGAGGCTGCGCAATCGCTTGGCGTTCAAATCCCGGCCAGCGGTTACTATGGCGACGTCACCTCTCGCGAGACGGGCGCACTTGGCGGGTATATCACCAAGAACCTGGTAGCGATGGCGGAGCAACAACTGTCCGGCGGTCAAGCGATTCGTCGTTAAGCATTCGAAGTCACCAGCCGCTTCCGCAAGAAGAAGCGAAAGCCCGAGGAAAATCCTCGGGCTTTTAACGCGAAAATGAAACGGCAAGGAAGATAACCTTAATAGGTCGTCATGCGAAGCCGCTTCTCCAATCGTTCGGCGGACAGCCATCCTACATAAGATTGCAGCGGCGAGAGTTCGGCGTCTACGAAAACAACGGCAGCGAACGGATATTGCTTGCGATAACGGTAGCGGACATCCTGCCAGCGCACCTCATATCCCCAAGACTGGCGTTTGATCGTCGCGCACGGGAAAGGGACAACGCTCAGGAACGCTTGCACGTCGGGGAGCGATCTCGTCGCTTCGATGGCCGGATGCTCCTCGCACATCATCGTATCCTGCCATTCCAGCCGGCCATGGTTCCATTGTCCGATGTGGCAGCGGCCATCCGCGGAGCGCCGCACCACCCGCCAGCGGGATGAAGAGATTGTAGGGATCAGCGTATACCGGTCATCGGAACGGCGGTCGGGGTCCGATCGGGGAATGGCGTGTGACAGCCGGCGATGCTCCATGGTTCTCCAGGCGTAGTAAGCTGCCATCAACGTGTACAGCACCGGGAAAACGACGCGGGGGTCGGCCGCTCCGCTAACCCACAGCAGGACGGCAAGCAGGTGGGAAGAGAAGATGAACGGGTCGAATATATGGATGATATTCCAACTCACCCATGCTTCGGTGAACGGACGGAACGCTTGCGTGCCGTATGCGTTGAACAGATCGGCGGTTACGTGGACGATGACGGACAGGCCGATCCAGAAAGCCAAGTGTGGCCAGGGGACGCCCCGGAACGCCAACGCAACGATCAGCGTGAACAGTCCTGTCCAGACCAATATCGCCGGCAAGGAATGCGACAGTCCCCGGTGATGCCGGATATAATCGGCATTGCCCTTCAGCCGGATCAGCATGTCCAGATCGGGCGCGCTCGAGCCGGCGATCGTGCCCAGCAGCACGGCTGCGGTCCCGTAAGGGTGCGAGGCGATCGTCGGGTCGACCATCGCGAGTCCGCCCAAGCCCAGACCGTACATCAGATGCGTGCCTGTATCCATTTCGATCGACCTCCTTACGTTTGTAAGTATGGACGTTGCCGGTAATAATTATTTGAAGGGAGACATGCACCGAATGCTCGTGTTTTGCGAATACGTCGTCCTGGCCCCTTATCTCGATGAATTCCGCGAATGGGCAAGCGATCGCCCGTCCTTATGGCAAGGCGTGCAGTTGCTGGAAAACGTCGATCAACCCGGCGTCATGCTGGAAATCCGGCAGGCGCAGGATGAAGAAGAAGCGGCACGCATACAAAAAGAACGCCTGGATGGGCGTTCGGAGTGGCAGGACATGCAGCGATGGGTGAAAGGCGGACGTGCAGGCGTTCGGGTATGGACGTTCCGTCCGGTCGTTACCGCGTGAGCGCGGCGGCGCCGGGAGCCTGCGCCATACCGAAGGGCAGCGTATAATTGAGCGGCTCGTCGAAGGTGATATAGTCGAGATTGACGGTGAGCAGCAGGTACCTTCTGCCGGTAGATGGGTCGCTGATGATAATGTGATCGCGTCCGGCGGCTTCCAGCACGCCTTTGAACACTTTGGCATTCCATTCGGAATTGTTCTCGAACGTCATATAGATCGTCGCGACTTTGCCCAGGTTCATGCGCAAAATATTTTCGACGTAGGATTGCTCCTGCTGCCCTGCTACGACGACTGTACCGCCGCTCGTCATGGGCAATCCGGGCGGGACGACGGCCGGCATGCTGCCGGGCACGAAGTTCGCCGCATTCATGGCCGGCATGACGGGCATGTTCATGGCAGGCATGACGGGCATGTTCATGGCAGGCATCGTCATCGGCGAGGACCCGGCAGCAGGCATGCCGCTGGCCGCACGCGGCACAACGCCGGGAAAACCTGAGTTATACATGTTCCTTTCATTCCTCCTCCATTTAAAAACGATCGTTCTTCTGTATACTAGGCATTTGCCGCAATACAGTGTATTGGGCAATCCTGCGATTGGTGACTCAAATTCCGTGATTTTGCTCGTTCCCGGATTTGCCATACATGATGTCGATTTGATGAACTCGGGCGAGCGAACATTGTCAATCGCTTCCGATATGGAGTATGATTGAAATCGTACCTTCCGCCTACAACCAAGGAGGCCCATCGTGCTTAAAGATCTCGTCATTCTCACCAAACCGGGCATCATCCGGTTGAATCTCATAGCGGCATTCGGCGGCTTCTGGGTCGCATCCAAGTGGCATATCGATTATGTACTGCTCATCTGGATGCTGATCGGATCGGCGCTGACGATGGCTTCATCCTGCGTATTCAACAACTATTGGGACCGCGACTTCGACACGAAGATGGAGCGCACGCGCAACCGGCCGCTTCCGCAAGGGAGATTGAAGCCGATCTACGCGCTGCTGTACTCGATCGCGCTCGGCGCCGCCGGACTCGCCATCCTGTTTCTGCTCGTGAATCCGCTCACCGGCTGGCTCGGCATGCTCGGCATGTTCGTCTATATCGTCATATACACGATTATCCTGAAGCGGCATTCCACCTGGAGCACGTCGATCGGCGGCATCTCCGGCGCGATGCCCCCCGTGATCGGCTACTGCGCGGTGACCGGGACGGTCGACGCCGGCGCCTGGATCCTGTTCGCGCTGCTGTTCCTGTGGCAGCCCGCCCACTTCTGGTCGCTCGCGATCCGCAGGGTGGAGGAATACCGTGCCGCGCATTTTCCGCTGCTGCCCGTCGTCAAGGGCATAACGCGCACGAAATGGCAGATGATCCCTTACATCGCGCTGCTGCTGCCGGCCTCCATCCTGATGTACACGTACGGATACGTCGGCATCTATTTCCTTATCCTGTCGCTCGCGCTCGGGACGTTGTGGCTCGTGCATGCGGTGATGGGACTGCGGGCGCGCGATACGGACAAATGGGCCAAGACGGACTTTATCATTTCCATCAACTACTTGATGATCATCTTCTTCGTGATGATATTGGATACGAACGGAGGCGTTTAAGGGATGGCAGAGACAACCCCCCGCAATAAATTTTTGTTTCCGCTCATTGTGCTTGGCATCTGCTTGGTGCTAGCCGGGTATATTTTCTGGAGTCAATACGGTTCGTCGAAGTATCCGCAAGGCGCCGACTTCTCCTATGCGAATCAGAACGGCGAAACGGTCACGCTGAAAAACACGAACGGGGACGTTCGAGTGCTCTATTTTTTCTTTTCCTACTGCCCGGACGTATGTCCGCCGACGACTTACTTGTTGTCCCAGGTCCAGGATGAATTAAAAAAAGACGGATTGTTCGGCAGTAAAGTGAAATTTCTATCCGTTACGATCGATCCGACGCGCGATACGCAGGAACGGCTCAAGGAGTTTTCGAGCCAGTTCGATGCAGATTATAGCGGTTGGGAGTTCCTGCGAGGGGAAGAGCAAGCGACATTCGAACTCGCGAACAAATATCAGATTTTCGCCTCCAAGGACGCAGAAGGCAACTTCGGCCATTCGAATCTGCTGATCTTGCTCGACAAGAAGGGGAAAATCCGCGACTGGATCTCGGCAAACGACTATTTCATGTACGGAAAAGACAACAAGCCGATCAGCGATATCATACAGCAGATCAAAGACCTGTTGTAGGATCCGGCGGGAACGATTGCGGCTCCGGATATCCGATATCGTTCTCCAATCCGGCCTTCTCCAGTTGCTGGATCAGGTAGTCTTCCGGCGTGCCTTCCACGCCCTTATAGCCCCTTCGGGTATAAATATGCTCCGCCTCCGGGAACACGTCCGCTAGCATGCCGCGGATCCGCTTTCCGGAGGCGTCGTTGTCCAGAAACAAATAGACGTGCTTGTCCCCGGCGAGCTTGCGCAGCGCTTCGATGCGCGCGGCGTTCAGCGTGCCGTACGTGCAATGAATCGGAATGAGCGGCGACAATACGCGGGCAAGACGTGCTTTGTCGTTCTTGCCCTCCACGATGACGATCGTATCCATAGGCGCATTATATCATAGTGCGCGCTGCCATTGCTGCTCATGCGGGTTGTTGCAGGATTAAGCGGGCGGGGCAACGGGGCTGCTATCCCAACCTTCCTGATAGGTCTTGCGCGGATAGAGCAGCAGCAGTGCGATCATGAGTGCGACGAAGCACAGAAAATAAGGCGAGATGCGGTCGCGGAGCGCGCCTGCCGCTACCGGTCCGAGGAACGAACCGACCGACAGCGCGATCGATAAATACGAGAACGTCCGTCCATATTTGCCGCTTCCGCTGAGCTGCAGCAGGAACGAGCTCATCGCCGGGAACAGGACGCCCTTGGACATGCCGATGGCGAAGAGGACGGCGACGATCGGGATCGGCCAGCCGGATGCGAGCGCGTAATAGCAGCCGGCCAGGATGGCCAAGCCCGCGATCGTGCGCGTATAGGGCAAATACCGGTTCAGGAAGAGCAGGGACAGCGTGACGAGCGCGCCCAGGCTGACGACGGAGAACAACAGGCCTGCCGTCATTACTTCTGCGCTTGTACGGGCGCTAATGGGCAGCTCGAATGACAGAATCGCTTGCGCGCACGACAGCGAGACCGGCAAAATGAACACGAGCCAAGGAAATTTGCCGCTCGGCACCGCCTGGAGCGTTCCGGTTGGATCGGCGGCGGATGGAACGGCGCCTGGCGCTTGTGGCTGGCCCTCGTATGCCCCGCCCTCGCTGTTCATGGGCAGCTTGGTCGGCTCGCGGATAAAGGCGATCGAGACGATCCCCGTGGCGAGGAGCGCCCATCCCAGCACCGTGAACGAGGCGGCGAAGCCGATCGATGCGGCGAGCCAAGCTCCGGCAGCGGGCGATACGACCGATGCGATCGTATGCACGAGCCCGTGCCCCGCCATCAGCTTGCCTTGGTGGATGTGGTCCCGCGCGAGCCGCGCCAGCATCGACATGCAAGCCGGCGACAAGAACGCGAGCACGAATCCGCTGATTGAACGAATATACAGCAGGTCCCACGGATTGTCGACCCGAGCCTGCAGCAGCAGCAGGATGCCGGCCCCGATCAGACTTGCCGAGATGAAGTAGCGGCTGCCGAAGCGATCGACGCCTTGTCCGGCAAGCAGGTTGCCCGGCAGATGCGTGAGCGAATACATGCCCATGACGAGCCCGATGAACGAAGGCGCGGCGCCGAGCGATACCGCGAACGGCGTCAGCATCGGGTATTGGGCGTGGAGATCGAAGAAGGCGACGAACAGGAACAAATAGAGCCAGACAGCGGTTTTCAAGACGCAATCGACCTCCCTGATGCAGCAATCGGCGGCATATCCTACTTGTACGCATGGAGCCCTTCGGTTATGCCCTCGTTTACGGGGTACGAGCCGTTAAGGTATAATAGTCAAGATAGTATGGATGAGGAGAGTCGATCGGCTTATGTGGAAACCCGAAACGTGGACTGCGGACGCTTGGACGCAATTTCTTCAGGAGCATTGGTTCATCATCGTGGCCGCCCTTGTCATTATTTTGCTGGTGGTCAAGCTCGTGAAGACGGTGCTGAAATGGCTGCTCGTCGCGGCGATCGTCGTCGGCGTGGTGTTCTACAGCGGGTACAGTCTCGACGATCTGACCACTGCCGCCAGCCAGGCTTCCGCCGTTGCCAAGGACGAGGTCATCAAAGCGATGGCCGGAGAAGCGGAGAAAGCGGAATACGCCATCAACGAGGACGGGTCCTACACGATCAAGACGCCGTCGCTGGAGCTGTCCGGCTTTCCCAATTCCGATGAAGTCAAGGTAAAGCTGGGCGGCGTGCCGCTGGGGACTTGGAAGCTGGATGGAGAAGTGCGCGATTTTGTCAATAAAGCGCGGACAGCATCAAGAGAATGAGCTTCGCGGATACGAACGGAGTGACGATTGCGCTGCTGGCAATCGTGGCCGTATCTTTGCTGCAAGGCATTCGCAAAGGCGCGTCGGGATCGGCCAGACAACTGTTTTCCTTTGTCATCCACGCCGCCGCGACGGTCGGATCTGTTGTGCTCGCGGCCATCGTCGCAGCCAGGTTGTCGCCGGAGCTGCATGACTGGCTCGGCGAACACGCGATGTCGCGTCCGGCGCCAGACGCCGCTTTCTTCAAACAACTCGGCTACACGGTCGTATCCGGCATTCGGGATTTGCCGCTGCTGCGGTTCGCGGTGTTGATTCTGGCCGGCTACATTCTCATTCGCGCGCTGACCGGTTGGCTCGCCAGCTTGCTGGCTGCCGTGCTGTCCGCACCGCTGGCCATCGCCGGTTCCGGCGGAGCGGTCGGCCGTGCCGCGGGCGGCGCGATCGGCGCGGCGCTGGGCGCCGTGCGCGCGCTGCTGCTCACGGCTGTGCTGTTCGGCTATTGCGCCTTGTTTCCACAAGGGCAAATCGCCGCTTACATCGGGCAGTCCGGCTTGTATCGGGAAGTGGCGGCACAAGTCATCCGACCTGCCGCCGGTCCCCTGCTCGAAGGCCGTTTGCCCGTGTTCGCCGATGCGATGTCGGACGAGTTGGAACAGCTGTGGCTGCGGCGATACGACGTCATCGATGCGCAAATACCGGACGATATCGTGAACGCGGCGATGGCCGTCACGGAGGACTTGGACAGCGATGAAGCGAAAGCCCGCGCGCTGTATGAATGGGTAGGCACGCGAATTGCCTACGACGACGATAAGGTCCGCGATTACGAAGAGCGGGGCGACTGGCACGAGCAGGATCCCGATGCGACATTCCGGACGCGTCGCGGCGTATGCATCGACTATGCCAGGTTGTACGCCGCCATGGCCAGAGCCGTGGATTTGGATGCGCGTGTCGTTACCGGGGCGGGCTACGACGGAAGAGGCGGCTACGGCGCCCACGCCTGGAATGAAGTGTACTTGTCCGAACAGGATCGGTGGGCGCCGCTGGATGCGACCTGGGCCAACACAGGGAACTGGTTCGATCCGTCGCAGTTCGCCGACACGCATATACGACAGGGGTAATGGGGCCCCGTTAAAACAGGGAGGTTAGCCGGGTGGAATCGACCAAGACGGAGGAGGCGCAGCGCAAAGAACTGCGCAATCGCCGACATTTCAGTTTTCGTTTGAACGTGTTCTTCTTCGCGACCTTCTTCGTGTTCTCCGTCCTGATCGTCCGACTGGCGATCCTGCAATTCGTCGAAGGTCCGACGCTGCGGGAAGAAGAGCACAAGATGGGGACCCGCAACGTGCCGATCCCGCCGATCCGCGGCAATATTTACGATTCCGAGGGCCGTCCGATCGCGTATTCGACTTCGACGCAGTCGTTGTACTTCACGCTGGAGCCGGGGACGAAGGAAGAGGCGGGCAGACAACTCGCGGCCGCGCTGGTTGACGTGTTCAACCAATACGGCGACAAGACGAAGGACCCGCTGACCGCGGATAAAGTGTTCGATTATATGGATTTCGGCGGCACCGTGCACTACCCTTATCAGCCCCGCAGGATTAAATCGGGCTTGACGAAGGAGGAGATCGCTCACTTCTCCGAGAATCGCGCGGACTTCAAAGGGATCGACGTCATCGAGGAAAGCATCCGCCAATACAGCGAAGACAAAGTCGCCGTTCAGTTGGTCGGCTACATGAAGAAGCTGCAGGGGGCGGTTTCGCTCGAGAAGTACAAGAACATCAAGTCGGAAGAGACAGACCCGACGCTCAAATACCTCGACTCCGAGGAAGTCGGCTTCGACGGACTGGAATTGATGTACCAGGAAGAACTGCGCGGACGCAACGGGCTCAAGACGTATCCGGTCAACAACGAGAGCCGGATCGTCGGGCCGATGCAGCTGACCAAGCCGATCAAGGGAGACAACCTGTTCCTGACGATCAACAAGGACGTGCAGCTCAAGACGCAGCAGGCGATCATGAATCATCTTCAATTTATGAAGGAAGCGCCGGAGAAGTCGCTGTTTCACGACGGCAACCAGGCGACGACAGGCTTTGCTGTGGCAATGGAAGTGAAGACCGGCAAAGTCGTGGCGATGGCCAGCATGCCGGATTACGATTCGAATCTGTGGCAGGGCGGCATCAGTCCTAAGGACTATGACGAGGTCCAATACTTCACCAGCAATGGCGCCATCCGCGAGGTGCAAGCGCCCTACGAGGATAGCAAGGAGCGTGCGAAGCACCCGTCCTCGCTTGTGTTCCTCGGTTCGACGCAGAAGCCGCTGACGATTCTGGTCGGGCTGGCGGAGAAGCTGATTACGCCGAATACCAGGTGGACGGACCCAGGATACTTCGCTTTCGGCTCCAAGGGGCACGAGACGAAGGTTCGCAACTCGTACAACGCGGTTAACGGCTCACTGACGCCGTCGACGGCGATCGCGAAGTCTTCGAATGCCTACATGTCGGCGATGATCGGCAATGCGCTCTACATGCGTGACGGCGATGCGGGCGTGGAAATTTGGGACAGCTACATGAAGCAATTCGGCCTTGGCGTGACGACCGGAAGCGGATTGCCGGGCGAGTCCAAGGGCGATGCCAACTATTTGAAGGAAGTGAAGAAGGGCAGTGCGCAATCGGCGCTGATCTACGCCTCTTTCGGCCAGCAGGGCAGGTATACGGCATTGCAGCTGGCGCAGTACGCCGTCACGCTGGCAAGCCACGGGAAGCGCATGAAACCGCAGTTCGTAGACCAGATCAAGGATGCGGCCGGCAATGTCGTGCAGCCTTACCAGCCTGAAGTGCTGAACACGATCGATTTCCCGGACAGCTACTGGAAGACGATCGAGAAAGGCATGGCGCAAGTGCAGGTGCAAGGCTTCGAGGATTTCCCGTACGACTTTCTGCGGAAGACCGGTACATCGCAACAGGGAGTAGCGGGGCAATTGATCGATAACGGCGTATTTATCGCATACGCGCCTGCCGAAAATCCGACGCTTGCGGTTGCCGTCGTCGTGCCGCAAGGCGGCTTCGGCGGATGGGCCGCCGCGCCGATCGCCCGCAAAATCTTCGATGCTTATGATGAGGCGATCGGGCTGACCGGTACGCCGCGCAAGCCCGCCGCCCCGCCTGCAGATGCGGAAACGAGCGCAGATGCAGGTGCGGAAACAGGCGCAGGAACAGTTGTTAGAGCAGGAACGGTCGTCGAATAGGAAGGAGAAGCATTCACAACATGACCAAATATCGCTTACTGGCGCTCGATCTGGACGGAACATTGCTTAACGAGAACAGCGAGATTACTCCCGGCAACAAAGAATGGGTGCTGCGCGCGCAGGAAGCGGGCATCACGGTCGTCCTGTCGACGGGGAGAGGGTTCGACAGCGCCTTGACGTTCGCGGAGCAATTGGGGCTAAAGACGCCGATGATTACCGTCAACGGAGGGGAAATCTGGCACGAGCCCCATCGGCTTCATCGCCGCAGTCTGATGGATTCGGATATGGTTGCGCGGCTTCACCGGTTGGCGCTGCGCAATCCGGACGTCTGGTATTGGGGCTACACGACCGATGGACTGTTCAACAAGGAGCAATGGGCACAGGATGCAGCCTCAAAGCGCTGGCTCAAGTTCGGTTACTATACCGAGGAGAGGGACGTACTGCAGGACATCTTGGATGAAATCAGTTCGTGGGAAGGGCTGGAGCTCAGCAATTCTTCACCTTTCAATATTGAGATCAACCCTGCAGGCATCTCCAAGGCTTCGGCGATCGAAGAAGTATGTCGCATGATCGGCTGCGATATGGCGAGCGCCGTGTCGATCGGCGACAGCCTGAACGACATCGCGGCAATACGCTCCTGCGGTCTGGGCGTCGCGATGGGCAACGCGCAGGAAGAAGTGAAAATGGCCGCCGATTGTGTCACGACAAGCCACTGGGAAGACGGCGTTGCATATGCGATCCAGGAATACGTGCTGAAGGCGTGATACCCTGATGGATATAATCGGCTGGTTGCTCATCGCGGCGCTGTTCGCGCTGGGCATGGCGGGCGCGGTATTTCCGGTGCTTCCCGGCGCGCTCGCGATCTATGCGGCGTTTTTCGTCTACGGCTTCTTCTTCAGCTTCGAGCCGTTCGGGTTCTGGTTCTGGACGTTCGAGACGCTGATCGTCGTGGTGCTGTTCGTGGCGGATTACGTCGTCAGCGCGTGGGGCGTCAAGAAATACGGGGGCTCCAAAGCTTCGGTGTACGGCAGCACGATCGGCATTCTGATCGGGCCGTTCGTGATCCCGGCATTCGGCCTGATCCTCGGTCCGCTCGCCGGCGCCGTCATCGGCGAATTGTTGGACGGGGCCGCGCGGGCCAAGCCGATAAACCGCGATTTCTTCGTGCGGGCGCTCAAAGTCGGCTGGGGATCGCTGGTCGGGCTGTTCAGCAGCACGGTCGTCAAAATCGTCCTGCAGCTCGTCATGATTGTTTTGTTCGTGATTTGGCTCCTGTAGCCGGAAATCGGGGTTCATCACATTGAAGAAAGATTCGCTGCTGAAGGGTACGCTGGTACTGGCGGCGGCCGCGCTTGTCGCCAGGGCGCTCGGCTTGTTCCAACGCGTGCCGATCGAACATGTTCTGAATGACCAGGGCAACATTTATTACGGCGTAGCGAACAACGTCTATTTGTTCCTGCTGGTCGTGGCGACCGCCGGCATTCCGAGCGCGGTCAGCAAGATGGTGTCCGAGCGGTACGCACTTGGGAAAGATGCCGAAGCGCGGCAGATATACCGCGCCGCTCTGCTGTTCGGCGCCGTCGCGGGCGTCCTCATCACGCTGACGATGCTCGGGCTGGCCCCGCTCATCGCCGGACCGATCATGCATGAGCCCGGCGCCGCGGCGTCGATCCGGGCGATCGCGCCTTCGCTGTTGCTGTTTCCGGTCATCGCCATGATGCGCGGCTATTTTCAAGGCCGGCGCTTCATGTCGGCAGGCGGCATCTCGCAAATTTTCGAACAGATTCTGCGCGTTACCGCCGCCATTACGATCGCCTTCACTTTCGCCGCCTGGGGCTGGAGCAACGAGCAGATCGCGGCAGGCGCTTCCTTCGGCAGCGTATTCGGCAGCATCGGCGCGTTCCTTGTGATGCTATATTACGGCCGTAAGCTGGCGGCCAGCGACCGCAAGTCGCGCTCCGCGCCGCGCGCGTCCCGCGCACAGCGTCTGCCCGTTGTCGCCATCTATCGGGAGATGTTCTACCTGTCCATCCCGATCGTGCTGACCGCCGTTACCGTGCAATTGATGTATACGCTGGACTCGATCATGATCAAGCCGCTGTTAACCGGGCACTTCGAAGCCGATACGATCTACATGTGGGGCAGCGTGCTCGTGCAGCGCGCCCAGTCGATCGCGGGCATTCCCGTTATTCTGGCCGTGGCGCTCGGCCAATCGATCATCCCCGTCATCTCATCCGCCTATGCGACGAGAGATGGCAACAAGGTCGGCAGCCAGGCATCTCTTGCCGTTCGCATCGCGATGTTCAGCGGCATGCCGATCGTGCTCGTGCTGGCGGTCGGAGCCTATAGCGTAAACGGGCTGATCTTCAGCTCGGACGAAGGCAGCCCGATCGTCGCGCTGCTGACGCTCGGAACCATTTTCCAGATCGGCATGATGATTACGAATTCCATTCTGCTCGGAATCGGCCAGCCGCGCAAAGCGACGATTCACGCCTTTACCGGGATTCTGATCAAGATCGCGCTCAGCTTCGCGCTGGCGCCTTGGCTTGGCGTCTACGGCCTGATCGTCGCGACATCGATCTGCTTCATCTGGACGCTGTCGTTCAACATTCTCAGTCTGAAGAAGCGGACTTCATTCCGCATCATCGCTCGTGACCGCTGGATCGGCTTCCTCGGCACGATCGTCATCTGCGCCGCCGTTATTTGGGGGCTGGAATGGGGTACGCTCAGCTTGTTCGGCGGGCTGCCGGACAAGGTTCGCTTCTTGCTCGCCTCGGCCGTCATGGGGCTGGCTGCCATCGCGCTCTATCCGGCGCTGCTCGTGCTGTTCAAGGTCATCACGAAGGACGAGGCCGCATCCTATCCGAAGCCCGTCCGCAAGCTGCTGGCGCCGGTATTCCGTCTGCAGCAGCGGCGTGTCGGCAGCCGCGGTTGACACGATTGCTCCGCGTTTATGCTTGATCGCTTGCCAGCAGAGCCGCCGCCTGAAGCTTGCGCTGCCCAAGCAGATGCTCGTAGGTCATGTCAAAGACGAGCGGCGGCTTGGGAGACGTCAGCCAGGAGTAGACGTCGTGTTCGTCGCTGCCGGGAAACCAGTCCCGGCATGGCCTGCCCGGCAGCGGCCTGTCCGGCCATGCGGCAGCGAGTGCAGGGCTATGCCAGCGAGGACCGGCGGCGCATTCCGCTTGCCCGCCGGTTCTGTCCGGCGCCGCGCAGTACCGCTGCGGCCAGTAGTCCGCCCGCGAACCCGTATGCGGATGCTTCATTGCGAATGTGGCGACCTGCTCGCGCACGATCGGGTACCCGAACAGCATGCCGTACAGGCATTTGCCGAACTGGATGCGTTCGTCCAGGTCGGCGAAGCGCTCCAGCACTTTGCCGGCTAGCTTCGCCGGCCGATTGCCGTGTCCGCCCGGCGATTGCATCGGGAACACCACTTGATTCGTCTGAAGCAATGGCTGCATTCGGAAGGAAGCCGACTCGAGCGTCCGGTCGCGAAAATGCGGATTTTGCACAACCGGATCCTCGATTACATGCTGTTCGTTCACGATCAGCGCGACGGTGAGCAATGTCGATACTTCCTCCCTCCTTCTATTCGACTCCCCCCTGCTTGCCCAGAATCGCTCCCATATCGGCAGCATGAACGATGATATGCCCAGTTCCGGCAGCAACCGGAATAGCGGCGCTCCGCCGCGGCGGCTTTCGACATATATTTTGAGCTGCGGATAGGCATCCCGGAAAATAAGGGCATTGCAAGTTTCCAACAGCTCGAATTGCGCTTCCCTGATTTCGGCAGGCAGCAGCAATGGCAGCCACTCGCCCTTCAGATCGGTCATGGACCAGCCGCCGTTGCGCGACACCATATGGGCCAACAACGCCCAATGCAGCTCGGGGCATTCCTGGTAGATGTTCCAATACGCCTGCGTCCGGGTGACGTTATTCTGATTCCAGACGGACGTTTCCCGGGAAATACGTGCTATCCATTGCTTGTGGTCGGTCGACGCGGCATCTGTATCCGTGTCTGGACGACTGACTGGCGTACGGCCTTGGTTGTCGGCGGAGAATCGTTCGAGGACAGCTTGTACGTCTAGCGGAGATACGATCAACGAGGTCCGTCCCGGCATCCATCGGGAAGAACGCCGCCAAGCGGACGTTTTGCGCCATACGCCACGTACCATTGCGCCCGCTGTTTCCCACAAGGTGGTCATCCATACCGCTCCTTTTTTATTTTGTGAGTGGGTTGACGGAAGGAATGAGAGACCGGGATGACGAATAGGGTAACGAAGGCCATGGAATTGGATGGAAATTCAGTCAATCGCAAGCGGCGAAAGGGGAAACCGGACGAATGAAACGGCATTTCAGAAAATGGGGCATCGGGCTATGCGCCATATTGACAGCGGTGCTAATCGGGTGTCAGGCGGTTGGCGGTTTTGATCTGAATCAAGCATTTCTGTCGCAGTTGGATGTTTCCTCCAAGGAGCAGTCCGGCACCGTATCCGTCACGATCGATTGGAAAGAAGAGCAATTGGAAACGATGGACCCGCAATATGCGCCGTTTGCCGCGATGCTGAGCCAGATCGACTTGCGTATCGACAACGCTTCTGCCGATGGCGAAGGCCGTTCGCTTGTCGCGGGCTCAATCGGACTGGCCGGCAAATCGCCTGTTGGCTTCACGCTGCATACCGACGGCTGGAAGATCCGTCTGGACGTAGACGGCGCCAAGCGTCCGCTTGTCATCGATATGGCCGAACTTGCCGGAGAAGAACTGCCGGACGGCAAGTCGCTCATGGGCAGCGGCATGCAGCAGCATTTCAAAGAGATGATTCGTCCGGTAGCCGCGCATCTAATCAAGCATCTTCCGAATCCTAAGCAACTGAACATATCGCGCGTCGTATCGGACGTGAATGGAGACAACTTGCCGCTGACGAAGGTGCATGCGGAGTTTGACGGGCAACAGCTGGGCGATCTGCTGGAAACCTATGTTCTTGCGCTCGTGCAGGATGAAGCCGGAATCCGCGCCATGCTGGGCGAAGTCATGCAATGGGTGGCGGCGTTTCCTCCCGAGCTGATGCAGCAACTCGGCGGCGAAGAAGCCGAGAAACCGTCACAAGAAGAGATCGCGGAAGCCGTGGAAGAAGGCTTCCAGGAGATCATCCCAGCGTTGCGGCAGTTGCAAGCAGAAATCGCCGACCTGAAGCAGCAGCCGGAATGGGTGCTTATGTTCGATCAAGGCATTACGTTCAAGACCGATTTGTACGTCGACGACCAACTGCGCCTTCGAAAGTCGGATACGGAACTCGTGCTGGAGCCGGTCGCGTTCCGGATGGCCGATTCTCCCGTGTGGAGCATCTCGATTCGCTTCCATAACGAGATATGGAACGTGAACGGCAAGATCGACATTCCGCCGGTAGAGAAGCCGCTTCGCGCGATTCGACCCGAGCAATTGGAGGAGCTGTCATCTGTACAGTTTGTACGGTTGTTCGAGGATGATTCGGCCATTCACGACATTTTGAAAAATGATTTGCAGATCGACGATTCGGATTTTGAACTTGGCGGATGGTATGGAGATGCGATGTCTCCTTATATGGCCGGCGAAGGCGAAGCAAAGAAGCTGTACGTCTCTCTTCGGCAGGTTCTGAACGGCTTCGAAGACCGAGTCAGCTTCACGCCGAAGACGGGGGAACTGCGCTTCTACGACCCTGGCACCTGGCAGGAGATCGTACTTCGCGTCGGTTCGGCGGAAATGACGGTCAACGGGGAGAAAGCGACGATGAGCGGGCCGGTCGAGCTGCACAACGGCTATACATTCGTGCCGGCGGAGGATTTGTTCAAGCTGCTGCAAGCGCAATATACGTATGTGCAGGACGAGGATGACGTCATCGTAGTGAACGTGAAACGGGACTTGTAAGGAGATTCGCTCGATCAGGGTCCGGCCGCATCCGACAGGAGTTGCTTGCCCGCAGTTCGCGTCCGGCGTATAATAGCTGTACATTACCTGATAGGAAACGGACTGCGGGAGGAATAAGCCATGCAACGCATATCGGAAGAGCAAGCGTTTCGCGAGTTGACGGGGCGTGAACAACTGACCATCGCGGTGTTCAAAGCGGGCTGGTGCAAAGATTGCCACTTCATCGAGCCTTTCATGCCCGACGTGGAGGCGGCGTACGCGGGGAAAATCTCGTTCATCGAGATCGATCGGGATGAGCTGCCGGACCTTTGCTCGGAGCTCAATATTTTGGGCATTCCCAGCTTTATCGCGTTCCGCGGCGGCCAGGAATTGATCCGCTTCGTAAGCAAGCTGCGCAAAACCCGCGATGAGATCGAGCAATTTCTCGATCGCGCGATCGCGGTGTCGGAAGGCGTGCAGACGCAAGCGTAACTCGGCTAGGGATTCAAATCCCGGAACAATTGGAATCCGAACGATAACGCAGCAGGGTTGCTGGCTGACGACAGACCAGGCGTGTCATTGTAATTCTGCACTTCGTAGGACAGGACAAGAACGCCGGCGGAAGTTGTGGTAAACGTGCCGGACGACGTTCGATTCGCCTATTATTGCCGCGAAAATCCCCGCTCAGCCAATGAGGCTGGCGGGGATTTTGTAAAGTCGTCACAGTTTGAACATGGTATTGGCAGCAAGGCTCCGGTATAATGGGGGTTGGCTGCAACATGTGCCTTATTTTCATAATAGAAATCGGGGATGGGCATGACCGCAAGAAAATATCGCATTTTAACCTTATGGACTTGTATCGGCATGTTCCTGGTGTTGATCGCAGGCGTAATGGTGACCAATACCGAATCCCAAGCTGGCTGCGGCACCGATTGGCCGCTTTGCAACGGCAAGTTCATTCCGGCCTGGACACTGGAATCGATGGTCGAATATTCGCACCGGGCAGTCAGCGGGGCGGTGGGTTTGCTGGTAGGGGCTGCATTTTTGGTCACGATCCGCTGGAAGCCGGCCAAGCGCAAAGAACCGATCTGGTACGCCTCCGCCGCACTGTTCTTTACGCTGCTGCAGGCAGCGCTCGGCGCGCTTGCGGTCATGTGGCCGCAATCGAAAGCTGTATTGGCTTTGCACTTCGGCATTTCGTTGTTTGCATTCACTAGCACCTGGTTGTTGTACACCTACGCGGCTCGCATGGAAAAAAGCGGTCAGTCCGTCAGTCTGTTGTCGATCGGCAATGCTGTTGCCCGCACGGTGCCTCGGACCGTCTATCGGGTTTCATTTGCCGTACTCGTCTATTGTTATGTCGTGATTTACTTGGGTGCCTATATCCGGCATACCGGTTCAGGCAGCGGGTGCGTCGGTTGGCCGCTGTGCAACGGAGAAGTATTGCCGACCTTGACCGGAGCGACCGGAATTGCGTTCATTCACAGGCTTGCCGCTCTGCTGATGCTCGTAATCATCGTGCTGCTCGTGATCTATGTGCGCAAGCAGACGGGGGCCGATTCGGAGCTGACGAAAATTTCCCGGTATGCCATGTGGCTGGTAGTCATGCAGGTGTTAAGCGGAGGCTTGCTGTCGGTCACGCTTGACGACGAGAACGTCTATATTTTTACCGCGTTGCTACACACTGTTATCATTTCCGCATTGTTCAGCGTAATTTGCTTGCTTACCTTGCGAGCGCGGCACAATGCCGGCCGCGGCCAACCATGATATCGATCGGAGGCAGAATCTTCCCATGATCTACGCTTCGCTGCGTCCATTTCTTGAAGACCTGAGGAAGAGCGGTCAATTGGCCGTGATCGAGGCGCCTGTCGACCCTGCGCTGGAGATCGCCGAAATTCATCGGCGAGTGATCGAGCAGGAAGGACCCGCCTTATTGTTCACGAACGTCAAGGGTAGCACATTCCCCGTCGTGACGAACCTGTTCGGGACGAGCCGCCGCGTCGACATGGCGTTCGGCCCCCGTCCGGAGACGCTGACGCGGCGGCTTGTCGGGGCGCTGGATTCGCTTATGCCTCCGACGTTGCCGGCGCTTTGGCGCGAGAAAGACATGCTGCTGGATGTTATCAAGGTCGGCACGCGCAAAGTATCTGCGGAGCAAGCCCCGTTGCTGCAAGTAGTCCGGAAGGAACGGCCGCTCGCCGGCCTGCCCGTGCTCACGAGCTGGCAGGAAGACGGCGGACCGTTCTTCACGCTGCCGCTTGTTTATACTGAGCATCCCGATCATCCGAAGCAGCATAATCTCGGCATGTACCGGATGCAGGTGTACGACGACAGCACGACCGGCATGCACTGGCAAATCCATAAAGGTGGCGGCTTTCACTACCACGAGGCCGAGCGGAAGAATGCTCCGCTGCCGGTGTCCGTATTCCTCGGAGGCCCGCCCGCGCTGATCGCATCGGCGATCGCGCCCGTGCCCGAGAACGTGCCCGAGCTGCTGTTGGCGTCGCTAATCATGGGCGGCAAGCTTCCGCTGGCGGACAATCCGCTCGGCGGCGGTTGGCACCGGATGCCGGCGGAAGCGGAATTCGCGATCGTCGGTCGGGTTCCGCCGCATGAGCGCCGCATGGAAGGGCCGTTCGGGGACCATTACGGCTACTATTCGCTTGCGCACGAGTTTCCGATATTCCATGTCGATCACGTGTGGCATCGCAAAGACGCGATCTATCCGGCGACGATCGTCGGCAAGCCGCGCCAGGAAGACTACTATCTCGGGGAATTCCTGCAGCGGTTGCTGTCGCCGGCGTTTCCGGTCGTCATGTCCGGTGTGCGGAGCTTGTGGACCTATGCGGAGACGGGTTTCCATTCGCTGGCCGCTGCCGTCGTCAGGGAAAGCTACTCCCGCGAGGCGCTCGGCACGGCATTCCGCATTCTGGGTGAAGGCCAATTGACGTTGACCAAATTCCTTATGCTGACGAACGTACAGCTGGATTTGGGTGATTTTCCGACATTGCTGGAAACCGTGCTGGAACGATTCGATCCGGCTCAAGATCTTATCGTGTTCGATAACACATCGCACGATACGCTGGATTATACCGGTCCGCGGCTGAATCATGGCAGCAAAGCTGTGCTGATCGGGGTAGGGGAACCGGTGCGCAAGCTACCCGGTACATACGAAGGCGGAACGCTGCCGGGCGTGGACCGCGTGAAGCCGTATTGCCGCGGCTGCCTGGTCGTGCAAGGGGCCGCCTACGCTGAAGATCCCAAGCTGGCCGATCGTTTGGCAGAGAAGCTGCATGACGAAGCGGACTTTGACTGGCCGCTTGTTGTCGTCGTGGACGATGCCGATATCGCGGATGGGCAGACTTCCTTCCTGTGGACGGTGTTCACCCGGTTCAATCCGGCCTCCGATATTTACGCCGTAAGCGATCCGGGCCGCCATCATATCGCCTACAAGCTCCCGATCGTGATCGATGCTCGCATGAAGCCGGGCTACCCGGACGAGCTGTTCCCGCGCGAAGATATCGTTCAGCTTGTGGACCGACGTTGGTCCGAATATCAAATTTCTCTTTCGTAATAGAGTTGCAGCCGGTGCAGGGCTGCGATTCTTTTTTTCGTTTCTTTTTGCAAGAGCTTGTTTCCTTTTTTTCGCCATTTGCCGGTATCCCCTTCGCTCAGGAGAGACGTGGACGAGGACAAGGATGCGGATCGCACCTTACACCTACCATCAGCGCGCAAAATCAATCGCCTAACTTCACCCGCGGGAATCGCCATCTCCGTGCAGGTAGCCTACGGCAGACAGTATCTCTACGCTGCCGACTTCCCGGGCCTAAGCTGCGATCGGCGCAGTAGGCATTGCAACAACAGGCGATGGGCGAGCTATCAGCTGCCGGTAGATGATCGTCTTCGTCCGCGCGCAATGACTAAGCAGGTTGCTGAGCAGCGACGGCCCTCGCCAGTTCCGTTCGTAGCAGTATTGGTCCAAATACGCCTGCAAATGCTTGGGCCCGATCCCTCTATACAATTCACCCAACCGTCGCTGTGCCTCATTTGCGATTCGAGTCACGCGATAGTCGCCGTTTCTCTTCTGGATGCTCATGATGACAACGCTGCTTCTCGCCCTCGGAGCCACATTTTGCTCAATAAACTGAGGCGCTTCCGGCAGATCGTGCTTGCGACGAAAAGCGTGTTTGTTTTGCAGCTTGATCTTGATTCGCTTGTACCACCCGGGGTGAATCTCGGAAACGCCGACCAGCACCGACTGCTCGCGGTCGTGCCAAGAGAAATGATGCTTCGTGGATGCTTGATAGCAATAGATCGCGTTGGTAACCTTCACGAGCCCTGACAGCAACAAGCCAGCTTCCGCGCGGCTCATGGCATGGCGGATTTTGTGGCACATCAGCCATGCGGTCTTGTAGGTGACGGCGATGATTTTGGACAGTTGCAGCGCGTTGATGCCCTCGGGGGAAGCATGAAGCCGAATGGCGCGAAACCACGAAGTCAGAGGCGTTCGGCTGCCTTCCAACACGGTACCGACGATGAGGGACGTTTGTTTTCGGCAATTCGCGCATTCATACAAGGGCAGTCTGCGTGTGTCAATGCGGTAAGCCTTATGATGATCGCAGCCCGGACAGCGAAAGCCGTTCGGCCACTTCGCCTGAAATAACGCAAAGGCGCAATCATCTTCGGAGCAGTCGA
>JAEWAQ010000005.1 GCA_023391635.1 Bacillota bacterium | reverse complement strand
GTTGGGCACTTTGGGTGCCTAAGTCCGTGCAGGTGCGAGCGTTTTGCTGAAGCTAGGTACTTTGGGCGCCTAAGTCCGTGCAGGTGCGAGCGTTTTGCTGAAGCTAGGTACTTTGGGTGCCTAAGTCCGTGCAGATGCGAGTGTTTTGCTGAAGTTAGGTACTTTGGGCGCCTAAGTCCGTGCAGGTGCGAGCGTTTTGCTGAAGTTAGGTACTTTGGGTGCCTAATTTCGTGCAGATGAGAGCATTTCGCTGAAGTTAGGCGCTTTGAGTACCTACGTCCATGCAGATGCGAGCGTTTTGCCGGAGCAATTTGCGTAAATGATTGCCCCGGAACCACGTCGCTCGCCTGTTCCGCACTTCCGAATGCCGTCAACCCAATTACCTCTTGTCTGTCCCGCCCAATTCCGAACTGCCCGCTAACGTCAACTCGCTTGTCTCCTGTCTGTCGCGTATTGGCTCACAGCCCCATCTTCCCGAATCGGCGATTGCTCCGTATAATGGAGGTCAAGAAGCCGACGACATCGTGGCTGCGCACTTGGCCTCGCAGCGATCCAATCGCTTGCAGCCAAAGCCGCGGCGATGACAGGACGCGAATCCTACCGGCGCTGGGAGGCACACACATTCGTGATTCTGTTCATCGTGAACGAACAATCCGGCAATGGCCGAGGCAAGCAAGCTTGGTCGGCTGTAGAACGACGCATGCACGAAATTGGATGCCGATCCGATTACGTCAAAATTGCCGCGAAGAACGAGGTCGACGCGATCCGGGAAGCGGAGGCGATGACAACGCAAGGCGGCATCACCGCCTTGATCGCCGTCGGCGGCGACGGTACCCTCCATGCGTTGCTGCCGCTAGCCGTGCGCTGCCAACTGCCACTCGGGCTTATCCCATGCGGCTCGGGCAACGATACGGCGCGCGCCTTCGGACTGCCCCGCCATCCGATAGCCGCGCTTGAGATCGCGCTGAACGGCCAGACGCAGCGCGTTGATCTGCTGCGCAGTGCCGCCCAGCCTGCTGAACCCGCTCTGCGTCCGGAACAGAACATTCGCGCCAGCACCAGCGGTCTTACCCGTCAACCCGCGCGTCTCCCGGCACAGCCTCGCCTGACTCTTACCTGCATCGCATCCGGGCTCGACGGCGCGGTCGCCGCCGACGTGAACGGCTCGCGCTATAAGCGATGGTGCAACCGCCTGGGCATCGGCACCGCCGCCTACATCATCGGGCTCTTCCGCACGCTCGCGCGCTTCAAGCCGCAGACCGTGACCGTCACCGTCGACGGCGCCGCCCGCGAATTCCGCCGATGCTGGCTAACGGCCATCGCCAATACGCCTGCATACGGCGGCGGCTTGCGCATCTGTCCAACGGCCTCCCCGTCGGACGGCCGGCTGCAAGTCTGCGTCGTGAACGGCTGCTCCGCCTTGCAATTGCTGCTTCTATTTCCGACCGTCTTCTTCGGCAAGCATGTCCGCTCCCGGTTCGTCACGATGCTCGCCGGCACGAACGTGGCCATCCGGTCCCCTTTCCCGTTTTCCGCCTACGGAGACGGAGAGCCCGTCGGCAGCACGCCTCTGGACACCGAGATCCTGTCCGGTCAACTGCTTATTTTGACTTCTTGCTCGGGATACCGGAACGGCAGCACGATCTCGAACACCGTGCCTCTGCCGATCTCGCTGTTCGCGCTGATCCGCCCGCGGTGATTATCCACGATCTTGTAGCTGACCATCAGCCCGAGGCCTGTCCCCTTCTCCTTGGTCGTGTAGAACGGCTGCCCGATCTTGGCCAACTGGTCCTCGCCGATGCCGGGTCCTTCGTCATGGATTTGCGCGTAGACGTCATCGCCGTTCCGGTACAGCTTAACCCGGATCCCGCCGCCGTCGATCATCGCCTCGATCGCGTTCTTGATCACATTGATGAACACCTGCTTGACCTGGTTCTCGACGCCATACACCCACAGCGGCTCATTTCCGTAATCCGCTTCGATCGAGATATTATGCAGGATCGCCTGCGTCTCGAGCAGCGTAATCGTATCGCGCATCATGTTCCTCACATCATGGTACGACAGCTGATACACCTGGGGCTTGGACAACATCAACAACTCGCTGACGATATCCTCGATCCGGTCAAGTTCCGAATTCATGATGTCGTAATACGTAGAGTTGTTGGAACGCCCCGAAACGATCAGCTGCAGAAAACCTTTCAGCGAGGTGAGCGGGTTGCGGATCTCGTGCGCAATCCCGGCGGCGAGCTGGCCCGCGACATACAGCTTCTCGGAATTGATCAACAGTTCCTCGTTCTTCTTGCGCTCCGAAATATCGCGGATAATGACCTGCACGGCCAGCTCGTTGTCGAGCGTCGTCATCGTCTCCACAATTTCCGTATTCAGCACTTTACCGTTCAGCGTAAACCAATCCTGTTCTATTGGGCGGCCGCTGCCGACGAACACGAGATTTTTCAGACGCTCCTTCACCGCTTGATGTTCCTGTTGAGGCAGGAAGGCATAGATCGATTTGCCCAGCATCTCCTTCGGCTCGGCCGCCTCGAACATCCTCAAACCCGCCGAATTGACGAACCCCCATTTATCCCCCTTCAGGATCGCGATCATGTCCAGCGAGTTTTCGACCAACAACCGATACCGCTCGTCCATCTGATTGAAGCGTTTATCGATGTACCAGGCCGCCAGCGTCGACAGGAGAATGAGCAGTGCCGACAAGCCGATGATCGTGCCCAGCAGGTTGACGTCCCGCTGCAGCTTGTCCAGTGACTGAACGGTCGTAAATTCGACCTGCACCGCCTGCACGCTGAGCGCCTGCACCGCCATTGCGGATAAGCCAAGCGTGATGCTGGCCAGCCATAATCTCGTCTTGCCTGAGTAGTCGGACAGCAAAAAAGAACAGTAAGTGCCAACGAATAAAATCGCGATGGACAAAGTGAACGGCGCAGCGTGAAGGGTGAGTTGGCGGAAAGGCTGTCCGAGTTCGCTGAAATACGTCATGAATCCGATGCCGAACGCCAGCACCCCGCTGCCAAGCGCAAGCGGGTAACGGAATACTTGCTGAAAGGTCAGCATGACGAACCCGGTCAGCGAAAAAAATATGATAAAAAATAAGCTGACGAGCATATGCCAGGAAACGAACAGCGGCAAGCCATAGGCGAGCGCCGCAACAAAATGCTTGGCCCACAGCCCGACGCCGAATACGATCGCACCGCCTGCCAGCCAAAATTGACGGAATGTACTGTCTCTGCGTTTCAGATTGCTGATGAAATTGAACATCGTATAAGAGGCCAGTATGCTGATGGATAGAGCCAAAATATGGAATAGCAGAGGCCAAGCCCCGGATCCGCTCATCGTCATCCCTCGCGTTCGATTAGGCTGCTACTTCGGGATCGCTGAAATTTGCCGATTCGATAATCAATTCGACGATTCGATCCCGAATTCCTTTTTTCGGAAGCGATCCCTGCGGGGGCGCATAAACATTAGAATTCAGCATTGCTGGCGGTGAATTGCACAACTTCCCACCGGATCCGTCCCGCAGTCAATTTGCCTTTCCTCCACCTTCGAATAGAGTTGTCGAAGAACAGGATTTCGCCGCAGCCATCTCCGTCGATATCCCGCACTTGCAGCGGACGTCCGTCATCCATCGGCCCGAACATTTGGCTATTGCCAGCCATGGACCATTCCAGCCGGATGCCGCGGGCATCGGACGGTCTGCCGCGCTGCGGAATGCCGAGCCACCAGGTTGCGTCCTGCGGCCGGTAATACAGCACTTCTTCCGCCGCCGATTCGAACCGGCCGCACCAGTGCGTAATCCCGTTGCGGAATCCGCCGATCCCTTCCCAATTCCGATACCACTGATCGATCAAGCCATGCAGGCGATAGAACGTCGTGTAACGCGACGCGAAATCGAAATCGTTCAATTCCGGCTCTCCGAACAGCAAGGCCGATTGCTCATGGATACAGCCGTGAAGACCCGAGGTCTCGAGAAATCTGCCCAGCTCGTCAGCGCTGCGGAACGTCTCCGGATGACGCGCCACCCGGTCTTCCGCCGCCCGATTATAACAATAGGACTGACGTACCGGCTCGGGAACGGACGGCCAAGGCTCGATCAGTCTCGGGTCCAGCCCGCTGCGTGCATACCAATTTCTCACCCGTCCGATAAAGTCGCGATGAAATTCCAGAAATTCGAGGCCATATCCCGGCTGAGGATTCAACATTTGCATATGATGGGCCCGATGCCAATTGCGATGCTCATCCAGCAGCTCTGGAGGAAAATTCGGAATCAACGGCATAGCGTTCACTTCCCTCTAGGGTTCTGCCTACAGCATATGTAGCGGACGCGTGCCAGGTGATTTTCGTGCTTGATTTTATTAGATATTTAGAATATTATCTAATTATCGAATCATGTGACAAGAGACGAGGTCGAACAGATGAACGATACGTTCAAGGCGCTGTCGGATCCGACCCGCAGGCAGATCATTCAATTGCTCAAAGAGCGCGATATGACCGCCGGTGAAATCTCAGACCACTTCTCCATCTCCAAGCCTAGCATCTCGCACCATCTGAACATTTTAAAGCAAGCCAGGATCGTACAGGACGAAAGACAGGGCCAGAACATGCTCTACTCCCTTAATCTGACCGTCATCCAAGAAGCCATGGGCTGGTTTCTGGGCATGATCGGAACCAAAGGAGAATGAACGATGACAAACGCAACCAGAGAATCCTCAAAAAGGTGGAACCGAACCGATTGGCTGCTGCTTGGGTTCAATGCGACGGTGCTGCTGATCGTATTTGCGGTGTTCGACCGGCAGTTGCCCGCAGTCGTCGGCTCCCACTTCGACATTAACGGCAACCAGGACGGCACGATGCCCAAATGGGGGTTCTGGCTTACGAACGCCGGCTTGACCATCGGCTTGCCGATCCTGCTCAAGGTGCTGCGCTACGCAGACCCCCGCAAGGCAAATTACGAGTCGTTCGCCGGCTTTTTCGATCTTACTCGCTGGGTGCTGTCGATTTTCATGCAAGGCATTATTCTGACCGTGATTCTGACGAATCTGGACTATGACATTCCGACGATCCGGATCGTGCTCGGCGGACTTGGTCTTCTCTGGATGGTGCTGGGCAATCGGCTCGGGCAAGTGCGCAGCAATTTTTTTCTGGGAATTCGCACGCCTTGGGCGCTGATGGACGAGTACAATTGGAAAATGACCCACCGGTTCGGCGCCAAAGTCTGGTTCGTCACAGGTCTGGTCATGTTCGCCGCTTGCTGGTTTGTGCGTCCATCGTGGGTGATCGCGGTTTTGCTCGCTTGCGCTCTGGCCAGCGCCGCCTTGCCGACACTGTACTCCTATGTGCTATTTACCCGCAGACAATCCCGTTAACCAACTATTTTCAAGCCTACGGCCGCGCCGACGACCATGGCGATAAACAGCATCCGGACGAAGCTGCGCGGTTCGCCATACCGGACCATGCCGACGATCGCCCCGCCTACCGTGCCGATCGCGGTCCATATCGCATATGCCGTGCCCATGGCGATTTCGCGCATCGCCATGGACAACAGGATGAAGCTGAACAGAAAGCCTGCCGCCATCAGCAGGAAGTTCGCCATCGTGCGGGCACGGCTCCATCGGTTGATGCCCATGACGCCCGATACTTCGAATACGCCGGCCAATATTAACCATATCCACGCCATGTTCACACCTCCTTGTTCGTATTGCCGGCCATGCCGGGTTCGTCAGCGTGAGGTTCGGCCGTCCATTTCAACCCGGCAATGCCGACGATAAGCAGCGCGATCAGCCCGATCTTGGCCGCAGAGAACGGCTGGCCGAAGACCAACGATTCCGCGAGCACCGTCCCCGCCGCCCCGATGCCCGTGAACACCGCATAGACGGTGCCGACCGGGAGCTTGTTCGATGCGGCCAGCAAACCCCAGAAGCTCAGCGCGATCGCCACGGCGGTCAACAGCCATTCGATCGCGGTACTCGCATGCTTCAACCCCGATACCCACCCTACTTCGCATAGACCGGCCAACAACAGCATGATCCAGTATCGATTCATTGCTCGGTCACTCCTTGTCTAATTTCGTTGCGGCAGTGCCGCAACAGAAAAACCCGGGAGCTCGCTTGGACGGCAACCGCTCGGTGACAAGGTGTCACTGCGGCTGAAATCCATGCGCTCTCCCGGGTTTTTATCCCTCCGTGTCCGCCTGTAGCTGACGTGCAGCTGGAACAGGCAGTTCCCCTCTCGGACCGAACCGGCATCATTTGACAGCGCCGTGGAACCCTAGGGGATATGACTCCATTATACCTCATTATCGCCGGCAGTGAAACTACAAATCGCTCACACCCCAGTGTAATTGTATACGAAAGGAATGTTCACTCGCCATCCGCCGACATTAGCGAGCTTTTCTTCCGCTGTTTCCTCGCTCGCCCGCCATCGGGTGCTTTTCACAAATCCGTAAGCGATTGCTCTGGCTCAGCTGACGCTTTCTGACGTCGGATGGAGCTTTTCCGTCATCTTCTGGCACGGCGGGGCGGCAGGCCGGGGTCTTCCGGCGCTGACGTCGGTGCCGATAAGGATGTCCCGGCAGCCTTGCCCCCGGCTACTCGCGGGTCGGGTCCGGCGCCGCTGTCCGCATGCGATGCTTGCGCGCTGCCCGCTGCCTCCTCGGACACGGTTGCGCTGCTTCCGTCGGCAGTCTCCGCGGTCGTGCCGTCAGCGACGGCGTCGGCAGCCGCCTGCTCGCCTTCTGCGGCGCCGGATTCCGCTGCCGCGAACGCCAGCGCCGCGGCAGCGCCTTCGCGCCTGCGGGCGCCCGCGTCCCGCAGGTTCTGCCACAGCGAGGCCGCGCGCGGCGCGGCGACGAATTCCGCCGCGTCATCCGGCGCCAGGATGAGGCCGAGCTGATAATGTTCGCCGGCATAGCGGGCGCGTTGCAGAAACTTCACGTGGCCTTCGCGGTTGGCGGCTTCCATCTTGCTGAAGGCCGATTGCCGCTGCAGCGCGGCGTATAATTCTTCCTTCGTACGCGTCGCCCTGCCGTTGACCTTAAGAATTGTCTCACCTGCCATCAGCCCCATCTCTGCGGCGGGCGAGCCCGGCAGCACGGCAAGAATTCGCACGCCGCTGCCGTCTTGCGCATACAGCGGCTGGCGGCCCGCCTCGCGGAAGCGGCTGATCCACAACAAGCCTTCGTGCAGCACGAAAGCCAAGACCGAAGCCACGACAGCCAGCGGCGCCCAATAGACGGAGCCGGCGGCGAGCAGCGCGATTACCGCTCCATAGACCATCAACAGATAACCGGATACCCGCGCTTTCTGCTCCGGCCAGTATGTCGTCGTGCGCTCGCTGAAGCCGATCAACACCGGAAATGCCGTCAACGACCACAGCAGCGCATCTCCGCCTCCGCCGCCGAACCACGGCGTCCACGGCAGCGTGAAACCGCTCGTTCCCGCCGCAGGGACGAGCCACACGAGCGGGATCGGCCATACGCCCGACATGGAATAAGCGCCGACCGGCTTGCCGCGCTTGCCTTCCAGGAACAGCGGCACGGCCGTCTTGGCGCCTTGCAAGCGAACGAGCAACCCTTCCGCAAGGTGGAGCAAGCCGGCAAGGAGCAACAACCCGGGGACATCGATCTGGTCGATCGCCCGCACGATTTGATCGATCCACTCGGGCCCGACGCCATCCTCCATAACGGACAATGCAGCTTGCAGCACCCCTAGCGCTCCCGCCGCATAGGCCAGACATATATATCGCAATCGGAACAATGCCAATATAAGCATGGCCGCCCAGACGCATACAAGCGTCTCCAGCGTCAATGCCGCACCCGTCGCCAGACTGGCAGCCGATAGCGCGACGCCGACCAGCACCCCTGCCCCTACTCGTTTCAGCGTTACGGATAAAGCGCCGTACAGACGCACATGGAACATTTTCCGCTGTAATGCCGTTTCACGGGTCGCATGCCACCAAGCTAACACGATCGCCACGTATAAATAGGGCAACGTCAGCAGACCGAGACCGGCTTGGCCCGCCGCGTGTAATCCTTCCCATAGAGGATCCATCCGGATCGCCCCCTTTCAAGAAAAAACGGAATGTCCGTCTTCGCAAAAGACGGTTCCGTTTATTCGAGAAATATAAGCCAAATATAAGAGTGAAACTTACATTGTCTTATATTTGCCTAACCCTTCGGGAAGTGACCCGCCGATCGCCACTCCCTTGCGAACGCCCGCTCCGAAAAGCCGGGTCAGCCGTTCATGCCGGGCCTCCTACGTATTCGACGGAAGCGGTCCGATTCCTTCCGAATGCGCCAACTTCCCAGTTGCCATATCCTGTTGCAAGCCCGATCATCGCCCTCGCCTTGTCGATCGCCGTCTGCAACTGCTCGTCATTCGCCGGATTTTGAAGCTGCACGTATAAGGATTCCTCAAGCCGATCCGCCGTTGCCACATCCACTTGTCCCGTCACGGGAAGCTTCTCCTGCTCCTGGTAGGCCCGCAGCGCCTGCTCCGTCGAATCGTCGAAATACCCGTCCGCGCGGTCTGCCGAAAATCCGACCCCCGCGAGAATATTTTGCAGGTTCTTCACGTCTTCGCCTGTATCGTCCCGCTTCAGGATACGATCGCGCGGCAGCTTGTACGCCAGCCAGTACGCATGCTGGGCAACCGGCACGTCCGGCTTCAACCCTTCATGCTGAACCCAGGTACCGTCCGGCAACAGCCACTTGTACACGGTCAGCTTGACCAGGCTGCCGTCGCCGAGCTCATCCGGAAAGCTGATCTGGACCGTGCCCTTGCCGAAGCTGCCCTCGCCGACAAGGATTGCCCCTGCCGATTGCTGCAAGGCGCCCGCCAGAATCTCTGCAGAGCTTGCGCTGGCTTGGTTGATCAACACGAGAATCGGGTAGGGCTTGCCGTCCTTATCGCCCGACTCTCCCTTCGCCACTTCCTGCACGGGCCGTCTGTCGCCATATTCGTACTGGACGATGACTTTGCCTTCCGGGATGAATTGATCCGCCGTCTTCTGCACGGCATCCGTTCTTCCCCCCGGGTTATTGCGTACATCGATGATGAGCGCCTTCAGCCCTCCGCTTTCCAGCGCCTTCAGTTCGGCGGCTACCTGCTGCGGCGTGTTTTGCGAGAATTGGCTGATCGACAGCACGCCGACGCCGTCCGGACCGAGTTCTCCCTTCACCGTCTCCAGCGGGATCCGGTCCCGGACAAGCTCCAGCTCGATCGGATCTTTCACGCCTGCACGCAGAACTTTCAGCTTTGCCTTGGTTCCCTTCGGCCCGCGGATCTTCTCCGCCGCTTCGTTCAGCGTAAGTCCGTGCAAGCTTTCGCCGTTCACCGAGAGCAGCACGTCGCGCGGCTGCAAGCCGGAGCGCTCCGCCGGCGATCCCCTCAGCGGCGCTTCGACGATGATCAGGCCGTTCTCCTTCTTCAGGTCCGCCCCGATCCCGGTGAACATCCCCTGTGTCGTGTCGGTGTACTGCTCCGCCTCTTCTTTGGACAAATAGACCGAATAAGGATCGCCCAGCGATTCGATCATCCCTTGCAGCGCACCGTCAATCAATGCTTGCCGGTTGGCCGGCAGCATGTATTTATCTCCGATCAAGGCCAGCGCCTTGTTCAACTTGTCCAGCTCATCCTGCCGCAATCCTTCGGACGCATCCGCTCCGGTCAGAAATTTTACAGATTTCTTCTCGGGGATCGCCGTCAAGCCTCCTGCTTGAATGACGCCCCATGTCGCCGCTCCGCCGGCAATGGCCGTGAGCACCGCAAGCGCCAGTACGGTTCGACCTCGCAACCACACGACCGTCCACTTCCTTCAGTACGATCATTTCGGCAAAAACCCGGTTCACGACCGCCGGGCTGCATCTTACATGTTATTCGCGATTGCCGCACAGTAGAAGACGGCCGCCTGCGGCTCCCCTACCACGCATATTCGCATTGTGGCGTTGGAGCCAGACGGCGACCGTCCGGTCCGAGCATCATTTTATTTGAGGTACGGTACCGGATCGACGGGCTTCTCGTCCTTGCGGACTTCGAAGTGCAAGTGCGGTCCGGTCGATTGGCCAGTGGAGCCGACGAGCGCAATCTTGTCGCCGCGCTTGACTTCCTGGCCCTTCTTGACGAGAATGCCGCCGTTCTTGATATGCCCGTATACGGTCCACAACCCGCCGCCGTGATCGATGATGACGCAATTGCCGTAGCTGCTCCACCATTGCGCGATGATGACGACGCCCGACTCCGCGGCATAGATCGGCGTCCCTTGCGGCACGCCCATATCGATGCCGGAATGCGTATGCTTCTTATTCGTAATCGGATGAATGCGCGTTCCGAACTCTGAGTTGAGTCGGTACGAGACATCGAGCGGTAAACCCAGCTTGCCGCCTTTGTAATAGTTCTTGAGGCGTTTGGCCTCTGCTTCGGCCTTGGAGATCTTGGAGGCGAGCGCCATCAGTTCCTTCTCGGCCTCTTCGCTGATTTCCTCCATCTCTTCGATTTCCTTGTTCAGCTTGGCGACCATCGCTTCTTTTTCCTGCTCCTTGCTCTCCAGCGAAGCCTTCTGTTCGGCAATCGTATTTTTCAACAACTGAACTTCCAGCAGCTCGCGGGTCACTTCGGCTTCCTTCAATTCGACCAGTTCGCGCGCTTCCTTCTTGGCGTCGAGCAGGCTGCGCGTCTGGCTCGTGATGTATTGCATATCGTCGAAGCTGCTCAGAAAATCGTTAAAATTGGCCGAGTTCAGCACGACATCCAGATAGGGCACCTTGCCTTCCATATACATAAGGCGGATGCGGCTGTCGAGCGAGGTGCTCGTCTGCGCTTCTTGATGAATCGCTTCGTCGCGCTCCTGCTGCGTCTTCGCAAGCTGCACCTCTGTCTCTGCCACCTGATTCTCGGCTTCGGCCAGCTTCATGCCGGTCTGATCGATCTCCTTCAGCAGCTTGGTGATCTCTTCCTTCGTAGCTTCCTTCTGAACAGAGAGAGTTTGGGCTTTCTTTTCGGCGTTCTTCTGTTCATTGTTTTTGCGATTGAGCTCATTCTGCAGTTCCTTGATCTGCTGGTTCACCTTGTCCAATTGGGAGGCGGCTTGTCCCTGCACCGGCTGCATGAGCATCGCTGCCGCCATGATGACCGCCAGCGCCAAAGCGAATTTCCTCAACTCGTTCTTCCTCCTTCTGACTGGCATGACAGATAATCTATACTTTCAAATATTTGCGAACAGAGATGGTGCTTCCCCACACGCCCAACAGCGTCCCGATGATGATGATGGAGCCGGACACGAGGAATCCGATATCTTGCAGGCTCACCAGCTCGAGGAAGTAGATGCCGTCTTCCGCCGTTTGGATGAGTTCCGAATAGCCGAATAGTAATATCACCGATGTAACGACCGATCCGATCAGGCCGATCAGCACGCCTTCCACGAAGAACGGCCAGCGGATGAAGCTGTTGGTGGCGCCGACCATTTTCATGATCGCGATCTCCCGGCGTCTGGCCACGATGGTCAGCTTGATCGTCGTAGAGATGAGAAACATCGCCATAATGGTCAATCCGGCGACGATCAGGAAGCCGATATTGCGGACGGCATTCGTAATCTTGAATAGCTTCTCGACCGTACCGGCGCCGTACTTGACCGCGTCGATCGGCTTGGTCGGGTCCGTCTCGTTAAGCGCTTGGATCTTCTTCGCGGCAAACGCGATTCCTTGCGGGTCGTACACTTCGATCTCGAATACGTCCGGCAGCGGGTTCGTCTCTTCGGTGTATCCTTCGAGCGCCTTGCGGCCATCCTCGGTCATGCTGTTGCGCATGCGCTCGAGACCGTCGGCTTTCGAGATGAAGGTAACGGACTTGAGCTCGGGAATTCTGCGGATGCTGCGACTCACTTCTTCGATCTTCGGCCGTTCTAGGCCGATCTTCATGTAGACGCGGATCTGCACTTGGCTGTCGAGCTGGTCCGCGATCTTGTTGACATTAAGCGCGAGCAGAAGAAATACGCCGAGTATGAACAGGGAAACGGTAATCGAACTGATCGAGGCGAAGCTCATCCAGCCGTTGCGCGCTACGTTCCTGCCGCCCTCTCGCAGGTGCCTGAAGAGGGTGCTAAATTTCATAGCCGTATTCCCCTCTCTGCTGGTCACGCACGATGCTTCCTCGCTCGATGGCGAGTACGCGCTTGCGCATCGTGTTTACGATTTCCTTGTTGTGGGTGGCCATGACGATCGTCGTACCGCGGAAATTGATCTCCTCGAGCAGCTTCATGATCCCCCAGGACGTCTCGGGATCGAGATTGCCGGTGGGCTCGTCCGCCACGATGACAGCCGGACTGTTGACGATCGCCCGCGCGATCGCCACGCGCTGCTGCTCGCCCCCGGACAGCTGGGCCGGCAGGCTGCCCGCCTTGTGCTTGAGACCGACCAGGTCGAGCACTTCCATCGTGCGCCGCTTGATCGTGCGCCTGGGCGCCTCGATCACTTCCATCGCGAAAGCAATATTCTCGTAGGCGGATAGCTTCGGCAGGAGCCGATAGTCCTGGAAAATGACGCCGATGTTGCGTCTTACGTAAGGGATCTTGCGCTGCTTGAGCTTGCCGATATTGAAACCGTTGACGGATATTTGCCCTTTGGTAGGTACTTCTTCCCGGTAAATCAGCTTCATGAAAGTCGACTTCCCCGCACCGGACGTGCCGACGACATAGACGAATTCGTTGCGATCAATGACGACATTGATGCCTTGAAGCGCCGTCGTTCCGTCAGGGTAAGTCTTCCAGATGTCGTGCATTTCGATCACAATATCACTTCCTGTTAGGATTCCGACTTTAGTTACTTCGACATCATGCTGTAAAATCCTCTCTTTGTCGACTCTTTCACAACAAATTCTTGCGCGCCTTTACCCCAAAACCGTTGACATGCATCAGATTTTGTACAAGTTAAAATTTTCTAATGCAGGTAGGCAGGCAGGGACGCGCAACGTAGTCGCCGGGGGCGGATTCGAGTCTACGGTCCTATTCGTCGCTGCGACGCGTATGTCTCGGTGAAGTGAAGGGTCGGAGTTAAGCGAAAATGTGAGGGAGAGGAAGCGGGTGGCAGGGTAGGCAGCGGGCCATGCGCTGCCGGCGCACCTTGAAGCGAAATGCTGCGTGGGCCGGGAGGAGGGAACGCTGCCTATCTGGACTTTGAAGGGGGCGCTGCTGCGCCTAACGGGGCATTTACAATTTCTTGATCCGGTTTTTGAATCGGTCCACGAACCTGGCATTCGCTTCATCGCCGCCGGCCTCATTCCCGCTCATCCAAATCGGAGGCGTAATTCCTTCCTCCATGAGCAGCCCAACGGTTTCGACGACGAGTGAATTCAACAGAAACGCGTTGGCGAACGTCGAGATGGCTGCCACGTTCTGCTCCAGCCCGTCGATTCGCAAAACGGCGTCGCCTACCGGCACCTTGCAATCCAGCACGACATCCACAAGATCGTGCAGGTTTTGACCGGACGGATGGCGGGCCGGGTGATCCGGAGGCGTCTGTAATGCGTGCTGAACGGAAGTGACGCCAATCGTCCGCACTCCCTTTTTCTTCGCCTCCAACGCCGCATCGATCGTGGCCGAATTGATGCCGTACGCGTTAATGATGAGGAGAAGATCCCCTTCTTTTAAACCGTAATCGTCCAAGACGATGTTGCCATAGCCAGCCATTCTTTCCATCGCCATAGAGCGCAGCGCCCCTCCGCTGAGAAGCGTGCCTTCGTCCAAAATGGCGCTGACATGCATCAGTCCGCCCGCCCTGAAAAAGATTTCTTGCGAACCCAGATTGGAATGGCCGCCTGGTCCGTAGGCATAAACGATTTTATCCTGCTTGATGTGGTCTGCCAGCATCCGCGCCGACCGCTTCACCGCTTTTTCTTCCTCGTTCTGAATTCGTTCCAAATATTCCGATACGATCTTCCGATATTGGTTCATCCTCGACATGGCAGTCAGCTCCCTTGTTCGCGCCCCGCAAGCGCTTTGATTGCTTGTTTGATTCGTTCCTCTACCGAACAATCGTATACGGACGGCACACCGAAATAGTAATGCGATTCATCCGCCTCATATCCGCCCTCCGCAATTTGGGCAGAAGACGGAATATAACCGATCATCCCGTTGCAGTAAGCGATCGGAAGCATATCGTCGCCCCAATGTTCGCGAACGTAAAATCCGTAGGTGGACACGATTTCGCCGTTCATCGCGAGCAGCGCCAAGCCTTCGGCCAATTGAATCCGATTCATGCGGAGCGCAACCGTCGGACGCATTCTCGACGGCACATCCAGCAGCAGTCGCGCCCATTCCGCTTTCACGCCTTCTTCCTGAAGACTCTCCCGCAATTGTGAAATCGACGGCATCTGCTGCAAGGGGAGCTCAACCGTCAATGACCGGCTGAATAGGGAACAAGGTACGATCTTCCTCATTCCGTGATCCAATACCCGTTCGATGGCTATCGCCAACTGCTCTCCCAGCCTGACAACATCGGTATCGTCACCGCGGTAAAACTCCCCATCCCTGACTAGCATGGGCCGGACATCCCCGCAGCATCCTTGCAAATAAAACGACGTAACCCCTGCCCCTAGCCGTTGCTCCAGCATCTCCATCGCCACGCCGGGGAATTCGGAAGAAACCTCGTTTCTGTCCGTCGTCGTCGGATGACAGGCATAATGGCTGAGCACCGCTTTCGTATCGCCCGCCGTGGTGGAAAATTGCACGACATGAATGCGATCGTCGACGGGAATCACCTCATTCGGCAGCATCTCCACTTTGCCGTCAACGATCTTCCTCCGGTGAACGCCCATGCTGCAATGGCCGATCCCCCGCTTCAGCGTCACGGTCTCCAGATCCAGGTACGCTTGTTCAATCCCCAGCAATAACGACTGCTCCAAATCTGCCAAGTACCGCTGATCCGGTTCTCCCAACGAAGAGACAAATCCTTCGCTGGTTTGGGGACCCGAATGGGTATGCGTGGCGCTCAAAATAACGGAAGAAGCCGGAACGCCGAAGCGCGCCTCGATGGCGGAAAGACAGCGGGCCGTCATCTTCGCTCCCCACCATATCAAATCGGCCGAGACGAGAATGGCATCCGATACGTCTGTCGGCGACGCTACCGTTCGCAAAACCATGATTCTCAAATACAACGGATGGGCAACTCTCTCAAAATACCCAGAACGATGGGCATAACCGGCCAGCGGAACCGTATGCAACGGCGTTATGTTTCGTTTGGCGCTTCCAAGCAGCATAGTTGTAGTCATAACCGTTCCTTCTTTGCTTGTTAATCAACTGACCGACGTCTTCCCATCGATTGATTAATCTGAATTTTGAAATAAATCTGGATGGAGAAGCCAGGACGCTTACCCTTCCGGCCTCCTGGCTTCCGTCCCCTTATTCCTGCACCAGCCCGCTCCGCTTGCCGGATTCCATCAAAGTCTCCGGAACCGCAATCGTGAGCCATTTATCGTTGATCGTTTGGATTCCTTTCTCCGGCGTCAGCTTGCCGCTGAAAATATCGCCCAACGTAGCTGCCAGAAAGTCCTCGGCTTCCCCGATCAACGGCGACGTTCTGGCACGCTTCAAATTTTCTTTCACCCCGTTAAAATAATGCCCGTACCGACTGACGATGTCCTGATCCTCGTAAGTTGACGTATAAATCGGGCTGATCCCGTACTTTTCAAAGAAAGCCTTGTCGTTCTTCTCGCTCGCAAAAGCTTTCATCCACTCCCATGCCGCCTCCGGCTGCTTCGTCTCTTTCGGCATAAACATCTGCCATAAGCTTAACGGAATCAACCCTTGGTCCGGGTAGGGGAGAACGGCCCATTTGCCGGTAATCTTCGATTTGGCGGGATCATCTGCAGCCACTCGGACAAAACTCGGCCAGCCTTCGTAGATCGCCGCCTTTCCTTCGATGAAGAGTGCGTTGGCTTCATCGATGCTGAGACTCATCACGTTATCCGGAGCAGCCTTCAACAGACGGGTCCCCTCGTTGATGGCATGGAGCGCTTTCTCCGCATCCAGTGCGTATTTTCCGTCCTTGTTGACGAAATAGCTGTCGTAGCGGGTGAAAAACAGGTTGGCAAGCTGTTCCGTTGCACCTGCTGCAAATACATACGGACTCGTTCCATCCTGGCCGTATTTCTCCTGCAGCGTTTGAACGGCGGCTTGGAATTGATCCCATGTCTGCGGCAAGGACAGGCCCGCTTCTTCGAACAAATCGGTTCTGTACATAATCCCGTATGCGTCCGCGCCGTAAGGGATGCCGATTTGTTTGCCCTGGAAGTGCTCGCTCTTGTCCATGAGTCCGTCGATCAACGTTTTGCCGTACTGGTCCTTGCCGATAAACTCATCCAATGATGCAAAATGATCGTAGACGTCGGCGAGATAATATCCGCCCGACATGACATCGTAATTCCCTGTTTTGGAAATCAAGTCCGTCGTATTCTTCTCTCTCAAGGTCGCCCACGGAAATGCGGCTACGGTTGCCTGGATGCCTTGCGCTTTCAATCCTTCGGCGACTTCTTCGGCTGCTTTGTCATACGTGCCGGAAGCCATGTACGTTACCGTGATCCGGGCGTCTTTCTTGTTATTGGCCGTTCCGGTACCTTCCGGTACGTTTCCGTTGCCGGATTCATTCCCTTTCGAACAAGCGACCATCAAAACCAAAACGAACACCATGATTGTCCCGAGCCACTTTCTTGCGTTCATTTCGCTTCAACCTCCGTTTTTGGTCTGTTTCAATCGTTTAAGCCCCCTGCTGTCGCTGAAGGAATCAACTCCTTTCAGCTGGCAGTCTAGCCATTGATAGGCGCATGCTCTGGCGAAAGGGGAGAACCGATGCCCCCCGGGAGCGATGATTGAGACGAACCGATCGGGCACGCCCAACGCCTCATAAACTTCTTGCAGCGCTAGCATGGCCGTCCCGATCGACTGCCAGTTTCCGTAATGCTCATCGCTTTGCGCCGACCAGTTGAAATAGGCTCTCGGCGCGATGGCCGCGGCAACCTCATGGAATTCAAATGGCACTTCGCCGCGTTCAAGCCATCGGTTGAGTTCCGGAATGTGCGTAAATTCGCGTCTTCCCCATCTTAGTGGATACGAGTCTCCGGCAAACGGGTAGAAACCGCAGCTGGCGACGACAGCCCGGACCCGTTCGTCGAAAGCGGCGAGAAAATAGGCGTTGTACGCACCAAGCGAATGGCCGATGGCACCTATGCGACGTTTATCTACCCATTCAAGTCCGGCTAACAGCTCAAGGCCTTGTCTGTGGTCGTAAATCATTTTGCCGATCATCGACCAATGCGGATACTTCTCTTCGAATGGCCTGGTGCAATAGGGCGGAAAACCGGGGTATATACGATCGCCAGCCGTCAAGACATCCGGCACGAGCACAGCGTATCCTCTGCCGGCCAATTCCAGGCCGTATCGGTCATCCGGATCGCCCTGCAGCCCGGCCACCGCCTCCTTGCCTTGCGGAACCGTCTGATGCAGGGCGATCATAGCGGGACAGGCCCCGTGCGCCTCCGTCGCCACATGAGACGGATACAACAAATATGCAGACACTTCATCGTCATCGAACGAGCGGTAACGGATGCTTTGCCGAATCAGGTTCCCATCATCCAATTCCTCAGTAAAAACGATTTTCGGTTCGGGCGGGACGGGCGGCGGCAAAGGTCCGATGGCCACGCTGATCTTCCTCAAGATGTCCGCCCTTGTGCGCTGCCATCGTTCATTCGGATCGTCCTCGCTTTGAAGGCCGATTAACCTTGGAATTCGTAATCCGGCAACCGGCCCGGCTTGTCCGGCTGGGTGATCGGCTTGTGTCATTCGCTCCCCTCCCCGAGTCCTGAGGAACGATTCAGCAGCTCGATGATCAGAAGCACGTTCCTGCAGATATGAAACGGATCCTTGACCGGAAGCGCAACCAGTTTCTCGAGAGGCTGACCGGCGCGATCGCGAATCTGTATCCATTCGCGGCCTTCATGGTGCGGAAAGACGCGGAATACGTAATCGTGCGTCATTCGGTACAAATCGAGCATTTTCTCATTGCCGCTCAAGCTGTAGGCGAGAAGAGTGCTATACAGCGCCTCCGAGTGAGGCCACCATATTTTCGTATCCCATGTATCGAGGATCAGTTGTTCATACCGATCCTCAATCCTCCTGCCTTGCGGCGCCCCCCCACTTCGGTCGACGTACCGCAATAAGCCTCCATGCTGCGCATCCCACCCGACTTCGAACGTTTTTCCGATCACCTTCACCGCTTGTTCGATGTACGCCGATTTCCCCATTTTGAGTGCTTCGGTCATGACAAACCACATGCTTTCGAGCATATGGCCGGGAGCCGCATGACGGAATAGAAGCGTGTCCTCCAATCCATTCTCCTTGGGAATCATCTCCAGCAAGTCCCCGTTCTCCTGTGAAAACCGCTGCATGATTCGTCTTGCATACCCCGAGCTGACATTTCTCATTTCGTCGGCGCGCGGATGACCCGCTTGACGCAGCACGTCCGCCATCTCTTGCGTCACATTCAACATGATCATCGGAACCGCATGAGGATCAAATTGAGCGGAAATGGGATACGGCTCGCTGCGCGCGTTGCCCTGCTCCAACCGCCGGAGAATCGAATCCAGCAGCGCAAGCGCCCACGCCAGCAAATCGTTGTCATGCGTCACCCGCACGTATTCGACGAAACCGAGTACCACGAAACAGTCCGCGTAAAAGCTGACATCGTATCCTTCTCCAGGAACGGTCTCCTGCTTCTCTCCCGTTTCCGTAAGTACATAAGCGCAATTGCCATTCTCCAGCAGGACATGTTCTTGCAGAAATCGGACGGTCTTGCCCGCATGCTGCAAGTAGGGTTCTCCTTCCTCCGCCAGTACGCCCTTCCTGCACAAATCGTATATTCTGGACCACAGCCATACGAATCTTCCTTGAGACCAGATGTACTTGTCTCTGCTGATCAGAGCCGAACCTTCGTTGTTATAGCAAGTGAAGATACCGCCATGAGTCCGGTCCAGCGCTTGCTGCCAGAACGGCAGGAGCTGACGTGTCAAATGTTCCTTGTAGAACTGAAGCAATTCCCTCTGATCGGCAATCAATTCCCACAGACCCCCTTCTTCAGCCTTTCACCGCGCCCGACGTGAGCCCTTGAATCAAATATTTTTGCGCGAACAGGATGAGAATGACCATCGGTATGCAGATCATCACGCTCATCGCGGCCATAGCTCCCAAATTCGTCCCTTTGTCGGTGATGAACCCGGCGATCGCAATCGGCAAGGTGACGCTCTTCACGGAAGCGATGCTCGATGATATCAGGAATTCGTTCCAGGACAGTTGAGCGGTTAATATGGCTGAAGCCGCCATGCCGCTTACGGTCATCGGCATGACAACCTTGAAATAGGTGGTCGCTTGGTTGCTGCCGTCAATCGCGCAAGATTCCTCCACTTCCTTGGGCAATTCCATATAGAAGATCGTCATCATAAGCACGGTCAGCGGTATCGCGATCCCGACATGGCTGATGACGATCGCAAGCTTGGTATCCAATAAATTCAGTTCCCTGACAAATAAATAGTAGGGGATCACCGTGCTGATTTTCGGATAGAATCGCACCAATACGATAAATAGAGACAGAATAAACAACCAGCGATATTGCAAGCGGCTCAAAGCATACGCGGCCATGGAACCGAACATGACGGCAAGAACGGTTGTCGCCCCCATCACGAACAGCGAGTTCAGCAAAAATCGTAAAGTATCCAGTTTATCGAAGATATACGCATAGTTTTCCAATGTAAAACTTTCCGGCCATAAACGCGGCGGCGAGGCGAAAAATTGCTGCTGCGGTTTAAAACTGCTTCCCACAATGACCAGGAATGGAATGACGGCTATTAAAACAAGGAGCAAAACGAATGCTGCGCGGCTCCATCCGATCCGATTCGTCGAACCCATTCCACTCACCCCCGATTCCCCTCTACCTTCTTTTTCCAGTTCAACAGCACGGCAGCAAACAGCAGGGAGAACAGCATTAAAAACCAGGAAGCGGCTGCCGCGTAGCTAACGTTGAAGTATTTCAGTCCCTGATTGTATATATACAGGGAGGAAACGAACGTGCTTGTACCCGGCCCGCCGTAGGTCAAGGAATAAAACACATCGATTACAAAAAATGAATCGATCATCCGAAAGACGAGAATCAACAAGGTAGCCGGCAATACGAGGGGCACGACCATTTTCCTGATATAGGCCCAGCCGCTTGCCCCGTCGATGTATGCCGATTCTTTAATGGAAGGATCGATGGAACTGATAGCGGATACATAAATTATCATCGCGAACGGCATCCACTCCCAGATCTCGACGATAATAGCGGACCAGATCGCCAGATCCGGGTTTCCCAACCAATCAGGGCTTTTGATATGCAACGAAGACAATAAGGTGTTAATAAAGCCCGATTTCGTGTTGTAGAGGAGCCTCCACATCGTACCGACTGCAATTGGCGCCACGACCATCGGAAGCAAGAGAAGCGTTCGCGAAACTTGCAGGCTTCTCTTGCCGCCGACAACCAGGTTCGCGACGATAAATCCGATGATGACCTGCACCGCGGTTGCGACGACCATGACGAGCGAACTCAACCTCACCGACTTCAGAAACAAAGGATCGTCCAACAGTTTGGCAAATTGACGAAAACCGACGAACTCGTTCGGATGAGCCGACTTGGCCAAAGTCCAATCCATCATGCTCATATACAGCGAGTATATCAGCGGGTAACCTTGGGATACGGCAATGACCAATAAAGCGGGAACCAAGAAACCGATAAGAATTGCCTTGTCGCTAACGCGATATTTCTTCTGCACCCTATCACCTCTGTGTTGTCTCTTCTTCTCCCCATCTTCATGAATTGTATCTAATTTATACTCTTATTATATGTATATACCCTAATTAGTCAATACAATTTAGATACAATTGTTTAATTTTTTTAATTAAAAGAGATACAAATTAGATACATATATCTGCGGAATATTGATTCTCCTGCGGGGTTATCGTAGAATAGATATGGAAAAAGCGAGGAATTGAGAGGTTTTGTTTCCATGAAGAAGGAAACCGAGTTTCTGTACACCCGCCTGGCCAACACGCTGCGCGAACAAATTCATTCCGGATATATCAAGAGCGGCGACTTTATTATGACCGAAGCCGATTTGTCGACGCATTACGGAATGAGCCGGACCTCCGTCCGCAAAGCATTGGACGAGCTGCTCAAGGAAGGCCTGATTGTTAAAAGACCGGGGCAAGGCACGATGGTATCGCCCGATTTCACGCCCAAGAGCGCGAAGCGCAGGACGCTGACCGTCTTCGCCACATCGCCCTCCCATTATATCCATAACGGGATGCAAGCCATTATGGATGCTTTTAAAAACAAGCATCCCGACGTAGACGTCAAGCTCCTGAATATCGCTGCGCTCGGCTTCTGGGAGTCCGTTCGCAACAGCAGGGAGCTCGGCATTCAACCCGATCTGATTTTCGTAACCGACAGGGAATACAGCGAGCTGGAGAACAAGGATTCCTTCATCAATCTGACGGAAATCCAATCCGACTTGCCGGCTCCGATGTATGTCAAACTTGCGGAAGCTTTCGACCATGCCGGATCGATCATTGCCCTGCCCGTGACGTTCTCCACTGTTTACTTGACGTATAATCCCGACCTGTTTCGCATTTATGACGTTCCGCTGCCGGGGCGACGCTGGACGCAGAAAGAGTTCATCAAGGCGGCCCGCAAACTGACGGTGGACACCGACGGCGACGGCATAATCGACCGTTTCGGCTTCTCCTTGTCTTCGGCATTAAGCCGTTGGCCCGTCATCGCCCTGCAGAACGGCGTCAATTTCATGGAATCCGGCAACCGGGAGCCGCTCGTTCACGCGCTTCATTTTTTGCACGAAATCTTATATAAACAGAGGGCTGCCTCTCTCTATCAATCCACCCATTACCGGTTGAACTCGGATGCGTTCAGGTGCGAGAAAGCCGCGATGGTGTTGACGACGTCCATTGAAATCGCGGGTTGGCGGAACGAAGGACTCCGCTTCGAGCCCGAGGTCGCCCCTCTCCCCTTCGGGGATTTGAAATCGACTTTGCTGGTCTCCAACTTATTTATGATTCCGTCTTCCTGCAAGGATATCTCTCTGGCCGCCGACTTTTTGCGAACCGCTCTTGACGAGCAAGTGCAGAAAAAAATCAGCGCCGAAAACCAATATTTGTCCGTTGTGAAGTCCGTAAACGAGCAAGTGTGGGACAAAGCCTATCTGGAAACGCTCAATATCGTAAACGGCGTTATTCGCAACGGATATTTTCTGCATGAGGTCATTCCGGATGCGATCGTGGAGGAGTTGGACACCGAGATGGAGCTGTTCTGGGCGGGAATGGAAACGGCGGATTCGTTCTCGGAACGGCTGCATGAGCGCATTGCCGCGATTCGCGGAACGTCATAGATTAGATAGATTGAACAGGGAACAGCCAAGTAAATCGGCTATCGCCTTTCATGGACGACCCATTTTTTCGCCATGTATTTTCCCCCTCACCGTGATGTGTAGCTATCATACCGCCCCGGACGGGAAGTGAGAAGGAACGGAAAGAACGCCCCTCCGCCTGCAAGAATGGGAAGGACGTTCTATCTTTCATATGAAACCGGTCGGCGCTCTACCGGCACTTCTCTGCGTATTGCGCCACCCACTGGGCGGTCTGAGCCAGCGCGGTCTCGGCTCGCTCGATCGCGGCCGACACTTGCGCGGTGGCGGTGCCGCCGTAGACGTTTCGCGCGTTCACGACGCTCTCCGGCTGCAGCACCTGATAGATCGTATCGTCGAACAGCGGCGAGAACTGACGGAATTCCTCCAGCGTAAGATCCAGCAGGAATTTGCTGTTCTGGATGCAGTAAAGCACCGTCTTGCCGATGACTTCATGCGCCTGGCGGAAAGGCAGTCCCTTCGCGGCAAGGAAGTCGGCGATATCGGTCGCGTTCGAGAAGTCCCGATCGACGGCTTGGCGCATGCGGTCTTTACGCACTTTCATCGTTGCAATCATCGGCGCAAACAATTGCAGGGCGCCCTGCAGCGCCCTCACCGTGTCGAACATGCCTTCTTTGTCTTCCTGCATGTCCTTGTTGTAGGCGAGCGGCAGCGACTTCAGCACGGTGAGCAGGCCGATCAAGTTGCCGTAGACGCGTCCCGTCTTGCCGCGCACAAGCTCCGGCACGTCGGGGTTCTTCTTCTGCGGCATGATGCTCGAGCCGGTGCAGAAAGCGTCGTCGAGCTCGACGAACTGAAACTCCGTGCTCGACCAGAGGACGAGTTCCTCGCTGAGTCGCGACAAGTGCGTCATAATCAGCGAAGCGCCGGCGAGAAATTCGACGATGAAATCGCGGTCGCTGACGGCGTCGAGGCTGTTCTCGTACACGCGGCCGAAGTTCAACTGCTGCGCGGTATACAGCCGATCGATCGCGAACGTCGTACCGGCCAGCGCCCCGGCGCCGAGCGGCAGCGTGTCGATACGCTTATAGCTGTCCTGCAGCCGCTCGATGTCGCGTCCGAACATGGACACGTAAGCCATCAGATGATGCGCGAACAGGATCGGCTGTGCCCGTTGCAAGTGCGTGTAGCCGGGCACGATCGTGTCCAGGTTTGCCTTCGCTTGCTCGATGAGCGCCGTCTGCAGCTTGTGCAGCAGATCGACGAATTCGACGACCCGCTTGCGCAAGTACAGGTGCATGTCGGTCGCGACCTGGTCGTTGCGGCTGCGGCCCGTGTGCAGTTTGCCGCCGACTGGGCCGATCGCTTCGATCAGCGCCTTCTCGACGCTCATGTGAATGTCCTCGTCCGCCACGAGAAACTCGTGCTCGCCGCGCCGGATGCGCTGTTGCACCTGGAGCAGCCCGTCCTTGATCTTCTCGACGTCCTCCGCAGGGAGGATGCCGCAGTGCCCCAGCATCGTCACGTGCGCCAGGCTGCCCTGGATGTCCTCCTCGGCCAACTCCTTGTCGAACGTGATCGATGCCGTATATTGTTCCACCAGCTGGTCGGTCTGTTTCGTGAACCGCCCGCCCCATAGCTTGCTCAACGACTTTTCCTCCTTCGATTGCCCGTTGCTTTGCGAACGTCCGAAACTTCGAAACCGAGCTTATACGGCAGTCGGTGCTCAGCTTGTTCGTCAAACGCCCGAAGCTCCGAATACCGAACTTAGCGGCAGTCGGTGCTCAGCTTGTTCGTCGGACACCCAAAGCCTCGAATACCAAATTTAAGCGGCAGTCGGTGCTCGGCTTGTTCAGTTCGTCAAACGCCTGAAGCGCCGTTCACGCCCGCGGACACCTTAAGCCGCAGCGCGTTCAGATGGATGAAGCCGGTGGCGTCGCCCTGGTCGTACGCCTGCGTCGGGTCCGCTTCCATTGTGGCGATGTGCGGGTTGTACAAGCTGACCGGACTCTTGAGTCCTGCCGCCATGATATTGCCCTTGTACAGCTTCAACCGTACCGTGCCGGTGACATGCTTCTGGCTTTCGCCGACAAGCGCTTGAATGGCCAAACGTTCCGGCGCGAACCAGAAGCCGTTGTACACGAGCGTGCTGTATTTGGAAATGAGCGAGTCGCGCAGGTGCATGACGTCGCGGTCCATCGTGATCGATTCCATCTTGCGATGAGCGGTGAACAGAATCGTACCTCCCGGCGTCTCGTACACGCCGCGGCTCTTCATGCCCACGAACCGGTTCTCCACCATATCGACGCGCCCGATCCCATGCTTGCCGCCAAGCTCGTTGAGCTTCTCCATGACGGCAAGCGGGTCCATTTTCACACCGTTCACTGCCACGCAGTCGCCGCCCTCAAAATCCAGCTCCACATACTCCGCCTGGTCCGGCGCCTGCTCCGGCGACACGGACAGTACGTACATGTCCTGCACGTCGTCGGCACTCGAATCGAACCACGGGTCCTCGAGCATGCCGCTCTCGAAGCTGATGTGCAGCAGGTTGCGGTCCATCGAGTATGGCTTGGAAGCGGAAGCTTGCACCGGAATGCCATGCTTCTCGGCGTAGGCGATCATCTCGGCACGGCCCGGAAAAGCGGCGCGGAACTCCTCGTTGCGCCAAGGCGCGATCACTTGGATGTCAGGCGCGAGCGCGGCTGCGGTAAGCTCGAAGCGGACCTGGTCGTTGCCTTTGCCGGTGGCGCCATGGGCGATGGCCGTCGCGCCTTCCGCACGGGCGATCTCGACCATGCGCTTGGCGATCAGCGGACGCGCGATGCTCGTGCCGAGCAGGTATTGCCCCTCGTACAACGCGCCGGCCTGGAACATCGGATAGATGAAGTCTTTGGCAAATTCGGCGCGCAGGTCGTCAATGTATACTTTGGACGCGCCGGTCTTCTTCGCTTTCGCTTCGAGGCCGTCGAGCTCGTCTTTCTGCCCGATGTCGGCGGTGAAGGTGATAATTTCGGCGTCGTATGTCTCTTTGAGCCACGTCAAGATGACAGAGGTGTCAAGGCCGCCGGAGTAGGCAAGCACGATTTTCGGTTTGGACATAGGGAATGCGGACCCCCTTGTGAGTGTGTGTTTGGAAATGGGTACTGCAGCCGCCTCTACATAATCGCGGCCATGATCGCTTTCTGCGCGTGGAGGCGGTTCTCGGCTTCGTCGAAAATGACGGAGTGAGGTCCGTCGATGACGCCTTCGCTCACTTCTTCTCCACGATGGGCGGGCAGGCAGTGCATGAACAGGTAGTCGGTTTTGGCGTGCTTGGTCAGTTCCTCGTTGACCTGATAGGGAGCGAATGCTCTCTCGCGTTCCTGCTGCTCCTCTTCGAAGCCCATGCTCGCCCAGACGTCGGTGTAGACGATATCGGCGTTCTCGATCGCCTCGCGGGGATCGCGGTAAACGTCGATGCGCGAACCGGTCTCGGCGGCGACTTCGCGGGATTGCTTGACGATGTCGGCGTCCGGCTCATAGCCCTCCGGAGAAGCGCTGGCAAAATGCATGCCCAGCTTGCTTGCGCCCATCATGAGCGAATGCAACACGTTGTTGCCGTCTCCGATATAGGCGACTTTGAGGCCCTCGAGACGGCCTTTTATTTCCAAAGCTGTCTGGTAATCAGCCATCGCCTGGCACGGATGCGACTGATCCGACAGCGCATTGATGACCGGGATCGTCGCGCCGCGCGCGAGTTCGACGACGTTGCGGTGGCCGAACGTGCGGATGATCATTCCATCTAGGTAGCGTGACATCACCTGCGCTGTGTCCCGGATCGTCTCGCCGCGGCCCATCTGGATGTCATTCTTGCTCAGAAATAGCGCGTGCCCGCCGAGTTGGTACATGCCCACCTCGAAAGAAACGCGGGTGCGGGTAGACGACTTTTCGAAAATCATGCCGAGGGTCTTGCCCTTAAGCGGCTGATACATTTCCCCGGCTTTCTGCTTGCGCTTGAGCTCGATGGCCAAGTCCAACAGATAACGAAGCTCTTGGGGAGTAAAGTCCATCAAATTTAGAAAATCGCGGCCTTTGAGACTGGCAGCGAGTTCTTCCTCTTGTGCGGTCAGCGTCATTTGGATCCCTCCCACTTGGATACGGATGGCGGTTGCCGGGCGCCATGCGGAAGGCATGGCCCGGCAGGGGTTGCGATTAGTGCGATCGGTCCGTTTATCGAATTAGCAGTTTCTACGGGCCACCGCGGACGATGAAAATCCGCAAAACGATTGCCCGTATTGAGCTATTTCCAGGTCAGTTACGATCCATCACGGTTGCTTCGCTGCGACCCGTTCAGTCAACACTTTAGCTATCATGGCGACGGCTTCGTCGATTTCATCGCGAGTGACAAGCAAATTCGGCAGCAGACGGATGACATTCGGTCCGGCTGTCACCACAAGGAGGCCGCGGCGATGCAGTTCGGAAATGGCGTCGGCTACGGGCTCGTCGCACAGGATGCCGATCAGCAAGCCTTTGCCGCGGATCTGCTTGATGCCGGGAATGGCGTCCAGGTGCTGGTGCAGTTGCGCGAATAAGTATTCGGATGCTTCGGCCGCCTTGGCGGGCACGTCTTGCTCTAGCATCGTCTCGATCGTAGCTGTGACAGCGGCCATGGCGATCGGCGTGCCGCCGAATGTCGTCGCATGCGCACCGGGCGCGAATCCGGCCGTGTACGGCTGCTTTGCCAGCATCGCGCCGACCGGGAAGCCGCTGCCGATGCCTTTGGCGAGCGTGAATACGTCCGGCTCCACGTCGTAGTGCTGGTGAGCGAACAGCTTGCCAGTGCGGCCCATGCCGGTCTGGATCTCGTCGATGATGAGCAGCAGGCCGTGGCGATCGCACAAGGCGCGGACTTCGCGCAGGAACTGTGGATCGACGGGGATAACGCCGCCTTCGGCCTGGACGAGTTCGAGCATGATCGCGGCTGTCTTCGTGGTGATGGCTGCTTCCAAAGCAGGCACATCATGAAGCGGCACATGGACAAAGCCTTGCGGAAGCGGCAGGAAGCCTTCCTTGACTTTGTCCTGTCCAGTCGCGGTCAGAGTCGCAATCGTGCGGCCATGGAATGACTGCGTGAAGGTAATGACTTCGTAGCGTTCTTCGTTGCGAACCTTCTGGTGGTAGCGTCTGGCCAGCTTGATTGCCGCTTCGTTCGCTTCTGCGCCGCTATTGCAGAAGAAGACAGCGTCGGCGCAGCTATTATCGGCGAGAAGTTTGGCCGCACGTTCCTGGTTCGGAATGTGGAACAGGTTGGAGACGTGCCACAATTGATCAAGCTGCTGGACGAGCGCCTGCTTGACGGCGTCCGGCACATGCCCCAGATTTGTAACGGCCAAGCCGCTCATGAAATCGAGATATTCCTTGCCTTGATCGTCCCATAGACGGCTGCCCTTGCCCTTCACTAGGGTAATCGGGTACCGCGCATACGTCTGGAACAACGCACTGTCGCTCATGGTATTTCACTCCTTTGGGTGGGCTTGCTTGCGGTTAGGTGGTGGCGGAATTAGCGGCTCTGTGACACTATTGGCCGCGTTGGCCGCCATTGTTGCGATTTTAGTGGCTCTGTGACACTATTGGCCGCGTTGGCCGCCATTGTTGCGATTTCAGTGGCTCTGTGACACTATGTCACTACTCGCGCACGATACGCGTCCCGATGCCGCCTTCGCGAACGGCCCGGCTGAGCACGCGCTCGGTCGCGCCGTCCACGATCAACACTTCGCGCACGTTGCCGTGCAGACAGCTCATGGCAGCGCGCACCTTCGGGATCATGCCGCCGTAGATTTCGCCGCTTGCGATCATCGTCTCTATGTCAGCGAAGGTCGCGAGCGGCATCACTCGCTTCTCTCCGTCCACCTGGCGCATGATGCCGGGCACGTCCGTCACGACGATCATCGTATCGACGCCCAGATGCGAGGCGACGGCCCCGGCAGCCGTATCCGCATTAATGTTGTATCGCTGCCCGGCCTCATCTATGCCGATCGGCGCCACGACAGGCACGTAACCGAGCGCCATCACGCCTTCGATCAGCGCGGCATTCACACCGGTAACGTCGCCGACAAGCCCGACTTCCGCGTGATTTGCAACCGGCCGCGCTTCGATCAATTGGCCGTCCGTACCGGATAAGCCGATTGCTCGCGCGCCGTTCATTTGCAATTTGCGTACGATCTCCTTGTTGATCCGGCCGGCCAGCACCATCTCCACAACGTCGAGTGTCGCCTCATCCGTCACGCGCAATCCGTTCACGAAACGGCTCTCGATTCCGAGTTTGCCCAACGTTTCGTTGATTGCAGGTCCGCCGCCATGCACGATAACCGGCCTGACGCCGTTCTCCTGCAACTCCCGCAGGTCCGCGAAGAACGCGTCCGGCAATGCCGCCAGCGTACTCCCGCCGCATTTCATCACAAACGTGCTTCCACTCGCTACCATGAGACCTGACTCCTTGTGATCAACATCCAAATGCTATTGCCACATTGCCGAAAGATGTTGCTGTCCGCATCATTTTGGCCGTTGGGCGGGACAACGACGGTGATTTGTTGCTGTCCGCACCATTTTGACCGCTGGGCGAGACAACGACGGTGATTTGTTGCTGTCCGCACCATCTCTACCCGCGAGCAGGACGGCAACAGTCAAGTCCGATAAGCCGCATTGATCCGTACATAATCATACGTTAAATCACAGCCCCAGGCGGTCGCGCGGCCTTCGCCCATGTGCAAGTCGACAAAGATTCCGATCGTGTCGCCCTTCAAATATTCCAATGCCACCTCTTCGTCGAACGGTACCGGTCGGGACTGCTCAAGCACCGAAATATCACCGAGCCGAATGTCGACCGTGCCGACGTTCACCGGCTGGCCCGCGCGGCCGACGGCAGCGATGATGCGGCCCCAGTTGGCATCCGCGCCAAACACCGCCGACTTCACGAGGCTCGAACCGATGATCGTCTTGGCGATCGCGGAAGCCGCCTCATCACTTACCGCGCCGCTTACGACCGTCTCGATCAGCTTCGTCGCGCCTTCGCCATCGCGGGCGATCGCTTTCGCCAACTCGGCGCACACATATCGCAGTCCCGCAGCGAAAGCAGCGAAGTCCGGATGCTCCCGCGTCAACTCGCGATTGCCCGCCAGCCCGCTCGCCATCGCCACCAGCATATCGTTCGTACTCGTATCGCCGTCTACCGTAATCATGTTGAACGTCACGTTCGTCACTTCACGCAGCAGCTCCTGCAGCAAAGCCGGCCCGATCGCCGCATCCGTCGTCACGAAACCGAGCATCGTCGCCATATTCGGATGGATCATGCCGGAGCCCTTCGCGGCGCCTGCAATCGTAACCGTATGGTCGTCTACTCGCACTGTCACGCATGCAGTCTTCTTGACCAGGTCGGTCGTCAGAATCGCTTGGCAGAAATCGTCGGAACCTTGCTCATCGCTTCGCAGACGTCCCGGCAATTGCTCGATGCCTGCGTTTACGCGGTCCATTTTCAGCAATTCGCCGATCACGCCCGTGGAAGCAACCGCCACATGATGCTTCTCCACGCCGAGCACTTCAGCCAGATGCGACCGCATCTCCAGCGCGTCCGTTTCCCCTTGCGCGCCCGTGCAGGCATTGGCATTACCGCTGTTCACCAGCACGGCGCGCAGCTTGCCGCCTCCTGCAGCCAGGCTCTCTCGCGTCACGGCCAGCGGAGCCGCCTGGAACAGGTTCGTCGTAAACACGCCTGCCGCCGAAGCTTCGACCTCGCTGCAGATGACGCCGATGTCATGACGATCCGATTTTTTCAATCCGCAGTGCAGGCCCCCGGCCTTGAAGCCCTTAGGCTGCGTTATGCCGCCATCCGGGATAATCGTATATGCTGCTGCCGCTTGTTCCATGTCGTCTGTCAGGTCCTCTCCACTGTGAGATTATTACGGGTATGCCGGCGTGAAAGCCAGCCCCAGCGTCTCGTCCCAGCCCATCATCAGGTTCAAATTCTGAATTGCCTGGCCCGAAGCGCCCTTGACCAGGTTGTCAATGACCGAGACGATCGTCACCCGGCCTGTTCGCGCATCGACATCGAAGCCGATGTCGCAATAATTCGAGCCCCACACTTCCTTCGTCGCCGGATATTGCCCGACTGGGCGCACCCGTACGAACGGACGGCCTTCGTAAAATTTCCGATACAGCTCCACGAAATCGGCGTCCGTGCGCTCACCCGTCAAAGTGGCGTAAGTCGTGCACATAATGCCGCGCGTCATCGGAACCAGGTGCGGCGAGAACGTGACAGTGACCGGCTTGCCGGCCGCATGCGCGAGCACTTGCTCGATCTCGGGCGTATGTTGATGCTTGTTCAGCTTATAAGCTTTAAAATTCTCATTTACTTCGGCAAAATGATTCCCCAAGCTCAGCCCGCGCCCCGCGCCGGATACTCCGGATTTGGCGTCGATGATGATGCTGCCTGTATCGATCCAGCCGGCTTGAACCGCCGGGTACAGACCGAGAGTCGCCGCTGTCGGATAACAGCCCGGATTGGAGATGAACGGCTGGTCCACAACTTGCTTTCCGAAAACTTCACACAAACCGTAAACCGCGCGGCCGATATCCTCGCTCGCTGCCGGGTCGCGTTTGTACCATGTACGATAGGCCTCCGGGTCTTGCAGCCGGAAATCGCCGGACAGATCGATCACCTTGAGGCCCGCTGCCAGGAATGTCGACGCTAGCTTCATGCTGACGCCGTGCGGCGTCGCCAGGAAGACGACATCGGCTTTGCCCCGGATGAGCTCGGGATCAACTGCATCAAGCTTATCGGTGCAAATCTCGGTCAAATGCGGATAACCTTCCGCGATCGGCGAACCTGCGCTGGAAGACGAGATGACGGAAGTGACGGTTACTTGCGGATGCGCGGCCAGCAGGCGAATCAGCTCTACGCCGCCGTACCCGGTCGATCCCACGATCGCTGCTCTTAGTTGAGTCTGACTCATAATAGCATTCCCCCATGCCACCAAACTTGTCATTCACGCGTGCGCCGTACAGGTATTTAAACCATCCTTCATTGTACCGAATCGCACCGTTGAATGAAAGGAATAATTGCGTGCCGTACGTCTTGCGATTGCATTATTATACACTCTATGTATTATTTATTCAATGGGTCGAGTCGAAAACCTTCCCCGAGCACTTCCGCCGTATTGCTGATGATCACGAACGCGTTCGGATCCGCCTCCCTGACCAGCGCCTTCAGCTTGGCCACTTCTCCTTGACCGACCACAACCAGCAACACGGGACGCTCCTGGCCGGTATAGCCTCCTTGCCCATGCAGACGGGTCAGCCCCCGGTCCAGATCGTGCAGGATGGCTGCAGATACTTTGTCCGGATCGCTCGAGACGATGAAAGCGGCTTTGGACGTCTGCAGGCCGGTCTGAATAACGTCGATCGTCTTGCTCGTGACGAAGAGGCCAATAAGCGCATAGAGCGCGTTCTCGAAGGCGATCAGCAGACCTGCGGATAGGATGACCAAGCCGTCGAAAGTCGCCATGGCAAGCCCCAACCGGATGCCGGTTAACCGATGCAGGATCTGCGCCGCCGCATCGAGTCCTCCAGTCGACGCCCGACCGCGGAACACAAGCCCAATGCCGAGTCCAACGCCCAGACCGCCGTAGATAGAGGCAAGCAGCGGATCGTGGGTCGGAGCGTCGAGGTGCGAGGTCAGCAAAATGAACAGCGGCAGCACGACCGAACCGACCAGCGTTTTGACGCCGAATTTACGGCCGAGGATGAGCACGCCTGCAACGAAGAGCGGAATGTTGAGCGCCCATTGCGTATAGGCTGGCGGGATGGCAAAACGGTCGTTCAAGATGATCGAAATGCCCGACACGCCGCCGGAGGCGATCTTGTTCGGCAACAGGAACATGTTGAAGCTGACCGCCACGATGATGGAGCCAATCAGCAGCAGCACGTAGGAGCCCACCTCTCGCATCGTCGGCGAGATTCTCGTGCCGCGGCGTCTTACCGCTCTCTTCTTGCCCGATTTGTCCCCTTGATTCGCATTCTCTGTCCCGTTAACCATCACGCCGCCCCGCCCTCCACATTCGACTAAACCCACTCAAGCCGCCCTCTACCAACATTAGCGCGCCTGACTTCCTCCATTCCGCCACCAGACCTCCGCCCACCAACATTAGCGCACACGACTTCCTCTATTCCACCACCCGCTTACTCCCAAACCACGTCCCACCAACCGCATAGCCCCATCAACGCTCCCAAAGCTGTTATGCGGGTGTCCAGAGGGCGCGGCCCTTTGGAATCCCCCTTCTGGGGAAGGGGGACTTAGGGGGTAGGCGTAAACCACGTGAAAAAGCTCCTGCACGCTGAGTGCAGGAACCTTACGCAATCGAATTATGGCGTATCCTGTTTGATCTGGCTCCGCAAGTAGCCGTCGATGAACGCGTCGAGGTCGCCGTCCATGACCGCGCCGACGTTGCCTGTCTCGACTTGCGTCCTGTGATCCTTGACCATGCTGTACGGATGGAAGACGTAGGAGCGGATCTGGCTGCCCCAGGCGATATCCTTCTGCTCGCCGCGGATGGCCGCAAGCTCTTCCTGCTGCTTCTGGATTTCCCGTTCGTACAGCTTGGACTGCAGCATTTTCATCGCGCGTTCGCGGTTCATGATCTGCGAGCGTTCAGTCTGGCAAGCGACGACGATCCCAGTCGGTATGTGCGTCAGGCGCACGGCGGAGTCCGTCTTGTTGATGTGCTGTCCGCCCGCGCCGCTCGAACGGTACGTATCGACGCGCAAATCCTCCGTCCGGATATCGATCTGCACGTCGTCCGGTATCTCGGGCACGACATCGCAGGAGACAAACGACGTATGGCGGCGGCCCGATGCGTCGAACGGCGAGATGCGCACGAGGCGGTGCACGCCTTTCTCCGCCTTCAGGTAGCCGTAGGCATTGTAGCCTTTGACCATGATCGTGACGCTCTTGATGCCCGCTTCGTCACCCGGCAAGTAATCGAGCAGTTCGACCTTGAAGCCGCGCTTCTCCGCCCACCGCGTATACATCCGGTACAGCATGGACGCCCAGTCCTGCGACTCGGTGCCGCCCGCGCCGGGATGCAGCTCGAGAATGGCGCTGGCCTTGTCGTACGGCTCGCTGAGCAGCAGCTGCAATTCGAACGAATCGACGTTCTCCCGCAAAGCAGCCACGTTTTCCGCCCATTCCGCCACGAGCGCGTCATCGTCATCCATTTCCAATATTTCCATCATGTCTTCCAGGTCCTGACGCTCGCGGTCCAGCTTCTCGTACTGTTCGACGACAGACTTGATCGCGTTCATCTCGGAGATGATCCCTTGTGCCTTCTCATTGTCGTCCCAGAAGTCGGGCGCGCTCATCTTGACTTCGTAATTCTCGATCTGCTCGCGCTTCAGATCTAAGTCAAAGAGACCCCCTGAGTTGCTGTAATCGCTTCGCGCTCTCGCGAAGGTCCTGCTTGACGGATACATCTAATTCTGACATTGCCATTCACCTCGTGAAATCAAAGATCGATCAATTGGCCGCACCGTGGCACTGCTTGAATTTCTTGCCGCTGCCGCATGGGCACGGATCGTTGCGGCCGACCCGCTGCTCGTCGCGCTTGGCCGGACGCTTCGGCCCTTCCTCGGCCTTATTGTCCACGGCTTGCCCTTCGGCGACCGCTTCGCGTTTCAAATTGCTCTGGACTTGCGCTTTCATGATGTATAACGTAATTTCTTCCTCGATCCGCTCGACCATGCCGAGGAACATGTTGTGCCCTTCAAATTGATATTCGCGCAAAGGATCGTTGCCGCCGTATGCCCGCAGATGGATGCCTTGGCGCAATTGGTCCATCGCGTCGATATGGTCCATCCACTTGCTGTCGACCGCGCGGAGCACGACGACCTTCTCGAACTCGCGCATCGTCTCCGGCCCGATCTCTTCTTCGCGCTCATCGTACAACTTTTCGACACGCTCCATGAGCATGTCGACCATCTCGTCCTTCTCCTTGCCCCACAAGTCATCCTTGTGCAACCGATCCTCCGGCAGGAAATGCGTATGGGCATAGCTGACGATGCCGTCGTAATCCCAATCCTCCGGCACTTCCGCATCCGGGCAGTGGTTCTCGATCGTACGCGTCACCGTTGAACGAATCATGCCCATCACGACTTCGCGGATGTTATCGGAGTACAGAATTTCGCGGCGGTCTCCGTAAATTTTCTCGCGCTGCAGGTTGATGACGTCGTCATACTGCAACACGACGCGGCGGGCGTCGAAGTTGCTGCCTTCCACGCGCTTCTGAGCGGACTCGATGGCGCGGGTGATCAGCTTGCTCTCGATCGGCGATTCCTCGTCGAAGCCGAGCTTCTCCATCATGCCCATGATATTGTCGGCACCGAAGCGGCGCATCAATTCGTCCTGCATCGACAGGTAGAATTGGGACGAGCCGGGGTCGCCCTGACGTCCGGAACGGCCGCGAAGCTGGTTATCGATCCGGCGGGATTCGTGGCGTTCCGTACCCATAATATGAAGGCCGCCGAGTTCCGGAACGCCTTCGCCGAGAATAATGTCGGTACCGCGACCCGCCATGTTCGTGGCAATGGTTACCGTGCCACGCTGCCCTGCCGACGAGATGATCTCCGCTTCGGCGGCATGGTACTTGGCGTTCAGCACCTGGTGAGCGACGCCCTTCTTCTTAAGCAATTCCGAGATGCGCTCGGAATTCTCGATGGACACCGTACCGACGAGCACCGGCTGCCCCGTTTTGTGACGCTCCACGATTTCCTCGACAACCGCTTTGTACTTACCGTTTTCCGACTTGTACACCGTATCCGGCATATCGTCGCGGATCATCGGGCGATTGGTCGGCACTTGCACGACTTCCAGTCCGTAGATGCGCTTGAATTCCTCTTCCTCCGTCTTCGCCGTACCGGTCATGCCAGCCAGCTTGCGATACATCCGGAAGTAATTTTGGAAGGTGATCGTCGCGAGCGTCATGCTCTCGTTTTGCACCTTCAGCGCTTCCTTCGCCTCGATCGCCTGGTGCAGACCGTCGCTGTAACGACGGCCCGACATAAGTCGGCCCGTGAATTCGTCGACGATGATGACTTCTTCTTCCTGCACGACGTAATCGACGTCCCGCTTCATGATGAAGCGAGCGCGCAGCGCCTGCTGGACGTGATGGTTGAGCAGCACGTGTTCATGCGCGTACAGGTTCTCGATGCCGAAAGCCCGCTCCGTCTTCGACACGCCCTGCTCGGTGAGCACGATGCTCTTCATTTTCACATCGATCGAGTAATCATCGGTCTCCTGCAGGCGGCTGACAAACCGATCCGCCGCGTAGTAGAGCTCCGTGGACTTCTGTGCTTGTCCGCTGATGATGAGCGGCGTGCGCGCCTCGTCAACCAGAATCGAGTCTACTTCGTCAATAATTGCGTATTGAAGCGGCCGCTGCACCATCTGCTCCTTGTAGAGCACCATGTTGTCGCGGAGATAGTCGAAGCCGAATTCGTTGTTGGTGCCGTATGTGATATCGCAAGCATAGGCTTGCTGCTTCTCTTCGTGGGTGAGGCCATGCAGGTTGCAGCCGACGGTCATGCCCAGGAACGTATAGATCTGGCCCATCTCCTGGCTGTCCCGCAGCGCCAAATAGTCGTTCACCGTGACGACGTGCACGCCTTTGCCGTTCAGCGCATTCAAATACACGGCCAGCGTGCCGACGAGCGTCTTGCCTTCGCCCGTGCGCATCTCCGCGATCTTGCCCTGGTGCAGCACCATGCCGCCGATCAACTGCACGTCGTAGTGCCGCTTATTCAGCACGCGCTTGGAAGCTTCGCGCACGACGGCAAACGCCTCAGGCAGGATACCGTCGAGTTCTTCACCCTTCTCCAGCCGGGAGCGGAACTCCTCCGTCTTGCCGGCCAGTTGCTCATCGCTGAGCGCGGCGATCGCAGGTTCGAGCGCGTTGATCTCCTCTACCGTCCGTCCGAGCCGCTTGACTTCGCGATCGTTGGCGTCGCCGAATATTTTCTTGACGAGTCCGAGCATTGGGGAACCCCTCTCTCTTGCAGGTATGGCAGTATCTTTACATTTTAACAGGTTGGCTTGGGGCGGGCAAGGAAAGAGAAATGGAAGCGGGATAGCGGGGGTAGGATGTGTCGGAAAATGGGGAGTCGGGGTTGTGGCAAGTTACGGGGCTGCCCAAGGACTCTGTTGCAATGGCCCATTAGATTCGATCGATCAGCAAGGAACGATTGGGTGAAAGTTGCGGATATGTGGAATCGGCGGAAGCGAGGGATGCGGTAGAGCAGGCAGTGAGGTTGTAATTGGATCTCGCTTGATTCATTCCAGAAGCTGATCCGGCGTATAGAATTCCCCTTGCAACTTCGCGAAGTCCTTACTGTTCCAGGTTAGCGCGGGGATCTTTAAGCTTCTGGATCGCTCCGACAGGTATATATCCACCAAATCCACTTTCGTGCGTTCGAAGAGATGAAGAGCATGAACCAGCTCCTTCTCCTCGAACTCCGTTTCCTCGACCTCCGATAGGGAAATCAACGCTCGAACAGTCTGCAATTTACTGAACTTATAGACCGAGGTCAGCACCCCATAAGTTTCTATCGCTACAATAGAGGTAATGAATAGCCTAATATCCTGTTCTTCAATAAGCCTAACAATCGCATGGGCCTGCTTGTCGTCATCTCTCGTCAAAAGCCGCACCAAAATATTCGTATCCGCAACGTACTTGGCGCTCATCAGGATTGTCCTTTACGTACGACTTCCCGCCCCCGCTCTTCACGCGCAATCTCTCTGGCGGTATCGATATCGATGTCGATGCTCACATCCGGTTTCAAAATCCCTACGACATCCCGCAGGGACTTCTTCTTCTTGGGAATAATGGATACATCGCCTTCATCGTGAATAATAAACTCCAATCGGTCGCCTTCTTCCACTTGCAGATAGCCTCTCAGCTCAATCGGGAGCGTCAGTTGGCCCTTGCTTGTGATTTTCCCGGATAGCAGCTTCTCCACCATTCCCACCCCGCTAGTGATGTATTACGTTGATAATAAGTAATACTTGCCGCATTTGTCAATTTGCCGCCTCGCACGCCAAGCTCGCCAAAAACGCCTCCCCGCTTGAGGAAGGCGCCTGATTCTCGCAACCGAAACTTCCAATCTCGAATTTCACGCCAATGGCTGGGTTTGATTCTGCTTGGCAAGGCACAGCGCCTTCTCCAGGTGTCTGACCGTCGGCGTCAGATTCGCCAGGAAGTACGCTTCGCGCAATCTTCGGGACGCGTCGCTGTGCTGCAAGTAGGCGGGCCCGCCCTGGTGCAGCATGCAAGCTTGCACCGCTTCGAGCGTGAGGTACGCGATCTCCAGCCGGAGCTCCATTAGCGGTATCGTAACGCTGACAAGATCATCCGCTTGCACGAGCCGATACAACCGTTCGCGCAAGGCCGCATGCTTCTCGCTGAGGGCGTCCGCCTGAACCAGCAAATACGAATTGCACCCGCACTGCCGGTTCTTCGCTTGCTCGATCGCGCGGATCGACGCTTCCGTAACGCCGAGTCCAAGCGGCACCTGATAGACGAGGAAAGCCGGGCGAATCCGCTTCACGAATTCATCCGCCTGCTCGGAGATGACCCAGCGGTCCGGGATGAACACGTCCTCGAATTTGCAACCGTATGTGGCGCTTCCGTTCAAGCCGATGTAGTCCAGCTTCTCCTTGAGCGTCAGCCCCTGCGCGTCGCAAGGGACGACCGCCATGATCTGCCTGTCTTCGCCTATGGAGGCCACGAATCCGAACCAGTGGTCCGGCCCCAGGTTCGATACGGCTCCGAGCTGCCCGGATACTGCATACCCGCCTTCAACCCGCTTGGCGCTCAGCAGCAATTTCTCCAGACCGACATAGTATTTCATCGGATTGGACAAGCCGGTGCCGCCAAGCTTCTCGCCGCTCTCCATCAAGGGCAGCAACTCGGTGCGCAGATGAGCATTGTCGCTGGTCCGCAGGTAGGTCATGAAGGCCAGGTGGCACCACAAATTAAACCCGGTCGTCATGCACGATTTGGAGGTTTCCTCCACCAGCCGGGCCCCGGTCGCCAATACTTCGGACATCGGGCGGTCGTGCGACCGCCACCCTCCCGCTTCGCCCAATCCTCTCAGATAGGACTCCGCATAATACGCATCGGTATCGACTTTCTTCACGAACGGCTTCAAGCGCTCATTCACCAGGCTGTCAAGCACCCGGCTGTCCATCGCCAAATCAAACGCCATAGGAATCATCTGCTTTCTCGAGCATCCTGATTATTGCGGTGCAATTTCCGTAATCGTGTCGATCGGCGCCTTGACGGCTTCGCGGGCCTTCTTGACCGCCGACTCGTCCGGAGCATCGTAGAAGCACAGACACTTGGTCATGTCTTCGCATACGTAAGTTCTGGAGAAAGCCACTTCAGGCACTTCCGCATAGTGCACCGAATTCGTCTTCTTCCGGTCCAGGTACTGCTCCATCGTCAGGTTCTCCGGCAGGTTCCATTCGACCAGGTAGTTGACGACTTCCTTTTGCTTCTTCACATCTTCCAGGTCCTTGCCGACCAGGCGAACCGGCTTGATCAGCGTAATCGGGAACCCTTGGCCGCGCAGGACCTCGGTGACGGAGTTGCGGCTTTCGCTCTCCACGATGAAGAAGGCTCTGGTCAATTGCTTGGATACTTGTACGTCGATCAACGCCGAGCTGTTGCCGCCCAATGCGCTCCTGAGACCGGAAACCTTGTTTTCGAACGAAGCTTGATCCGAGACAACCCCGTCCAATACCGATTCTACCAAATATAACGCCATGATCGATCTCTCCTTATCAAGTAAAGTTTAGTATTCCTATAGGTTATTTTATTCTACTAAGTTCAAATAATCAACCTGTTATGGAAAGGCTTTTCGTGTTACGATGATACAGATTACGGACAACGGACAGGCACCCATTCGGACAGGAGGCTATTGCCTTGAAAGAGAATTACAAGCTCCCTTGCAATATCGCGCAATCGCTCAACATTATCGGCGACCGCTGGACCCTGCTCATCATCCACGAGATCATGATCGGCCACACGACTTTCAACGAGATCAAGAGAGGCTTGACCGGCATCTCTTCCAACCTGCTATCCGACCGGCTGAAATATTTGGAGCAGAGCGAGCTCATCAACTGCAGGCTGTACTCCGACCACCCGCCCAGGTACGAATATACGCTGACTGACAGCGGCAAAGACCTGGAGCACGTCTTCCATGCGCTGATCATCTGGGGGCGGCACCATTTGAAAAAATGCTACAAAAAACTGCTTCACGCAACCTGCCAGCACGAAGTTACGCACGCCTACTACTGTCCGCACTGCCAGACCCATGTCGAAGACCTCACGGTAGTCGAGCTGTCGGAGTAAGCGGCGAGTGCGGATCAATCATGCCCCCACTGCCTCTCCACCCATCTCTCGAACAGCCGGATCGCTTTGTCCAGCAGCATGCCGATCACGCCGATCGCGATGATGCCGACGAATACATAATCCAGCCGCAGCAGGTTCCGCCCGTCCACGATCAAGTAGCCGAGTCCGGACTGGGCCCCTACCATCTCGCCGGACACGAGGAAGATCCAGGCGGTGCCCAGAGAAATGTGAAGGCCGTTGGCGATGAAAGGAAACGCCGCCGGCAGAATGATCTTGGTCATCAGGTGGGGCTGCCCGATTTCGAAATTGAGCGCGACCCGCATGTAGGCGGGATCGACCTTGCGGACCGCGGACAAGGTGGACAGCAGCATCGGGTAGAAGGTCGCGATGAAAATGATGACGATAGCCGAAGCGTTCCCCAGATTGAACCACAGGATGATGATCGGAGCCCAGGCGATCGGCGCCACCGGCCGCAGCACTTGCACGATCGGGTCGATGACCACCCACAGCCGCTCGATTCTGCCCAATATCAACCCCAGCACGACCGCGACCGCAACGGCAGACAAGTATCCGCACAAGAAGCGGAACATGCTGATTCGGATATGTTCGAACAACGTGCCGTCCAGCGTCAGCTCCACGAGCGAATCCCATACTTTGAGCGGAGGAGGGAACAACGCGTCGTTGTATCCCCCGATCCATACGATGGACTGCCACACCACGATTACGATCGCAAATGCAATTAAGATGTTAACCCCGGTATTCAGCCTCTTCATGCCATCACTTCGCTTCGTCGATGAATGAGTTGTCTACGAATTCCTCATAAGTCGGCGGCTTCTCGGACAAGCCCATCTTGACCAGATAGGACGCCAATTTCTCGTACGGTTCCCGGTTCAATTTCAGGTCATCGTACTTGATCCATTCCAGGGATAAGTCCAGCACCTTCTGATCGACTTTCATGTATTTCGTGGAAACTTCCTTCGTGTAATCGTCCTTCGCCTCGGCACGCTCTCCCGCAAGCAAGTAGTTTTTCACGAATTCGGCGGCGACTTCTTTCTCTTTGTCGATAAACTCTCCTCTGAGCACGAGCGCGCAATCGACCGAGTTCAGCCAGATTTCATCCGATTGGTACAGCACTTTTCCTTTGCCCATGTTCACCGCAATCGCGCCGAACGGCTCCGCTACGACGTAGCCGGCGATCCGGCCTTCGGACAACGCAGCCGGCATCTCGGCCGGAGCGGTCTCGATCGCGTTCACGTCCTCATAATTCATACCGGCCTGCTCCAGCATCTGGTACAGCAAAATGTTGTGGCTGGAGAACTTGTGCGGGATCGCGAAGTTCTTGCCTTTCAGATCGGACGTCTGGTTAATGTCGTTGGAGACGACGAGCACGTTGCCGTCCCGGTGGCCCAAGGCGACGGCCTTCAAGTCGATGCCTTGTTCTTTGGCCCGCATCGCGAGCGTCACGAGCATGGAGGCTCCGTCGATCTTGCCCGTGTTCAAGGCGTCGGCCAGATCCGGCCAGGAGCCGAACTTCACCAGCTCCAGCTCGAACTTGTCATAGCCTTCCTCTTCAAGCGCATCTTCTATATACAGCGGCACGGCGTGCGTGATCGGCAAGTAGCCGATTTTCACCACGCGCTTCTTACCATCCGCATTCGACGAACCGGAGCTGGAGCAAGCCGTCAAGGCAAGTGCGAGGCATGTGATAATGATTACGAATAATGTTGTTCTGCTGCGTGTTAGCGAGTACAAATGCGATCTCCTCCTAGATGTTGTATTCCTCTTGAACAGCCTGGTTGGTAAAATGGAACTCTTCCAAAATGATCTTGCGGAAAAACTGGAAATCGTCAACGCCGCGGTCCCGAGGCTTCACCAGATGAACGGGCAGCTCCTTATGTATGCGGCCCGGGTTCGCGCTCATGAGCAGAATTCGATCCGACAGATAGATCGCCTCATCGATATCGTGGGTGACGAGTACGACCGTCGTCCCCTCCTGCCGCTGGATGCGAAGCAGTTCATCCTGCAAGTAATAACGGGTGAACGTGTCCAGCGCCGCGAACGGCTCGTCCATCAAGATCAGTTCCGGCTTCGCCGCGAGCGCCCTGGCGATGGCCACCCGCTGCTGCATCCCCCCGGACAGGTGGCGCGGGAACAGGGAGATCTTGTCTTGCAGCCCCACGATGGACAAGTAGGACATCGCCCTGTCCTTGCGCTCCGCGGCGGTCATATTCGCTTCCTCGATGCCGAGTTCCACGTTTTTCAATACGTTGCGCCAAGGCAACAAGCCGTAATTCTGGAATAACAGCACGCACTTTCTGCTCGGCCGCAGCACCGGCTCGCCGGCGACCAGCACCTTGCCTTGATCCGGCTTCTCGAACCCGCCGATCATATTCAGCAGCGTGCTCTTGCCGCACCCGCTTTGGCCCAGGATCGACACGATCTCTCCTTTCTCAATGTCCAGGGAGACCTTGTCGAGCACTTTTGCCGTTTCATTCTTATTGGTAAAAGTTTTCGATATCTCGTTCACTTGAACGATCGGCGCGGGCGTCATGGCTGTCTCCTCATCCTCTGTTATCATTTAATTCCTACCTGTTTAGTCTGCTTTAATAACATTATTATACTTCGTTCAAAAAATCAACCTTAAAATGCGGAATTCGCGCTTATTTTCCGTGCAGACTAATAAAGCCCCGGCAGAATCGCCAGGGCTCGCGTTAAGTAGATTTATTCCGCCGTCTCGATCAATCCGTACTTGCCGTCGCTGCGGCGGTAGACGACGTTCACTTCTTTCGTGTCGGAGTTGGAGAATACATAGAAATTGTGACCAACCATGTTCATCTGCAGAATCGCTTCCTCAACGTCCATCGGCTTGATCGAAAAGCGCTTGGTCCGGACGAGCTCCAGGCTATCCTCATCCTCGTGAGTAAGCGTCGCGGTGCGGTTCGCGCCGTTGCCGGCTTCCTCCTTGAACACTCTGCCTTGATTCGCTTGGCGGAATTTGCGGTTCAACTTCGTCTTGTGCTTGCGGATCTGACGTTCCAGTTTGTCCACTACAAAATCGATGGAAGCATACATGTCTTCACGTTTCTCTTCGGCGCGCAACATGACGCCCGGCAGCGGGATCGTAACCTCGACGACGTGCTGGCCTTTGGTAACGGAGAGCGTCACCTGCACGTCCGATTCGGGGGATGCTTCAAAATACCGTTCCAGCCGACCGAGTTTCTTCGCAACGTAATCGCGAAGGGCATCCGTCACTTCCATGCGCTGACCACGAATGTTGTATTTCATATGCATACCTCCTATTGTGTTGCTGCCTTCATCATATCACATCGGCGGGCGGGGTTTCAAAACATTGAGTTAATCTTTTTGAATTTTTAGAAAACTTTTAAGAGGAACAAAAAACCCCGGTAAAGTCCGGGGTCGCATGGCAAGCATATCGAAAAAAGTAATCGCCAGTTTGTATAAACCGCGGCAATGATGTGCCGGTTGATTACGCTTTCGTTACGTTCGCAGCTTGCGGGCCGCGTGCGCCTTGCACAATGTCGAATTCTACGGTTTGGCCTTCGTCAAGGGATTTGTAGCCGTCCATCTGGATCGCGGAAAAGTGAACGAACACATCGCCGCCTTCCTCTGTCTCGATGAAGCCATAACCCTTCTCTGCGTTAAACCATTTCACTTTACCTTGCATCCGTTAAACATTCCCTTCATTAATCAGATCCTGGTCAATAGGTTTTTAGCCCTATCCCATAATCCGAATATATCATTGGTGAAAGTTGGGTGTCAATATATTTTTGTAAGCGGATTCACTCTTTGTGTCTGCATGAGATATCCCGGTTCTCATAAATTCCGAGCAACCTCGTATACTTCCCGGATCACGTCTTCCATATCACTGTCCGTCATTCTCGGGAAGAGGGGGAGAGATATCGCCGTCTTGTAATAATTCTCCGCTTGGGGACACTGCTGATCCGCGTAACCCAACGCCTGGTAATATGGCTGCTTGTATACCGGTATGTAATGCAAGTTGACGCCAATGTTCCGGCTGCGCAACTGCTCGAATGCCTCGCCGCGGCTGTGCTCCCACCTCAGTACATATAAGTGCCAACTGGAATTCGCTTGTGGATGTTGCGATGGAACGATCAAACCCGGGATGTCGGAAAATGCTTCTGTATAGCGGCTGGCGATCATCCGTCTGCGTTCCACGAATTGATCCAGCTTCTCCATTTGCGAGGCCCCGAGCGCTGCTTGCATGTCGGTCATGCGATAGTTGTAGCCGAGAGCGTGCATCTCGTAATACCAAGGACCGTCGTTGCGTTGAAGTTGCTTCGGATCTCGCGTCATGCCGTGGCTGCGGAATAGCAGCAACTGATCGCGCAGATCCTCGCGGTCGGTGACGATGACGCCGCCTTCTCCAGTCGTTACATGCTTTACCGGATGAAAGCTGAACATCGTCATATCGCCGAAAGTACCGACTTTGCGTCCGCCGTAGCTGGCTCCGAGCGAATGCGCGGCGTCATGGATAACTGTCAGCCCATGGTCTCGTGCGAGCATGCCGATACGATCCATATCGGCCGGTTGACCCGTGAAATCAACAGCGACAATCGCCTTCGTGCGATCCGTGATGCGGGCAGCGATCTGCTCGGGATCGATGTTATACGTATGAGGATCGATATCGGCGAATACAGGTTTGCCACCCATATATAGGACGCAGTTGCTGCTGGCCAGGAACGTGATCGGCGATGTGATCACCTCGTCGCCAGGTCCGATCCCTGCCGCGAAACAGGCGCCGTGCAGCGCAGCCGTCCCATTGCAGAAGGCGACTGCGAACTTGGCACCGACATAATCGGCAACGGCCCGCTCGAAGCGATCGATCGCCGGGCCTTGCGTAATCCAGTCGCCGCGCAACACTTCTACAACCGCCGCAATATCGTCTTCGTCAATCCACTGCTTCCCATAGGGCAGCAGCGTTTGTCTGCTCTGTCGCTCCATTTTTTACAGGACCGTCCTTCTCTAATCAGATCAAATCGGTGGAGCGGATCCATTCCTCCGTACGGCGAATGCCTTCTTCGAGCGAAACTTCCGGCTTCCAGCCGAGTAAACGGGCGGCCTTGTCCGAATTGCACAGCAGCTTCTGGATCTCGCTCTGCGGATGGATGTGTTCGACATGTTGGATGCGGTTGGGATCTTGCGCGATCAACAGAGCCAGATCGTTAACGGAGATGTCGCGGCCCAGCCCCGCATTCACGATCTCGCCGTTCACGGCGTCGGAATACCCCGCTTCCACCACGAATCTGGCGCAATCTTCGACATAGAGCAAGTCCCGCGTCTGCGTACCTTCGCCGTAAATATTCAATGTAAGATCGGCTAGCTTATTCTTGAGGAAGATCGCCACAACGCCGCCTTCGCCGCCAGTCTTCTGAAATGGTCCATAGGTATTGAAGGGGCGGATGACGACAGTCGGCAGGCCATAGGCGTAATAATAAGATAATACCATGTTCTCTGCGCCGATCTTCGCTCCCGCATATGGGGATGCAGGCTTGGTCGGATGAAGCTCCGTGATCCCTGTCTCATCCGTGCAGCGGTCGTACACCATGCAGGTGCTCATGAAGACGACTTTGACATTGTATGCACGACACTGCTCCAGTACGTAGAACGTGCCAATCGTGTCGTTATTGAACGTGGTGCGCGGATCCTCGATGGAATCTTGCACATTGATGGATGCGCCGAGGTGATAGCAGATGTCGAAGCTATGCGCTTTAAACAGTTCCGCCAACAACGCCTCGTCCATGATGGAGCCCTGGATGAAGTCGCGCAAACCAGGATGGTTTCGAAACTCCTCAAGGTTTGCTTCCCGCCCGTTGGACAGGTCATCGAGGATCCATACCTGATGACCGTCATCGAGCAGCCGCTTGGCCACCCAACGTCCGATGAATCCGGCTCCGCCGGTGAGTAGAATGTTCATTTTCGAACAACGCCTTCCTATGATTCCATGAATTTAGTTGCGAGAATTGCGTGTTGCGGCAATAAACAAGGAATGTCGTCCAAGGTAGGGTAGGCAAGCATGGCATCGGGCGAATAAAATGCGTTTTTGACTCGCAGTAAATCCGTCTTGGTGACCGGACAACAGAAAGTTCCCGGATCGCGCAAGCTCTCGTTTTTTTCAATGATCATGAGACCGGTCGGATTCAGCGGATTCGCATTAATGCCAAGCAGACGGTATTCGGTGATTCGATATCCCAGTTCCTGAGCCGTATCGTACAGGTTGCGAATGTATCCGTGTTCCCACATCCGAGCCTGCGCTTTCGCATCGGCCAATTCATAACACGGCTCCAAGAGAACCAGATACTTGCTTGTTATCCGATAGAGCTCGGTCAGGGCTTCCCGCTCTCTCCCTCCATTCGGTTCTATCGCATGCGAGGTATACACGATATCAATCGAATTGTCCTTCAGAGGAATATTGAAGAGATCGCCGACAAACAACTGCGGTGTAGGCAGCTTCAAACTATCCAGAAACTTTCGGGCATACTTCACTCTCGACCAAGAGACGTCGAACCCATATACGTTCTCGGGCATCTTCGTCATCTTCGTCAACAAAGGCCCTAACGTCGTCGCCTCTCCTACTCCCGCCTCAAGCAATGAGTCGCACGGTCCTAATCGATCTAATATACTTCCGATTTCGGAAGTATATCGTTGATAATATTCGAGCTGATTATGGTATCTTCGCGAGTAGGAACCCGCTTGGAAATCGTAGCTGATCATGATGTCTTCAATCGTATTGTAGTTTCTATGCTCCGTATCTTTCAAATATCGAATAATATTTTTCCTCTGGGCATAGATTTCTTTGATCTTTGATAGCAGCCGGATTTTCTCCAAAACGGCAACCTGCTCCTTTCCAGCGGTAGCAACCCGCCATTCGTTCCAGCAGCCTCTTATGCCTATTTCGACCACAGCTGCGGGCTGATCACAAGCTCCGGCACATCGGCCATACGCTTCTCCAGTTCGCATCGGGTATTATCCGCGATCGGCGGAACCTGCATCCAATCGATGTTCGTTTTTGCCTGACCGGGCGTCTCGGCACCGATAACCAGACTGTGCACATGCGGCATATCCCTGACAAACGCAACAGCCAGCTCGGCGAGCGACAACCCTTCACGATCGGCGCAACGTTGTAGTTGGTTAATATACGAAACTGCAGCCTTCAGATTCTCCGGCATTTGCGACGGCTTCAGAAACATGAGACCCTGCAAAAAAATGCTGCGTGCAAACACGATTTTTCCGGCCTCGCCCATCTCCTGAAGCAATCCGCTGCGCTTTATTCGGTGATCGAGCAGGTTGATCGGGACTTGGACCGCTTCGAACACCGAATGTTTCGCATACGTCCATATTTCGCGCGTTTGAAGCTCGCGATCGGCGCCGAAGGAAGCACCTATCTTTCGGACGTATCCGTTTCGGACCAAGCTGCCGCACGCATCCGCCAACTTCGTCCCGAATTTCAACAAATCGGACGCATGATGCAGCATGAGAATCGGAATTTTCCCGATCTTCAGCCGGTCCAGCGACGCTTCGACTTGTCCGGTCATCTTGCACTCGAGTTCGCTGGCGGAAGCGGACGCTTCCAGGTCCAGCACGATCTTCGTGATGACCGTACAATCTCTCCTGCCGCTAAGGTACCGACCCAATACGGCTTCGGATTGTCCATACGCTTGCGCGGTATCGAACGAAACGACCCCTCCGCTTAACGCTTCATCGAGAATTTGAAAGCTGGCCTGTTCGTCGGGCATTCCGCTGCGGTTGGCAATACCGTAAGGCATGCCCAATTGTACCGTACCGAGCGTCAATTTCGATATCCGGAGGCCATCCCTGAGAATTGTTTGCATACACATCCAACCTTATATTCCTATTTGGCCGTATACCCGCCGTCAACGGGAATATTCGCGCCTGTCACATATAAGGACGCATCCGAAGCGAGAAATACGATCGTCCCCATCAAGTCGGTATGATCGGCCATTCGCCCCAGGAACGTTCGCTGCGCGTAACGTCTCGCAAACTCCTCCGAATTGCGCTCCGAACGCAATCCGCCGGGACTCATGCAATTGCAGCGCACGCCGCTGGGGCCGTAATAACTGGCGACGATACGGGTGAAATTGATCATGCCGCCCTTGATAAAGAAATAGTCCGGCGCGAACCCGTCCATGCCCAACCCTTCATAGATGGAAGCGTCCGGACCGATCATGCCGTGGATCGATCCGACGTTGACGATGCTGCCGCTTCGGTTCGCCGCCATTGCATTGCCGAATGCCCGTGTAATCCGGTAAAGTCCGGTGGCGAAAATGTTCATGCTCCTGGAAAAATTCGCAGCATCGTCCCAGCCGGACATGAGGCGCGCACCTGCGTTGTTAACGAGCACATCTGCTTGGCCGTCATTCTCGGCCAGAATCCGTTCATGAAACGCTTGAATGGACCGCTCGTCTTCCATATCCAGTTGCAAGGCGTGCACTTCGCAGCCTTCCCGGCGATAGGATTCCTCGATCCGCGCCAGATTGTCCGCATTGCGGGAGGACACATACGTTTTGGCGCCCGCCTGCGCCAACGCAAGTCCGCATTGCCGGCCGACTTTCTCCGCCCCGCCGGTAACGACCGCAACTTTCCCTTTAAGCGAAAAAAGCTCCATCACGTTCATGATTCTGTCGTCTTCCCTCCCCAACTACAAACATCGCTTCAGTCCGACATATTTGTGGACGCGATCTCAGGATGCTGCAGCAAATACCGGACTACTTTTTCTGTGGAAACAGTTTGCGAATCGGGAAAAGCGGAAGCAATCGCCTGAAGGAGCGTGTAATCGGCCTCCGTATCCAGCGTGATGCGCAGCCTGGGCTGTCTTCGCGCTTCCGGCAGTTCGATCCGGGTCATCCGGAACCGTTCCGGGTACTCGTACGCATATATTGTGACGTGCTCCCTGTGCCTCGGCTCGTTCGCGAGATGTCCGATTCTCTGAAGCGCTTTGTAAGAAATCAGTTCAACCGCCGACCCGTGCGGGCTCCCTTCGCCGAACGCGATCAATTCGTACGATCCTGCCGCGGCCGCTGCAATCAAATCAGAAGCCAGTTCGTAATCGAAAAACGGATTGTCGGCAGTGACGCGCAAAATATAATCCGCTTCATACGGCAAAGCGGCCTCCAGAAAGCGGGACAGGACGTCGATTTCATCCCCTCGGAAGACCGATACTCCTCGCTCCTTGCACCATGCTGCTATGTTATCGTCCCGCTCCAGTGTTGTCGTCGCCACGATAACATCGGTCAAGCCGGGGATCGCTTTGCAGCGGCTGACAATATAATCGAGTACGCAGCTGCCGCCGAGCGGCAGAAGCACTTTCCCGGGCAGGCGCGATGCGCCCATACGGGCTTGAATAATCGCGATGCTCTTCATTCCGCCGCCCTCCCGTCGAATTCAAAAATGGTCCAGCGTGACCGGCGTTCCCCGCTTTACCGATTTCGCCGCTTTTTTTCCGACGATCATGTCCCTATACTTGGGCGGAAGTCCGAATCCGGGGCGAATGGACCGGATATGTTCGGGTCGGATAATCTCTCCCTCCGCCAAGTCCGACGCAAAATAAAGCGTTCGCCGATGCTTGAATGAGGCCCCTTCTGACGCAAGCGGTCCGTAACGGACTTCGCCCAGGCTTTGCTTTGCTCTGTCCGTTTCTTCCACCAGCATTTTCAACTCATGCGGCTCCAGCGAGAAAGCCGCATCCACGCCGCCCTCCGCGCGCGACATGACCAAGTGCTTCTCGATTACCGTACAGCCAAGCGCAACCGCAGCTACCGGAACTCCGATGCCCAGCGTATGATCGGACAGACCGACTTCGCACTGAAACAGCTGCCGCATATGAGGAATGGTCGCAATATGGGAGTTCTCGGGCGATGCCGGATACGTGCTTGTGCATTTTAACAAGATCAGATCACGACAACCGGCTTGTCTCGCTTCCCGCACCGTCTCGTCCAGTTCCGCGATCGTCGCCATCCCTGTGGATATGATGAGCGGCTTGCCCGTAGACGCTGCCTTGCGAATTAACGGGATGTCGGTGTTCTCGAAGGAGGCGATTTTGTAACATGGCACATCAAGCTCCTCCAAAAAATCGACGGCCGTCTCATCGAATGGCGTGCTGAAGCCGATGATTCCAAGCTCGCGGCATTTATCGAATATAATCTTGTGCCATTCCCACGGCGTATGCGCTTCTTGATACAGGTCATACAGGGAACGGCCCTTCCACATATTCGCAGGATCGTCGATAAAGAAGTCCCCGGTGTTCAAATCAAGGGTCATCGTATCAGCCGTGTAGGTTTGAATTTTAAGGGCGTGCGCCCCGGCCTGCGCGGCAGCCTCTACGATCTGCAGCGCCTTGTCCAGCGACTGATTGTGGTTGCCGGACATCTCGGCGATAATGAAAGGCTCTTCTCCGAGCCCGATCCGGTGTTTTCCAATCTGGATGCTCATGCGCGCCCTCCTACACCTTCGTCTGTGAAAATATCGGCAATGAACCGCTCGTCCATTTGATCAAGAGTGTCGATCGACCGGTCTGCTTCATATTCGGCGGATGTTTGGCGATCTTTATGCGCTCCCCTGCGAATACGGACGGTCCGAAACCCAAGGGGCTTAATACCGACGAAATCCTTGGCAGGATTGTCGCCGATATATACGGCCTGCGCAGGTTCAATCCGTTCCTCGCGGCAAATCAGCCAGAAGCAATATGGAGAAGGCTTCTCATTGTGAACGCCGTAGCGGCGGGTAATGTAGCATTTTCGAATGCCGCTGCTCTCGTACAATCCTAATGCCTGAAGCTTGCGGAGCTGTACATGTTTGTTGCCGTCAGTAACGATATAGATGGGGTGATCTCTCAAACGTTTCAGGCATTGTACTGCATCCGGATGCAGCTCCAGTACGGGCGTATGCGAGCGATAGACGCGAACACATTCGTTCACCATCTGCCGGGAATGAAGTCCGTGCCGTTCAAGCACGGCATCGAAAACTTTCCCTCTTCCGAAGCGAACCAGATGTTCGTCCATTAGTCGCACGCACGCTTCCGCATCCGCGTTGTGCCTCTCGGCCAACCAAGCTGCTACAGCCCGAAAGCCGCCGGCGACATAAGTGCTTTCGTCGTAAAGCGTGTCGTCCAGATCAAAGATGAAGACGCGCTTCATAGGATACGATCCTCCGCATAACGGATCAATCGCTTGTCCGTTGAGCTTCTGGTGAAAGGATATTCCTTGATGCTCACACCTTGAGATTCCAGCAGAAACCAATACAAGCTGTCCAAACCGTACGCCAAGCTGAGGCGAGACGCCCCCCCCAAGCGGGGGTTGCACTCGATCATATGGCATTTTCCGGATCTGTCTACGATAAATTGAATGACCGCATGACCATACAGTCCGAGCTTAGCCGCCAACTCGCCGATCATTCGCTCCAGCGATTCGTTGCGGAATGTAGTCGTGACCTGCGACTCCCCGTAGGCGGTTTCGTCCCGCGTACGCAGCACGACGCCTTTGCAGGCTCCTTCGCGATCCATATACAAGTCCGCACTGACTTCGTAGCCTTCTACATAAGGCTGGAAAATAGGGTTGAGCAGCGTCTGCGCGTGATGCTCGGCTTCCAGTCGGGACAGGTTGATGCCATTGCCCTTTGCCCCTGCGCCGAATCGTTCCTTCACCACAAATCGCTCTCCCGGCAGATCCTGTAACCTTTCGGAGGTAGGTATCGCCGGAAAGCCCCATTGCGAAGCGCATTCGTAGAATATCAGCTTGTCCAGGCACCTGCCGATCGCTTCCCGATCGGAAACCATGACGCTAATTCCTTCCGCCGCTAGTGTAGTCCGATGAGATGCGTAGTAGTCCAATTCACCGTCACGGGTCGGAATAATATGTCGGATTCGATGTTCCTTGCAATATCGAACGAGTTGCTCCACCGACAGTTCCCGAATCGGCGGCATCGGCCAGAAACGATCGACGAAATGCCCACCGATGCAATTGGCGTCAAGGTCACCTCCGACCAATTCAATATCGGCTCCCATTTTGTTGACAGCATCCCTGACGGTTTGGATCAGCGGCACTTTCTTCGATACGCTGGAGATTAGTATGCCGTTTGACGTGGGTGAAACAGTCTCCTCAGCCGCGGCGCGTAGGGCGGACCGATAATGCTCGATCAACTCGGGGATCGTATCTTCCAACTGCCTGCTTGGCTTCCACCCGGTGGCGGCTTCCAAAGCGGCGATATCGGCCTGCGAAGCTTCATACGGAATGTCGCTCGGCTGCTCCACAGACTTCATATCCGGGAAGTATAGGCGCAAAATATCCAACACTTCTTCCACTCTACGAGCCCGGCCTGTTGCCAAGTTGACGATGCCTTCCGCTTCGCTTGCACCAAGCCGAAGCAACCCTTCCGCAACATCGTTCGCATAGACGTAATCGAATAGGCCTTCCTTGCGATATACTTGAATAGTCTCGCCGCGCAGAAGCGCCTGAATCCATCGGGATACGATATCCCGAGAGTTTCTCCCGTATACGCGGTAAATCCTAGCGCTCACTGTCTTGAACTTGCTGACCGAGAACTCGGACAGGAACTGCAGCTCAATCTCGTGCAGAAGCTTGGCAGCACCACATAGGTTCCGCGGGTAGATAGGATCCCGTTCGTTCAGGATCGTCGGATGCTCAGCCGGGGAATCGAACTGGTAGCGTTCTTGATTATAGATCAAGTAGCTGGATGTGAAAATGACTTTGCGAACCGACGGCAGTTGCTTCACAAGACCCATCAGATGATGGCTTAATCGAACGTTGTGCTTGTCGTTCTCGTCCCAGAATTCGGCGGTTTCGACAGAGCGTTCGAACGTAGCGGCCAAATGGAACACATATTCTGGCGCGAATTCGGCCAACTCCTGGAGCGTGACAAAGTTGAGATCCCCCTGCCGATACCGGATCGCGGCATCCCATCCGGACGGACGAGGCTTCAAATCTCCGACGAGCACCTGCGCCCCTTGACTCACCAGGCGTTCTACCAACGCAGTCCCGATGACACCCGCTCCACCGCTGACAAACACCTTGCGATTGTTATACATCTTGTTGCTCCTTTAGACAGCCATGTACTAGCGAATCGACGTAGCGCCCTTCGATCCGCACGTGCTGCTTCATTCTGCCCTCGAACTCGAAACCTTCGGCTTCCAGAATCGCAACGTGCTTGGGACGTATATCATAAGTTTCGGTAAAAAGACGGTTTAACTTCAGTTCCCGAAACGCCACCTGCTTCATCAGTCTCAGAAAATTCCGGAAATCGGAAGCGTAAAGGATCTCATCCAGCGTTCGGTCCGTCGCCACTAAAAAAGATATTTCCGCTCGCCGACTCGTCCAGTCGATATTCGTTAACCCTCCATACCCGACCAACGTTCCCTTGCAGAAGAAACTGAACAGCATGATTGGCGGCTGCGGCATGGTCAGCGTCGGGTTTACGACTTGCTCGTAATACCGAGCCTGGTCCTCATCCGTTAAGACTTTATTCTGCCTCAGCACATGAATTTGTTCATTGCGCCAGTTCTTGATCGCAGGCATATCCTCGAAACGCAAGGCCGAAATCCGATATGCGCCGTTCGTGTACTCGGATTCCGCTAGAATAACGTAACCTTTCATTTGCACCTCTATATAGCCGGTTTTGGATTTGCTCATTGGCGTGTCCATTATCCCGATACCTTTCTATTCGAATCCGACACCCGATTGGACCAAGCCGTTTTGACGCACTCCCATAGCCTGTACAGCCAATCGACGTTTTTCAGGATCACGATGGCGTATATTGCTTCATTCAGCCAACCGGTTAGTGCGGATAAAGAAATCAGGAAATAAATCGTGAAAATATCAAAGCCGGGAATGATGCCTCTGTCCAGAAACCACATCTTCCAACGTGCCCGCTTCAGCGAATGCTTCCTGGCAAATGGAAGGATGATGTAATGGACGATCCATAGATCGAACCAAATCGATAGCGGAAGCGCGATTTTGGCCCATAACGCGATGTCCGCACCGATCGCCAGGCAAATAAAAAGAACCAGCTTGACGAGTTGATCGCTGACCTGGTCCAACTTAGCGCCGAACGGCGTGCAACGGTTCGTTAACCGTGCCAGGTTGCCGTCCGCGCCGTCGAAGTAATGATGGAGCTGAAGCAACACGGCCCCTAGTATCCACCAATGATAGAGAAAAGCGATACCGGAACCGACACCCAGGAGACCGGTGATAACCGTCACCGCATTGGGAGTTAACCTGAGATCGTAAACCAGCTTGGTGAAGAACGGGTCAATTATGTGCGCGTAATATCGATTAATCGCATACTCATGCTGTCTTCGCTGCTGTACGATGTATTTGTTCTTGAAACGCCTATACCGGTCTACCAAGTTCGACAGCATGCCTGTTTCACTTCCCAAGTTGTTCGTTTACCCTGCGTAAGTCTTCTTCGAAGTCGATCTCCGTACAGACAACATCGGAAATATCGACCGGCACTATCCGCAAACCTTGCTTGATCGCGAGTTCAATGCCCTTCTCGAAATAATCCTGATCGCCGCATCGCTCCAGCTTGTCCAGCAGCAGTTCGATATCGCCCCGATTCACCTTGTTGATGCCGACCGCTTCGCCCGCCGCATGTTCCACCTGTTTGGACACTTCCCGAATGAAGCCGTCGTCGTCAAGCTCGTACTTAACCTCTTCCTCACCGACAGAAGCGGTGTTGACGGCCATGCAGGAGTGAGGTTCGCGCATCAGGCGATCGATGACGACGTGATCGAACACCACATCGCCGTTAATCCAGATGACATCGTCCTGCCTGCACTTCCTTAACCCTCTTAGCAGGCTTTTGGAAGTGTTCGTCGTATCGAAATAGTCATTGTAGACATAGGTCAACTCGGGGAAAGCCTCCATAATGAGCTCTTTCTTGAACCCGACGATAATATATATATCGTCAATATCCACGTAACGTAACAGCGCCTTGACCTGATTCTGCAAGATGCTGCGCCCATTCGACAGCAGGGTCAGCGTCTTTGGGTGGGGCTTGCCGAGACGGGAGCCGATCCCCGCGGCGAGAATGATGATTTTCATGCGAATCTCCTTTGTTGTAATAAAATGATGATTCACATATTGAAAATGGTTGCTTCCTTTTCGTTTTGCCGGTATTGCCGCTCTATCTGCTGCTTAATCTCGCTTACGAAGGAGAAAGAGGCAATGATATAACAATGATTCACATTTCGTTCTATCGCTTTCTTCAAAGAAATAATCTCTATTTCATTTTTCTTTGTCCCCCATAGCGTACTTTTTTGATCAATGAAATATTGCACCTTTACGTCATATAGCATGAGCACTTCATAAACCAGATCGCCGACCTCGCCGGCTCCATATATATTCACTTCATCGATGGAATGAAGAATAACTTGCTGGACTAACTGAATAACTGGAAGGTAAGCGGAATGGCCTGAACTATTTTCGATATTTTTTTGCAGCAAATAATGAGGATATTGCGCTGTAATTACACCCTGCGGCCAAAGTATCGAGCTAAATCGATAACCGCCCTTGCCGATTCTCTCAAAATCATCAGGGCCTACCTTGGATAACAACTGCTTATCCTTATCCGTCATGATTGGCAGAACAATGGTGCTCCCGAAATTCTCATCATAATGCAATCTGCACAGATGTTCCGCTTCTTCCCTTGTCGGGAAGTCCAATAATCTGTTTATTACTTTACAGTGCGCTTCTTTCTGATTATACAACCTATTGCGCAATTCCGGTTTCTGTTTTAAAAACTGAAGAAACAAATTTTGAAATACAATCATGCCTTCCTGACACTTTTTCTTCATTGCGATCTCGTCTTTGGGGATTTCATTCTCATCCAGGACTGGAACAATCTTCTTTTCCTGATCATACCGGTACGAATTCGTACTCCCGCAATCCCCCATAAGGAGTTGCTCCAATACTTCTGACGACAGGATAAGCCCTCTGATGAAGTCAGCATTCTCCCCAAAATTTCCGGCGAACCCTCTAATATCGACATGATTAAATAAGTGCTCCTTATTCTTGGCAGCCCCATACATCAATGCATGAATAAATTGAATACCCGGAGACATCCGCGAGTTCGCAACAGCTCTGCTGATTGCGGATTGAATCGTTCCCTCGAATCCCAGGTCTACCGTAATCGCTCTCCCGGGTTTCGTGATGATTTGTTCGAAATACTTGAGGAGCTGCGCCCTATTTCTATCAATCCGTCCATTGATGTGGGAGATGACAGTGTCTTCCTTGAAGAACGAGATTAACGCTTCTCTTAGCACCTCTCCATTCGTTAGAACAACCTCATGGCTATTAGATAGCATCGTATCGTGGTAATCTGAATAGGGACTGTTCGTGATATCAAGCTCGAACAACTCGAATAAATTCCGAACCGAGAAATGTCTTCTACTGAAAACAGAGATTAGCGCTTGCTCACCATACGTATCCAGTCCGGCTAAATAGGTAGACTGTCTGGATACAAATAGCGGCTTCACTTCAATATTCAATTGACGCGCTTTTACAACATGAGCAATGAGTGTAGTGAACAGTTCCCCTTCTCGCATTAATGGATATATACCGGAAGCTTGCTCTTGTATCGCCAAGTCTACGACCCATTCCGCAAAAATAGCAAACGCAGGCCCTAACACGGTTTGACCTAGGCTATAAAAAAGTTGATCATCCTGCTCGCCAAATTGAATGCCGGAGCAAACTTTCCTTAAGCTGGACAGTTCCGGATATAGCGTATCATACTTGATCTTCTCCCGTTCCATGGCGTTGTTTAATCCTAAAGACCGATTATCATAATGGATCGCGCGTATGCCAACTCTCTCAGCGCCTGCAATGTCCGCTGAATAATTATCGCCGATGTGTACGATTTCGCTTGGCCTGATGTCCTTCAATTCAGAGAGGATATGAGAAAATAAAGATCCGTCATTTTTCCGTTTGCGAACCTCACTTGAAACGAAAATGTCTTCTACGACACTTATACCAAAACCCACACTTCGCAAAATATCCTTAATCGTGTCGATTGCCAAATACATATTGGAAACCAGAATGATTCGTTTGTTTTTCCGCAAACTCTCTTCCACCAAAGACATGACAATAGGGTTAATATAACAAAACTCTTTTTCTGTTTCCAGCTCCAGTTCCAGTATGCGTTGTTTATCCCCGACGCGCTCCGGGAGCTGCTCGTATATCTCATTTATCGAAATTTCAGAACCCTTATCAAGTTGTTCGTAGGCTCGCTTCTCCGCATATATTCTCAACGCCTCAAATTGTTTGGGGGAATAATTACAAACACCTGACTTTTCTGCTTTTTCACCTGTGATTCTAAAGATATCTGAAGGTTTCTCGCAAGCTCGCAACAGCAACGTATCGAAAATGTCCAAACTAAGCACTTTGCATGGGGCGAATAACTCCTGTGCACTGCTGCTACCTAAACATTTATCATATCTCCAATCGATTATCCTTGCACTCGGATTCATAGGTATCACTCTTTCGCCTTAATCATGCTCAAGAAGGTTGTCCACTATTCTCCACACTCTCTCGCTGGAACAATTATCTTTATATTTATGTACAATGCTGCACAATTGCTCTCTTTGTTGTTTATAATCGTCATTCTCTAATATATTGTGGAGAACATCGGTTAACTCAGTTTGGTTAAATACTTTAGGCCCAGGCGCCCAAAAATCATACGGTTCCAAATTGAACCCCCTATTTCTTTCGTAGCTCTCAATATCCACCGGAATAAAAATCATCGGTGTATCCGTGATAAGCAAATCAAAATAGACGGAAGAGTAATCCGTCAATAACACGTCCACATTTGATAATAACTCATACAAATCAATATCTCTATTTATCAGCTCTTCCTCATGAATAAATCTTATCACATCATTATAGGGCTCGTACTCTGTTTCATTTAATTCGTTGAACTCCATATGATGAAGCTTGCATATAAAAAACAAACGATGCTCCCTTAAGAAATGAGCAAATTTGGGAATATCAAATTGTTCAAACCCAAAAATATTATCCCACGACCGACTGCCGTTTACGGCCAGATCCGCTCTCCAAGTTCTGTAAGTCGGCATATAGATTAATGTTTTTTTTCCAATCACACTTTGATCAAATACATCTACCATCAATTCGCTGTTTTTACTAAACAGCAAATCATTTCTCGGCATGCCGCAGATTTCATATTTCTCAGGCGAGTTTGGAAAACTGGCATTAAACAAGCTGCTGTACAATTCGGAATACGATATAATCTTATGGGTATTTCGCTTCGTGCTTTCATTATAGGATTTTGTGAATAAGCTCGTTCTTGTTCCAATTTTTTTTAATGGAAAACCATGCCATAGCTGAACTTGAATGATTGTAGGGTCGAACATACTTCCCATACTTGTGGAACAGATTAAATCAAAGTCCCCATCCTTATAAAGATCTTCACTATTGACGATGCAAACTTCATATTTTTCCTTAATATATTCAGGCATTTTTTTAAACATCGCCAAGGTGTTGCTTCCTGAATGATTAACCTTTAACAATGCAATTCTTTTTCTGTGTCTATTTTTTTTAACGTTGCCGGCCCCAATAGACTTTATCTTATCGTAATAAAATTGATCCAATTCGCTTGTGAAACTTCCGTGCAAAACTGGAATTATTTTTTTCGGGGATATATCCATATCAAGCAACTGGTTATAAATGGGGGTGCTCCACTCGCTAGCTATGAGAATACTATCAAATTCAAGTTGCCGCAGATGTTCCGGGCGATATATCATCTTTCCATGAAATATCTTTTTTTGCTTGTCTTTATTGTTATCGCAATAGCCAATAATATCCACTTTTTCATAATCAAGTTGTAATAATAATTGTTCACAGCACCTTCCTGTTCCAAAAATGATAATCTTCATTGTTCCACTCACCTCATAAATAATTGAATTCCATGACGCTATTAATAGTTCATTGAAATCATTTCTTTCCAGTTAAGGCATCTCAATTGTCTGGGGGCAACGATCTGATTGATCTGCTTTTTCACATCCTCGTCATGATTCCCCTCATAAGACAAAATAACCGCGTCTATTTGTTGCTCAGTCTGACGCAACCATTCAACAGGAAGAATTGGAACATGATTCATTTCAATTCCGTGCCGTTTGTCGTTATTGTCCAGAAAAGCATGTACCTGAATACCGCTTGCTTGCAAATCTTTTAATACGTAAACCGACATTTCCACTGTGCCGAACAAGACGACATCATGTACCCCAATCTCTTTCAATATCGACGATATAGGCCTTTGTTTGAACAGCAGAATCTCAAGCCATTTCTTATAGAAATCAAAGTTTATTTGGCTACTATCGTACATTTGCAGAGGACATTCGTCAAAATGACGATGTATAATGTCCATCTTTTCTTTTCTCAATAATACTTTCGTGCGGATATTGCTGGATAATCCTCCTAATCGGAATACGGCGATCTTTTCAGGGAAATATACGGTTTGTTCTTCATGATCTTGAAACACCTTGATCATGAAGTCGAAGTCGCTGGCAATCCCGTACTGTTGATCGAACAGATTGTATTTGTTAAATAGTGCCCTAGCAAAAAATACTCCTTGTGTACAAGGCTTTAAGCCTCTCTTAAGTTGTTCAAGTTGATAGTGCTGTCCATCCAGGTAGGAATATCCGTTAAACTCATTTGTTCTGAGCACATCCCCATATAACATTTTTAAGGATGCACCCGACTTTATTATTTCTAATGCCACTTTTTCAATCACATACCTGTCGTATAGGTAGTCGTCGGAATTGAGAAAGTATATATAATCACCACTTGAGACGCTTACGCCTTTGTTATATGCATCGTAGATACCTTGGTCTCGTTCGGATATTATTCGGTCTATCTTGTGACGATACCTTTCAACAATCTCCAAAGTTCGATCCGTAGAAGCCCCATCCACAATAATAAACTCGATATTGTCATAGGATTGCTGAACGACGCTGACAATGGATTGTTCGATATGTTCTTCACTGTTGTAGCAAGCAGTTATTATAGTAATTTTAGGTTCCATATGAATCATACCCCCTTGTCACGCTGGGTCGAAGCCCTTACATTCCATTGTAGAGCCTTATTAATTTCTCCTTATCCAATTCACGTGAGAGCTGTGCATATATCTCCCTCTCAAAGGTTCTCGATGAGATCAATATATAATCTATCTCGAGTTTCGGGATACAATTGGAATGATAAATATGATATCCGTTTAACCTCTTGCCGTTCAAGTCCATATTGTTATCAATGATTCCTTGAATATTAACATTACTGAAGTCGAACCATTTCAATAAGCTCTCGGTATGTCCACCAGCGCTGAAAATATATATCCTTTTGTCGCGAATCGGATCAATTATATCTTCAAGATAGTCCACGAAATTCATTGTAATTAAAGGAACTTTTACTATACCTGCATTTGAAATCCGCAACGGCTCTCGTTGATTTCTAATGTTCCCCAAAAACTTGGTATTGTATAGTGTGCATTGCCTGAATAAAGGCGAAAGGTCAATCTTGTCTTCTTCATGGGTCATATAGTTGCCCTTGAATAACAATTTATTAGTGAATATCCTCATTCCACACGAAATATAATCATATTCATCGTCGATATGCAAAACCATAATCTCGAGAAAGTTTGATCTGATCGTTTCTGCTTCCTTGATAAAATAAATAAAATCCTCCTCTATGCCTATCGGATTAAAGTCGTATGGATTCCCTTGAATCACCTTCTTATTGCTCCATGTTTGATTTAATATGCTTCTATAGGTTAATGACTCCTCCGGCTTCACTCCTTTGTTGTCATATACGATAAGTACACTTCTAGAACGCTTAGATGGATAAATATAAATTTCCTCAGAACCCTCTTCAAGCTTCTCCAATATCGAATACGCACACGATGTAACTTCTTCATCCGATTGTGGTATTTTCATTCCAATATGGCCAGCTATCTGCTGGCTGTAATATTTCCACGGCTCCTTATTCCAGTTCTGGGGGTGAATGATGTGAAATGCAAACGATGATCTCAACCTTTTCACTGGAATATGATGAACCAAGGGGATAATGATCGCCCAATAATCCCACCATGGCAATCCGATGCAGAAGTCACTCTGTGGATATACATCCAATATGCTTCTATCGAAGAAAAAAAAGTCGAATCCCAATTCATAAGGTATACCGTCGGCTAAACGATCCAATGAAGCAATATCTAGTCGCGAACCGTAAACCATTGAATCCTTAGATTCTCTATAGATTATATCGATAATATCATCCGATATGTTTTGTAAAATAATATCGGAGTTGATGATCCCACATACTTGCACGTCACAATTCCTGAAATAGTCTATAACATCATCAAAATAAACATAAGGCTTACCGAATTGTTCTTTGGCATTTCTTTGGATCGGGATAAATACAATTTCCGGAAAATACTTCTCTATCTCTTTTATTTCATCTGCGGAATTTAGGGAGACAACGCGAAATCCATTATCCAGCCAACTTACAATCGATTGCCGTTGTACAGTAATATCCCTAGGCGCTAACGATGTTACAATCACAATTCCATCTCTCAAATTCATAGCGTCTGTCCCCGTCTCATGCATAACTGTTTGATTGAAAAACAGGATGAGTTGCTTTAAAGAAAATCATATCCATTTGCCATAAAGATTGGTCTCTAGGGCGATGCAATGGGGTAGCAATATCTACACATCTAAAGCCTCTTTCTTCGAGATAGTGACACAATTGCGGAAACCGTACTCCTTCGTTAACAATGAAATTATACGTCTCTACCACGATGACTTCTATATCATTCCAAGTTTTCTTTGCTCCTTCGAATATTGGGATTTCAAAGCCATGCGTATCCAACTTCAATAAAAATGGCGGCTTGAGTTTCTTATTACTCACGCAATAATCAACGGATGTCATCGGGACGCGAACCCCATCCTCGCCATATGTTGCTGCCCCACTGTATAGATTGCCTTCCGTAAACCTGAAGCAAATTTCACCATCCTGGTCCCCGGCAGCAGAAATCGAATAATCCATATTGATAGATTGTGATTTCATCTGTTCCAAACTTGATTCGTGAAGTGGGTTCGCTTCTATGCAGAAATAAGAACAATCTTTAAAATATTTCATGGCCAACTTAGACCATTGTCCATCGGAAGCTCCAATATCAATAACCGTTTCAATACCCGTCTGCTTATCTCTTATTCTTGAAAGAGTCGAGTCCATCGAAAATCGGTCTACTTGTACCTTCTGCTCGTTCAGGTTAATCAAACCATCTATAAAATGTTCATTCTCTTCAAAACCCATAGTTGTTAGTTGAGCGCATATTTCATTATAGAATTGGCTTGCCACCACAATGGCGATTCGTTCCCTCGGTTCAGACCCAAGTACCGTGGGATTGCAGATAGGTTTGCCTAAGAACAGGTCGCCCCATTTACCCTGACCGTTATCCACATAATAAGCTATTTCCGTCGGAAGATGCTCCGTAACTAGCATGCCGCCCTTTCCCGTTCCGAATACGACTACCTTTTTGCTTTTTAGCGTCTTCCAAAATGAATTCATCCTTGAAATCCTCCTAGAAATCCCTGCGTAAATTCCAGTACAATGTAGAATTCCAGCCTCTAGCAAAATGAATACCTTCTTCAAGATTTAGAGACTCCAACTGATCTTTAATCGGTTTGTAGTAACTGGGTCTGGGTACGATCAAAATTAGCAAATGGTCATAGTCTTCATCAAGTAACCTAGTTACCGGATAAACCGGCTTGCCCTCGAACATCGTATTATGTTTTTGTGGATCGTTATCAACAAAATAATCCGGCGCTACCTTGAAATGCTCCAATACCGGCTTAACATAAGATTGATAGGTTGAAGCAGTTCCAAATGCGATTAACTTTTTATCTTCGTAACTTGTTTCAACCTTTTGTTTTCCTTTACCCGGCATCATATAACGAATCCAGTCGGGAAACGTTTTTCTGCCGAGCAGCAACTTTATATACGGCAATTGATCCAATTGATTCAACCATTTCTCAGAATCACATGAAAGTATTTGTTCCGATCTCAAATCATCGCGTATTTTTTCAGGACAAATCCATGTGAATTCATTACTTCCGGATTTTTTCCGGAACTCCTCAAGTTCTACATCATTTAATCCCCAATATTGATTGTTAAACGACCCTAAATTTTCCTTCTCGTAACAAAATAAGAATGCCAGATCATAAGCTTGTTCAAGTGTTAATGATGGAATATTCGTCTTATGGAATCTGTTCCTGATATCATCTTCGGTTTCCGGACTCCAACTGCCCCTATGATCGATGTGATAGATACACATATTATCGTCATGCAATACGATTTCCTCTAATCCATGATAGATGGATTGAAATTGAAGTAACGAATCTACATGTGCCGGAAAAAAATCAAACTCCGGATAGCCTCGCAAACTCATCCAGTGCTCGCGAGCCATCAACTGGAAATCTCCGCATGCATTTATATGAGGATGCCTATACGTTAAATCGTACAATAAATATGACTCAAAATCGTCCTCGATTAAATGCTTTGGAGGGGTTTTGGGATCGAAAGTATCAAATTTTGTAAATACCCGGATCACGTTGTTATGGCAATAGTTCAATTGGGTCTCTACGGTTTGATCCAGAGGAATGTCTTTATTTACATCAAAACGGCAGGTGCGGTAAATAATCCCTTTCGACAAATTCGCCGCTATATATTGAAATAATGGTTCAGAGAACAGAATATCTATGTTCGTGACCAGAATATATTCTCCCCTGGCTCTATATATCCCGACGTTCTTACCAATCATTTGGTGCAAAGGCAGTTTCTCAGGTTCCCGAAAGAAGGAATGAATCTCATTAGGCACTTTAATGAAGCGAATGGTACAGTATTCATGAATCTCAGGCCAATTCAGTACATCATATAATCTTGGCGCGTTCTCCGGTGGATTCCATTCCACAATAATTATTTCGGTTTTCAATTGATACTTATTTGTAAGGTATAAAAGCCCATTAATGAATATTTGCATTCTTTTCAGTAAACTTCCACCGTGGTTGTCATTACGAGAAGTAACAACGATACTTAACTTGGGATTGCAGTCCTCGCTCATCTCCTACCTCCCAATAAATCAGAACCATATATTTTAATCAACTGATCTGCAGCAAAATGATTCCTTAATTCATCGTACATCTCCAGTTCGTAAGTCGCCGATGAAATCAATATCTTATCTATCGGGATCTGCAGCATCTCTTCTGTGTTATAAATCCGATATCCATTCAGTTGTGTGCCGGCGAGCTGGCGATTCTTATCAATAATTCCCTTAATCTTAAATCTAGACAAATCAACAGCATCGCACAACAAACTTGTATGAGTTCCCCCACCATATATATATATATTTTCAGTCGTGTGACGATTTAATTTCCTTAATATGCTTGCCTCCAAAGACACTTTACCCATTTTCAGATTGTATTTCTTAAACTTCTTCATGGAAATATAGACATTTCCAGTCAAGAAGTACTGGTTTTCTATTACAAACTTGGCGTTAAAAATCATGCCTGTTTTTACCTCTAGGCTAAACCGTATTTTTTCTCCGTCTATTTCGACTTCAGGATAGTAACGACGGGCTGTTCCCTCTTTATTGAATGATTCCATCTCACAATATACTAAATCCTCTCCACGATAGTCGTAAAGCATCATTGTGAGAAAAGAAGGATCCAACATATCTCCTTCTTCTACGAAACAAATCACATCCGGGTTGACTTGATTCATAATAATGCTGTCTATCGAGCCTATATGAATTTGGAAGTTGGTGTAATTTTGCTCTTGCAAACAACGATAAGTTTCCGAATCTTTATAATTAAAACGATCGGTCGTATACACAACCAACACTTTAGGCAGAGTCACTGCTGTCCGCACGGGAGAATTTTTGTGCCGATAAAACTGCTCCCAACACTGATGATACAAATCGAGATATTGCTGAGATATCTTATCATGATCATACTTCTCCCTGGCGTCTACCAAAGCCTGGCTCGAGAATTGCTGCCGCAAACTAGCATTCGAGATCAACTGCTCCAGATGTTGAAGCAGCATTGGGGTATCCTGATAATTGGCCACTAGTCCATTCGCGCAGTGATTGACCAGTTCAGGAATGCCCCCCGTAGCAAAGGTAACAACAGGGACTCCGCACGCAAGGGCTTCCGATATAACCAATGGACAATTGTCCGCCAACGATGGGAATAAGAAAATATCCATTGCCGAATATAATTCTGACAATTGGCTCTCCGCAATGATGTAGCCGGTATTCATGATATGCGGATCATCATTAAAATAATGGTTGTCTCCGATATTTACAAATAAAAAGTCGATATCCTTCCCCTTTAAATAATCTATTGCTTGCCGAATGTAGTATCCGCCTTTTCGTTTATCAGTGAATGAACCGCCATTTGCCACACAACCAATAACGACGGTTTCCTTCGGAATGCCATACTTCTCACGCATATTTATTTTATGGTGAGGATAAAATACTCGCGTGTTCACACCATTATATATTAATTCAATCGGGAAGTCCCCGAGAATACCCTTCTCTGCAATCTTCTTCAGCCACATGGAAGGGGTTACTATGACAAGATGTGATTGACGGTATATGTTCGCCTTATCGCGCCAAAGCCGTGCTGTTGCATCCTTCTCTACAGGGGGATAAGAGTGCAAATCAGGGCATTGCCCGCAGCCGTCTTGCCAGCGATTACAGTCCATGGAATAGGCGCAATGTCCGGTCAATGCTTGCATATCATGCAGAGTCCATACCGTCGGTTTCTGTTGCGTTAGGTGAGATAATGTGAATGGATTCAAGTAATCTCCGTGTAGATTGTGCAAATGCAGGAGATCCGCTTGTCGTACCAAGGCGTTATCTAGCACATGCTTATCGCTCAAGATGTCATAGTATAAAAGCCCCCCTTTGCGGTAATCGGACGACAGTTGATGATCTCGTTCAATATGAAGGGGGAAAGAGTGGATGGAATTGCTTTCTTTATATCCAACCAACATACTAGAATCGTAACCTGATTCTCTCTGCGACTCCGCCAATCTCCACGGCACTTTAGCTGCCCCGCCTCGCAAATCATTCGTGTTGATGTGCACAATGGAGTGAATATCATCAATTCTCATAAGATTTTCAATCCTATTCTTCCCGAATAATCTATCTTGTTTAATAAAATATTGATATCATTTTGGATGAAATACTCGTCAACTGCTAGCTTAGCACCCTGCCAGTGGCCATAATCATCTATAATGATTATTCCCTTATCGGATAATAGCGGGAAAAGATATTGGAGTTCATGTTTTGTCGACTCATACCAATCAGTATCTAAACGAAGAATTGATATTTGTTCAGGAGTTGTATGGGGAATGGTATCTTCCACTTTTCCTTCGATAAAAACAATACGATTTGGGGGATAACCCGTTAAATATAAATTTTTCCTTACCTCATCCACCGGGGATAGACACCAATCAACTAAAGTACCGTTTTTTTGTAATTTCCCCCATTTGTCTATTGCAAAATTATTTTTAAAGTCAACATCATTTTCAGTTGGCTCAGACATTCCGGTATATGTATCATATAAGTAAATATTTCTATCTGTATCACCCCATTGTTGTAAGGCTAAGGCACACAGCATCGCACTCCCCCCTTTCCATACACCGCATTCGACAATATCTCCTCGAATTTTATTTTTGAAAACATACTCTACTGCTTTATACAAGGCATACATTCGTTGTATAGATGTAAATGAATATTTTCTACACCTCGTATATATATCGATAAATTCGTTCTCCATATCATCATCAATCATAAGAAACTTTCTTACACTTGAACCTGGGAGAAGTTCTAGTGCATCAATGTAGTGGATATTTTCTTTCAATCCCATTTGATTTAACTGCATGGATATTTCCTGGTAACTCAAACTGCAAATAAGAATCGAAGTATCGTTCAAATCTTGTAGCATAATATTTTCTGGTTTTTTTACTTCCTTATTTTTATATTTAGTCCCTTGTTTACGCACATCGTTATCTACATAATATTGAATGTCTAAATTAGAAAATACAGATTCCAAATGCTCTTGGATTGTACCTCTCCCAAAAACTATAATCTTCTTATTTAAAACATCCTCTACTCTCAGCACCATTAAAAATCATCTCCCTTTTTGAATACTATCAATACTATCTTTTCGAGCAATGATGAAAATGTTTGTTGGGCTTCTATAGCTTTTATATACCTTATCGAAAAAAAGTGCGAGAATATTTACTATACCTATCAAAGGTGATAGGTATACCATCCTCGAAACAATAGGCCTAAAAGTATACTGACCTTCGTTATACCTAGAAATAACGATATCCATATTAAAGGTCAGCGCCAAGCTTGCAAAAAGTCCTCCCTGCTGTTTAACCGTTACAATTGAGAAACCGTTCTTCTTGAGCAGATGAGCCATGCCAATCGGGGTAAACCGATAGTAATCGTGCGGCTCCAAATGAATAGGGGATATATGCGGAACAGATATTAACACGGTGCCATTTTCTTTCATGATGCGGTATATTTCCTTAAGCGCCTTATCCGTATCGGGGACATGTTCCAATACTTGCATTGAAACAGCACAGTCACACGAGGAATCGTTCAAGGGCAGTTCCAGCACATTGCCAACCATTTGCGTAATATTCCTTTGCTCCCCTTGAGGCAAAGAGCCCGGCAAATCGACAGCAATATATTGATCTACACTAAAGAGATTATAGTAGGGGCTACGCCCCGCCCCGATATCAACCAGAACACCTTTAAATAAATGGGCGCTTTCTTTGATGTCTTTAATGATTCTGCTTACATTATGATAGTTGAAACTAAACATCGTATTATACGGATGTATTCCACAAATTATCTTGTGCAGGAAGTTTATCGTTTTATTCCAATACGCCTTATTACCGCCTGATTCCACGGGAAAAACGTTAATAAAGTTCATTTTGCGCTTAAATCCCATTCCTTCTAATTGCCGTGCGATATCCTTATAGAATGAACTCGTGATTACGATAAGGATATCTTTTTTGTTCTCCAAGAGTAATTTCTGCGGACTTTCAATATTGAACCCTTCAAATAAAAGACCCCATTTGTCTTCATTGTTATCTACAACATAAGCGACTTTATCCACCATAGTGAAATCGTTAAGGAACGTTCTGGCAGCACTACCGCTCCCAAATAGGATCAATTTGGACTTTTGTGATAATAACCTGCTCATATACACCACAGCGGTCCCCACCTCAATCCGTGTTATGGATACTCATATACTTAAACATTTCCGAATTCTTATTTGCAATGATCGAATTCACTTGATCCCAATGGTAGTGACCGGTTTCCATCTGTCGCAAGAGAGTTTCGCAATCCAACTGGCTGAATGCATCCATCTCATAACCATATTGTTCTAACCCAACATTATTGAGAAACCCTGAAACCTTGCCTTTGCCATAGTGATAATCAAGTGCAATAAACGGTGTGTTGCAGCTTACCGCGAAGACAACTGAGTGAAATCTCATGCATACCGCAAATTTCGCATATTTGAAATAGTTGATTGCTTCCATCGGAGTATAATCATGGCCGATAATTGTGACATGTTCCTTGTCCCTCTGATCCATTTTCTCTAGTACAGTCAGGAAATACTCTCTATCGTCGTAACCGACATGGAAGTTATGCATAGGAAACAATACAGCAGTCCGCCCGCTTCTGGAAACAGTGCGGATGAGCTCGATCATCTTTTTTTCAAAATCAGCCGTTTTAATTTTGTACTCCTCTTCCGTTAATCCATCCGCATACATATACGGCCATTCCCTGAAGCAGAACATTACATATTCCTCTTGTATTATTCTCGAATGAATCCCGCATATCCTGTTCATGATATAATGGGTTGCCGGATCGATAAACGCGCGGATGTCTTGTTTGGCCGTTAATTGCGGTAACACTGGTGAATACTTCTGTAGCGAAAGCTCGTCCCGGAAACAAAGCCTATCCGTATAATAAAGCAATTTATTCAAAGCTTTGATATTTCGCTCTTCCTTTAAGGGACCGATACCCGAGGCATAGATCATCGTGTTCTTCCTCAATTTCTTCGCTTTCGTGAAAATCTCCAGCATATCAACCAAGGGATCGACATCGCATAAAGGTCCGCCACCAAAAATAAATAAATCTTGCGAAGCAATAAACAGTTCGTCGTTCTTGACCAAGTAAGCATCAGCTACATGTACGGCATTCAAATCCATCTCCAGCAAAGTAAGTTGGGAATACACCGGATGCAAAGAAATAAGCGTAATATCTTCCAATCGAATACCATCAGTTAACAAGTTATCAATGATCCCGCCAAGTATCGCTTTATCTCCAAGCGTTTCGGTTCCATACCATCCAAGGATAGACACCTTTTCTATTGCCTTCTCACACGATATTGCATCATAATCAATGAGTTCGGAATCCAGTGTGATCTTGTTTTGTAACTTATTGTCGAAGTCCTTTGATAGTGCTCCGTACATTTCACCTACTAATTCTGCATTCATAGGACCATCATAATCATGTGTGCACCTATCACATGATTTCAACGCCCTATCTAGAACATGAATATGGTCAGATAATAAATCGATATCGTAATTCACTTCCGGATTGCTTATATTCCGAATAACTCCGCTGCTCGGAAAACAAAAATGCAAATTGCCGTATGGATCAAGAGATACACCCTTGCTCGTTTGATAATCGCAACCTGCTTTTCTTTTCTCGCCTTGAAGCTGTCCAATCAACGATTGATAGAAGAATTGCTTTCTGCGGTTCGGTTCATAATCGGCTATAATATTCTCAAGAAATTTAATAATTTTCAACTTTTCCATCGGAGTAAAAGTAAAGTTGTGTACCAGATCATGGTTGTAAAGCCTGTCAATCATCGTGGCTAATCTGAAACGGATGTAAATATGATTGCTTCTGGCGAGATGATACACATCCCATAAGGAATGACAATTGTGTTTTGTAATGGTGGTACTGATCTCGTTTAATAATCCGACTTCCTGCAATTTATAAACGTTGGCCATCGTTTTCTGAAACGCGCCTTCAACGCCTCGGTTCTTTCCATGCACTTCACCCACGCCGTCAACCGATACTTGAACGAAGAACGTCACATTGCGCTTTTGTAATAGCTCACTGATTTGAATTGCTCGCTCAAGAGTCCATTGCATACTGGCGTTCGTAATAATGGACAAGCTTTTCAAGCTTTTTACCGCATCGCAAATGCTGGTGACGACCTCAACAATATCTTTCCTGACGAAAGGCTCTCCCCCACTTAATCCTACATGCTCCACTTCTTTGAATAAAGGTTGGCTGAGAACTCGTTTAATTTCCTCGGGGGTTAAATCGGGTTTCGCTGAATATTCCGGTTTCCACACATTGCACATCGCGCATCTATAATTGCATTTGTTCGTTATTGGGTAATTGATAACTTTCGGGTAAATGATTTTCTCAGTACTTTCATTACCTGCTATCTCCAAGCTCATTAACAACCAATCACAATTAAAGAAATGCACATTGTTCTTAAATCCCATCTCAGAAAGCTGAGTTGCAATTTCTGTAAAATACATGCTCGCGACAACAATAAATAACTCATTTGGCGATTCACTGCTTAATGTTTCAGGGTTGGCGATGAACGAACCATAAAATGCTTGTCCCCACTTTTTGCTGTCATTATCGACGAAATAATCAACTTTAATGCCGCTTTTTTCGATGAATATTCGGGCATTGCCGCCGGTTCCGAAAAGGACGACTTTCTTTTGATTAACTAATTTATTGATCATGTTGACTTCGTCACCTCTTCAATCATTACATCGGCTAAATCTGCCAACTTGATAATAGGAATCATTAGTTTAAGCATCATATGAATACCTGGAAATCCAGACGTGCTCGAAATCATTTAACTACCTGGAAAGCGTGAATATGTTGAACTTGAATACATTCTGTTTCTGTTAATGCCTGCAAGATTCTTGTTGACTTTTCGAAGATTCGCACAGTATCCCCTGAACCAAGTGTGCTTTGCACACCATCCAAGTTGAGGACACATTTGCCGGAAATAATCGTGATCACTTCAATGGAACTTGGAAGTATTCGCTCCGTGTATGCCTTGCTTTCATAGATCATAATTTTCCTGGTAATGATTTCGTGATCTTCCTTTACGATGTCGTCAAGCACGCGATACCAACCCCAGAAGCGTTCTTCATACATCGTTCTATGCTCTTTATCATCAATCAACATCTCTTTCAACCGCGGACTGGAAGCCTTATCTGTCACAAGAATTCCATCTGAACTGACAGCTATGACCGCATTGGAAATGCCCAACACCTTAACCGGCAAATTAAGCTCATTTACCACATGAGTGTTGTCACAATCTTTACTGAGTGATCCTCTGCCGATGACCGGTTCACGGATTTCTTCCGTTAACGTATTCCAGGTCCCCAAATCTTTCCAATCCCCCTTGTAGGGTAATACGGCTATATGTCTTGTATGTTCTACCACTGAATAGTCAAAGCTTATTGCTTCTAATTTAAAATAGTTTTCTGTAAATGTATAATAGTTTGTTGGCAGTTGAATGCTCTCTAAATGGTCGAGCAAAAACCGGCCCCGAAACGCAAAAATGCCGCAGTTCCAAAGAGCCCGCTGTTCCAATAAATCCACTGCAACCGATTCAGTCGGTTTTTCCACAAATGTTTCAACCCAGTAGTACTGGTCAACTTGGGAACCGGTTAATATGTATCCGTACTTCGCGGAAGGATAGGTTGGAGTTGCGCCCATTAAGGCTAACTCAACCTTTCTGTTTTCCAATACACGTTCCAACACCCGCAGATTATGGAAAAAAGCATCCTCGACAAAGGAATCGACCGGAAGCACACAAACTGTCTCATCAGGGTCGATCATGACACAATCTATCAAATAGAGAACAGCTAAAGAAATCGCGGGAAAAGTGTCCTTTCGCGCCGGTTCCACAATGATGGGCACATCTTCGTTCAATTGATATTGAAGCATCTCCGTTTGAGATGCATTTGCCACTATGTAGGCATCTCTATGAAGCTCTGCCTTTTTTAATTGTCTCCAAACACGCTGGATCATGGATTCATAATGGCCCTCATCATTTTCCAACACCTTCAAAAATTGCTTGGAACGATAGTCGCTGGATAAGGGCCAGAGCCTTCGACCGGATCCTCCGGACAATAAGATCAGCTTCATATCCGTACCTTTGAACCGTTCAGCATTTGTTCCCCGAACCATTGATAAGTCATCGTAATCCCGTCCCGCAATGAGGTTTGTGCGCGCCATCCCAAATCATTCATTTTCGATACATCCAGCAGCTTCCGAGGGGTTCCGTCTGGTTTATTCCGGTCATAAATGATGTCGCCATCAAATCCGACAATTTCTTTAATCAAGTTTGCCAGTTCGAAAATCGTTACATCGTTTCCTGTCCCCACATTTACAAAACCATTAAGGGCATTGACATCGTAGTTTTCCATTAAAAAAACAGATGCGTCAGCCAGATCATCGGCGAATAAAAATTCTCTTCTCGGGGTTCCCGTTCCCCACAGTTCCACGTGGGGTTCGCCATTTTGTTTAGCTTGATGAAACTTCCGAATCAATGCAGGCAGCACATGCGAATGGTTTAAGTCGAAATTGTCGTTAATCCCGTAAATATTCGTCGGCATCACAGACAAGAAATTGGTGCCGTATTGCCGATTATAAGCTTCGCACATTTTCATCCCGGCGATTTTGGCGATTGCGTAAGATTCGTTCGTTGGCTCAAGATATCCGCTCAGCAAATAATCTTCTTTCATCGGTTGGGGAGCTAATTTCGGATAAATACACGAACTTCCCAGGAATAGCAACTTCCTGACATTACTTAAATACGATGCGTGGATTACATTCATCTGAATCGCGAGGTTATCGCGAATAAAATCGGCGGGATAAGTGTTGTTCGCATAAATGCCGCCAACTTTCGCCGCCGACAAAAAAACATAATCAGGGCGCTCATCTTCAAAAAAGCGATAAACTTCTTCCGCATTCCGCAAATCTAATTCCGTTTTCGATCTTGTAATCAAATTCCTATATCCCGATTTTTCCATGCGGCGTTGGATCGCAGAGCCAACTAACCCACGATGCCCTGCCACAAAAACTCGCGAGTTTTTATTCAACCCAGCTCACCTGCCATTATTTGCATATCTTTATCGATCATTTGTTGAACAAGTTCATGAAATTTGACTTTAGGAACCCATCCTAATTTTTCTTTGGCTTTGGTAGCGTCGCCGATTAACAAATCAACCTCGGTAGGTCGGAAATATCGAGGGTCTATACAAACTAGCGTTCGACCGGTTGCTGCATCAATGCCAATCTCGCCGCTCCCCTCTCCCTGCCATTCTATTTGAATTCCGACGCGAAGAAAAGACAACTCTACGAATTCTCTCACCGAATGGGTTTCACCTGTCGCAATGACGAAATCTTCAGGTGTGGGCTGCTGCAACATCAACCACATCGCTTCGGCGTAATCACTGGCATGTCCCCAATCTCTCTTTGCATTCAAATTGCCCAAGTACAATTTGTCCTGGACACCGTGCTTAATACGCGCGACCGCCCTTGTTATTTTGCGGGTTACGAATGTTTCACCGCGAACAGGAGATTCATGATTAAATAAAATGCCGTTACACGCGAACATTTGATACGCTTCTCTATAATTAATCGTTATCCAATAAGCATACAACTTCGCCGCAGCATACGGACTCCTCGGATAAAAGGGGGTCGTCTCTGTTTGAGGAATTTCTTGAACCTTTCCGTACAATTCGCTTGTAGAAGCTTGATAGAATTTGGTCTTACGCTCCAGCTTCAAAATCCGTATCGCTTCCAAGAGCCGCAAAGTGCCGATAGCATCGGAATTCGCCGTATATTCAGGTGATTCGAATGATACTTGAACATGGCTTTGCGCAGCCAGATTATATATTTCATCCGGTTGTACTTCTTGAATAATGCGGATGAGATTCGTTGAATCTGTCATATCTCCGTAATGGAGCACGAAACGAACATCCTGTTCGTGCGGATCTTGATATAGATGATCGATTCTCTCCGTATTTATTGTGGAAGATCTCCGCTTTATACCGTGTACTTCGTATCCCTTGTCAAGCAACAACTCGGCGAGATATGAACCATCTTGCCCGGTAATTCCGGTTATAAGCGCTTTCTTATTCATGTTATTCCCTCACAAGTGTTGAATTTAAAAGTAATGCGTCTACAGAAGTATTTATATCAAATTCTCGGTGATCAGCCAGTCTCGCAAGCGATCAAAATCGATAATTTCATTGTGATTATATCGTATGATGCCTGACAAAAGACTCCCGTCTTTCGATAAGTATTGGTTATAATCCTGTTTGCCGTAAATAGGAGGAATTATAAACATGTACTCTGTCTCAAGAACGATGCTGAACTCATCCTGCGTCATCAATTGTTCATTCATTTTTTCCCCGGGTCGAAGCCCAATCGGGACTATCTCTACAGCAGAAGGCTTGGCATAATGATTTACCATGATTTGAATCAGATCTTTTAATTGCACGACTGGCATCTTGAGGACAAATATTTCTCCACCGACAGATATTTTATTCGCCTCAACCAGCAATTCGACTGCTTGATTCGGTGTCATCATGTATCTCGTCATTTCCAAATCCGTTACGGTGATTCGTCCAGTTTCTCTAATCTGATCCCGAAATAACGGGATAACCGATCCTCGCGAACCCATTACGTTACCGAATCGGACCGATGCGAACACTGTCGCTTTAGATCCTTTCTGATGACCAGCCGCTGAAATAAGTCGTTCTGCCATTAGCTTGGTTGCACCATAAGTATTAATTGGCGAAACGGCCTTATCCGAGCTCGTAAACAGAACCTTGGACACTCCGCTCTGCAGCGCAGCCTGAATGACGTTCTGCGTGCCGATCACATTCGTTTGAACAGCTTCGAAGGGGTTGTATTCGCATGCTGGAACATGCTTCATAGCGGCCAGATGGAATACATAGTCGATATCTTCCATCGCCCTGATCAGCCGCCCCACATCTCGAACATCGCCAATCAAATAACGAATGTTCGAATGGCCTCTTAAGCTTTGCTGCATCTCAAATTGTTTATATTCGTCTCGGCTAAATACTCGGATCACTGTCGGCTGTTCTTGCAACAACCTTCTTACCAAATGCTGCCCGATCGTTCCGGTTCCGCCGATGACTAGTATTTTTTTATTTGTGTAAATCATGAGGAACCTCCAGATTCAATCGACTGATCAGCTTATCCATACTGGACAGAAGGACGGGACTCACTTTCCGCTCAGCTTCAATCAACGGTGCCGTGTACTGCTTCAGCATCTGGCGTTTCTTCGAAATGCTGCTTTCTTGCTGGATTTGTTGCCAGTATCGCTCCAGGTAGTTAACCTCCCGTTGCAGCAAAAAGCAGTAGATGTGCTTAAAGACCAGATTGTTAGTAAGCTTTAGCCATGACGCGTCGAACGCATCCAGCCACTGCTTCAGATGAGCGGATGATTCATTGCCGGATGATCCAACGTCGTCCATTAACCTGCTCACTACTGCGAATTGTTTGGGCAGTTCTTCAACTTGCTTATGCGCCTGCTCGATCTTGGAACGAATGGACTTGATTCTTGATTCAGGATAATGCCTCAATGACTCTTTGAATAACAGCTTCAGCCAGCCTTGGTGACGGGATACTTGCCTGGTTTCCTCGTACAGCGTTTCCAGACTTTTCGGTTGGGTGTGTCGAATAACAGCCCCAAACGGCGAAGCATTATAATACCGATCGAACGGCAGTTGATCCAAAATCGCCTCCAGCCCGACCTTCAACCCTAGCATAGTTCTGTTGGTCTTATTCCACCCGCCGGCAACATTCTCGATTGTATCGTTTGATTCATTTACAATTTTATTTATATTTCTTTGATTGGCATGTTTCAGTCCTGCCGCATAATACTGTCCATCTGGAAATGAGAAATCCTGTCCAACAAATACAATCTCGCTGCAGCCAAGCTGGTAGGCTGCTTGAACTGCAGTGCCGGAGACGGTCGGCGATGAAACAAAAAAGGCGTCTTCTTCCGTAAGCCCCATCAAATAATAGGAAATATGATCAATGGTGAAGAAGGCGTGCATGAGATACTGCGCCTGGTCATCGATCGCCGTATGCTTGATGGTTGGGATGTAAAGGAACGGGATTTCCTTGACATCCAGATCCGCGAAGACTCTGCGGTTCGGCTCTCCGGGATCCATGGAAACGACAAGATGAGGCTCGATCCCCTGATTCAGTAAAGCCTGGATGCTGGAGCCTGAAGCGATAATCAAAGCATGATCACGAAGCTTGGCCAATATCTCTATGCTGTCGTTCAACGAAGGACCCGAGCCTACAATAATTGCGGGAACTCCCGAGCATTTCCCCTTGAGCCCAGTGAAGGGAGGTGTACGGAGATTCCGCTCCATATTAATGATAAGATTCTCCGTCCACTCTTTCTGAAAATGCGTGACGGTTGCAAGGGCGGAACGATATTCAGAAGCGATTCTGACGATTAATTCAGAGAAATCATATATTCGTTCCGGATAAATACGTTGATAAGGTGTTGGCACGACACATTCGAGTGAACCTGTAATGCCGCGAAACACTCCCCTCAACATCTCTGCGCGAATCATGATATCATCGCCGACTGCAAATATGGCAATCCCGGGATGTCGCATAACCGAACGCAAATCCCTACATTCCATTGCAGCAAGCAGGAATTGAATCTCCGGCTCATATACATAGAACTTCTTATTCGGATAAGCTTCAAGCATCGCTTCCAGGTGATAACCGAATCCAAGACCATAGACGATAATATGTTCGACTGCATGCGCCTGTTCATCGATCGATTCCCGCCATTTGAGTGCTTCCTTCACAGGATTGTATTGGCTGTAGAACGGTTTCTCCGTATCGCTGTCCTGAACAATTAAATTGGGCATCCCATTACGGGATTCGCTAATCCTAACATATGCCGGATCATACGTTTGATTACGTACCAGCTTGTAGATCTCAGGATAGCTTTCTCTCAAAAACAACAGATTATCGGCTGCATACTTCTTCATATCGTTCCCCGATTGGCTGCAAGCGCGCCCGAGAGCCGTTCCAACGCCGTGCCCAATTCATATTTGAGCAAATCCCCCGCATTCGTAAACTCTTGCTGCTCAATGCTGCGTTCAACTTGCGGCAACAGCTGCTCCAATTCGTTCGTAAAACCAACCATTGCTGCCGTAAAGACGTTCAACGTCGTATCGTAGGCCATATTCGCATGATGATTTCGCACAGTCTGAACGGATTGATATACCCATGTAACGCCCTCCATCAGTTGAGAGAAGGAACGCCAGTCTTCCTCCGCCATCTGCCCATAGAAACAATCGGAAATGGAGTCGGTCGCCTTGATCAGCTTGGGTAAATAATGCTGAAGCTCGGTCACAAGCTCCGCGATCCAAAGATCTCCATTAACCGTCATCAATTGAATATTCCTAACCTTGCCGATATGTTGATACAGGTATGTTTCGTACCCTTCGGAATAAGGTTGCCCGTCGATGATCACTTCCTGAACAATCTCATTAGAGGAATACAGCCGGGCTATCGTCTCGTTTAACTGTGACAGCATCTCTTGAGCTGTTCCCGTTACTTCAAATTCCGAATCATGGTTAATCTGAATTTTCAACTATCACTCAGCACCTTGTTATGTAGGTAAACGCATATTCTTATTATCGGTCATCTATCGACAAAAATAAATAGAAAGTCCCTCCAACCATACAGTTGGAGGGACTTTCTTGGCGAAAGGCGCCGGTAATTAGCCGAGCAGACGAAGCACGTTCTGCGGCAGCGCGTTGGCTTGCGCCAGCATTGCCGTACCTGCTTGTACCAGGATTTGGTTGCGCGTGAAGTCCGTCATTTCCTTCGCCATGTCGGCGTTGCGAATACGGGATTCGGCAGCGGACAGGTTCTCTGCGTTGACGCCCACGTTGTTGATCGTGTGCTCCAGACGGTTCTGAACCGCACCGAATGCAGCGCGCTGTCCGGAAACGGTGTTGATAGCATTCTTAATGATCGTCATGGCCGACTTAGCGCCGTCTGCAGTGGAGATATCAATTGTGTTGATACCCAGCGCAGTTTGACCCATACCGCTCCCCAAACTTACATTGATTGCCGTGTAGTCTGCGCCGACTTGGAAGTTGATGCCGCTCGTAAGGGAGCCATCCAACAGCTGGATGCCGTTGAAGTTGGTGTTGTTGGCGATGTTGTCGATTTCTGCCAGCAACTGCGTAACTTCCTTCTGCAGGTTGGCGCGGTCCGTGTTGTCATACGTTCCCGTCGACGATTGGTTCGCCAGCACGTTCAGACGTTGCAGCATGGAGTGAACTTCCGTCAGCGCGCCTTCGCCCGTTTGAAGCAGCGAGATGCCGTCTTGCGCGTTGCGCATTGCTTGGTTGTAGCCATTGATTTGGTAGCGCATTTTCTCGGAGATTGCCAGGCCGGCAGCGTCGTCAGCCGCGCGGTTGATCCGGAAGCCGGAAGACAGCTTCTCCATCGACTTACCCATCGAGTTCGTGTTGATACCCAGGTTGCGGTGAGCGTTGATGGCGCTCACGTTCGTGTTAATGTACATCGACATGTTACTCATCCTCCATGATTGAGTGAAATTGGCCGCTTCCTTGCAGCCTACTTATATTATCGGCGCTATTCTTGCAAATTTTATAGCTTTACACGACATTTCATTATTTTTTTTCGTTAAAAAATAACGGTACCGAATCTTCACGATCCATGCCATAGTAGGCGTTCATCAACGAACGCCGGTCCTTAACGGCCTTCACCGCCGCTCCCGTCATGCCGTATTGTCCTCGAATCAGCTGTTCCGATTGCACGAGTAATGGCCGCATGCTCTCTATCAGCCCTCTTACTTCCTGCCGATATAAACGGAGCGTATCGTCATTTACTGGTAATTTTTCCACTTCATGTCGATACTGTTCCGCACGAGTTTGCTCCTCTTGCCATTGCCTGGTCAAATCTTGAAAAGCGTCTTCGTCGAATGGATTTGCTTCTGCGGCCTGCAGCTGACGTCTCGCGATTTCTTTCATTGACTCAAAGCAGTCTTTCCATCGCTCAAGGCGCTCCCGGCTATCCAAGGCTGACTTCCTTTCCGATTTGCTCCCACGACGCCTTCAATTCGCGCAGCAATCCCTCGACCTCTTCCATCGTCGTTCCCTGCTTCATTAAATTGGCTACCAACAGTCGATCGTTCATATAGAGATATAATCGCTTCAAGTTTTCCGCAATTTCGCCGCCTTGCTCTTCATTCAAGCACGCCATAAGCTCGCAAATGATTTCCTGCGTCTTCTGGATTTTCTTGTTCATTTCAAGATACTGCAAAGCGTCAAGCGCCTTCTTGGCCAAGTGTAGGTTCGTAATTGCACCCTCGTATAACAAAAGAACAAGACGGTGTGGTGACGCCGTCTCGTACTTGTTTCGTTGGTAAGCCTGATAGCCCGAAGTATTGAGCATTTGCATGCCGTTCATCTCCTTGTGTTGCTTCAGCCTAAGCTAGCGGTCAAGGCAGCGAGCTGGTTCGACATCCATTGCTGCTGGCTCTGTAATCCGGACAGCGCCGTCTCCATAGCCGCAAACTGCTTGCGGAGACGATCTTCCTTCATCTTAATCCGCTCATCCATCCGTGTCATCTGATCGGTAAGAGTGGAAATCTCCGAGTCGTAGCCTTTAACGCGCGTGGTAATGATTCCGGTTACGCTGCTCGTCCAGGAATTCATGGCCATTCCGCTGAAATATTGCGCGATGCCGTCTTTATCATCGCCTGCATGGTCTGCGGCAAACAGGTTGTAGACTTCATCTGGATTCGCAGCAAGCCGCGCCTTGAACTTATCCTTGTCGAACGAGATCGTGCCGTTCATGGAATCGGCTCTTGTAATCCCCTTATCGATCTCCAGACCGATTTGGAACATGTAGCGAAGCGTTGCGTCTTCCCCAGGTACAGGCGTCGATTCTGGGCCTACTGCCCGGTTAAACCAATTGCTCAATTGCGCATCCAATGCGCGCAGCGTAGGATCGCTTTGCAGTCCCATCTCTTTGCTCGTATTCGCCCGAATGGTGCTTACGACATCATTATAGGCATTGACGAAAGCTTCGACTTTCTCCGTCACCTTGTCGCCGTCAACGCCAACCGTCACGGTGGAGGTGCTGTTGTCGCCTTTCAACAAGTTAAACGTAACGCCTGAGATGACGTTAGATACGTTGTTGCTGGTCGTCTCCACATTCAGACCGTTGATCTTAAACTTGGCGTTCTGAGCAGCTTGAACGACATTCATGGAGTCGTCGCCATTATTCAACCCTAAAGCTATCAATGCAGTATCATCTGCCACATTTGAGCTATTAAGACCCGAAATATACGTACTCTTGTCTCCCGCCGTGCTGCTTGTGCCAAACTTGATCTCGCTTGCCTCTCCGGTTTCTTTAGAAGTGAGCACGAGCGTCTTGTAACCTGGTTTATTCTCGACGACAGAAGCTTTGATGCCCAGGTTGCCGCTATTGACAGCAGCCGCAATCTTGTTCAGATTCTCCTCATTGGTGTCGCCATCTAGCAACACTTGCACGGTATTGCCTTGATAGTGAAATTGAATGGATTGGTCCTTTGAATCTAGTGCCGTACCTGCGGCAAGCAATTCATTATCGCTCCGAATCGAATGTGCCTGAGCAAGTTGGGAGATGTCAACCTTATAGCTCCCGGCCGCCGCAGTCGTCGAAGCTGTCGCCCTCAAGACGGTATCGTCCGAATTCGAAGCGCTCTTCGCCTGGAAAGTGGCCCTGTAATTCAAATCCGAAGCCGCGTTCTTCAGCGCCAACAACTTCAGGTTTACGGACTTGAATACTTCCTGCGCTTTGGATCGGTCCGTCTTGACATTATTCAAGTTGTCATATGGAAGCTTCTCCAGCTTCATTAAAGCGGTGATCATCGCATTCGTATCCATGCCCGAAGCGAGACCGGATAAGCTGATTCCCATAAATTGCAACCTCCTTCTTCTAACTTAATATTGCGTTATGCTTTCTTATCTAGGAATAACCCTATTAATTCCTTCATCCGCTTGGAAAGATCGATCAGAAATTCCGGAGGCAGGCTGACGACAACCTCCTGCGTTTTGGAATCCAGCACTTCCACGTAGAGCGAATTGGCATCCTCGTCGTATTTGAACCGAAGTTGCTTGCCGTTGGACATTAATGATTCGTTAGCGCTCTTCAGTTCTTGCTCGAAAATCTTCTTCTGTTCAGCCGTCAACGCCTCTTTGTCGAGGCTGAACTTCTTCTCTTCCGTCACATTATCGCGCGCCTGTTTGGATGCCGTTTCTACGTTGTTTACCTTTTGCACACGATAATCGGGGGTTGCCGATAATTCTGTTCGCGAAATCCCGCCGATCGCTTGCACGTCCATCACCTCATTCGGATTTGTTTGTGATCTGATTCAACATGGCCAACAACTGGGCTTTGTCCGGCAATTGATTAGCCTGCACATTCTCATTCGCAATGCCTTCGTAAAGTTCTTTGCGCAAAATCTGGACTTGCTTCGGAGCGGAAAACCCCAATTTCACGCTGTCTCCGTCGACGCCCAGCACTTGCACTTCGATATGGTCGCCGATCATGATCGTTTCCCCGATTTTCCTCTTCAGTACCAGCATCTATGCATGCTCCTTCCTGATAAGAGGAAAGCGAAGCGGATAATCCTGATCATGGATAACGAATTGCCCGCCACGCCTGGAATTCGGAGCCAGCAATATCGGCGCTTTCAAATTCACATAAGGTTGGTCTTCGATGATGTTCAGAATGAGAAACACAACCACTTGTTCGGAACCCGAAATCTCCAGCAATTCGACTGTCTCTTCGTTAATTTGAAACCCGTAATCCTCTGTGAACAGATCAGCCCTGACCAACAGAAAACTGAGCTGTCCCTGCAGGGCATGCAGGATATAGTAAGCATTGTCCTCTGCCGCGACCAGAGCGAATGACTGGAAACCTTCAAATCCGACGATTCCTTTGGCGAATTGGAATATGTTGTCCGCTGAAATCTCCAACAGCCCGTACCGTTCGCTCTCGATGACTGTAACTTCCTGTTGGTTCACGGTCGCTCCATCTCCTTTCTTGCAGCGGGCTAGTCGAGCACTTTGGTTTCCACATTGATCTCGGGAGGATGAACTCTGACATCGAAATGAAGACCGTATTTCGGAGCCGCCACCATCGTGACCTCCACGTGATTCTGCCGCATATATCGCGCAAACGCGACATCGCCGAAAATTCCCTGTCCCTTGTTCCTTAAATCCCCGATCCGGTCGCCGTCTCTCACCTGTGCAACGAGGTCTTCCGCATAATGCCGCTGCGTTCTCTCATTGCATTCCCGAAGCAAGGAATACGGCTTTTTCGCGCCGCGCTCATCCCATACCGGCGTCCAATCCGTATCCATCTCGGCCGCCCGGTTGCGAATTGTCATCCGGGCCGGTTCATAGCGAGCGTCAACTTTGGCTGGAGGCGTGACCGTTTGGATAGGCTTAACGGGAATAGGGCCGACCAAAATATCTCAACTCCCCGCTGTACGTTTATTGTAAATCCGATACTATCTCAAAAAGTCGACCAGCGAAATTTGGGAAATTCTCGCGCCGGTAGACAGCGCCGCTTGCAGGATACTCTCTTTCAATTTTAATTGCGTTATCGCATCGGCCATGTCCACGTCCCCCACTTGACCGCGAAGCTCCTTGAGGTTGGCCTGCGAATCCAGAATCCGGCTCTCGATCAATTCGAAGCGGTTCGAGCGCGCTCCTATCTCCGCCCACATGGTGGAAAGGCGGTCGGCGCAGGTCCCGATGTCGTTGATATCGCCTTCGAACATCGCCTCGTCATTGTTCTCCAAGTGGCCGATGACATCGTCGAGAACGTTGAATGCATTTTTCGGATCCCCTGCTTCACCGAAAATTTGCTCTCCGGTCAAGCTGACGGGCACCGTGACTGCAGGGCTTACGTTCAAATAATAGACGCCGGGATCCGTCTTGTCCGTCGCGGCAGTCGCAGCATTGTAAGGCGGCTGATCGGTCTTCTGTCCGTTGAACAGAAACCGGCCTTTATACGAGCTGTTCCCGACCAGAACAAGCTGGTCCCGCAATTGCTTCATTTCCGCCGAGATTTGCTGGCGTTGCTCGCCCGTGACCGTCCCGGACGATGCCTGCTGCATCAGCACCTTGGCCCGTTTCAGTACGTCATTGGCCTGTACCAGGAGCGAATCCATCGTTCTCAGCATTCCTTGGCCGGTGCGGGCATTTTCCAGAAATTCTTCGCTGCGGTTCATTTCGCTATCGTATCGCATCAAGTAACTGATGCCTACAGGATCGTCGCCGGGCTTCTGTATCCGCTGCCCTGTAGCCAACTTGTTCTGCCAATTCATGATTTCCGACGAGTTGTAACGCAAATTTTTGAGCAGCTGCGTGGACTGCATCGCACCCGTTATGCGCATTGAGATGCCTCCCTATTCGGATTACAGGCCTACGCGGCCCATACGATTGATGATGCGGTCCAGCATATCGTCGACGGTGGTCATATTCCGCGCTGCCGCATTGTAAGCATGCTGAAATTTGATCATGTCCGTCATCTCTTCATCCAGGGATACCCCGCTCACTTGCTGTCTGCGGATAACCACGGAATCGACCAGGTTTTGCTGATTGATCAGGTTGGTTGCCGCATTCTCCGATGCCGTGCCCAGCTCGCTGGTCAGCGCCCGGAAATAATCGTCAATCGTCCCGGAATAGAGAGGCGTAATATCCGTAGGGTAGGTGAATATGCTGTCCCGGAGAGAGGCCAGCGCGTGCGCGACATCGCTGTTGCCCTTGATCGTTTTGTTTACACCGCCGACGGTCTCGTACATGCTCGAGGCGGCGATCTTGCTCGTGTCGCCGACGATCAGCGGATTTACCTTGATGTTCGCCATCGTAAAATCGGTGCTGCCGTCCGACGTCACGAAGAACGGGATGCCGGAAGTGGCCGGGTCGGACAACGTATAGCCCAGTTCATGCAATCCGTTGAATCCGTTCACCGTGAACTCTACGGCAGAAATTATTTTGCTGCCTGCCGGTATCGTCGAGCCTGCCGGTATCGTCGTATTGTTATCCAGCGTCACCGTGTTGTTAGCGACCATCGGGCTGGAGGTGACGTAGCCGTTCTGCAGCGTGATGTTGACCGTGCCTGTCGCCAAAGTTTTCACAAGCGCATTGAGCTCACCCCGGACATGCTCGATATCGCCCACAGAGAGGAGGAATCCGGACAACTCGCCTGCTGTTGCATTTTCCGCGTTGCCGACTGTCAATAAAGTTGACTGCGTGTTGTTCACGACTTCCACGCCTGCCGCGATCACAGTGTAGTCGCCGTTCGGCGTTTCCGAGAATTGCACGTCTACGATGGAAGATAGCTTATCCAACAGCACATCGCGTTGGTCGCGATAATCGTTGGAATTCCCCCCGAGCCCTTCCGCCCGGCGGATATATCCGTTCAATTCCGCGATCTGATTGATGATCGAGTTGGCCTGCGTCACCTTGATTTCAATATTGTTGTTCAAGTCCCCGAGCATCTTGTTGAAGGAATCGTCCATATGCTTGAACGTGTCGGCCAAATTAACCGCATTGGCGATAACGTCGACCCGCGCGCTCAGCAGCGTAGGATCGCGGTTGAGCACTTCCCAGGAATTCCAGAAGTTATCCATTACGCCGCGAATGCCATTGGTGGAAGGCTCGTTAATGACGGCCTGAATCGATTGAAACGTCGAGTCACGAACTTCCCATTGCGCTCTCATTTGATTTTCCCGGCGGTATTGCGTATCCAGGTAACTTTCACGGATCCGCACGATGCTGTCCGGCTGCACGCCGGTACCGATTTGACCGGGCGTGTTGCTGCGCTGCATGCCGGGATATTCCATCGGACGCGTAGCCGATGTATTAACGCGCTGCCGCGTGTATCCTTCCGTGCTGGCATTAGCAATATTGTGTCCCAGCGTCTGCATCGCCAGCGATTGCGTCAAGAGCGCCCGCTTGCTAGTCTCTAGCCCCATGAACGACGATGTCACGTATGATCGACCTGCCTTCCTCGTTTAGAAACCACCCAACCCGAATCAAGCCCGCGTATCGAAAATCCCTCTCCGCTGCCCGGACGATCCTGCGGCGTTGTGCGCCGGCGCTTGATAGACCATGTCGTCCTCCGGCCCTGCGGTGAACAAATCCAATGTATAATTAACGAAATCGAGCGCCTGCTTGACCAGCAAGTGATTCGTGTCGTTCAGTGCCCTGAGCGTCTGAATGTCGGCCGACAGCGACTCGCGGATCTCTTCGAACTGTCGCTTGTCCGACGCCTTCACCGTCATGCGCATCAGATCGTCGAACGTTGCCGCATGGCTCGAATGGATGCCCATCTCCTGCTGATAGGACGCGATGGCCTGCGCCCGCTCCTGCTCCAGTACAGCCAGCTGCTTCAGCGCGCGATTCTCCTTCGTCAGCGCCTGCGACAGCTCATTCAGCCGGTTGTGAACGATATGATCCTTCTTCGCGCCGCCAAGCTCGATCAACTCTGCATAGAGGGTCTGACTCTGCTTCAAGTTGTCCATAAGCTGTTGAAAAGCCGTCACGATTCATCCCCCGTTCGCCCTTGCGATTCCCCTGATCGGACCTTAATCCGCATCACCTTACAAACGGCAGCAGCTTCTCCGCCAGCGCATGGTCAGGTACGCGGTAAGTGCCTGCCGCTACTTCATTCTTCAATTGTTCGATCCGTTGCGCGCGATCCGTCTCGTCCGCACCCTTGCGCGCGCCGAGCAGTTCCATCGCCTCTGAAGAGAACTTCACTTCATCCTTGCGGCGCTGGCCGGCCGAACTGCCAACGCGCTGCTCCATCGACTGCTGGTACGTGCGGTAAGTTCCGATTCTCTGCGTATCGTTAATTTTCATCTCATATCACCCCGACAAAATAAAAAAGCCGATAATCTCTAACCCTATTATCGGCTGATGCATATAAATTGTTTAGTTGACGCTTCAATGATGGTCGCGAATTTGGAAGGCGTTTCCCTTGCTTGAGCCGCCCTGCTGTTCACGGCTTGGCGATTGAACGCCGCGTTGACTCGAATTGCGGAGATCCCGTTGAAGCTTATCGCGACAAGATTGGCACATGACGCCTTCCTGGATCGGCAGCCCGCATATTTCACACGGCACAGTCAGATTCGGCAAGTTCTGAGTCGAAATGCGACCTTCCCGGATGAACTTCGTGATCTGCTTGACCGAGATTCCCGTTTCTTCCGAAACTTCATGTATCGTAGCACCTTTATGCTGCCTCAAATATTCGACGCAAGTCTCGTATTCCTTCTCGATATTCTCCGTGCAAGCGTTGCAGACTTCGCGGATACCGCGCGCAAACAGCTTGCCGCAACGGGGGCAATAGGACAAGCTCACCCGGGACTCCTCCTTCGATCCGGCATTCAGGATATAGCTTATCCCTATCATACTATTTTTTCCGACAAAATCCTATATTTATTTCCATCCTAGGATCGAGCCCAGGTGAGGCCGTAGATCGACGGGCCCGGAGATAAGGGTCCGCACGGCGGTTGCGCCGCTTCCAGTTCCTCTATTTGGTTCGTGTTGCGCAAAGCGGAAGCACTCTCGTGCATCGTACTGCCGGTTGTGTAAATGTCGTCTGCGAGCAGGATGCGAAGCGGTTGCGGATGGCGGGACTGGATGGCTTGCAGACACTCACGGTCTGCAAGGGTGAATATTCCCCTCAGATCCCGGAGCCTGCTGCTTCGGTTCTTCAAGCTCTGCCGCTGCGTATGCCTGTCCCGCTTCAGGAGCGGTGCGTACAGGATGCCGTACCATGCCGCGACCGTTCGCGCCATCTGCTCGGCTTGGTTGAAGCCTCTCTCCTCCAGCCGCTCTCTCGCCAACGGCACGGAGGTGATCGCATGCGGACCGTTGCCGCCAAGCTCCCTGGCTATGCGTTCGTAGGCGCAGGCGAGCATGGCCGACATGAGCGGTGTCAGCTTCTCGCTGCCGTTATACTTGTAGCGTGCCAGCAACTCGCTCATTTTGTCGTCGTAGCGGACGCCGCTCCGGCTGAAGACGACGTGTCTCTGCAGGCGCCTCGGACAGTCCGGACAAGCCTCGGGCCTGCCGCAGATGCGGCAGACGGGCGCAACGATCCACGGAATCGCTTCGCTGCAGAAGCGGCAGAGGCGCAGCAGGATCGCTTGCGCTTCCGGGTGACGGACCGGCGGCGACACGCGATTGCCGCGCTGCGGCGAGCCTGCGTCCCTGCCGCAAATCAGGCAGACGGGAAACGCTGGGCGGAACCAGCGGCTGAAAGTGCCCGCGGATGTCATGAGGGTGTCCTCCTCACTGTCCCAGTTTTGGACCAAGTAGGCGACCTCATCGCCCTTTCACCTCATTCGTTTCAAGCAAGAATCCCTTGCGGCGGGCGAAGGCGTTCATGTCCCGAATCTGCTTGCAGGCCCCGCGTTGCGAATTCGTCCAGGCGGAGGCGGCGAAAATCACCCGTCCGTACGGGTCGTCGGCAGAACGACCGGCACGGCCGGCCATCTGCACAAGCGATGCGGCGTCGAACAACGGCTTGTCCGCATCCAGCACGAAGACATCGCTTTTCGGTACCGTGACGCCTCGTTCCAGGATCGTCGTCGTGACGAGCAGACGGATGGACCGGCTGCGGAATGCCGCCACCTTCTCTCCGCGCCGAGGGTCGTGCGAAGACGTGCCGTCTATAGCAGCTGGGTCGATGCCGAATGACGGCGCGTATTGGCGCAACAGCCGAACGAGCGGCTCCACCTGGCGAATGAACGGGACGAATACGAACAACTGCGCGCCGCGCTGGATGGATGCGCGAATCGCCTCTCGCAGCTTGGCGGGCAGACGTCCTGATCTCGGAGTCGACACAGCAGTTGCGTGAACTGGATCAGCAGCATCGTGAGCGACTGCAGTCGTCTTTGACGATCCGGCGACCGATACTCCAGCCTGTTCGACGGTTGCCCAACGGGACAGCGGCGGGACCGTCAGCCGCTGCGGCACAGGCAGCGGCCGCCGATGGTGCCTCACGGCGACGCGCGCGTGCGGCAGTCGCCCCCGCCGCGCCCTGCGCTGCATGGCTGCCGGCGGCGTGGCGCTGAGCAGCAGCGTCATCCCGCTGCGCGCCCGGGCTTCCGCAGCGGCGAAATGCAACGTCGGATCGTTATGGAAAGGAAAGGCGTCGACTTCATCGATCACGACGAGGTCGAACGCTTCCTTGAAGCGAATAAGCTGATGCGTCGTCGCTAGCGTCAATTCGCCGAGTTGGAGGCGATCCTCGCTGCCGCCGTACAAGACGACTTGGCGGACATGCGGGAAAGCTGCAGCCAGACGCGGTGCCAGTTCAAGCACGACATCGCGGCGCGGCGTGGCGACCGCGACTTTGCCTCCGGCGGACAACACGGCATCGAGTAATGGAAACATCATCTCCGTCTTGCCCGCTCCCGTGACGGCCCACAGCAGAAACTCGCTTCCAGCCGCACGAGGAGCCGATGCTGCCGACTGCTGGAAGCGGCGCCAGCCTATCCTCTCAGCCCCTGTAGATCTTCGCTTCCCGGAAGCCGACTCTTGCCGATGCTTCTGCAGGAACGCCAGCGCAGTCTCCGCCGCCTCTTGCTGAGCCGGGCTAAGCCCCCAACGGGCAGGTACCTGCAGGGTTGTCCGCATTACCTCGGATGCCTTGCTGTATGTTTGCTGCAACTGCCCACTTGGAGCAGGAGCTGACAAGCGCAGCGGTGCGGCTGCCCGATCGACATCTATGGAGTTCGATTTCTGACAATTTGGCGACTGTGTGCGATCTACAGATACAGATGCCGCGGCGCCAGATGCACCGATCATCAGCAGGCCGCATTCGCGACTGCGGCCCATCGTCAGGCACGCTTCGCAATAGGCGCAGCTTTTCCTTCCACAAGCGGCGCACGGCGTGCGATGCAGCGCCGCCCCCCGACTGCCGCAGCGCCGGCAGCTCATCTCCGCTGCCCCGCCGCGAAGCCAGCCGAGCCCGACCCGGCGCTGTACAGGCCCTACGGCGGATGTGAAATGCACACCGCCAAGCAGCGAGGCCAATTGCAGAGCCGGGAGCAGCGTTGCTTCATCGGCGTCCAGGGCGGCCATCGCCTCCGCCAATAGCAAGCCGCACCCGCGCAGCCGGTCTGCGGCTTGCCGCGCATAGTGCGGCAGATCCAGCCGGAAGCCGTCTCCACCCGGCGCCGCTGACAGCACAGTCTCTCCGCACACAGCCCCCTTCCACGGCGCCGCAGCTTCATTTTCACCCCCACACTCTACTGATTCCATCCGATCCAGCAGCCCCATCGCCTCAGATTCCCCCGCTTTGACCGCAGCCCACTTCGCTGCCGCAAGCAATCCGCGATGCGGATCGCTATAACCAGCTTTTCCCGACTGCTCCTGCCACCTGTCGCAGGCCATAACCGCGATACCCAGCGGAAGCCGAGGATTCAACCGCACCAATGCATAACGGGAACCACCCTCGGAAAATGCCTGACAGCCTACCGCGCCCTCCATTTCTCCCATCTGCCAAACAGCCCCCGCACGACTTCGAAAACCGGGGTCTGCCCAATACAAGCGGTCCGCTTCCCAAGCGACCGATGTCCGAGCCTCCCAGCCGGAGTCCCGCTTCACCGCATACAATATAGCCTTCATCTGCGCACCGCCTTTCACCAATCGATCTCTTCAAACGAAAAAAGCACACCTCTGGCGCCCCAAGCGCCTTCAGAGAGTGTGCTTCACTCAATTTAACGTTTCTATCCTTCATGCTAGTCGATGAACAGAGATTTGGCAACCACAACTTTCATTGACCGCCAATGGCTTTCATCGAAACGCTCATCGAATCGAACGATCGCAGCGTCGATTCGGGGCATTGTCTATATCGGCAAACGGCGGAGCTCTTCCTCGTTCCCGAGATCGACCCACACGACTTGGCCGGGGGACACTACTTTGCCGGCAGACGCCAACCGCATAAGCATCCATTCCCGCTGATCTTCCACCGATCTGATCACGCCGTTCTCGCTGATTTCGTCGCCTCCGCCAATCCCGCCGATTTCGACACTCCCGTCTCGATCGTCGGCGTTTCTGACCAGTTCAATTCCGCTATCCTGTCTGGCGAGCAGTTCAACGATCGAACCCGTCTCATCGCTGGAAGCACGGTCCAACACAACCGTGATCCCGATATCCGTACCCGTCCGCCCGGAATAATACCGCAGTGCCCGCACGTACCACTCCATCTGCATTTGGTGGTTGCCGGCCAGCAGCACATAATGGCGCTTATCCGCTGCATCGCCGGCATTGCGCCCATGCCACGCATGCACCCATGCCGCTGCCGCCACGTAGAAGCCAATGATCCACATCATCTCGGGAATCAAGGCGGCCACCTCCTGACCTGTTGTACGCCATTATATGCGAAGGGCTGAAAGCGGGTTCCGGCTGTTCGCTCTGTTCTCGGGCAAACCGGCAAACAACGTGAGCAAGCCCGCGCGGAAAGTTCTCCGAACGGGCTTGCTCACGTTGCTCCCTCGATACCGGCGTCTTATTGCTGCAACGTCTCGATCAGCCGGGTTGCTTCCCCGCTTGGCGTGTCGATGACCTCGTAGATGTTGATCGTGAGCGGATACTGATGCTGCTCCGTGCGGATGTTGTCGAAGCGGATCGTCTGCACGCCGCTGATCAGGCGGTTCACGCCGACGAACGGGATCTCCTGCGAGCCGAGCATCTTACCGAAGCTGTCCGCGATCTCGATCTTGAGCCTTGAGAATCCCGCATCGACGACCACATCGTCGGTCCGCGCAATGTCCAGATCCAGCTTCAACTTATAGGAATAAGAAGTTACCGGAATCATATCCGCAACCGCGCTCACCGACCAGTAATTCATCTTCACGTGAAACGGATACAGATTCCACTCGTGCGAGCCTTCTTCCGATTGCAACTGCACGCCAATCCTGGCGATCGGCGCGCTGTACGGCGCCTCCGCGGTTCCGCCGCCTTCCAGCAGCCGCAGCGCATAGCGGTCCGATTCTGCCGTCTTCGGAACGTTGAACGAATAGCTCACCACATGACTCAAGCCCGGCATCAAGCTTTGCGCGTTCACATTCTGCCTGACGCCCGCGTACGTGTAGCCGTTGCCATCCGACAATTCCGCCCCAAACGCAGGAAGCGCAGCCGGCCCCTTGCCGGTGTTCTGCAATTTGAACTTGGCGATGACCGTCTGGTAGCCGTCTCCCTGGTTGTCATGCATATGCAATTCGACAAGCGACACCTGCACGTCCTTGTCCACCAGCTCGTTTAGCGAATCCAGCGCGATCGGCGTACCGAAGGCGTAATCCTTCAGCCCCGCCAAAGTCGTGTCTTTCTCCGGCAAGCCGATGCGGACGTGTCCGACCTGGTGCACCGCAAGTTCCCCGCCTGCCGTCACGAAGCGCTCGGGCGTCGTCACGACAAGTTCGGTGAACCGCACGCTGGCCGCAGACGGAATTGCATAGCGGACGCTCTTCGTCTCGCCCGCGCCAAGCCGCCCGCCGTCTCCGCCTGTACCGGGGTCCACCCGCTGCCCCGGATAGATTTTCGATCCGTCCGAGCCGCTGATCGCAAAATCAGGCACGAAAGCCTGCTCTTTGCCCGTATTCGTCACCCGCAGCGTCACGATCGTCACGTTGCCGCCCTGCGCCGTTGTCTGCTTCTCCACGCTGGCCGGCACATAGACGACTCCCGGCGCGAACAGCTCGAGCTTGAACGGTTGGCCCCAGCCCACCTTAGCCGCCGCTGCCGCGCTGCCGCCTCCACCCGGCGCATCGCTCCGCCACATTCGCCCGGCGATGTCCATGCCAAGCAGCGTCGTCTCCTTGCGGGGATAGACATACTCATCCACCTCGACCCAGGCGAGCTCCGTCAGCTTCAAGTCATCCGTGCGGTTCACATTCAGCAAATACGACAGCTCTACTTTCCCCTTCGGCTGGATCGACCGCGGGTTGGCAGCGCTCGGCGTCAGCGTGTATGCAATGCCATCTCCGCCCGTGACGCGCAGTTCGTAATCCGGCACCCGCGTCATCTTCCCGCTGTCGTTGCGCAGCCACACGACGATGCCGATCGCCTGGCTATAGGCGGAACGTTCGACGTAGGCGCTCTTCAATAAGGCTTGCACTTGGCCGGTCAGCTTCTTGTAGGTCGGCAGCGCCAGCCCCTGGCCCGTCACTGTCGTTGCTGCCGCAGATGCCGCCGGGGCAGCCGAGCTTGCAGTCGCAGATGCCGCTTCAGGCGGCACCGCCGCCAGATATGCCGTCAACAATGCCGCGGCGAATGGTATCGACCATTTGGTATGCATAGTATCCCTCCACGATCTATCTATCGATGATGATTGCTGAATCGCTAACGCTTCTCCGCCGCAGTACCCATTTTCTGAAATTGTTCCTCCGGCGCCTTCCCCATCCTTTTATTTCGCAACCTGCACCTGTTCCCCGTCGGTCAGCTGATGCTGCCCCGAGACAATCAACAGCTCGCCAGCCGCTACTCCGCTGATGATCTCCTGGTTTAACTCGTTCAGGCGTCCCAGTTCGACTTTTCGCTTAACCGCCTTATCGCCATCCAGCACGTACACATAATTGTCCGCGCCTTCCCTGACGATGCTCAGCGTCGGAACGGCCACAACCTGCTCCTCCTCCGCTTCCGTAAGCCGCACCTGTACCTTCATGCCCGGCTTCAGACTCAGATCGGCGTTGCCGACAGACAGGTCAAGCTCATAGGCGTTCGTCTGCGTGTCCACGACATCGGCCAAATAAGTGATTTGCCCCGTGTACATCTTCTTGTCGCCCGGCACGTAAAATTGCAGTTCCGTCTTGCCCCGAACCGCTCCGGCCGCCTGCGCGGTCAGCAGTGCCCGAATCTTGATCGGATCCAGCTGCTGGATCTCGCCGACTGCCATGCCCGCCCCGACCGTCATCCCTTGCTGGACGTCGAGACCTGTCAGGATGCCGTCGATCGGCGCCGTAATCCTGTGATTGGCCAAAACCCGCTCGGACAACTCCACCGACAGCTCCGAAGATTTCACCTGCAGCTCGAGCGCGTCGACGGACGATTCCTTGAGCATCGCCAGTTCGTCCTTCGCATTCTTCCAGGCGTCCTCCGCCTGATCGAGCGCCGTCTTGTCGACGAGACCAGCGTCGTAGTCGTTGCGAGTTTTGTTGTAATTCTTGGTCGCTTGGACGAGCGCCTGCTCCATCTTCGCAACGTTATGCGCCCATTGCTTGCGTCCGGACGCCAGCGACTGCTCGGCGCTCTCGCGGGAAAGCAGCGCTTGCTGCTGCTGCAGCAAGGCGTCCGTATCGTCGAGCACGACCAGAACTTCGCCTTGCTTGACCTGATCGCCGCGCTGCTTCACCGCTTCTCGCACGTCCGCGTTCGTCTTGACGACGACGCTGACTTGCGCGGAAGCGAGCACATCAGCCACCTGCTCAAGCGGCTCGGAAATTTGCACTTTGGCGATCTCCGCCACTTTCACCTGCTTGACGGCAGCAGCAGCGGCTGACCCCGTACCCGCGCCTTGCTCCTGCTTCGCGCCTGCCGCACAGCCCGCGACGATCGCGGCGCACACCGCCAGGACCGCCGCCGCACGGATGGATTTCGATTTTTTGGCTATGCTCATCTACAACCTTCTCCTCATCGGTTAATGGATTGCGTGTAAATTCACGTTGCTCCGCATTACGCCGCTGCCGCGCCGCTCTCCGCCAGCTTCTTCTTCCTGTGGAACAAGCGGCCGATCCTCGCCTTGAACGAATCGATCGCTTCATACACGATCGGCACGACGACCAATGTCAGCACCGTGGACGTGATCAAGCCGCCGATAACGACGACCGCAAGTCCTTTGGAAATGAGCGCTCCTTCCGACATGCCCATCGCCAGCGGGACCAGCGCGAAGATCGTGGCGCCCGCCGTCATGATGATCGGACGCAGCCGGTTCATTCCGGCTTCCAGCAGCGCTTCCCGCACAGGCATGCCTTCCTCCCGCAACTGCTGCACACGGTCGATCAGTACGATCGCGTTCGTCACGACGATCCCGATCAGCATCAGGAACCCGATGAGCGAAGTGACATTCAGCGTTTCACCGCTCACGAGCAGTCCGATCAGGCCGCCGATCACGGCAAGCGGCAGCGAGAACAGGATGGCAAACGGCGCGCTCGCGTTGCCGAAGGCGAGCACCATGATCAGATAGACGATGAAGATCGATGCGCCCATGGCAGCGAACATCTGCCCGAAGCCCTCGCTAATATCGTCTGATACGCCCGCCACCTCCCGGTTGACGCCCGTCGGCAGGTCGATCCCGTCAAGCGCGGCCGATACTTTGGCGCTGATCCCGCCCTTGTCCCTGCCTTCGATCTTGGCGGACACCGTCACGACTTGCTTCTGCATCTCGCGCTCGATCGATACCGGAGACTCGATATGCCGCACGCTCGCGACGTCGGCGAGCCGAATTTGCTGGCCCGTCATCGTGGCCAGCGGAATGTTCTCAAGCGCGGCCAAGGAGTTTTTGTAGGCAGGGTCCATCTCGATCGTCGTTTCGTACATCACGTTATCGAATTTCAAATCGCCGAGCTCCTGTTTGCCGATCCATTCATGGACCGTTCCGAGCACTTGCCCCGTGCCGAGCCCGTACTGCCGAGCTTTGATCTGGTTCACGCGCACATCGACTTCCATCTTGGACTCCCCGAGCGAATCCTTGATTTCACTCAGTTCGGGGAACTTCTGCATCTCTTCCTTGATCGTCTGCGCGGCAGCCTGCAGCATCAGCAGATCGTCGCCCTTCAGCGAATACGAGAAGTCCGAGCCGCCCCCGCCGCCTCCTCCGAATGATAAGAGAGCACCGTCGACTTTCGATTTCTGCGGCAGTACATACAGAAGCTTCTCTTTATATGCCTTGAGAACTTCATTCGCGTTCGAATCCGCGTTGACTTCGGTAAACATCATCGAGCGAAAAGGCGTCGCATTCTCTGAGAATTCATAGCCAACCAACGACTCGACGTATGTAAACTGCGGGTTCCCTTTGTTGTCTTTCGCTTCCATGAGTATTTGTTCGATCTCTTTCATTTTCTCGTTCATAGAATCGATGGAAGTTTCCTTGGGCATCTCAACCATAATATACATCTGCTTGTCGGATTCGCTCGTCGGCATGAATTCGAACGCGAGGAACGGAACGGTCAGCGAGATCGACAGAACGAATAGCAGTCCGGCCAAGAGCAGCGTCTTGATCTTGTTGTTCAACGTGGCGGCCAAAATTTTCTTGTACCGCAGCGCGAACTTGCCGACATGGTTCTCGTCGTGGTTCGGGATTTTGCGGCTCTTCATGACGAGCAGCTTGGCGAGCATCGGGATGACCGTGAGCGCGACGAGAAGCGAGGCCAACAAGGCACATGCGAGCGTTAGCGCGAACGGGCGGAACACTTCGCCGACGACGCCGCTGACGAAGGCGATCGGGCCGAACACGCCGACCGTCGTAAGCGTGGAGGAGGTGATCGCAGACGCCACTTGCTTGGTCGCCTTGACGATGACCGATTCTCCGCGCTCCTGCGCTTTGGCCAGCTGACTGTATATATTTTCGATTACGACGATGCTGTCATCCACGACCCGCCCGACCGCGATAGCCAGCCCGCCCAAGGTCATGACGTTCAGCGATATGCCGAGCGGCGCCATCAGGAGCAGGGTCAGCAAGATCGAGAGCGGGATGGAAACGAGTACGATGATCGTCATCCGCACGTTGCGCAGAAACACGAGAATCATCAGCGACGCGAGGAGCGCCCCCAGCACGCCTTCCTTCACCATTCCGTCGACCGATTGCTTGATCATCACCGAATCGGCGAATACTTCATGGAAATTCACGCCCGGCAGCGTCTTCTCCCAGCTCTGGATCATTTTCTGCACGGCTTCCCCGAACTCGACCGCGTTGGCATCGTTCGTCTTGTAGAGCAGGAATCCGATCGCCGGCTTGCCGTCCAGCCGCGCGTAGAAGGAGGACTCGCTGATCGATTCCACTTTGGCGATCTGTCCGAGCTCGACCGAGCCGCCGGTTGGCGTGTTGATCAGCATGCGGTCGAGGCCGTAAATCGTGTTAAGCTCGCCGGTCACGCGAACCATCTCCGTGTTGCCGTTGAACTCGACAGACCCGGCGGGGCTGGAAGCCAGGCCGGACTGGATTTCCGCTACGACTTGGGTCGGCGATAGTCCATAATTGACCAGCGCACCCGCGTTCAACCGTATGCTCAGCTTCGCTTCCTGGTTGCCGATCGAGTCGATATGATCGAAGCCGTCGATGCTGCTGAAGCCTGGCTCGATCACGTCCTTGTAAAGCTTGTCGAGCTCCGCCTGGTTCATGCCTTCCGCGCCGTACACCGCCGAATAATAGACGGGCTGCGAGGCGAAGCCGAACGTCATCACCTGCGGCTTCTCGGAACTCGAGGGCAGCTTGACGTTCGCGATCAGGCTCTCGATGTCCTGCTTGGCATCCTCCGGATCGTTGCCCTGCGTAAGCTCCACGATGATCGAGGAATAATTGTCGCTCGACGTGGACGTCAGGTTTTTCAGGCCCTTCATGTTGGCCAGCGCCTTCTCCAGCGGCTTGGTCACCTGGTCCAGCACGTCCGTGGGCGACGCTTTGTACGAGGTGCCCACCATGACGACCGGGAACGAGATGTCCGGCATGCTCTCGACCTTCAGCGTCGTCGTGGAGTACATGCCGCCGATGAGCAGCAGCACCATGAGAATCATGATGGCCGCCACATTCTTCATGGCAAATTGCGTGAACTTGATCATGCTCCGTTCCTCTCCTGCCTCTCCTATGTACCGCGAATCTGTTTGTCTATTTCCAGCTATTACTGATTGTAATGGGTTCGCGTGCCTGAATAAAACCCTCTCGCGGCGGAACGGAACCTGGACTTAGGTCGGAAATAGAGGAGAGGGCAGACAGAAGGGCCAATAGGCGACTGTACCGTCTATCTGCCCAACCGACCGCCGCTCGCACACCAATAGATGACCTCATCGCCAAATCGCCCCTGCCAACCGTCGCACGCACACCAATAGATGCCGTCATCGCCAAATCGCCCAAATAACCGCCGCTCGCACGTCATTAGACGCCCTCATCGCCAAATCGCCCCAACCGACCGCCGTATATTACCTTCCACATACAAACAAAAACAGCCCCTCCGCCCGCAAGCGAAAGAGCCGTCCATCCGTTATCCGATCGATCTTGTTGCATTATGTAACTTCGCTTACAATCCTCTACAGCGTGACCCATCCGAACTTGATAGAGTTGATTACCGCCTGCGTGCGGTCGTCGACTTCCATCTTCTGCAAGATGCTGCTCACGTGGTTCTTCACCGTCTTCTCGCTGATGAACAGGTTCTCGCCGATCGACTTGTTGCTCTTGCCCTCGGCCATCAGCTTGAGCACTTCCGCCTCGCGGCGAGTCAGCGGGTTGTTGCCGTTCGCGGCGAACTTCGTTACCGTCTCGCGGCTGGCCGCAGCGCCCGACGTGGCGCCGATCTCGTCGAGATACGTCATGCGGCGCAGCTGGTTGATCAGCTTGCCCGTCACCTTCGGATGAATGTAGGCATGCCCCTCGGCGACGGTCCGGATGGCGCTCGTCAGCGCTTCCGCTTCCATATCCTTCAGCAGATAGCCCGATGCGCCCTTGCGCAGCGTCTCGAATACGTAGCTCTCATCGTCATGAATCGATAGGATGATAACCTTGATGTCAGGAAAAATATCGCGAAGCCGCTCCGTCGCCACAACCCCGTTCTCCAAGGGCATGTTAATGTCGAGCAGCACGACGTCCGGCTTCTGCAAATTGCAAAATTCAAGCACCTGGATGCCGTTCCCGCATTCTCCGATAACCTCCAGGTCCGACTCCATGTTCAGAATCCGCTTTAATCCTTCCCGGAACAGCTGGTGGTCGTCCGCCAGCAACACCTGAATTTTACGAACCGCCGTCTTCGTCTCCATATGGATTAGGCTCCCTTCCTCGCTCAGCACTAATAGGTACTTGTATTTTGATCTTGGTTCCTTGTCCGATCGTCGATTCGAAATCGATCTTGCCTTGCAGCAGTTCCACTCGCTCCCGCATGCCGACGAGACCGAACTGCGAGTGCTGACGGGCTTTGGCCTCCACCTGCTCGACGGAAAATCCGCTGCCGTTGTCCGTGATCTGCATCTGCACCGTCTGCTCCCGAAAATTCATCTCCAGCGACATATAGGTAGGCGCGGCATGCTTGAATGCATTGTTGAACGCTTCCTGCACGAGCCGGTACATCGCCGCTTCCATCGCCGACGGCAGCCGCTTCTCCTTGCCGACCGTCTCGAACACGGAGCGAATGCGCGTGCGCTCCTCGAAATCTTGCACGAACTTGCGAAGCGTCGGCACGAGGCCCAGGTCATCCAGCGCCATCGGCCTGAGATTGAAGATGATCTTGCGAATCTCGCCCAGCCCGACGCGGACCTGCTGCTTCAGATCGATCAGCTCGGCGCGGATCGTCTCCAGATCGTTCGTGTCCAGCATGCGCTCCGCGATCTCCGTCCGCAGCACCATATTGGCCAGCGACTGCGCCGGGCCGTCGTGAATCTCCCTGGCGATGCGCTTGCGTTCGTCTTCCTGGGCCAGAATGATCTTAAGCCCGATCATCTGTCGATTTTTCGCGGATTCGAGAATACGGGTCACCTGGTTCAGATCGCCTGACAAATAATCGAGCACCACGTTCATCTGCAATCCGATCGTTTCGGCTCTCTCCACGGACATTTCCAAGTTTTTCACGCGCTTCTGAATGTCGTTGCGCCGGGCCCTGAGATAATGCTCCTTCTCCCGGAATACCATCAGGTCCAGCTGGATCTGCGTCGCCCTCTCGTAGGCCGACTTAATGTCCTGCTCCGTGTAGCGGACGAAATCCCGGCTCACTTCCGTCAAGCGCATCCTGGCCAGCCGATATTCCCGTTCCAGCTTATCAACCTTGTCGATGGCTTCCGTCGTCTCCGCCAAGATCCGTTCGAGCTCCTTCTGCAGCGCATACAGCTCCCGGCGGGCGGACTCGGCGATTTCGAAAACTTGCACCTTGCTGTCTTCCATGACCGTAATCGCATTCTGGATGACTTGGTCTATCTGGTCTACTCGATAATCCACATACATGGCTCCCTTGACGACTTGATTTCATCATATCACAATTCTTGTGATTGTTAATCGTCTTCGATGCGCCATCCGCGGGCTCGGCCGACCGCTCCCGCATCTTTCTAGATAATAGACTCACAGAATACGGAAAAGTTACATGGGTGAGAAAATTATGATCAAATTTTCATCGTAACCGGCTGTGCGGCGCATGACCGAGTATGCACGGGGCAAGGAACTTGGCGAGGAAATCGAGGCGCTTGGCACGCTGCATGCGATCTCTGCTCTGCAGCATGCGCAGCGGCATTTGTCAGCCTACAACAGCATCTCCCGGCGCTCCGCACGCGTCATGCGCGCGATGACGAGCTCATACGATTGTTCCAGCATCGCGGCGATCTCGCCGTCCGGGACCGATCCGTCCAGCAGCACGGTGTTCCAGTGCTTCTTATTCATATGATAGCCGGGCAGCACCGAGGCCGGATATTGCTGGCGCAACAGCCAGGCCTCTTCCGGTTCTGCCTTCAGATTGACGCTCTCCGTGCCGTCCGTATGGCCCAGCAGCGCAAACATGCGGTTACCCACGAAAAGCACGGGCAGACCGGGGTCAAACGGGTAACGCAAAGAGGTGGCGGTCATCCGCAGGCCCAGCTCGATCAATGTCCGATGGTCGATTTTCCGCATTTCCGCTCCAACTCCCGAACTCGTCTCGCCGTTAATATTTCGGAACGTTCGTACCCAGATCGAAGATCTTGTGCTCGGCCTGATACCAATTGTCCAACACGTTCTTCTTCAGCTTCAGCCAATAACGCTTGTAGTGGGTGTTCTCGAGACCCAGAACGTTGTACTCGTCGTTCGGCAGGGCGTCGATAACATAGATGAAAGGCACGGTATAGTAGTCCAGCTCGGGAAAATCGGGGTCCTTCACCTTCAGTGCCTGGTACATGGCGGGCAATCCGTCGATGAAGCTCTGCACGACCTTGAGCTTGTCCGGGTCCGTCTCGCCGACCACGAGCTGACCATAAGCATATGTGAACTTCGGCTGATCCTGGCCGACCCGCGCCAGCTCCTTGTTCGAGACATACAACTCGCCCGTGCGCGATTCACGCGCCAGATGCAAGCCGCTCAGGTCAAGATTGAGCCGCTGCAAGTCGCTAACCCTGTAATAACTCGTCGTATAATCGCTCGTCATGACGGACAAGACCGGCGCTTCCTTACCCCGGTATGACGCGGTATAGCCTTGCGGCTGAATCATTGTAATGGAGGAATATTGCGCATTCGGATTATCGATCGGGTCCGGTTTCTCGTAAATGAACGGATTCACGTAGATGCCCTGGTTTGCCGGGTTCCAGACCACATCCGCACCCATGACCTTCCCGATGGCGGTCAGCTGCAGATAGCTCTTGTTGTTATAGACGAGCACGGGTCCGACATCCGTCTTCACGCCGTTCACGAACACCTGATAGTCTTTGCGAAGGTAAGCCTTTACTTCTTCAATATTCGACGCGGCGAACGCCCCGGTCGCAAAACTCGCCAGGATGAGCACGCTGAGCAGAGCCACTGTTCTGACTTTCAATGAGAACACCTCCACCTATCATACTAGCATGATTTGCCATCCGACTGAAATAGAAAAAGCACCGGCTCGTCATGAGTCGATGCTTTCGTCCTATTTGCAGGCGCTAACCGCCTAGTCGCAATGTCCCTTACTTGCCTGCCTGTTCCTTGAGCAAGTCGGCCTTGTCCGTACGTTCCCACGGCAGGTCCAGGTCCGTGCGGCCGAAGTGGCCGTAAGCGGCAGTCTGCGCGTAGATCGGGCGGCGCAAGTCGAGCATCTTGATGATACCGGCCGGGCGCAGGTCGAAATGGTTCTCGATCAGCTGCACCAGCTTCTCTTCTTCGATCCGGCCCGTGCCGTAAGTATCTACGTTGATCGATACCGGGCGGGCGACACCGATCGCATAGGCAAGCTGGATCTCGCACTTATCCGCGAGCCCTGCGGCGACGATGTTCTTCGCCACGTAGCGAGCGGCATAGGCAGCGGAACGGTCCACCTTCGTCGGATCCTTGCCGGAGAAGGCGCCGCCGCCGTGACGGGCATAGCCGCCGTATGTGTCGACGATGATCTTGCGGCCGGTGAGGCCGGCGTCGCCTTGCGGCCCGCCGATGACGAAGCGTCCCGTCGGGTTGATGAAATATTTGGTCTGCGGGTTCAGCCATTCCGCGGGTACGACCGGCTCGATGACGTGCTTGCGGATGTCGCGGTCGATCTGCTCGGAGGAGACATCCTCCGCATGCTGCGTCGAGATGACGATCGTATCGACGCCGACCGGTTTGCCGTCTTCGTAATGGATCGTCACTTGCGTCTTGCCGTCCGGACGCAAATAACCTAGCGTGCCATTCTTGCGAACTTCCGACAAGCGGCGGGACAGCCGGTGCGCCAGCGCGATCGGCAGCGGCATCAGTTCGGGCGTCTCGTTCGTCGCAAAGCCGAACATAAGGCCTTGGTCGCCTGCGCCGATGTCGGCGTTCTCCTCGCGGACGTTTGCGCCTTCGCGGCTCTCGAGCGCTGCGTTCACGCCTTGCGCGATGTCGGCAGATTGCTCGTTAAGCGATGTCAAAACAGCGCATGTGCTGCTGTCGAACCCGTATTTGGCGCGCGTGTAGCCGATATCCTTGATCGTACGGCGCACGATGGCCGGAATGTCGACATAGTCCGCCTTGCTGCTAATCTCGCCGATGACGAGCACGAGGCCCGTGGCGACCGATACTTCGCACGCTACGCGGGCGTAAGGATCCACTTCCAGGAAAGCGTCCAGCACCGCGTCTGAGATCTGGTCGCATATTTTATCCGGATGGCCTTCCGTGACCGATTCGGATGTGAAGAGATGCCGTCCTTTAATCGACAATGTCTTCGACCTCCATATAAAAAAATGAACCTTTCCCAGATGGAAAAGGTTGTTATAAGAACCTTCGAAAGATAATGATAACGGAATTGTCGAAGGGTGTCAATGGGAAGAAACCAAGCGGAGCGCGGGTTCTACAGGATCGTATTCTGCGTCGTCTGCTCCGCTTGCTGCACGAGTTTGCGGGTAATATGCCCGCCGATCGTGCCCATCTGCCTGGATGTGTAATCTCCCCAATAATGCGATCCCCCGGAAGAGCCCCCGATCGCGCCCAGTTCGCCTGCCATCTCCGAATCGAAGCCCGCGCCGAGCGCCGACCCCGGCATCGCCACGCCAAGTTCGCCCGCAATTTCGTACTTCCACTGATCGATCGCCCGCTCGCAGCCCGGCACCAATTTTCTGTTCCTGCTGTTAGCCATCGTTATGCGCACCTCCTTGTATGTTGACGGAGATTAGTATGCGCGGTGCCGCAGGCGTCAAGGCGTATAAGTTGCTGGGTATGGGGGAAGAATGTGTGAATTCTGGGCGGCAAACACGGGTAAAATCACCTTCAACAAAGAAACCCCTCATGCTCCCGCAAGCAAGCGGCCAGCGCCTCCCGCCAATGCCGCAGCGGTGCGACTCCCGCACGCCGCAGCGCTTCGCACCCGAGCACCGAGTACGCCGGACGTGGCGCGGGGCGCGGATACTCTCCGGTCGCGCATGGCGATATCTGAACATCCATTCCGCATAGCTCGAAGATCGTCCGGGCAAAATGGTACCACGAGCAGCTCCCGTCACCGACCGCGTGATACACACCGTACTGCTCCGTCCGCACAAGCTGCATCAGCGCACAAGCCAAATCGTACGTATATGTCGGACTGCCGATTTGATCGTCGACGACACGCAGCGACTGGCCTGCCCGGGCTAGATTCAGCATCGTCTTCACGAAGTTCGCGCCATAGGCGCCAAATGCCCAGGATGTGCGCACCACGAACGCACGCGAGCAAATGGCCAGTGCCGCCTGTTCTCCAGTCAGCTTCGTTTTCCCGTACACAGACTGCGGCCCTGTCGGATCGTCTTCCCGGTAAGGTCGGTTATTCTGACCTTGACCATTGAAGACGTAGTCCGTGCTGACATAGACGAACTTGGCGCCTATCGATTCGGCTCCTTCCGCCATATGGCGCGTCCCCTCTACATTGACCAATCGCGCCGCATCCGGCTCGGACTCCGCCTGGTCTACCGCCGTATAAGCCGCCGCGTGAATGACTGCATTCGGCCGCACGGACGAGATCGCCTCCATGCATGCCTGACGGTCGGTCACATCTAAGCTGCCACGGTCCATCCCAACAAGCTGCACTTCCGGCTGCTTCGGCAAGCGCACCAGTTCCTGCCCCAGCTGTCCGCCCGCTCCGGTCACCAGGATGACGAACGGGCTAGCCATTGTGATCGGCCCCGACTATGCCGCTCCGCCGATACGCACCCGAAGCGATCCTTGCCGCCTCCTGGATAAACGTATGGCCGATCCTCATAGCCGCATATCGCTCCCGGTTGTAACTTTCCAGGAAGAACCCCCGATGGTCCCGATACACCGCCGGCTCGATCAGCAACACGCCCGGCAGTTTGCCTTTCGCCACCTTCATGCCGTCATCCGCCTCCTCGAGCGATCCACACCTTCCCTATCTATATGCTCGTACCCGCCGGCGCGATTGGCATTCCGGCAAAAATCCGCTCCTAACGGCACAACGAAACCAGGAGCACTCAAAGCTCCCGTCACAGGCGACGCTCCAAACAATCCTCTCGATACGCCGTACACGCCGAGGGTTTCTCCCGCCCGCCGAATTCGGCTATACTGGTAACAAACCATCCCATGATTCGACACAGCCAACAACGCCAACGCTAACGACAACACCAACTCAACCATCAACGGCCAATCCCGCGAGGTGCCTGCATGTTCTTCTATTCGCCGAATTTCATCCTGTTCTTCCTGGCGCTGCTGATCCCGTACCTGCTGCTCAAGCGCCAGCGCCTGTGGCTGCTCGCCGCCGCCAACGCTCTGTTCTACATCGCCCATCCGGAAGGCTTCCTCGTCCTGTTCGTGGCAATGGCGGTGCTCACGTTCGGCCTCGTGCACCTGATGACCCGCCCGCGCTGGCGCTGGGTGTTCTGGATCGGCATCGCGCTCAACGTGCTCAATCTGGCGTTCTTCAAATACACGCTGTTCGTGCTCGACAACCTGAACCTGTTCGCAGGCTTCCAGTCGCCCGCCGTCGATTCCATCGCCGCATCGATCGTGCTGCCGCTGGGCATCTCGTTCTACACGTTCGAATTCATCTCGTACCTGATCGACGTGCGCCGAGGCAATACGCAGCCGACCCGGTCATTCCTGAAATTTTGGGTGTTCGTCTCCATGTTCCCGCACCTGATCGCGGGCCCGATCATGCGCGGCGACGAGCTTATCCCGCAGCTGGACGAGCTTTCCCGCAAACGCATCACCTGGAACGACATCCGCTACGGCGTCTACCTGTTCGCGATCGGCATGATCAAGAAAGTGATCATCGCCGACCAGCTGTCCCCGATCGTCAAGGACTTGTTCGACAAGGGCAGCGCCCTCACCGGCACCGAATCGTGGATGGCCGCGTACACGTTCGCTTTTTACATTTACAACGACTTCTCCGCCTACACCGACATGGCGATCGGACTGGGCATCATGATGGGCGTGCGGTTCGCGGACAACTTCCGATCTCCATACCTGAGCGGGGACCCGAGCGAGTTCTGGCGCCGCTGGCATATTACGCTATCTCGCTGGATCAGAGACTACATCTACATCGGCCTCGGCGGCAACCGCAAGGGGCGCATCCGCCTGTACCTGAACCTGATCGCCGCGATGCTCATCTCCGGCCTGTGGCACGGTGCGATGTGGACGTTCGTCATCTGGGGCGGCATCTACGGCGCGCTGCAGGCGGTGCACCGGATGTCGCTCGGCCTGAACCGCTGGCGGTGGATCGAAGTGATCCGCGGCAGCCGCATCTACCGGGTCGTGGCCGTGTTTATTTTCTTCCATATCGCCACCTGGGCCTGGGTGTTCTTCCACGCCTCCAGTCTCGACATGGCGCTCGACATGACCTGGAAAATGATCCACGCCCACCCGGACAACATCGTGCGCCACGAGGCATTCCCGCTCGTCGTCTGGCTGTATGCGATCCACGTAGCCGAATTTCTGTTGCGCAAGTACGAAGGAGCCCTCGGCCGGGCGTGGCGCGTCGTCCCGTTCCCGCTGCGGAGCTTCGTCTATGTACTGGTCACGATAAGCCTCATCTACTACTTGCAGGGGGGCAACTATGCGTTCATCTACTTCCAATTCTAGAGTGGGAACCTCGGGACGACAGCATGCTACGGGCACCAGATCCGGGAAACGACGTCTGCGGCGCGTAAGCTGGGGCTTTATCGGGTTCGTGGTGCTGTACGCGGCGCTCGAAATCCTCGTGTTCCGGAATCCCGATCTGTACGCGGTCGAGTACCGCTCCTCCGTGGGCCAGTTCGCCGAACTCGCCGAATCTTTCCGCCATGCGGACGCGCAGCGGATCACGACGATCGTCCTGGGCGATTCCCAGAGCAAAGACGCCCTGCGCCCCGACCTGATGGCAGCCAGCGCCGGGCGCGACGCCGCCGGCCTCTTCAACTTCAGCATCAGCGGCGGCAAAGCGTTCGACATCTACCACACCTATTTGCAGTACGCCGACCAATTGCCAAACGTGCGGGAAGCGATCCTCGTCGTTAACGAGCACCAAATCAACTCGCATGACATGGCCAGCGACTTGAAGTTCCGCTATTTCGCCGGATTCCGCGACCGACTGCAAGTCGTCGATTGGGATAACTATGGCGAACTCGGGCTCGGCTGGGTGTCCAAGGCGTTCGACATGCGCGCGGTCTGGAGCAAGATCGTGAAGTCGTATTTCAAGGAGACATTACCGAAGAAGCCGGTGACGGAAGCGTGGAAGCCGGGCGGCTTGCGCGCGGAGACGCAACTGGAGGAGAACGGCCTGACGGCCGCTTACGCCGAAGCGCGGGCGGATGGCTGGTTCGCGGGCTATGACCTGGAAGGGCTGCAGACCGATTCGCTGGAGGCGCTGCTGCGCGATCTGCACGAGCGCGGCGTCCGGGTGACGATCCTGCAGATCCCCCGCTCCGAGCTGTTCGAGCAAGCCGTCCACAGCCGCTATCCTGCCGAACAGCAAGCTTACTTCGCCAAGATCGGGAAGCTGGCCGAGCAGTACGGGGCGACGTTCACGGTCATGTCCAATGAGGGGCTGTCGCTCAAGGAGAATTTTCGCGATTCGAACCACGTGAATCCGAAGGGCGCCGCGATCGTCAGCCGGGAAGTGGTCGAGCGATGGCTGCAGTAGCACGGAGAAAGCCGGAGCAGGGAACTGGCTAGTCTCCCCGTCCGGCCTTTCTCATCCTGTTCATGGTATCGATAGATAATCGGGATTAGCAATCCATAAGAAACAACCCAAGCCGAGATGTCCTATAATGTAGTTAATGTAGATATCCCCCATGAATAAAGGAGAACTGAAAATGAGAAAACTCGTTCTATTTCTGCACGCATCGCTTGACGGTTTTGTAGAAGGGCCGAACGGCGAAATGGACATTGGCTGGGTTGCCTACGATGCTGATTTGGAGAAACACGCAAAAGAAATTCTGAGTACTGCCGACACTGTCATTTGGGGACGGGGGACTTATCAGATGATGCACAGTTACTGGCCATCTGTGCCTTCGAACCCCTCAGCTTCGCAGCATGAACGGAATCATGCCGAGTGGATCGAAAAGACTGCCAAAATCGTTTTTTCCACGACGCTGGAGAAAGTCGAATGGAACAATTCCAGACTGGTGAAAGAAGATGTCGAGGAAGAGATCAAGAACCTCAAACAGCAGCCAGGCAACGATATGGTCATCCTCGGCAGTCCCAGGCTCGCACACTACCTTATGCAGCTTGATTTGATAGATGAGTATAAAATTACGGTTTCTCCCGTCCTGATCGGCAGCGGGTTGCCGTTATTCCAAGGTCTCAAGGAGAAGATCAAGCTTAAACTTATCGAAAACAAGACATTTGATTCCGGAGCCATCGGCCTCGTTTACCAGACGGTTAGATGACCTTATTCACTTTACGGCGAGGATGGCTTTCACTAACTAACCAGGCGGACGCGACTTTTATCAGCGTCATTGAACAGTGCTTTCCAGTTGTCTAAGAATCTCGTCCAGTTCTTCCGAAGACAGGATGTCCGTGCTGTTGTCGAGATTCAATAGATGATTAATAAACATGTTGTAGCCTCCATTCGACCCCGTAAATAACGAACTATTACTTATATCCTATTACATGGTTATAAACAAATACTGAACAGGAATCCGCAAACGAAAAAGCACACCCGGGCGCGGGCGGCGCCATCGGAAGTGTGCTTCACTTCACCTAATCTGACTGACTATTCGACTTCGGACTATCGCAGCAGGGCTCGATTCGCCGCCGTTACATGCTGCTTTCCCGAATTTTCCGGTTGATCGCTCGCTCGATAAGGAGTTTGATTAATTTCAAATTGTTCACGTCAGCCGGAGTGTAAGCAGGCTCTTCCCTGTACTCGTATTTCAGGCAGCCGCTTCCGTTGAGGAGTCGAATCGCATTCTGAAAATCATCATGCACAAGCGGAGTGTGCAGCATCCGCTCTGCCATTTTCCTTCTATCCTTGATAATCTTGTACGTCGGATCGCTCTTGTTCACGTGAGCCCAGCTTACGGAGTAAATATAATAGTGCTTGCCCGGCATCAGATCCTTCGACGGGAGGTACATCACATCGCTCTCGCTTCCGTCGTTATTCAATGTCGTGATCCCGAAGTAGTTCATGCCGAAATTCGGACTGCGCCGCTCTTCGCTGCTATGGATCTTCGAATACAGCACCCTGGATGTGTCATAGTCCGTCAGACTCTCGTTCAGCAGATCCAGTACCCCGTTTATTTCGTACAGCTCGTTGTCCGTCATGCACACATATTGAATATGATAGGCTCCGTGCACTTCGTTCTCGCCGTACTTCTTGCTAACGCTGTTATGGCGGGGGCGTTGAATGTAATGAAGGGCGATCAATTCCCCCTCTTCCACGCCCAGCAGCTGTTGGCAGTATCGGACGCCGTGATACTGCAGCAGACGGTCCACCGTATCCGCCGCTTGTTCGTAGGTCAACTCCCGCGCAAGGTACGCTTCGAGCTCTTCATTATGCTGCTGCAGGTCGGCGTTGTATTTTTCCAGTTTGGCCTGATGCACCTGAGCGTGCTTCGTCGTCCGCCTGTCGTAGAAGCCTTGGAAAAACCCGTTTACTTTCTTCCGATACACGCAATAAACGACGAACCCCGCACCAATCAGACACCATAGCACGATTCCGAGCCACAGCTTCACGATGGACGCTGCCATTAGCCCCCACACGATCAATGCCAATACAAGGGCAATCGTTATCCAGGTCAGGAGCGGCTTGTTCGCCAACCAGTCGAGCAGACGGCTCTTCCTCAGCTCGGGCTCATGCTTGTCGAATGTCGGCGCCGTCGTCGTGAGGCTATTTTTCAAATACTCGAATTTCTCGCTCAAGAGCAATTCGTCGAAGTTTACTTCCGTCAATTTACGCAAAGCGGTCACAGGAATTGCCCTCCTCTCAGATCGCCAGCACGGAATCGAAGTATTGCCGGTCATCCGGGTCGAGATTGATGAGCTTGATCAGCTCGTGAATTTCGCCTGCATCCAGCGTGAACTGGTTCGCCTTCTCCAGCAGCGTCTTGCTGCCGTCTCCGGGATGACGATTGAACAGGTAATACTCGTAATAGTCCCGCTTGATCGCCGCCTGCAAAATATAATAGAGACCGTCGCCCCCCGACAGGAATTGCGCGCTGTTCAAGAACGATTCCAAGCGGCGGATCTTGTTCATATGAAGCACCCGCGGCTTCTTGCCTTCGAGCATGGCCAAGGTGATGTAGTAGAAAACGTTGGGGTCCGCGCAATCGTTATTGGCCAGCTTCTCGAGAATGTTCAGCGCGAACTCGTAATTCCCGGCATCGATGTGGCACATCGCCAGCGAGATCGAGATCGGGACGTTGCCGGCATGGTCCTGCAAGATCTCCTTGTATGACGTTATGTATTTGTGCTTCGTCGTACGGTCCATCTTCGCCAGCGTCGACAAGTTCTTGGGCATATACGCGCTTCCGCAAAATTCGCATACCATCTCGATTCCGCCTGACAGATTGGCGCCGCAGTTCGGACACGTGCTTACGAGGATCTTGGACATGAGGTCACCCCTATTTGATCATGGCTCTATCCAGCAGCGAGAAATCGCTCAGGATGGCGTTGAATTTGCTGCCGACATCGTCCGCACATGGCTGATCGACCGACTCGGTCCGGCTCTGGTCGAACAAGTCCAGGAGTTCGTTGCATGTCATGAGGATCCGATGCTCAAGGTCCGCGTGCCGGAAATCGCCCAACCCTCGGATCGATCGGGCCTTCAGGTCCAGCGCATCGACCGGCCGGTTCACCGCGGCGAAATTCAGCTGGCTGTGCCGCGCCGCGAACTGCCGATAGGCCTGCAGCGTCTCGGTCAGCCGAGAGGCGAGGCTGCGCTCTATCGATTGCCGCGCCTCGTCATCGGATTGCTGACTGGAGACGACGCCGGAGAAGTAGACGATCACAGCGTATAGGGCCACGTACAAGACACAGGCCAGCAAGACGAGAATGACGAATACGGCGGATGCGACCAACCGGCCGATGTCCGTCATTCTTATTACCAGAAGAACTTGCACGATTGTGAAAATATAAGTGATAGCGACCAACGCCAGCTTATATGGTAATAAAAGCGTCGAAGCGCGTTCGGAGATGAAGATATCGTAGAAACAATAGATCTGGGCAGCGCCTACAAGCGCAGCCGCGATCATGACCCAAGCGGCGGATTCGGCGGAATTGAAGGTGAAACTGAGCACCGCTATGACGAATAGCGCGACCAGCAGCACGCAGGCGCCTATCGCTCCCGACACAATCATGAACAACCGATTGTTTTGCAAGCCGTTCACTCCGTTCCCATGGATGTCCCGCATTCGTTGCAGAATCTGGCGCCGGGGCTTTGCGTCTTGCCGCATTGCCGGCACACCGCCGGACCGAGCGATGTCCCGCAATGGTTGCAGAACCTCGCTTGCTCGTCATTCTCCGTCCGGCAGCTGAGGCATATCTTCTTCACGGCCGCCGCCTGCACCGCGCTTCCGCAGCCCGAGCAGAATCGGGCGTCGGGCGCATTCTCGTGACGGCATCTTGGGCATGCGATCGTGCCGGGCGACTGCGGCGCCGATGGCGCTTGCCCCTGTGCCTGCTGACCCAGCGTGTTGTTCGTCATCTGGGAGAAGGCTTGCCCGACTTGCCCGATCATTCCAAGCCCCATTCCGAGGCCGATGCCGGCATTCGCCATTCCCGAGACGCCTTCGTTCCTGGAGAAGTTCCCCATGACCTCGAATTGCTTCTCCGTGGCATACCGGGCATCGCCCAGAATATCGAACTCCGCCTTGCGTTGGAGAATTTCGTTAATCGCTTCCATATCTTCGTCTGGGAAGTTGATAGAGTTGACGAAGAAATTGACGAGGTCCATGCCGAATCTCGTAAATTGTTCCTTGATCTCCTCATAGCACAAGCTGCCGATTTCCTTCTGCTTGGTCCGGATCTCGAGGACCGATACCCGGTGCTCCACGATATATTGCGCGAGAATCGTGTCGATGCTGTTCAGGATGATGCCCCGGAAATTCGGAACGAACTCGTTGAACAGGATCGTCGTCCCGCTTCTCCGCGTACCGACGAGTTGCGTCAAGAAGAGACCATAATCTTCAATCCTGAGCGTGTATTGGCCGTTCGCTCTTGCATTGATTCTGACCTGGTAGACGGGGTCGATGATTTGAATCGGGGATTCCGTCCCCCACTTGAGGTTCATATTCAAGGTCGTGTTGATGTAATAGATCTCGGCAGTGAACGGGGTCTTGGAGCCGAAAGGGAGATTGACAAGCTTCAAGAGAATCGGGATATTCCCGGTCGACAGCGTATGGGTGCCCGGTCCCAGAAAATCGAGCGCCCGACCGCCCTTGATGAAGACAGCCAGTTGGCCCTCCCCGACAATCAACTGCGAACCGAGCACGAATTCCTCTCCCGGATACTTATGCAGCAGCCAGTTTCCATCCACCGTGCCGTCGAATTTAATCCGATCGATGATCGCCAAGTCAACACCCCGAATCACAATAGATGACAAAATGCAACAATTTCATCTTATCATAGGCTTCCATAATCCGCCATCCTATTAGTGGGAAGTTTGCACGTTGTCATGCGTCCGAGGTCCCACATGATAGAAAGGGCCGGAGCAGGGTGTTTAGTCGCCCTGTCCGGCCTTCCGTTATTGTCCGTTTGTTGGTTTCTATCCGCTACTTCAACTCATATCCGCCGCGCACCAGGACGATCATGTCCGTCTTCGAACCCGGCGCATGCGCGATGCCGCGGCCATCCCGAGGAAACAAGATCAGATGATTGGCCGCCACGGGTTTACCCGGCTCGATATCCGCGCCAGCCGTCACATCAGACAAGCCATTCGCGTCGGAACTCACAGCAACCGCCGTACCCGTACGCACAACCACTTCTCCGCCGGCTTTCACCATCATCGTCTGACCGATCGGGATTTTCACCACTTCCAGTGAAGCCGCTTGATCTCCGCCACTTCCGCTGCCACCGCCGATCGCACCGCTACCCGCCAGCTTGTCCAGTTCCGCCTTCACGAGCGCGACGACCTTCGCATCCACATAGCTCTTCGTCACGACCGGATCGTCCGCAGAGCCCGGCGTCTTGGCCGAGTCCGCGGTCACCGTCGAGTACACCGCGAACACGCACACCACGCCCGCCACGAAAGCCCCTGCCATCGACGCCAGCCACTTTTTCGATCTTAGCAACTTCATCTCTCCCAGATTCGACAAGTTCTACTCTATTATGACGTACCAGGGAGGGGAAAGTTGCGTAATCGGATGCTAGTCTCTCACGAACAGATCCCGCGTATAGACTTTATCCTTCACGTCCATGATCTCATCCGACAGCCGATTGGCGACAATGACGTCCGAGATTCGCTTGAACTCTTCGAAATTGCGGATCACCCTGGAGCGGTAAAATTCATCCTCCTCAAGCGCCGGTTCGTAGACGACGACCTCGATCCCTTTGGCCTTGATTCGCTTCATTACACCCTGGATCGACGATTGCCGGAAGTTGTCGGAATCCATCTTCATCGTGAGCCGGAAAATCCCGACGACCCGCGGCTGCCGTGCCAGGATCATCTCAGCGATATGGTCTTTGCGCGTCCGGTTCGCTTCCACGATAGCCGTCATAATATTGTTGGGGACGTCCGCATAGTTGGCCAAGAGCTGCTTCGTGTCCTTGGGCAAGCAGTAGCCGCCGTATCCGAAAGATGGATTGTTGTAATGATTGCCGATCCGCGGATCCAGCCCGACGCCCTCGATAATCGGCTTCGTATCCAGGCCCCGAATCTCCGCGTACGTGTCGAGTTCGTTGAAGAACGCCACCCGCATCGCCAGATACGTATTGGCGAACAGCTTGATCGCCTCGGCCTCGGTCGAATTCGTGAACAGCACCGGAATGTCTTCCTTGATCGCACCTTGCACCAGCAAATCCGCGAACTTCCGCGCCCGCTCCGATTGCTCCCCAACAATGATCCGCGAAGGGTGCAGGTTGTCGTACAACGCTTTGCCTTCCCGCAGAAACTCGGGTGAGAAGAAGATGTTGTCCGTCTCGAATTTCTCCCGCACCTTCTCCGTATAACCGACTGGCACTGTCGACTTGATCACCATGATCGCATACGGATTGATCGACAGCACGTTTGCAATGACCGCTTCTACCGTCCTCGTGTTGAAATAGTTCTTCTCCGGATCGTAGTTGGTGGGAGTGGAAATGATGACGTATTCGGCGTCTTTGTAGGCGATATAAGCGTCAGTTGTTGAAGTGAGGCGGAGATCCTTGGTGGCCAGGTATTCCTCTACCTCGCGATCCATGATCGGAGATCTCCGGTTGTTGATCATGTCGACCTTGCTCTGAAGGATGTCCAGCGCGATGACTTCGTTATGCTGGGCGAGCAATACCGCGTTGGACATGCCAACATAGCCGGTTCCGGCGACAGCAATTTTAATTTTGCCCCCCCCCCCCTTCCACGATTCAAAACTAGCAAACTATTTTTGATTCAACTTGTGACAACCAATCTCCGTTGTTCAGGTACCATTGGATCGTCAAACGAATACCTGACTCGTAATCGTATTTTGGAGCCCATCCAAGCTCATTGCGAATTTTGGCAGCATTAATCGCATATCGCCGATCATGTCCAAGTCGATCTTCCACATAAGATATCAGCGTCTCCGGCTTGCCAAGCAACTCCAAAATAGTCCTAACAACCTGCAAGTTCGTCCGCTCATTACCGCCCCCGATATTGTAGATCTCGCCATTGCGGCCTTGATGAATCACGAAGTCTATTGCGCTGCAGTGATCCTCAACATACAACCAATCCCGAATGTTAAGACCATCTCCATATACAGGCAATTGCCTATTATTCAACGAATTATGAATCATTAACGGTATTAGTTTTTCGGGATATTGATATGGCCCATAATTATTTGAACACCGTGTGATATTAATGGGGAGTCCATAAGTCTCATGGTACGCTCGAACTAGCAAATCGGCTCCTGCTTTGCTCGCAGAATATGGGCTATTAGGTGCTAAAGGAGTCTCTTCCGTGAAAAAACCATATTCTCCAAGGCTTCCATAGACTTCATCTGTGGAAATTTGTACGAATTTATCAACTTTGTATTGTCTCGCTAGTTCCAACAGCGTCTGTGTGCCTTGGATATTGCTCCTCACGAATAAATCCGGCCTCTTAATGCTGCGATCCACATGTGATTCCGCAGCAAAATTAACCACTACGTCAATGCCTTGCTGAAATAATGGTTCCATTGCCTCGCGGTCTGAAATATCTGCTTGTTTGAAGGAGTAACTCTTGCATTCTCTCAACGATGACAAATTTGCTATGTTACCGGCATATGTGAGCAGATCAACATTAATGATCTCGTATTCGGGATGTTCTCGGCTCATGTAGTGTATGAAGTTACTACCAATAAAACCGGCACCACCCGTTATCAGCAATCGCAATGCTCTCACCCTTTGTAATGGGGATCGTCCCCGGTGCTATTTATATCGGTAAAATTCTTTCACTTTATTGCAAATATAAACAATTTCATCTTCAGTAATGCCATAAAACATGGGCAGCCTTAATAATCTTTCACTCTCTGATGTGGTATAACGGTCGATCCCAATGAATTCTCCGTATTTCAATCCAGCCGCCGAAGAATGCAATGGAATGTAGTGAAATAGAGCTTGAATATTATTGTGCTTTAGATATTCAATTAATCTGCTTCTCTCGTCCATATCTTTCACTCTGATGTGAAACATATGTCCGTTTTGTTGGCAATAGGAAGGAACATGGGGCAATTGAATAATCCCCGCTTCTGCAATTTCCGCCAGTTCTACATAATACTGATCCCACGCACGAAGTCTAGCTTCATTGACGGTAGAAGCGTTCGTTAATTGCGCATATAGAAAGGCGGCATTCAACTCGCTTGGCAGGAATGAAGATCCAATATCAACCCAGGAGTACTTATCAACTTGACCTCTGATAAATTTCGAACGGTCTGTACCTTTTTCTCGAATTATCTCTGCTCGTTCAAGATAGACTTCTGAATTGATGATTAACGCTCCGCCTTCTCCGCAGTTATAGTTTTTCGTTTCGTGAAAACTATAGCAACCTAAATCGCCTATTGTGCCCAATTTCTTTCCCTTATAGCTGCTCATTACTCCTTGGGCAGCATCTTCAATCACAAGTAATTGATACCGGGCTGCAATGTCACTGATCGTATCCATTTCGCACGACACGCCGGCATAATGGACAGGAACGATTGCTTTCGTTCGTGGAGTTATGGCATCTTCAAAGAGAGCCTCATCCATATTCAAGGTGTCTGGCCGAATATCGATAAATTTAATTTTCGCTCCACGCAAGACGAAAGCATTCGCGGTCGATACGAAAGTGAAAGAAGGCATAATAACTTCATCCCCTTCCTCGATATCTGCCAGGATTGCAGCCATCTCAAGCGCATGAGTACATGAGGTAGTCAGCAGGGATTTCAAACAGTCAAATTGATCTTCAAACCAACGATTGCACTTTTTGGTAAAAGGGCCATCTCCGGATAACTTATTAACCTTAATTGCCTCGATTAGTTGTTCCTCTTCAAATCCAGTAAGAGTTGGCTTGTTAAAAGGAATCATGATATCCTTCTTTCTATGCGGATCGACTAGTAATGATGATACCCGCAACAATAAATAATAGGCCAATAATTTTATACGTCGTGATTGATTCGTTAAAAATAAAATATGAGGCTAACATGATAAGAATAAACGAAAGACTTGTGAATGGATAGGCAAAACTGAGTTCAAACTTCGACATTGCCCCAATCCAAAAAACGGATGACAGAAATGCCGCCAAAAAACCCAATAGAACATAGGGATCTACAATTACCTTGGCTACAAACGAAAATTTCTCCAGCATTCCACTCGGAATTGAACCATATTGCATGACTCTCCATTTAATGCAGATCTGACCGATAACCGCGAAAATAACCGTACCCAAGATATAAAAATAGCCCATATACCTTACGATCTCCATCCCCATATATAATATGGCGCCTCAGGGCCTGTATGGAATATAAGATCAATGATTGACACGAACGGATCAAAGGGGGGGTGGAATTGGTTGTAATCTGGATAGTCTGGATATTCTTTATATATTAATTGAATTCCTGCTTGTTGAAAGTCTGCGTCATCAATATAAGCTTTCGCGGCTGGCCCCGAGATATAAATATTAGCTTCCGTCTTGGTAAGTAACTGAATTAACCGTTCCTGTTTCACGCCATTAACTTTGAATGATCTAGAGTCTTTAAATAGAGTCGTGATTCCCAGCAACTCCGTGCTTATTTGTTTTATCATGTATTGATTTAATTCTGATAAAGATTTCCACTGTATTCCGAAATAAATATTCTTGAAGAAATCTTCATATTGTTTGAAATATGCCGCTTTCGAATAATACTGTCTAAATATATCCCAATGCTGAACTGTCCACGTATGATCCCGGAATTCAATTTCACATATTAACTTATCGTTATGAGCCCCTACGGGAATCGTTATCCACTTGGTACCGTAAGGAGTTTTAATTCTATTTCGATTGCGCCAGTCGTTCTTGGTATACTGAACATCATCGTAAAAAATAAATTCATCAACATCATGAATGAGATCAAAATATCCACGCCAAGGAATATAGTTCGATTGCAGAATCGCAACCTTCTTTTTCTTAATCGGTTCAGTCATACTGCTCATTTAATCGAAACCTCCGAAATTTCTCCGCCAATCTTTGTTCCTGCGTATAAATTCGAATAAATATATGAATCAAATCCTGCTTCTTTCATTGCATCTGCGATTGCATCAATATTATAGCGCACACGTCTTAAGTTAATCTGATCTCCATCCAAAATCACATAAGCTGCTCTATGGTCCCCATCTCTTGGTTGTCCGACTGAACCAGGATTGCAAAATATTTTGTTGCCCATTTGAGCATGAACTTGAACATGAGTATGCCCGGAAATAAAGATCGTTCCGAATCTATCCCTAAAGTACTCTTCATTAACTTGGTACAAGTACTCATCAATCGGATCATTCCATCCGGCGTGAACCATCGATATATCTCTAACGGAAATACGATTGACTGAACCGGATAACCATTCCATGTTTGATTGAGTAATTACATTGCGTTGATAATCTAAACAAAGATTCGCTGAATTAGAACGTGGGCACTTCGTATTACTGGTCAAATAATAATCATGATTACCCATAATATTCACGATATTCCTAGCACGTAATTCTGAAATACATTCATTGATCATGCATCCATATCCGGCAATGTCTCCTAGTGAATATATCATTTCACAACCAATTTCATCTATCTCTTCAAGTACTGATTGCAGCGCCGGATAGTTGCCGTGAATATCAGATATTATGGCAATCATTCTAGCGTCACCGCATCTTCGATATATCGAATGGCCGATCCACGCAAAATCTCCCTATTTCCTGGTTTCACGCCATTAACATAATATTCCATGCACATCTCGGCTTCGTTATATCCGAAAGCAGTTCTCAGCGAAGTTGACGATGATATTCGTGGGTTTATTTCCAATAACAGAAACTGATTATTATGACGGCGAAATTGAAAGTTTGTAGGGCCGATAGGCTTAAAACTGTAAATCAATCTATCAACCATCTTATCTAGTTCTGGGAGCTGGACAACTTTCGCCTTGGCAGTAGATCCTTCTCCGCTTAATTTTCGCTGAAAAGCAATTTTCCCTGATGTCGTTCCATCACCTAAACCGAACGCTCCGACTGTATATTCTTCATCATCGTTGCCGACAATCTGCTGAACCATAAAATTGCTTCCGCTCTTTAATTTCCAATACTGAAAGTCCGCATCATTATCAATTCTGCAAATTCCTTTCGAAGCATATGAGATCCTGGGCTTCAATAGCATTGGAACGCCAAGTTTCCTTGAAAGATCAAGAAATTCACCATTAATCGCTGTTGGAATAACAGAATACCCCAGTTCAAGAAGCTTATTATTCATAAGCCATTTGTCACGAGAGACATTAATTAATTCTAAGTTGTTAATTGCAAAGTTGGTAACTTGCAGTTGATCAATTTCCATCGCTATTCGATCAATATCTTGTTCAATTCCAGGTATTACAAGATCCACGTTGTATGTTGTAATCAGGCTCCTCAGAAACGAGAGATAATCTGGATGATTCGCGGGCAATGCTTGAACGAATTCATCACACCACTTGGAGCCAATTGCATCTGGGTAGATATCCATGCCAATAATTCTTACAGAAAATCTTGAAGACCGAAGCGATTTAATTATGCCATATCCGATGATTGCACCTACCCCTGTAACTAACACAGTCCGCATACAGCTAATCCTCTCTTTTGTTTAAGCAATTCTTTATTCGAGTTATCCCTTGGATTAGATCAATACTGGGAAGATAATTAATTTTATCATATATACTTATATCGGTTGGAATCTCTATATCCGGAATATCTGACTTATCTCTTAAGAAACCAACTTGCCCACCTTTGTTAATGACAGCTTGAATCATCTTAGCGACTTCACTGCAAGTATTGGAAGATGGATGAACGCAAGGATACGAACCGACCAGATCATGAAGAATAACTCCACGAATAATGTTCACAGCATCATCGATAAACAAATAATTACGGTATGGATCGTTGTTCCCATATATCCATATATCCTGTCCAATGAATGCAGAATCGATAAAACTATAAAGCATCCTTTGATGCTTTCTCGCCTTACCATATTCATCGTACAACTGACTAAAAAATAAAGATGTGTATTTCATCCCAATTTCTTTAAATATATATAGTAAATTCTCATGTCCATGTTTCTTGGATAGCCCATAAGAATTCATCGATTGGTTGGCTAATGAGGAGATCGAAGAAACATTGATAAAATGTTTTGTATTTAACTTGTCTGCTATCTGTGCTGCCCTTAAAGACCCTACAGAGTTAATCATTTCGTTATGCACCGCATCATTAATGGAGTTCCCGAGGAAACTAGCTGAACAATAGATGGCTACATCAATTTCATTTGGCACATTATTGAATTGGGCAGAGGCGATATCATCAAGTAAATCAAAATTTATTTCATAAGAGCTTCCACGCCCGCATGTAAATACTTTTATGGAGGTGTCCCTGTTAAAAATATCAACAATTCTTCTTCCCAACATCGACGAACTTCCTATGATCAAGATGTTCATATCAGTCAACCTTTATCTTCATCAGGATTCCTACACTAAGTTCGGGGTATTCCACACCGGCCTGAAGCATTCCTCTTAAAATCTCCTCGGATAACTTAAGATCAATCATCTGTTGAGTTGTTATCGGCTTAAGAAATAGCCCTTCAATAAATTCCACATTATAGCCTTCCTCTATTACGATCGACTTAAGTGAACCTACGGTAAACACTCGTTGATGCCCCAATTGCAAATCAGCTTCACTTAATGAGATCATGTCGCTTAGTAACCCCGCATGATATCCAATTCTTCTGTTCAATGCTTCACCATTGGGCACGGCAATATAAATAGATCCACCAGGTGCCAAGAACTTCTTATATTTTCTTAATAACAGTCTTGGATCATCGACATGCTCGAGAATAAATCCCATAACGATAACATCGAATTTTTCTTCCGTATCGAATGTTTCAAAAAAACCATGATTGATTTCAACCGCAATGGAACTGTTCTTCGTTCTAAAATTGTTAATAATCTCTTGTGAACCCTCAATGACCAAATAACGTGAATATCTTTCTGAGAAAATCAGAGTAGAGTATCCATGTCCAATTCCCAGCTCCAATAATGAATTGCCATTCGTTGAATTGATGATCCTATGAGGGTACCAGTTCATTAATAAGCGGTTGTCTAGCGAATAGCAAAATTGATCATCATATGCTTCTGCGTACTGATCCAAATTATGACTCACTCGCGTTCTCTACCCTTCTTTATTGATAATCTTTACGAATAACAGAATATGGCCGATCCTTTGCTTCAATATAAATCTTTGAAACATACACACCTACTATACCAATTGATATTAAAATTAACCCGCTGAAAAACCATATCGAAACAATCAAACTCGTCCATCCATCAACAACATATTGAAAAAGGAGTCGTCTTATAACCAAATATATCGCATATATTAAGGATAGAATCGCAATAAATAACCCACCAATCACAATTAACATCAGTGGACGAGCACTGAATGATGTAATTCCATCCAACATTAATGCGAATTTGCGAACCAGATTGTAAGAACTTTGCCCTTTGAATTTCTTTGAAATCACCACCGATTTTTGACTAAACCCGACGACTTCAAATAGTCCTGCAAGAAATACGTTTTTATCCTTAAACATCAAAAGATTATCAACGTATTGTCTCGTCATTAATCTTACGGTACAGGGGTTCTGAGGGATTTTCTGACCAGATAACTTATTGAAGAGGCGGTAAAAGGCACTCCCGGCCATTCTCTTGAACCAATTTCCATCTCTCTTATCCTGCACTCCATATATTACATCATATTGATGTTCTTTCATCAACACATCGTAGAATTCGATCAACAATTCAGGAGGCTCTTCCAAGTCGCAATCAATGAGAAATACAAGTTCTCCACTCGAACAATCTAATCCAGTCAATATAGCCTTGTGATGACCGAAGTTCCTGGAGAGATCTATCACTCTAACTGCAGAGTCAAGCTCCTTAATTTGCAGCGAAACCTGCAATGATTGGTCAGGTGAACCATCATTGACAAATATGATTTCATATTCTTTTTCTAGTTTAGCTAATGAACTTTTTATCCGATTATAAAATTCATGCAAGTAAGAAGCGGAATTGTACATTGTAGTTACAATTGAAATTTTTATTATGAACACCTCACATTCAGGACCTTACAATAGAATTCGCGCTGTAACGATATTTTCGATCAACAAGATCGATAAGATATTGGCCGTAATCGTTCTTTGCAAGGGGTTCCGCCATGCGAAGCAAATCATGATGGTCAATGTAACCCAGGGTGAATGCAATTTCCTCAATACAGGCCACTTTAAACCCTTGCCGTTTCTCTATCGTTTGAATAAATTGCGAGGCTTCCAATAAAGACTCATGGGTCCCTGTGTCTAGCCATGCAAAGCCCCTGCCCAATAATCGAACATTCAATTGATTATTCTTCAAATATTCCAAGTTAATATCTGTAATTTCCAGCTCCCCTCTTGATGAAGGTTTAAGCTCTTTTGCAATGCTCGTAACTTGATTATCATAAAAATATAAACCTGTAACTGCAAATTCGCTCTTAGGGTTTGCTGGCTTTTCTTCTAATGAGAGAACTTTCCACTGGTCATCAAATTCAACAACACCAAATCTGCTTGGATTCTTCACTTTATAACCAAAAATGGTAGCGCCGGTCGATTGGCTAACTACCTGACTTAATAGTGTAGTGAAACCCTGCCCGTAAAAAATATTGTCACCCAATATTAAAGCAACCGAGCTGTTGCCAATAAATTCTTCACCGATGATAAAAGCCTGCCCAATCCCATCTGGCGAAGGTTGAACAGCATAACTGATATTGATACCCAGCTCTTTACCAGTCCCCAGCAATTGATTGAATCTTGGACAATCCTCATGTGTTGAAATAATTAATATATCTCTAATCCCTGCTAACATTAACACAGACAGCGGGTAATAGATCATCGGCTTATCGTACACAGGCAGCATCTGCTTAGAGATGCTCTTGGTTAATGGATATAACCTTGTACCTGATCCTCCTGCTAGAATGATACCTTTCATGACCATCACCTCTCTAGCCATATTATTCTTCATACCATCCAATTTCTGAAATTGTAAAATTAGTATTATCAGGGACTTTATTAAGATAATTCGCAAATATCGGAACATATTCTCCCGATTTTTGCAATTCAATGACAATTTCAAACTCCCCTTTTTTATCTACTAACACATAAGAATCCCATTGCTTATTCTTTAAAACACCAAATTGGAATCCCCCATCAAGCAACTCTCCCTTTACAATAAGCAATGTTCCCGGTTCTTTAAACTCATTCCTAAACGTAATCAAGTAGTTGTAATGTTGATTAAATCTTCCATCCAATTCCCAGTCATGATCATGAAGAGTTAGATTAGAATCTCTAAACGTTATGTCATCACTATAAAATGGACGATTGATTTCTTGGTTGTAGAGGTCCATATAAGATGGATATCCGTATACATTAACTCCATGTATTGCTGTGTATGTTTTTTTCGTTCCTATGACTTGATATTTTCTTTCTGACTTCCAATGATCCGATAAATTTAAGTCAAGAAGCAACTTAAACGGTTTAATATCGTTAAACTTATACACCGCTTTTAAGTTGCCCCAATAGCGTTCATCAATTACTATCCCTTTAAACTTTGACCAAGTTGATGAATAAACTGGATGGTAAACCCTTCTTGATAGTGAGTTTCTTAGGTCCACTGTTATAGTTCTTGAATAATTGTTAAACGACACGTCGCTTTCATATAGCATTTCCACTGAAAAAGGCCGGCTATTAAAATTTGAATCTCTTTCAAACTCTAACACTATGTAATCAGTATTCATAGCCTGATCATGTCCAATACCGCTTGGTTTGCCAACCTCTTGACTGGAAAACAAAACATCTCCATCCGGCAATCTAGTAGTGGTCATATCTAATTTAGTCATTCTTGCATTAGAATAATTGTTAATAAACTGATCGACATGGTTCGCCTGATACAATCTTAACCCATAGAAAATAGCTATCCATGTTATCGTGATCCCCAACAGTACCAATACATGAGAAATAATTTTTTTATTATTTGAGATTATATTTAAAATCGTTATTCGAGACTCCTCAAACGGATTATTTTTTTTGATTTTAAATAATATACTTATTGTCTGTTGAATGATGAACCCTGTAAAACATACATTAATAATCTCAAGATGAAAGTAATGGCGTGGATCAAATTGAAGGACAGGGTAACCACACAAATACACTATAAAAATAATAGTGGCAATTCCATAACGAATGTTTGAGAATGAAACCAATATAATCGATACGACTGCGATGATTATAGGTGCACTGTCTATAAACGCGATCGGATTTTTGATGCCACTAAACTTAAATAATAAGTGAGAACTTAATTGTACGGGCAAATTCCAGCCATTTGCGAATGGTATTTGCAATACCTGAATAATTGCTGCAACAAGTCTTGAAATCATATCGGCCGGGAAATTTTTGGCAATTTCAATAAAATAGTGTAGCCCTATTTCCTCATATTCTGAACTCGCATACCCTACATGACCATTGCCAAATACCCTATCACTATAACTCTGTAGAGTTGAATAAATATACCCATCATTGTACAAGTACCCCCAGTTGTATAATGGAGATGGAATCACACCTAACTTTGGGTCGAACCAACTTGTGAAACCCAGGATGATAACATGAAAAGTGTTTCCACCAGAAGAAAGTTCCGATAAAATTGGAAAAGCAATTAGAACAAAAACTAAACATAATAATAGAGTAGAACTTAGCTTCGTAATAATAATACGTTGATGAGTAACTTTAACCATGAATAGAATGCTAAAAAGCATCAATGGCATGAAGATAAGCAGGTCCATTCTAAAGCCAATTCCAATGCCCAATACCGCTCCTATTATTCCAGACAATATGTATATTCGAACTCTATTGGCAGGATATTTAATAAGATATGCTATTAACGCGATTGAAAAAAGTATAAATGGTGCTTTCGAATAATCCCTTAAGTGAGGTAGATATGTAAGATGGATAGGGGCAAATGCGATAAATAAAGCAGCTAGAACAGATAGTATTTTATTCATCCAAGCACGTGCAATGAAATAGCATGACAAAATAGTAATATTAAATAGGATTGTATAAAGTAATAAAAGACTATCCCACGATATTTCCAGAAATGACCACACTGAAGCTACTGCGTAGAGTAAATATCTACTGGCGCTTTGGAATTTGTCCATGTCAACTATTGAGAGTTCATTAGGAATTTGATCACAAGAATATAGTCCCGTTTTCAACATCAAAAAATCTTTAAGTCCTGGAACAGAATTGATATCCACATTATTTAAACCTTTCCCGCATGCAAACATTACAGATGGTGCAAAGGACTCCTGATAAAAATCAGGAGTCCCCCCCCAATATTTCATGAAATTTATACATACAACTGAACTAACAATTAACAGAGAAAAAAGTATGATAATATCATACTTTTTTCTCTTCATAAATTTTTTTATTGATTCTAAAAAAATTGTCTTCATAAACTGCACTCCGATTTAGTAATGACAAACTTCAATTATTAATCATCTTAACTTATATATGCACTGCCTTCAACATGAATATATAAAACATTAGAGTTAAAATAAAATACCATTTTCTGTTTTCCAAAGATCAATCTACTGAAATACAATATTTCCATTCAAAACTTATCTTCTTATAAACCCTCGATTTAACTATTTTATTCGCATGAGATTATTGATATTATTCTATAGGAGCACCATGATAACAACTCCGACTGTCGGCCTAACACTGAGTTAATCCAGTTCATGCTCTCTGATAATGGAGGATAAAATATATGAAGCTAAACCCAAAATTTTATTTAATCGTTATAATAATTTTACTTTTTTCTATTCTGACGCCCCTGTCCAAATCATTCGAGCCAATTTATGATGCTCATGGACATTTAGGGGATGAAACCATGTCAATGAGTCTGGCATATAATTCTTATGAGAATAAAGTGCCAAGCTACGGGTACAAAGCAACTGGTGATTTATGGACGCAGGGATTTATGACTGCTCCGTTGTACTTTTTAAGTTATGGAGCTTTTATCTCTGACGTCGACCCGATTCATAGAATTGATTCAGCAAGAACATTGTCGAGGATTCTTTTCTCATTATCCTTATTTTTGTGCATCTTCTCATTGTTTTACCTATATTGGAATCAAATGAAGGACTTATTTGAACTACTTATTTTCTTACTATTAGTTGCCTGCATAAGTTTTGTATTTCTATTTAAGGATACTTTTATCTTTGTAAGTTCGTTTTCAAGGGTAGATGCGATTGGGTTGTTTTTCGTATGTTTGAATTTGTTCTCTATGGCGGTTTATCTCATACATAAAAATCGATGGTTATTGTTTCTTTGTGGCCTAACTTGCATTCTATCTTTCTTTTCGAATTACTTTGCTTTTACTATTACTTGTTCTATTCTGTTCATGCTATTCCTTTATCATATGGCATCAAACAAAACCATTAAAACTATAAAAGAAATAACTTTTATAATATCCGTACTTCTTGGTTTAATAATAATTTTATTTTTGTTTTTTAACTTTGTCCTTCTCCACATCAGCACAAAAAGTGATTTTAACGAATCTTATAGTGGTTCATTTCTGAGAATGGTGGATAAATTAGTATCATTTAAGTGGGAATTATTCTCATTTCCTTTATATCAAGGATTTACTACAATCATCATATTCCTACTAGCCTATGCTTTATTATTATTTATTTATAGTTTAGTTCATTCAACATCCAGCAAGATTATACTACTTATATGGGGAATCGCTTTCCCCATTATCTTGATTTTATTGGCCTATGCAGTATTTGGAAATGGCAGGGATGTATACACGCCTATGTTATTCACTCCTCCTCTCATGATTTTGCTATTTTTGATATTATTGATCAAGGATAATAAGATGATCCGGGTAGTTTCATCCGCCGTTCTCCTTGTATTACTGTTGTTTATCACCAAACCGATCCAACATAATAACCTTTATCATGAAATAAATATGAACAGAAATCAACACCTGCAATCATTAGTTGAGTGGATGGACAAGGAACAAATTCAATCCGCTTTTGCAACCGATCCGATATTTACGCTACTTGATAGTGACGATAGGAAATTTTATTTCCTCTATGACATTCCCAAGAGTGAGTACATTATGTTTAAACAATTTAGCAGCTATCACATTATCACAAACAAGTTTGGAAATGAAAGTCAAGCAGCAACATTAAGCTTCCCAAGATTAAAAGAAGTTATGTCCAAAGATTCATTCGAAACAGAGTTTTCTTACCCTGAGGGGACGGTCAAATTAACCAAAGTGTTCGAGACTTCATCAACAATTCCGAATCAGTATACATACGGTGGAGCAGATTCAACACCGTTTTGGGTTTTTAAAGTATCATACGAATGATCATCAAATCTATCAATTTTCACCATAATGGCCAATCTATTCGTATTACGATTGTACAAACTGGACTTTGTCCCTAAATTTATTTTCAACTTTCGTGAACAAAGCTAAGTTAGTTTCTAGAATATCAGTCTGAATATTTATATATACGATTCCTGGACTCATTGAAAATAACTGAGATTTATAATACTGATCCTGGTCATTAACAATCTCATCCTTCACCAAGACAGCACCTGCTTGTATTTCGATCATTCCGTCACCTGTCGATAAAGGTGTTTCAAAAGTATATAACCCTTTCTCTTTGATTTGAACTGTTCCGTAATAAGAGTCATTGCCGACTTGTTCCCAATTAATTGGTATAACCTCACTATAATTTGTAATCCCCCATCGAACTTGATGGGTAGGGAATGAAGATGAAAACTCTCCAGTATCAATACTGTGAGCATCTGTAATTAGGATAATCTCCTTAAAGTCCTGATATTTTGAATTATCTAGTTTAAATATTGCAGAATTATCGTCAATGATTTGATAGTATTTTTGCTCATATCTGTAAATTAAAACTTTAGTTAATCTCAATGGATTAATATAATAGTTTCGAATATCATAGTTTTCTTTAATTAATCCGTTTTGAACAAATTCCAATTCATCATAAATTCCATCCGCAGCAAACGCACGAATCGTACTGGCATCCAGCCATTCTTTTGACAATGCATCGCGGTAATATCCATTAAAGGTCGGATCAATGTAAACCCATTTTTCTTTCTCTGGTAACCATAGCTCGTTTGCAACATGAGTTTCATATCGTTGGGATGGATCAACGATCCATATGATAGTTCTTGCCTTAATACCTTCATTCCTCAAAGCAACCAATAGGCGTTGGGCGATTTCTCCGCAAGATTCAACGGTTAATTGGCTATATATTTCGCGCATCAGAGTCAACGAAGTATCTAATACTTCACTGTCACTAACCCTCTTAAGTTTTCTATCATTAGAACATGCTGATAAAATAATTAATGTTATCAACATGGCAAATAGGAGTTTTCTCACTTAATCACCCTATCTTAATCAAATATGTCAACATTATCTCATGGTTATCAGTAAGTTGCTATTTATTCTTGTGGAGAAGATCAAAATAGCGATTAGCCAATAATTCTCTCGAGTATTTTGCTTTCACAAATTCGTAACCCTGATGTGCTTTGACATTTCGATCTTCCGGATGACTTAACATGTATTTAACAGCAGCGACAATTCCGTCTACATTTTCCGGTTCCGTAACGATGGCGCCGCCGGATTGCTTCAAGATTTTCGCCGCTTCCCCGGATAGAGATGCAACGATCGGACAGCCGCTTCCCAGGATCTCGAACATCTTCGAAGGAATATAGTCATCGAACATCGGAATATTCCTCAAAGAGACGAAGCTTAAATAAGCGGAGGCATAGATCGTGGGCATCTCTTCCTTCGTCAATGGTTCAATGAACTGGACATTATTCAGTTTCAACTCTGCTGCATATTGCTGGAGCTTTCGCTTCTCGGCGCCTTGGCCAACGAAAGCGAACAACAGCTCGGGATAATCCTGCATGGATTTAGCCGCATCGAGCAAAGTCGTTAACCCTTGTGACAGTCCATGCGCGCCGGCGTATAACAACACTTTCTTACCCGTCCATTTCAATCTATTCAACAGCTCATGATGAAGCTTGATATTGTCCTTATTAAATAGTTCGGTATCGACGCCGTTCGTAATGACTGCGACCTTGGAAGCGTCAATGCCTCTGCTCACTATATTTCGCTTGAATGCTTCTGTTACGGTTACGACCAACTTGCTCCTTCGATATAGGAATAGTTCCAGCTTCTCGAGAATTCCAATGATCCATTTATTTCTAAGAACCCCTAATTTCACAATCGTGTCCGGCCACAGGTCCCGTACTTCAAAGACCATAGGTGCTCTTCTGAATCGGCTGAAGATATAGCCTGAAATCACCGAGAACAGTGTAGGCGAACTTACGATCACTACGTCAGGTTTTGGCACCTTATATAAGCTCAATAACACTGATGATATCATGAACGACACATGACCCAGCGTTTTCTTGTAAAATCCTTCGTTCGGTGTAGCATATACAAAATTCCGATGAACGATGATCCCTTCGATGGTTTCCGTCATTCGTACTTTCCCTCTATATTCAACAGGTATGACGCCGGTTGGATGATTGGGAAAACAAGTTACGACATGAACTTCATGTCCTTGTCGGACCCAGTGCTTCCCCATCTCCAGCAATCTTGCGCTTGGCGCGCCTATTTCTGGATAGAAGTAATGACACAGCAGAACAATTCTCACCACAATCACCTTTCTTCAAAGACAAACGCTTATCCGATCTTAAGAGCGTAAGAGATCTACAATGTCAAAGCTTGCCTCGGTAACTTCAAATATTTCTTCCTCGGGAATCGGAGGGTTACCGTCTCCGCGGCGAATGGATTCGATGAACGCTCGCAAGCCGGTATGATGTCCTTTATCTTGGCTCCACAGCTTCATCTTGCGGAAGTTCTTCCATCCATACCCTCTCAGCACCTTGAAGTTATCTAACGATAGCACTTTCCCGGCAACGAATACATCCAATCTTTCCTTGGGAAATGATCGATGCCCATTCGCGAAATAATGCACAGTGCCAATGGAGCCATCTGCGAACCCGATGTTCATTGTCACTTTATCTTCATCAACCGTACGGCCCGACCGATTTCCGACGGCGATGGCCTGGACCGATGTGATTGGAGACCCAGCCAGATACCTCAGCAAATCGATGAAGTGACAGGCTTCGCCAATGATTCTTCCGCCGCCGACTTCCAGATCCTGCGTCCAATGTTCTTGCGGAATATAGCCGGCGTTGACGGTCATAATCATGGTCTTGGGCTCGCTCGTTGATTGGAGCAGTTCTTTCATCTTCTTGACATGCGGAGCAAATCTGCGGTTGAATCCAACCATTAATACCTGCTGTCCAGGAATCTTCATCTGCCTGAGCTCGTCTAGTTGTTCCCTGGTAATACATAGCGGTTTCTCAACGAATACATGTTTTCCCGCTTCCAGCGCTGACTTGACGTAATGGGCATGGGAGTTATGTCTTGTCGTAATGAATACCGTATTAATGCGATCATTGTCTAGGATTTGTCGCGGATCGGTTGTCGTTTGTCCGAATCCGTATCTCTTCCCGACATGGACCCCATGCACTCCGCCTTGGCTGGAGATGATCGCCAATTCCGCATTGGTTTTTCTTATGGCTGGCAGCAGGATTTGATTCGTGAAATTACCCGCGCCGATGACGCCAACCACGGGGTCTCCGTTGGAAATCTTCGAAGATTGTTGTAGTGAACGAAGCTGAACAATGGATCCCACCGAATCGCGAGGGTGGTCTTGAGAATAATCCAATACGATTCCTAACGAAGGTTCACCGCTGCTTAGCAGCCCATAAGCTTCGACTGCCTGATCGATTTGATAACGATGGGTGATCAATGGTTGAAGCTGCAACTTCTTGGCAGCCATCATATCAAGCACCGCTTCGAAATTTCTTTGCTCCGTCCAACGGACGTACCCGATCGGATAGTCATGTCCCTTCTCTTCATAATTCGGATCGTAACGTCCCGGACCATATGAACAGGAGACTTGGAAGGATAGCTCCTTCTCGTAGAAATCGGCTCTGGATAGTTCAAGACCTGTCACGCCGACAAGTACGATACGTCCCCTCTTGCGGCACATTAATGCGGCTTGATGAACCGGTTCGCTGCTCTTAGTAGAGGCGGTAATGATCACGCCATCTACTCCGCGGCCATTCGTGAGTTGATATGCTGCTTTCACGGGATCTTCGCCTTTGGACAGATTGACAACTTGAGCCCCGAACGAGTTCGCAATCTCTTGCCTTGGCTCGGAGTAATCGATCCCTATGACTTTGCACCCTTGCGCGGTCAGGAGTTGCACGGTTAACAACCCGATCAATCCAAGACCGGAAACGACGATACACTCGCCTAACGAAGGATTAGCCAGTCTTATTCCTTGCAATGAAATAGAAGCTAACACGGTGAATGCTGCATCTTCATCCTGAACTCCTGACGGTATCTTAGCGCACAAGTGTTTCGGCACGCAAACATACTCCGCATGGTAACCATTCGATATCACTCGATCGCCCACAGCATAGCCATCTACACCATCGCCTATGGCAACGACTTCCCCTGCATTGCAATACCCGAGCGGCAGCGGTTGGTCTAGCTTCGTACGCACGGATTCAATCGTGGGCATGATCCCGTCCGTTTTCACTTTATCGATCACCTGGCGGACCTTGTCGGGTTGCTGGCGAGCTTTGTCAAGGTAATTGGCTTTCCCGAAGTCGACCAGCATTCTTTCGGTACCGGAAGAAACCACTGACGAACGCGACTGAATGAGAAGATGTCCTGGCCTAACCAAGGGCACGGGAACGTCTTCAATTATCGTTTGGCCATTTTTTAGATTTTGCACAACCTGTTTCATCCCTATTCTCACTCCCTTATTTCACATCTTCGATACGATGTATAATTTCATCCGGTAAAGTCATGGCCGTTGTCTCTATATTTTTTAACAAGTGCTCCAATTTCGTTGTTCCGATTATTGCGCTGGATATGTTAGGGTTATTTAATACATATCTCAATGCGACTTGGCTTCCTTCCCAACCAGGCAAATGATTAACGAATCGAAATTTTAAGCCTCTCAAAAACTTCGATCTGTGGTTCTTTAATGCTCTTGCCAAATACCACAAATCACTCATTCCCCGTATTTTGAAGATATCATTGCCGTATAAGGTTTGTGCGAGCGGCGATTTGACAAGAATGCCTACTCCGGATTTGGCTGCGCTGGATATAATTCTTTCGGGCTCTTGCCTGACAATAAGGTTATATTGAATCATCAAACAGTCGAATACACCGGTTTGTATGGCATACTCGGCCGCTGGCCCGTCTGTGGAAACACCAACGTATCTCACAAGACCTCTCTGCTTTAATGAAGACAGAGCGGACACAGTCTCCTCAGCGAGCGGTTCCGCCATTCCATGGAGCTGCAGCAATGGAATGTGGTCCATATTCAGTCGCTTCATGCTTCGGACTACGCTCTGTTCAATTGCCGATCGACTATAGTCTTTCACATGATTGCCGTTCACATATTGCGTTCCGACTTTGGTAGCAATCACCATACCCTTGGCCTTGCTGCCGAGAATTCTTCCTAAGCGTTCTTCTGCATGTCCATTGCTGTAATTGGGCCCCGTGTCAATGAAGTTAAGTCCTCGATCAATGGCTGCGTGCACAATTTTTGCAGCTTCCGCCTCCTCGTAGAGCTTCATCCCCCAGAATCCGCCAGCGCCATAACCTAACTCGGATATCATTAAATCAGTTTGACCTAATTTACGCTTTCTGATTTGCACTTCCTCATCACCTGTCCATCGCCGCAGCTCTGCGATTTATCAGCTTACCGTAACCGTTGGAAACCACGAATCCTTCATTAAAGTTGACTTGGAATGGGTAATTGCATTCATCCTTAATTCGAATTGCGCCATCGCTCCATTCAATCGACCTCTTGTGGCAGACCTCTCTGTACCGTACGATGGCCGCAATGGAATGATCATTGAAATGCAACACTTCACACTTGGAATCATCCTTCATGGAGAAAAGCGTAAGGGATTCGTTTTGTTCTTGACCATTGACATTGATTGTACTATGAGAGAGCACGCTTCTGAATCGATTTCTTTCATCAGGCAATGCCGTATATACATAAGTGCCGGGATCGGTATAGATGTCCTTGCCGTCTACCTGCAATACGATGGACAACTTGTCATTATGCGTATGGCCTGCGTTGCCTCTCTGGCCGTTGTGCCCGGCCATTAGGGATAGAAATATACGGTCAGATCGATAAACGTACACTCCGAAATCAGGATAGGCTTTACATTCAACTTGTAACGCAGATTCATTCGGAATGGATATCATTGTCGTTTCTGTATAGGTCAGTTCTTGGGTACTCGGGTTCGTCCGGAAGTCGGAATTATTCTTGATTTCCTTGCCGACACTCCATTTCAGCGTGTTCCCACTAGACAACGATCTCACTACGCTAGCTTCGAGCGGAAATGCCTTCTTGCTATGGTCAAATTTCTTGCTTGTAAACAATCCGGAAATTCCTGATATGAATGTACCATGATTCAAAGTATTCTCGTCCCAGAACAAATCAGGAGTATCCATGGCGGTATACCCCGATAGATTCTTATAGACTGACTCCGCCTGTTCTTTTGTAAGGAATGAACCATTAGGCGATAATCGTATGAATCGGCCACTGTCATTATCCCCAATTTGAACAATATCGCCATTGGGCTTGGTAATATCTACTGCGAAGCAGCCCGACTGAAATAGCTTGTCTAGGAAGGTAGTCTTGAAAAACTCGCTGCTGCTCACATCATAGAGACGATGATTGATGTTAAGACGTTTGAAAACTCTGGATTGCATTCCTTGAAGGGCGTCTTCCTTCATATCTCTAATCCCATAAATTAATGCGGCAGAGTACAACACCATCTCTCCGCTCAAGCGGTGGTAACTTATCGACGCTTCAAAGTTGCTGCCATCCTCGTGAAATTGTTTTTCTGTTTCCTGAATGATCTCTTGTACCGCGAATGCCAACCATTCGTCCGTTTCTCTTGTTCTGGCCAAATAGGCCGATAGGAATAGGAGACCGCAAACATTGGATAGATAATGATTGGAGGTGAGGACATCTGACCATTCGAAGTGCTGGACTATAAATTGACCATGTTCATACAAACTTCTGGCGAAGCTCTCTCTGAACGCCTCATCCAGGATTCGATGCTCATCCATCTGCTGGAACAGATCATAGGCCAAGACCATATTTACGCACCGGATCGCCACATCCATGGTGCATCGCCAGTTGACACCCATTCGGACTGGGTTCGTGCTTATGAAGTCAAGAACTTGATTCCTGAATTCATGGATCAGACGACTCCGTATATCTGCTTTGATTTTCGCGAAAACCGCCATCTGGGGCAGATGCTGCATCCTGGCTAATTCCCATGGGACCTTAATATCAACGCCCGGTTTTGCGCCGATTCGTTGATCCATGAACCACTTCTGATTATCCCAGCGATAGCCGCTCTTATAGTCCATTTGCCAATCAATTGGAAGGTAATCCTCTCCAATTTGTTTCCATACGTAGGAGGCATAGGAATGGTGAACCGGTAGCAAGATCTGCTTCAACCACTCTCCCTCAGCGTCGAAATGTGTAATACGAGGCGACATTCCATATTTATATCCGCCTACTCCCAGTTCTTTTACGTTGTAGTCGACTTTCACCCATCCGCTGCCCAATAAATCAAACCGGTGCTGCAGGTACATCTCAGAGAGGAATTGGGCGGCTTCGATCGATATCATGGTGGTATCCAGTTGATCAAGGTTCACGTAGGAATATTGCAACTCCGGATAGTGCTTAATTGGCTTGTAAGGAAGATAAATCGTCGATATTTTATTCCATTTATTTTTCATACTTGAAGCAACTCGTGAAGATGCGACTTTCAACAATTTACGAGGAGGAGTTTTGACGATTTTATAGGCATAAGCTTTCAGTGAGATTTTCATAACCGCATCCTCTTCATAGCTTGATTGACGATCGCAATCGCAATTACGGCAATAACTGGCCAGAGCAGGCCATACGAGACTGTTACCGAGTTTCTAAGCGCATCTATGGATACATAGATCGAGAGCATGACAAGCAAGCTGCCCAGCACGCTGGCTAGTGGGTTCATTTCTCTCCGAGAGATCAATATCATCCAAATAAAGCCCAATGCAATACCTACAATTAGCGAACCGATGATTGATACCCATAATCCGCCCTGGCTATACAGAATAATGTGGAATGGCGCCGCGACAGAACCGCCTGGACTATCCGGATACAGAGTATTCCATACCACGACATTATCGTCTGGCATGAGGCCGAATCCAATGATATCTTGACCCATATCCACAGGATAATATTGATGTTCAGTTGGAAATACGATCGGGTAGGCGATAGATTGCGCCGATGTTCTGCTGATTGGTGCCATTAACGTGTATAGAATTAAGTTCTGAAGCCTGGACTTGGAATTAGGAAGAGAATCTCCAAATTCACGAAAGATGACAGGCGTCTCTTCTTCGTCTTGTTCCCCGACAGTTGTTACATCATTCGTTCCGGTCTGAGGCTTCTTCTTCCCCCCAGATCTATGCGATTTAGCAGAAGTCTTACCCTGTTTGGATTCATTCGTTTGATAAGTCTGTTTTGTCTCTTCGGAGGCCTGATAGACTTGTGAACTGCTAGAAATAACGGGAAGAAGGATTAATAGCAAATAGATGGCAACCACCAGCCCGACGGAGGAACCAATATACGTTCTCATCTTCCTTGTCACCGTAACTCTGGGTTGTTTACCGAACAAATAGAATAGCACGATTGCAACAATGATAATGAGCATCGATGTGATTAACGGCTTCTTCTGATAAATAAGTATGTTCACAGCTATAATAGGCGCGAATATAATCATCCCATATACGATTTTGCTTCTCGCACTTATACTTTGTTGAAGGAAAGTAAGGATTAGTAACGTCCCAATCACTGGAATTACGGTATATATATTTACAAATTCAAAAAAATTCAATGAATTGAACAGTTGATAACGAGCTTGAATCATTTGGTTATAATCGGCCCACGCGCTTAGATTCCGAAATGATCCCGTTCTAATGAGGGAATATGCAGCAACAACAAGGGACAAGAAGTATAGCACTTGAATCAATCTTTGATCCAAACCTGGGTGAGTATCGCGGGAATCAACTAATAATTTTCTTCGATCCATGAAGTGAATCGACACTTCATAACCCATCCACATCAAGATTGGCGGTACATGCAGTAGGATCATAATTCTGGTTAGGTCCCCATAAGTGATCGAAGGCATGGTTACTCCAGAGAAATACACATACCAAGACCACAGCTGTTCCGGCCCAAATAACATCATGATAGCCCCGATATAGCCTGTTAACAGGTATAGTAATATAAAAATGATCATCGGAAGCCGCTTTTGTAGGCCTTGCTTCATGCATACACCACCTTAATGATTTATCGTCTGCTCCAATTTCTTCATGATTCTACTCGTATGGCCAAGCCATGTATATTGGTCGACTGCTGATTTCCTTGCTTGAAGCCCCAGTTCCACCCGAATTTCAGGATTATCAACTAGCTTTCGTAATCCAGCTACAAGTGCATCAACATCACCCGGCTTTACCAGCCATGCCGTACGTCCGTGTTCAAGCACTTCACCAATCTGGTCCAGATCGGATGCGACAATCCCTTTGCCCATGGCCATATACTCGAACAATTTCGTAGGGGATCCGAAGAAAGGGGTTCCGTCTTGGTTGGGAACGTGAGGGGACGCCAATATATCGCAAGCTGCCATGTAGGCCGGACCTTCCTGCTGCGGGACAATACCTGTCAGTATACACTGTTCTTCTATGCCATAATGGTTCAGTTTCTCTTTGACTTCCTTCATCGTCACGCCATCACCAATCATCATGAGGCGCAGCTTTTCCTTGTAAACAGGATCCTTCATCAACCTGCCGAATGCTTCCGCTAAAACCTCAGCACCGTGCCATCTTCCGAATGTTCCTATAAATCCAATGACACACTTATCGACTAAATCATATTTCTGACGAATCGTACTTCCATCAATCTCAGGAGAATACTTATCCGGATCAACCCCGTTTGGATTGACGAGAATCTTATCAGGATTTACCCCTCTTTGAACTAATTCGTCCTTCATGGGCTTGCTAACAACGACAATGACATCTGCAATTTGCAGATTTAATTCCTCGATCTTTTCAGACAGATATTCAAATTTTAATTTCTTTCCTCCCCAATTTTTATTGATCCATATTTCCGAACCGTTATACTCAAGGATGAAGGGGACATTATGTTTTCTCGCTAATTTTGCACCGGAATAATTGTTAATGCTGTACCTTTGGTAGATGAATGGAAATAATTTTCCATCCACATTTTGATCCACCGCATCGTAGAAAGTTCGATTAAAATTTAATGATGATAACTCCCTAAAATCCCTAAACCTTTGATTAGGCAAAATGATACGCGTATTAAGATCTTCCCTTACAGTTGGAATATTATCTGTAGTAAAGAAAGCCGGCTTGCCCGCGAATCGATCCAAATGATTTAATACACCGGCGATATGGCCCACAGAACCGCCTGCAGTCACTCCGAACCACATATCCGTTCTTAGATAGATTGGGGATTGCGTATAATCGATTGAGTGCCGCTTACTCGACACCGGCTTTTCTTTAAGTTCGTTGACATCTTGATCCAACTCGTCTATGAGTTTCCGCTTGTTGATGAAGTCCCTCAACGCTTGGAATAACAACGATATAAGCCTTGGAAATGTAACCTTGAAGTGTGTCCCTTGATCGTCTATAAATGCGCATTTCCCTGTACTTAGCAACCGCAGAATCACAGCATTAATAAACGGCCAGGGCACGCTATTATAATTATATACCATGAAAGTTGCGTTCCTGTACTTAAAGAAGTGCTTAATTAAGCTCTTGTTCTTGATCATAGTTACCAATTCAGCGAACGAGATCACAAGTCCGTCAGAATGTACATCATCAAGCTTCCCTTTATTGTTAAAGAGTATGGTTATCGTTTTCTTCACGATTCACTGCCTGCCCTTCCCGTGGCCTGTTTACTAGTATATATAATATACTAACGGCTAACATCATTCCGTAAGCTGCGATTGAAGAGATCGAAGCGCCCACCATTCCGCGCTCGGGAATGAGCCAAAAGTTCAATACAACATTGCTTGCCGTGGCTAAGATGGTTGAATATAAGGCTATCATAGGCATCCCCAGCGAAGCAAAATAATTCATAAATACAGTGTTGATGGACAAGAACAGGATTGCAGGAACCAACCATATGAATGGGATAACCGATGGGATAAATTCATCCCCGAATAAAATGGAAATTGTAGGTTTGGCGAGAGCCATGGCAATAACGCTGAGCAAGATCATCATGGGAATGAACAAGTAGGTCAATCGTTTGGTAAATAACCACTTGTCTCGCATATTGTTCATACCAGATAATTTGGGAAACAGTATGGTCCCCACGACTACCGGAATCATATATAAATAATCGGCCATCGTAACTGCAATCGAATAATAGCCGGCAGCATCCAATCCCAAATAATGTTCAACCATCAACAGATCAATTCGAATAACAAGGAAAGAAAAGAGTGCCACGAAGTAAGCTCTTAGACCATAACTGATACTTCCGCGAAACACGGACAGTGAAAGACGAGGTGTTCCAAAACTTCCAACTAATCTCCATAGTAATGCAATAATCCCAATGATTCCAGTTAAAATTACAATAAGATAAACAACGGTGACTTGAACTTGCCCGATGAAAACAAGTAGAACGATTCCTAGCGTGTACAAGACTTTGGTAATCAGTTCCGTGACATTATAGAATCGAATTCGGCCAATCCCAATCATCAGGTTCTGCAATAGCAAATATAGAAGTCCTAATGGGATCCAGATCACAGCAAGCGCCAACATAAAGCCATCAATGGAGGAGATCTCAGGGAACCAAAATAATAACAAGTAAATAACAGCAACTGCCGAACCCCCGGATCCCACAGCAACGACAAGACTATTTCCGACTAATGTACGAACCAAGTTGTGATCACGGGCAACGTAATACGTGTTGGAGGAATGAATCCCCAAATTAGCAAACTGGATTCCCATTGCCCCGATGGTCCCCGCAATAGCAAAGAGTCCTCGTCCTTCTGGCCCGAGAACCCTTGCAACAAGTACGGAGGAAATTAGACCTACTACTATCAGCAGCACTCGTGTAATCAAGGTCTCCGAGACATCTCTGAGAAATCCAGTATCAATTCGACTTCGATTCATCCACAAATTCCTTCCACCAGAGCGCGAAATTAAGAAGGTACCAAATGCGCGGCCCATCTCCTCTATCAATAAGCTTCATGACTTCGTCGCCATCCAGGAAGTCCGTCTTCTCACAGAAGTCCTTCAACTCTTTGCGTGTCGTTTGTCCGAGCTTATCGAAGAACCATTCATAGATCGGAACACCGAATCCTTGTTTCTTCCGATCGATAATTTGATCCGGTATCACGCCGCGGACAGACTTTTTCAATATATATTTCGATATTCCGTCCTTTGTTTTTAAGGCCGTGGGGATGCTCATGGCAAACTCGACAAACTTGTGGTCAAGAAAAGGAACTCTCCCTTCCAGACTTACTCCCATGCTCATCTTATCTACACGCATCAACAGTAGCTCTGGCAGCCTCATATTTAGGTCCAGATAACTCATCCAGTTCAAATGGGATTTCTCCCATGCCTTGTCTACAAACCGGTTGCGAATCGGTTGCAACGCCTCCCAGGAAGTATAATTTGCAAACTGCTTCCTCATTCTCGAGGACAGAATCGTCTGCTTCTGCGCCTCCGTGAACGCTTCTGCCCCTCCCCAGAAGACCGGAAGGTTATTCGCGCCTCTACGCAATAGCTCATATTCCAAGCTCTGATCTTTGCCAGCCCATTTCAATCCCTGCAAGCCAAGCTTCTTCAAGAAATTCGGAATCGGCCAGTCATTCATCTGCTGGAGTCTTAAACTCGTCTTCCATGAACTGTATCCCCAGAACAGTTCATCCGCCCCTTCACCAACCTGGCATACCACGACCCCGTTATCTCTCGCTAACTTCGATACGTAGTACACCGGGACGCATACCGGATCCGCGATGGGTTCATCCTGTAGGCGGACCATCATCGGAAGAAAGTCCATTAAGTCGTTAATGGTCAACAATCTTTCGTGATAGGATGCGCCAACTTGGTCAGCCATCATTTTCGCAAACTCGGTTTCATTTTTATAGGTCTGATATTCGCCTTCATATCCAATCGTGAAAGCTTTTACTTGGCCGGTTTCCCCTTCGGAGAATAACGCCGCGTTCGTACTTGAATCGATCCCACCGGATAGGAAGACCCCGACAGGCACGTCGCTGACTTTTCGATATTGTACGGATGTCCGAAGCTGTTCTAATAACATTTCCGATATTTCTTGTTCGGAGTAGCGATCCAGGGATACCGTATAGTCCCAAACGTCCCAGTATCTATTTTCTTTAACCTGTCCATCTTCGGATATTCTTAACCATGTTGCCGGCGGCAGCTTTTTGATCCCGTCGAATAAAGTTTGCGGAGCAGGTGTTGTTAAGAACGACAAATAATTATAAAATGCTTCTTCGTGAACGTTCCTTTTCTGGTCTGGATCCTGAAGCAATGCTTTGATTTCCGAAGCAAACGTGACTCTGCCATTATGAAAGCTATAATACAACGGTTTAACGCCAATCCGATCGCGAATTAACCACAATTCGCGTTTACGACCATCCCACAAAGCAATGGCAAACATACCTCTAAATTTATGGATACAGTCAATACCCCATTCTTCGAATGCATGCAGAATAACCTCTGTATCAGAATGATCCGTTTTCCACTCGTGAGATCCTAGACGCTGGAGCTCTTCCCGGATCTCCATATGATTATAGATTTCCCCGTTAAACGCTACCCAAATAGAACCATCCTCATTCGTCATCGGCTGATTGGCTACAGACGACAGATCAATGATGGATAGTCTTCGATGACCTAAACCTACGACTCCTCTATTATCCACCCAAGTGTCCCCGCCATCCGGGCCGCGGTGAACCATCTTGTCACGCATCGCCGTAATGTACTCAGGTGTGATCCGAAATGAGCTATCCTTGAATGATAATGCTCCGCATATTCCGCACATTCAATCGCTCTCCTTGTTTTCATTGCGTCTGCACATTAATTGTTCTTCAACCTCGAATGCCATTTCCATCGCTTGAACTTGCTGCCACAATGGGATAGGCCATGCCCCCCCATTGTTTATGGTATCGGCTAACGCCTTCAACTCTTCAAGTTGCCCTTTATTTATGGTTGTATTTTGTATATTCTTGAAATTAGGCAAACCTGAACCATTCAGTTGACGATAGTCATTCAACGATATTACCTTTCCGTCAAAGAAAATCTCCATTTGCTCTTTTGGCCAGTTTTTATCACCCAAAGAAGTATAAGTCAAGGAAGCAACCGAGCCATCTTCAAAAGAAATAACCGCAGTAAAGTTGTCACTGTGCGAATAGTACATTGTCTTGGGAGATATAGAATGAGCATTTACATGCACAACCTTGCTATTCGTAAAGAACGTGAATAGATCATATATGTGACATGCCTCGCCGATATTCCGGCCTCCTCCTTCCGGACCGTGAACCCAATGATCCAGAGGAATGTATCCTGCGTTCATTCGATAGTTAATGATCATCGGATTTGTTCTGCGCTGAATCATTTCATTTATTTTTGTTGCAAAGGGCGAGAATCTTCTGTTAAAGCCGGTCAGCAGGAACGGAGCATCGTTCTTCTTTTCATAAAATGCTTGAATTTGATCTAGCTCATTCCGATTCAATGCTAATGGTTTCTCGATCAGAACATGTTTGCCTGCATTCAATGCTTGAAGGGTTAATTCAGCATGTTGATCATGCCTGGTCGTTATAACCACGAGATCAATGTCTTTGTCGGCTAGAATTTGATTGTAATCCGTAGTTGCATAGGATGCTCCGAATTGTTTGGAAGTAGCAGTCGCATTATGCCCCGTTCTGCTCATCACTGCTTGAAGATGATATTTCATATGAAGCTTTTGAAAATTAGGCAGATGCATCCCCTTCGCAAATCCGCCAGCGCCGATAACAGCAACCTTTATCATTCCGTTTTTTGCCGGAATCGCGAGGTTATTCGAAACTTTTCTGTTGAGAACCTTCCCATTGCTTATAGGATAGGACAGCAATACCATCAATGGCTTCTTGTCTGAATTCTTCAATTCGCTGTATGCCTGAGGGGCATCGTCAATGGAGTATGTTCGATGGATCAATGGCTCAATATTGACTTTCCGATCCGAAATAAGACGCAAGTAGGCTTCCATATTCCTGTTTTCCGTCCAGCGCACATAAGCAACGGGATAATCCAAGCCTTCTTCTTCGTAACGATTATCATAGCGGCCTGGACCATAGGAAGTGGAGATGAAGAAATCAATCTCTTTCTGATAAAAGTCACTTCGATTCAAGTTTAGCCCCACATCGCCTACCAACACTACGCGGCCTTTCTTTCTGCACATCTTGAAGGCCATGGACACGACTTCATCAGAAGGAGTAGCTGCGGTAATAATAACACCATCAGCACCTACTCCACCTGTCAATCGTATGACCTGTTCGATTTCTAGGCCATCATCACGATACAATCCCATTTCCATACCCAATGACTCAGCCAGTTTTACCCGATCATTATCAAGATCAACGCCGATGACTCGGCATCCATTGGCACGCAGCATTTGTGCTGCTAATTGCCCTAGAATTCCAAGACCCAATACGACGAATGTCTCTCCTAACGTTGGACTGGCTCTTCGAACGCCTTGCATGGCGATAGCCCCGAGTGTAACCGTACTAGCCAGGTCGAATGAAACATTGTCCGGTACTTGGACTGCCAGATTCCTCGGGACACAAATGATTTCTGCATGATGGGCGCATTGGGCGCCAGCACAAGCCATTCGATCTCCAGGTCGAATATCCAGGATATCCTCGCCTACTTCTAATACTACACCTGATGCTGAATATCCTGTGGGATTACCAGCCTCGAGTTTCCCCTTCACTAATCCTCTCGTACGTGCTACCCCCTGGTCCTTGACCATCTGCAATACTTTACGCACGTTATCAGGTTGTTGCATCGCCCGCTTCCAGAGAGGCAAACCGCTTGTTTTAACTCCGCTCATCTCGGTGCCGATGGAGATGCATGAATGATCGACTTGAACAATAATGCGGTCTCTTTCGACTTGGGGAGCAGGAACGTCTTCTACGACGACTTGTCCCTGTTTGATAATAACCTGTTTCATCTCCAAATCCCTCTCGTATCGATGATGACTTTTTCCTCCAATAATTGCTTATCAACACCAGTAAATCCATCATGATCGACTAAGAGGACAATAATATCGGCCTGTTTAACGGCTGTATCCATATTTACAAGTGCGACGTTCTTCTGGGACAACTTGTGTGGAAGTTTGGCTATATTAGGCTCTACTATTAACAACTCGTTATGGTAGAACTTCAGGATCTCTTCCACGATCAGAACGGCAGGACTTTCTCGCAAGTCATCAATGTTCTTTTTGAAAGAAAGCCCCATACACGCAATAACTGGATCTCTAAATTTTGCAATTTTCTCTTTAATCTTATCAAGAATATAATAGGGCTTATTATCGTTAATCAGCCGCGCTTGATGGATCAACCTGGACTGCTCTGGTGCCGCATTCACAATAAACCAGGGATCGACGGCAATACAATGCCCTCCCACGCCCGGACCTGGCTGCAGAATATTGACTCGTGGATGATGGTTAGCTAATTCGATTAACTCCCACACATTAATATTTAACTTGTCACATATCAGTGATAATTCATTGGCAAATGCAATGTTGACGTCCCGAAAGGCATTCTCAGTAAGTTTAGCCAGTTCGGCAGTCCTCGCATTCGTGCATAATATTTCTCCATTCACAAATTTTGAATAAAACGCTTTCGCCCGATCTACGGAAGCTTTATCAACACCGCCAATGATTCTATCATTCTCAACGAGTTCTTTCAGGATTTGTCCGGGTAAAACGCGCTCTGGACAATGAGCTACATATATTGGTTTGTCAGCAAGATCTGGACGAAGATCCATTAGCCACTGTGCTACATTCTCCGTCGTTCCTACTGGGCTTGTCGATTCTAAAATGATCAAATTGCCAGCTTCAATATAAGGCGCGATCGACTTACTTGCTGCTTCAACAAAAGAGGTGTCTGGCACATGCTGGTCCTTAAAAGGCGTAGGAACTGCCAATATGAATACATCAGCTTTCTCCGGCTTAGTTGAAACCTTCAATTTACCACTTTGGATAGCTGCTTTCACCAACACGTCCAAATCAGGTTCGTAAATATGAATCTGCCCTCGGGAGATCATTCCTACCGCGTCTGCATTCACATCTGACCCATGAACCTGAAAACCTTTGGTTGCTAAAAGGCTTGCTGTAGGGAGACCAATATATCCCAAGCCCACAACGCATATTTTTTCCACCCTAGAAACCACCTTTATCCTTGTATATCGTCACGCCAACTCAACCTTAAATATCGATGGTCTTGCCTTTCTGGCTCTCAACAATAAACTTATCTTCTCCGAACAATACAACTCCTACAGTTCTCAACATTATCTTAAAGTCCAACCAGATGCTGAAATTTTCAACGTAGTATACATCGTATCGATGGCGATCTTCCAACGAAATATGAATACTGCCAGACACCTGCGCAAGTCCAGTCAACCCCGGGCGCACTTCGAATCTCTTCAATTCCACCTCTGTATATGTCGGAAGATAATCCAACCTTTCTGGCCTTGGACCAATAAGACTCATATCTCCTATGAGCACATTGTAGAGTTGAGGAATTTCGTCAATCTTAAATCTGCGCAGCCATTTTCCGATTCTAGTGATTCGCTCATCGTCACCCATAACTTCTTTCCCAGCAATCATCTTATCGGATCCTGGCCTCATCGTCCTGAATTTATAAACCTTAAACACTTTTGTATTCCGGCCTGGTCTCATCTGGGTAAATATAATAGGGCCATGCGAATCTAATTTGATCAGCAGCATTACTAGCAGCCAACAGGGGGAAAATACAACAAGTAAGAATAACGATGTTACGATATCCAATGATCTTTTGACCCATTGCTGTAATTTTACCATTCGATACATAACTGATTCTCACTCATCTCACATTTTGTTTTCAACAATTGTTTTTATTTGCTGCTCTTCCTCCGGATACTCGCTAATGAACCTTTCCAATAACGGCTGATCATTCTGGTTTTGTTGTTGCAATGAGGCTAGATACCAGCGTACAACTGCTCGACTAACTTGATCTTCGAAGTTCATGGGCAATACTGTGCTTAGTGTTGATGCTGCTAGATCATAGTTGCCTTGATGATAATATATTTGCGCAATAGGCAGTAACATACTTGGTGTAGTCGTAAATACGTAACCTTTTTGTTGGCCTTTTGGCAAGGCGTGAACTTCTTCTATCTTTCGTTTGAATTGTTCCAACCAATTAAATGCTTGATCCCAATTGCTTTGCATGACTTCGCTGGACCCTTGAATTCTTGCCTGATTACCCAATTCGTAATAAATTCCTATGATCTTCTCATATAAGTTGATATCCCACGGTAATTGCTCTAATTTGGACTGTGACCATTCCAATGCATGGACGTATTCACCCTTGGCCATATACCAGTTGAATCGCTCATTAATCATTCTCCGATCGTAAGGTTCCTTTCGTTGCAATACTGTAAGGAGTTCGTCTGCTTCATTGATGAACGCCTCGTCCTTTACTTGATTATAGAGCTGAATGAGTATACTTGTTTTGTATAGGGCATAATACGCATGATCAGGTTGAAGCTTTATGGCCGCGTCCAAAGGCTTCTTGACTTCCTGATAATTTCCGGTCATAGCCGCTGCAATATTTGCCTTTCTGAACAATGAATTACCTTGTACCGCTTGTACAGATTCATAGAATAATATGATTGCAATAATAGCAAGAGCAATCGGATATACTCTTAATGCTTTACTTCCTTGGTTCGATGAGTCTCGAGGTTTATCATTGGAATCCCTTATTGACAACAAGGATCCCATACTTAAAAATACGATTGCAGATAAGTAAACAAAAGACATGTCAAAATCAATTGCACTATGAAACAATATCGCTAGTCCGAAGAACGGCAAGATGAGCCGGTCTTTCCAACCCGACTCTGGCTGTTGCTTTGCATTTCGAATAAATATATACCAACATAGAAAAAATACTATCATGAACAGAACAAGCCCTACATATCCAGTGTCTACTAAAACTTGGGATATTAAATTATGCGTTTGTCGGCTAATGTATGGAAAACTTTTGTATTGATCATATAAACTTGACCAGGCACCGCCCCCAGCCCCGAAGAGAGGATAATCCTTGGCGATTTTGAAAGAATCTTGATAGAAGATCCATCTCGAAGCTATGCTGCTATCTTCTGAATTCAAACTCTGGACCCTTAGGCGAATTTCTTCCGGGAGTTTATCAGTGATTGTACTACTTCCGAATATCAAGATTGCACTTATAATCAACAATACTATTGAACATAGAGGGATTATGACATTGCTAATCGGGAAAACCTTGGACTTTTTTTGTTCTTGTGAAAATTTATGCGAGATGTATTTTTGAATGAATAATATGATCGCCGCAATTAAAATTGATGCTGCTATTAGAATAGCCCAACCCTTGAGAGATAAGAGTGATTCGTATTGTTGGCTGATCTGGATTTCAATCTTCGTCATGCGGTTATGAATAACAAGGGCCGTCACAATTGCCAATCCCATATACAGAAGCGTAAACAATTGTCTCCTCCACGACAGAAAAAGGAGATAGATTAGCAGAACAAAAGGTAAGGCAAGCAGACCGCCGCGGGACAATGTTAACAGTAGAGATGTGCAAATTGGCACCAGCATCAATGCATAAGAAATTGTCGTATACCACTTTTTCGAATAATTAATCAGGATTAAACTGGCTATTAATAATCCAGTCAAGTATGCTGCGTATGAATTCGGGTATTGAAATACACCGGACAAGCGATGATCCAATACAGCATCTTTATAGTGAACATTCCCGAACCAATTCAAGAAACCGTGGATCACGATCACATATCCCGATCCAAGTATGGAATATTTAATTACCATCGAGCCTGGATTACTGCTAGTAAAATATGCTCCAATTAAAAAAAATACAACATACATTATATGAATATAGAGTTCATTAATCGCTGACTGCAAAGATGCTGCTTGTAATAATGAGGTAAGATAGCAGAGCGGAATCAGCCATATCACAAGCGCCATCTGGCCTCTTAAATTGCTTATTGTCCAACGATTATACATGAATATAGCTATCGCAATTAACGCTACTGCTGACCATAACATAGAGAAATATATTGGACGTTCAAAAGAGAACTCCCCTCCGTTAAAGAGCCCTTGATAAAAAGGAGCTGTGAACATATATACAGCTATGAAGCACAAGATTAACCAGGTCAGTACGGATTTATATTCTGAAGCCTTTCTTGATACTCCCTTGCCCATTAAACAAACTCCTCTAATCTTATTTTGCCTCTAACGCAGCTACCATTTCCAAAGAAGCTCTTATTTGTTCATTCACAATAACCTTATCGATTGTGCTTCTAGAATCTTGAATATAATATGATGGTGCAATACGTTTTAACATTTCTTTTAATTCCATTGGTTCAAACATTTTTTCTTGTTTAATCAACCTCAATAGTTCTTCTAGCCTCATATAGAACTGTTCATTTGGAAATTCAGAAGGGCGGGTAACGAATATTCGATCATGCTTGGTAGTAGTTGCGCCCTCTGCGCTAGTCAAAATCTCTTCAAACAGCTTTTCGCCTGGTCTCAATCCTGTGTACACAATTTCAATATCTTTACCTAATTCCAGCCCGGATAATCGAATCAGGTCCCGCGCTAATTCGGCAATTTTTACAGGTTGCCCCATATCGAGAATAAATATTTCGCCCCCGTTTGCTAATGCACCAGCCTGAACAACCAGTTGCACTGCTTCGGGAATCATCATAAAATATCGGATCATCTCAGGATGGGTAACCGTGACAGGCCCGCCTTTTTCGATTTGCTTTCTGAATAATGGAATGACGCTTCCGCGACTACCCAATACATTTCCAAAGCGAACTGCAGTGAAAATCGTATTGCTTCTCCTATTCTGTTCTTGCAATATCATTTCGGCAATGAGTTTAGTAGCACCCATTACACTTGTCGGATTCACAGCTTTGTCTGTAGAAATCAGCACAAATTTTTTGGCCTTATATTTATCAGCACATTCCACTAAATTCTTTGTGCCAAGCACATTATTTTTAACTGCTTCAAGTGGATTACGTTCCATCAGAGGAACATGCTTGTGTGCGGCTGCATGGAATACGACTTGGGGTCGATAGTTATTAAATACTTGATCTATGCGAGATTTATCTTGAACATCTGCAATTATCGGCTCAATTTTGAGCGATGGATATGCATTTCGCAACTCTAGTTCAATTTCATATATACTATTCTCACCGTGCCCCAGTAGGATCAATCGCTCGGGATGAACAGCAGCGATCTGGCGACAGATTTCTGATCCAATAGATCCTCCGGCGCCAGTAACCAATACGTTTTGATCTTTCAAGTATCCCGTAATGCCTTCCATATCGACTTTGATAGGTTCCCGACCCAACAAGTCTTCAACACTGACATCGCGAATCGTTTTTATGGTGATCTTCCCATTAATGAGATCATTGACTCTCGGAACAATTTTAATTTGACATCCGGTTTCTTTGCTTATTTTTATTATTTCTGATACTTCAGTTCGGGACGCTGCCGGAATCGCAACGATAATATCATCGATATTATATTGTTTTGCGATTGTTGGAATTTCATCACGTCCACCCACTACCGGTATTCCCATCACTTCATAATTCAACTTCTGAATGTTGTCATCGATGAACACTACAGGATATAATTCCGAGCGTGATTGGCGCAATTCTTTTACAACCATCACACCGGCTTCCCCAGCCCCTACAATTAGCGCTTTGCGATGGTGTGGCATCATTCTAGTGTAATTGCCTCTCAACAGCCTCCAAAGGAGCCTTGAGCTACCTACAGCAACTGTAGATATTATTAGAACAAGTGGATAGATACTCCTTGGAACAACAATTTCATTATAGTAGCTATGAATGATCAAATGATGGAATATGAAAAAAGCGCCTACTCCGAAAAAAGCGCCTTTCATAATGGCAAATAAATCTCCTATGCTTGCATATTGCCATATCCGCTTGTATATTTTAAATGTATAAAAACCTGTGAGCACGAATACAAGGACCAAAGGAAACACATAAGGCAATGTTGATATAAATTGAGGCCTAATAGAAAAATCAAATCTTAGCAGATAGGCTACATATACAGATAATATAATAAGAAGTGAATCAATTATCAGCAGTAAACCCAATCGAGAATATTTATTCATTGATTGCACTCCTGAAGAAGCATAGTTCTCCTTGCATAATTTGCACCGGATTGAAAAGTGTCGAATGTGGTTTTCACTATCATTTTAAGTATACCGTTGCAGTGTCGCTATAACAAGCATAGGAATTTGGTATAAGGTCCAGCAATGTCAGATTAAGCATTATGTTAAAACAAGAAATCCCCCAGTGAGGGGGATTTCTTGTTTTAATCGCTTGTCGAAAACCATCTTAGTGACTGTGTAGATAGCAAATATTTATAGCCTGGAGCAATCTGTTCATAAACATTAAATGTAAAGTCATTTTTCATTGTTTGAATTTTAAAGATTAGATCGCTGTCAATTGCGGTAAACGTTCCATGATGTTTGCCAATAATCAAGAATGAAGCATCCTTCTCAGTTGCTTCGAATGAATATTCGTTTGTAAATGCGATATTATTCTTTTCGTCCTTGATTTCAATCACAATTCTTTTATTTTCACTATTACTTAGTACAAGTGCATCTTTTACAAGTTCATAGTCAAAGTCAATTTGTACCTTATCTTGTCCGTACAGAATCTGTGACTGAATTCTGGAGATTGAAAGAGTGTAAGGATATGCATCGATATCTTTAATTCCATTTTGTGCATCAAGCTCGTTGCCCAATTTGATTTCAATTGGATTTACATATGCCGTGTTTGCTTTTGCTTGTTCGCCATCATTTGTAGCAACAGCCTCACCTATAATTAAAGTAGCACCTTCAGTATTATAACCGATTGGCATTGTTGAACTTACTTCTAACAATGCTTTACCACGAGGAATCATCTTATCTTTAATTTCTGTGAAGGTAGCAGGAAATACATTGCCGTCTGATGTTTTGAAATATCCTACAAAACTTATAATTCCTGCTGAACGTTTTTCATGATTTGTAACTAGAATTTGGGCAGTAAACATTTTTGAAGTTATTGAATTAAAAGATTTGATTCCCCTCAACTGATAAGTAGAACTGTTACCTACATTATTAATTACGTATTGCTCTCCTATAGGTAATGTAGCTATAGCTGAGAACACTTCAGAACCAGTTATTTCAAGCAGGTCTTCTTTATCATTTTCTCCAATCTTTTGCTGTAAAACTAATTTTAATTGTTTAAATTCATATGTGTAAGGAATTTCATTGTATAAATAGACTGAAATTGATTCATTTGGCTGTATCGCAAGTACCTTATTCGGTTGAATAACAACAACTTCTCGCTCGATTGTATTGTCGAGCATAAACTTGCCTGTCAAAGCCGGTATAGGCAATGGCTCTTTGTTTTTGTTGGTTATATTCAAATTCGCTATAATCAAATCTTTATCATCCAATGCAGTCCTAGTTACTGAATTCACCTTAACATGGTATAAGCCATCAATGTTTGTGAAAGTGTACTCTTTCAAAAAGTCTGTTCCAGATTCTTGGGAGCTTGGCGGAAGTAAATAGCTTGCAATTGGTAGAATCAATTTGTTATCTGTTGCAGGTAAGGCCACAACTAGCTTCCAACCCTTTTCATTCACGACATTCGGTATATTCCCTCTTAGTGTTAACTCTTCATTCGTCATTGGTTCTATCTTCAAATCCGAATTGTTATTTGATTGAAGCTGATACATGATTCCTTCGGACGTTAGGATGTAATATTGAAGGCCTGGTAATGTAAGGGATGTATTTCCGTTATTCTTTATATTATAGATTAAGGTGCTCTTATAATACTTCTCATTCTTTGATACTATGGCTTTGCTAACAGAGGTTCCTAATTGCATTCCCGACAATTGAATATTATAAGAATAATTGGATGGTACAACATAATCATCTGCGTTAGGCTTGACACTTCCCAATACATGCTCGTAATCCGTTCGGCTAAAATCCCATTTAATGATTTCAATTAGTATATTCCCTAATTTAACATCAGCGCCTACATTGCTATAATATGTAATGATAGCACTGGACTTTGCTGGAATACGATTTATATTCGCATCACTCGGAATAACATTTACAGAGTACTTCTCATTGCCTTTACTCGTTGATCTTATTCTTAACCAGTAGTCAATTGTGTTTATGGCCGAATTACCTTGATTGACATATTTCACACTAATCGTCATTAGATTCCCACTATCATTCGGCAACATAGACGCATTGATCACTTGTGCATAGTTACCATTTCCTAAATTTATATTGGGCAATTGTTTCGGCACAAATGACTTCAAAGAAGGTTGCTCGACTGAGCTTGCGAATGTTGGTGAAAGAATCCCTGCAAATATCATACAAGTCATCATCATGGATACTAATAGTTTCCTCATCAATCTTACCTCCGTATTAGCATTTCAACAGCTATATTATTGACGAGTAGAACACATAATAAGTTTCGCAAGTTAAGAATAATTTTAATGGATTCAAGTTAAATGTTCGATAAGTACAAAAAGAGGCCCTAGGGCCTCTTTTTGTACTACGGTGTGGTTAACGATTAGTCAACCTCAACCGTAATCGTTACTTTCTTACCGTTAGGTGCTACTGCGTCAAGTACGAAGCTCTTAATGTCCTTCAAGCCGACAAGAGTATACTCGATTTTGTTAGCAGCTGTAACTTCGATTGTGTCCAGACCAGCGTCAGAACCAGCTGCAGGAGCTGCTGGGTACGTGATACGCTTGATGTCATGGATGTAGTACGCGACGCCGAATTTGAATTGTGCCAGTTGTGCATTCGTGTACGAAGTGCCATACTGATCTGTTACTTTAATTTCTTCGAACAGATTAGCATCCCACGGATCAATCGTTGCAAGCAATGCATTAGCAACAGACTTGGAGGACTTCTTAGCCGAGATTGCATCTACAGCCAGGGCATCCTTCTTCACCGTGATGTCTTTCGTATCCGTCAGTGTGCCTGTCGGAGTACGGAATGCAACAGTTACTTGAGTCGTACCAGCATCCCAACCAACGAGCTTGTCACTATCCGTCTTAGCAACGTTAGGATTAGCGATCATAACAGAGCCAGAAACAATCCGGTTATCCGGCAATGCTACTTTGTTACCAGAAGCATCGGTAGCTGTAACTTTGAAGCCCTTAGCTTGCGGCAGAGCTGCAAGATCAGCCATAGTGCCGATGGTTACGTCAGCAAGAGTAGCATCACCATACACATCAGCTGTGGTCGTTACTTTACCCTTACCAATTGCGTACAGCGTGTTGTCCTTAGCACCATCAACAGCGATCGTGTGCGTCAGGCCCAGGCCGGATTCATTACCCGTGATAACTTGAGTTCTAGCAGCTGCCCTCGAGATTTCTACAGGGGTTGCACCACGGATATCCATCAGCTTCGCAACGAGTTCCACCGTGCCCGTATTCGAATTGGTTGCAGCAGATCTGAATTTGATCGAATCATCAAATACAGAAGTTTGAATATCATATTCCGTTGCATCATCGGCAGTCACGCCAACAATAGAAACAATTGTTCCCGGCGTCGAATTGCCAATTCCTTTAAGCTCAAACTTCACAACATATGCAGCAGAGAAGTTCTTATCCAACTCAGCACCGTACTGGTCATACACTTTGTACTTAACTTCGTTATCCGTCTTATTAGTTGCATCGCCGTGAATCATCTTCGGAGCAGCAGGTGTAGACACTTTAATCGAAGTCGGTACACGTGCATCAGATACAGTGAACGGCCAAGCAGCTTGCTGTACCGGAGCAGAACCAGCGATCATAACAACGATTTGCCCGGATCCCTTGCCATTAACAGCGTCGATGCGGATCTTACCCTTGTTATCGCCTGTGCGCTGAATAACTGCAGTAGAACCATTGTCATTCGTGCCGCCAGGAGCAGCAAGGCCCAGTACAACGTTGCCATTCGTGGAGTAAATCGTAAGCTTGCCAGACTTCTCAGCAGCTACAATGTCGTCAGCAGACAGTGCATTGCCTTCTTTGTCTTTCAGGATCAACGGAACATACTTGTTTCCGTCACCTTCTGCAAGTTGCAGGTTCGTGTCGCCGAATTCAACCGTTGCAGGTTGCTTCGGTTGAACGACAGTTACAACCTTGGAAGCAGATTGATTGGAGCCAGTTGCATAGATCGTAACTGTAACGTCTCTATCTTGGTTCGTGTAGGTTGGAGTTTTTGCATTCAACACAAGATCAAGATACCCGTCTCCATCAAGATCAGCAAACGGAGTAGCATCTTTCTCCAATGTAGAAGGATCGCTCGTAATCGGCGTAATACCGCGAGGCGAATTCAAACCATACGCAATCAGAACAGGACCAGCAGCAGGAACATTTTCAATATTCAACCGAATGCCATATTGGTCCAACACCGTAATTTTCAAACCAATCGTGTCATTAGCTTCGACACGCGTTTTGTTATTAGCATAGATGATGTCGCCAATTTCAACTTTGCTTGCGATCGGTGCTTCGCCAACAATAAACACCTTGTTTGTAGAAATACCGCTGGATGTGTGGATAATAGTAACCGGAATTCTCGTATCCTTAGCTACGCCTTCAAGGTTCAATGTGAAGGCTTGCTCGCCAGATACATTAACCGGTCCACCGACTCCAGCTGTATTGATGGAGAAGTTGCTCGCAGACAGATCAGACTTAGAACCAAATTGGTTCGTTGCTTGGAAGTCAATGCGAACGCCTTGAGCCATCGGAAGCGTTTCAGAAGCAGTCAGAATATCGATCTTAACAATCTTCTCGATTTGACCAGCAAACTCAACGGAAGCTGTCTTGATCTCAGACTCTTCAATGCCGGCAAGAGTTACAGTGTACTTGTCTTCAGCAATGTTGCCATCAAGCTTAACTACTGCAGACTTACCGTCTTCAGCCCATTCTGTGGAGGAACCCACGGTAGCTGTACCACGCTTTACAGACAGCGTTGCTTTCTTGGTGTCAACAGCCTTGTCAAGCTTAACTTCTACGGACTTGCCGTTCATTTGCTTAGCTGACACTACCGAAACTTTCGCCGGAACAGCTGGGTTCAAGATCGAATCAGCTACGTAAGTAGCGTCAACCAGTTGGCCGCGCAGAGCGTTAGCCGTGTAGTTGGTCGGTACATTGTAGCCGTTGTCTTGCAGGAACTTGATGGAAGGTCCAGCCCAGCTAGCAGCGCCTTCGATCTCAACCGGCTCAGCATTCGTTGCGTCGAAGCCCAGTGCTTGAGCAACAGCAACAGCCAATTCTTGAACCGTCAGTTGCCCGTTCGGATAGAAGTTTCCGTCAGCATTGCCTACGAAGGATTTATCAGCCTTAACTGCGTCGACTTCTTCCGTGTACCACTTGCCCAGGTCTACGTCCGGGAACGGCTTCTCGGTTACGACACGCGTATCCGGATCGCCGATACCTTCAAGGCCTTTCAGCAGAGCGATGATGCGAGCAGCTTGTGCGCGAGTCATCTCTTGGTCCAGACCGGCAGAGCCGTCTCCAAGACCTGCGAAGATACCTTTGGTTTTCAGTGCTTCATACTTTTGCTGAGTCGTCAACTCAGTGGATTCTGCTGCCGATACTGCGGATGCGAACAAGCCGAATACCATCGCACCGGAGAGCAGAAGAGATAAACTTTTCTTCATAACCTTTTTTTCTCCTCCTCGAGAAAACATCTGTTTGTGTTGCTTGGAAGATTGATAGCTCGAATCTCTCATTGGATGTTTCACCCCCTTCCTTGAGAAGAGCATTTGTCTATAATGTGTGTCTGCAATCATGGTCTCCAATAAAGTAGATACATGTCGCAGAAACTCGTAAACTGGTGAGGAGCAACCTATAAAGCGCACAAAACAGGCAGGGTAAATTATGCCACTTTCCCCATTATACATGAGGACTCTACGAATCGCAAACGCTTCTTTCACAAGATTCATAGGGCGCTTACTATCAGTTGATGCTTCCGATACATGTTGTTAAACGCACCGGATCGAGAAAAGTTGCGGGGATTTCAAAATAATCCTGATTGCGGGTCTCATTGAAATCGCCTTGGGCTTCTACACGTGATTATGTATGGCCTCGTGAGCTTCTTTAGTATAGCTCGAAGCCATGCCGCCGTCATTGCTTAACTTTTTCCTATATACCCAAGATTCAGCGACAGACCGCCGGAGATCGGGTCTCCGACGGTCTGGGTGTGCGTGAACCGGCGTGAATCGCTAGATACGGCCAAGCTTATCCATGATGTTGTAAGAGATGATCGCCATATCAGCACGGTTAAGGAACGACTTCGGATTGAAAGAATAGGTCGGCTTCTTCTGCCCTTCTTCCAGCGGATTCGTTTGCCCCTGCATGATCTTGGCCTTCACGACCGCCTGGACATGAGACACCGCGTAGAAATCGATGAGACCGGCGTCTACGAACTGTTTGGCCAGTGCCTGCTTATCTTTATCTTGCGTGCCCAGCTTGTAGTTCAGGGCTCGGGCGATAATGACGGCAGCTTGCTCGCGCGTCAGATTGCCGCCTGGATTGAAGATTCTTGGCGCGAGGCCGCTGATGATGCCGGCTCTTGCAGCCGTCTCAATGTAGCGGTAATCCCATAGCGCGCCGTTCACGGCATAGTTCGGTACATCGTTGAATGTCAACAACTGGTTCTGCGTATCATAATTGAGCGGCAGGTCAAGAATCTTGACGATCATGGTCGCGAATTCGCCGCGGGTAATGTTCTCGTAGACTCCGAAGTTGCCGCTGGATCTCGCTTGCATGATGCCCTTGGTGAACATCGTGTTCAGGTAATCGCGTGCATAAGGATGCCCTGTAACATCTTCAAATCCATAGCGCAAGGACATGACAGCGTAATAACCGAAGCCATCGAATGGAGCCGTAATCGTCTTCTTGCCCGTATTGACCGTACCGCCGATATTTTGCCAGGAGTTCCCGGTGAATCGCCATATGCTCAAGTTTCTCGCCGTCTCATTGCGGATACTCGGGTCGTAATCCATCGTGATCGTGCCGCGGTTGGTCGGTACAAGCCATTTGTTCATGTTATTACCGCGCAAATATACTGCATCGTTATTCGTCGCTGTGTAAGGCTGCATTCCGTCTACTGTCTTGAATGTATTCGAAGTGTTGTCAAAATATCCCGCGTCCACCCAAAACAATTGCGAAGCGTATCCAAAGTTGGCTCGTGTGCCCTGTAAAATGTTGGTCACATAACTATTGGTCCCGATATTGTAGAACTTTCCGTCTTGGGGAACGCCGTTGACATGCTCTCCTACCCGGTTATAGCGCTTTATCGTCCGGCCATCGATCGGATCGGCGATGCCGAACAGCAATTTTTGGCTGTTGAACAGCTCGATCTGAGTCGAATTTGTTTGCGATACGATGCTGGGCTGCTTAAGCATCGTTCCCTTAGGGAACGCAATTTCGATTGCGCCGTTGAACGCGGACAGCTTGCCCGAGCTTGGCATAGATGCTTTGAATTGCGCGCCGATCTCGTTCTGCGTGGCATAAGTAACGGTAAACTCTCCGTTATTCTTGGTCGTACCGGTCACAATCGTGAACTTGATCTTGTTGGCGCCCTTCTTCAAATCGTTCAGATCCAAGCGGAAGATGCCGTCCGCTCCCTTGACCATCTCTTCTTTGCCAACCAGGATCTGGTCCGCACCTTCTGCGTCGATACTAACGGTTATGAAGTTCTGGTTAATAACAGATTCCTCCGGCAGCTTCGGTGACAGAATCTTGTATGGTACGCGGACACGCGTAATCTGAAGCGTCTTCGAGCTCGTCGTCGTACCGGCTACCGCCATGATCGTAATGCTCTTCGTCCCGGAATCCGGCAACAGAAGCGATGTGTCTTCCGGATTAACCGGCGCGCTGTAAATGAGGCGGAAATTCGATATATTGCCCGGCGATGTGCCAATGAAAGTAATGCCGGCTTGTACGTCGAAAGTGGTGCCATTCCATTTGGCATAGGTGTGCTGCTTGCCGTCTATGCTAATGACGACTTCCCCGCCAGTCTTGGCAACATTCAGGGCCGAGAAGAGTACTTCAACCGTTTTTTCCGTTGTGGTGTAAGCAAGATCTCCCGTTGCTTGATATAAATTATTAGCATCCGACGACTGGCCGACCGGAACCGGCTGAATCGTCGTTACTTGCGGTAGATCGTCCGGGAACAAGAATACTGTAATATTCGTTGAAACCGGTATACCTCCTGCATTCGCTGATACGACGATGCTGTTCGGCCCATCGACTAGCTGCAGGCTCGTGTCCCCGGTAGTTGAGAACGTAAATTCGCCCGTATACTGGGAAGATACTTGCGGTAGTGTGAAGCTCGTCGGATTATTCGCAACGCTCTTGGTCGTACCGTTAATGGAGACGGTGAGTGAATTCAGATCGGCCGGTATTGCGGGCGCGGTTCCGACCATATTGAAATTCACCATCTTGCCCGTAATGGCTGTGAGCCCGCTCTGCGCTTTGAACTGCTGATTGTCATACACATTCGTGAGCTGAATGAACGGCGTTGGGATAAATGTAAGCTTAATATTCTTGACGTCTTGATCGGCAGGCGTCGTAGCAGGAGCGACCGGAGTCTCCTGGACACGAATATTTAAGGTCTGATCGCCCGCGGGCAAATTCGTAATCTTGAAGATCAGTTCCCCGTTAGACGTTACATAATAAGGCTTTACGGCCTTGTCAAATGTCATGGAAGGCGAACCGACGGTAACGCCATTCTGTGTAGTATCGATCGAAATCTGATGCAATGCTGGTTTGTAGTTATTCATTTTGACGCTAATCCAGATCGGCGTCTGGAAGAACGTCAGATTGTCCGCAAATAGAGAACTGGACGAGTACGTGAAGGTCCCGCTGGTCGTCGTCTCTTTCACGTTATACAACTGATTGACTTCGGTAATGTAGGGGGTAGAGTTTTTGCGGTAATTAAATAATAGACCGAAATCGACGTCTGCCGTGCCAAAAGAGCCGTCAACCACCAGGTTATATTGATCGTTATCGCTTATATTCAACTTAGTATCCGAAGTAAACTGATAAATTACATAATCGTATGTCGCTCCGGTTACAGATAACTCACCAACTTTTTGGACATTGGTAAGCGGGTTAACTGGACTATTCAGTACAGATGCTCCGCCCGTAACACGGTTCACCAATACATCCAAATCGGGGGTCGGGTTCGTCGGATCTTTCTGTAATGCAACTTTACCTGTGATTTGACCTACTAACGTATCATCATCCATATTGGAACCGACAGTCGGGTTGCCATCCAGCTTCGTCTTCGGCACTGTTACTCCCGTGCCGCTGTTGATTACAGACACATCAAATACCGTCGTTCCCACATCGTACAACCTTACGACATCACGGGTGACAGAATACGTGTTCGTCGCATTGGAAGCGACGATGACGATCGTGTTAAGTCCCTCGTCCACCGGCACGTCGGATACCAGGTAGGTATCTCCGCCGCCAGAGAACGCAGCCTTGCCTTGCACTGTCACGTTCGTCGCATTCGGCGCTTTGAACATGAGAGCGATCGTTTCCGTATTGACAAGCGTAGGCGAGTTGAGGGTTAATTCCCGTCCGTCTGTCAGCTTGATGTCATAAATCGTCGGAACGTTGGGGAAAAATACATAAGCTGAATTGGACTGAATGCTGCCGCTGGAATTACCGGATAACGTAATTCGGTTCAAGCCTGCGAACAGCTTCACATTCGCGAAGTTATAACGGTTGGTCCCTTCGAGAATCGGAGCTACGCCCGTACCCGGCGTTGTCGCGACGACCTTGCCGTCCACGATCTGCTCTACCTTGTACGTGATGGTATTGGAAGCAATCCCGTTATAAGTACCCTTCAGTTCGATCGTATCCCCGTTCACTTGCGTCGGGGATTCAGGATCCGTGCTGTAGCTGTCGAACGTGAACGTAATCGCTGCGCTCGCTTGCTGAAGCGGCAGCATCGTGAACACGAGCGCTAAGGCCAGCAGGAGACTTGTCCATCGTTTCAGAGTGAGTGATTTCAACATAACGTCCTCCCGATTACATGAAAGATTAGCTTGTTTGCCAAGCGTGGCTCATGAGGATAGACTCCGGCCAATTGGCAAAAGTTGCGCATGTAGGAATATATATCGGCCCGAAACGGGCAAAAAATTAGACCTCCCGCATAGGCAGGAGGTCCCGAATCTGCTCGTTGCAGCAATTTACCGAATGATTGCGTCACGACTCATAAGCCGCGGCAACCTGCCGGTACGTCGCTTCCAATTGTTCCCGGATCCGCTCCGAAGGCACCGGCCTGGCAAAATAGAACCCCTGCGCTTGATCGCAATTCCATTCGCGCAGCAACTGCACCTGGCGGATCGTCTCCGCTCCCTCGGCGCCAATCCCCCGAAGACGGGATGCTTCCAGCGAGCCAACGCCTCGTAGCCGATGATCGAACCGTCTTGCAAATCCACCTGTGCTTGATAGACAAGATACAGTTCGTCATTGTCCAGCGCATCCTCCAAATCGTGTTCGAGCCGGATCCGCTTCTGGGCCTGCTTCAGCAACGATTCGTCGAAAATGACGGCCTGATTGCCGCCCGACTTATGCGCCTGACGTCTGGCCAGCTCTGCGGCGCGCACCCAGTCTTCTGCATTTGCCCCATGCTCCGGGTAATGGGCGACGCCTATGCTCGCTGTGCACAAGACATCATGGCCTGCAATCGACCAGCGGCCTCGGAAACGTCGTAATACGCTGTCGATGATCCGATCCGCATCCGCGCCCGACGGCATCGGGGACAGCAGCATGGCAAAATCGTCCGCGCCGATCCGGTACGCTTCTCCATATCCTGCAGCCATGTTGGAGAGTGCCGCGGCAAGCTGAACCAGGTATTCATCAGCGGCGCGATTGCCGAGCGTATCGTTCAACTGCTGAAACCGTTCGCTATCGAGCAGCAGCACCGTGGCGCCTGCCGCGCCGCCTCGGTCCGAGACGACTTCATTTATACGTTTGAGAAAATAGGCCCGATTCGGCAGTCCCGTCAGCGAGTCGTAATAGGCCAGCTCATTCAGGATGCGTTCGTGCGTCTTGCGCTCTGTAATCTCTCTTCCTACGACCAGATATCGGGTTCTGGCATAGAGAACGCTGGCGAACGGCGTCACGATCAATTCCAGCCATCGGGCCTGTCCCTGCTGCGATTGGCGCGTTCTCGCTTCCAGCGTATAGAACGGCAGTTGCTCGGTTAATTGGGCGAGCTTGCCCCAGTTCAGCTTCATGCTCTCCACGTATTGCGAGAGGTGTGCGCCTGCGCTCGGATCTTCGCCCAGCAGTTGCCCGCTGGATGGAGAAGCATACTGCACGCGCCCGGCCCCGTCCGTCAGCAGAATCATGTCCGACATATGATTGCCGATCAGCCGATACAGTTCGTCCTTCTCGTACATCGTCTTGTGCGACCGCAAATACTTGTTGAATAAGTAGATGACAGCTCCCGTGAGCAAGAGCAGGACGAATCCGTATGCCATGAGCACCATGCGGCTTCGCTCCTCCGCAACATGCGTGGCGCCATCATGAAACCGCCTGTTCAGGACGGCAGGTTTGTTAGCGTTTTCAACAACAGTACTGCAATTGTACCACAATTTAGGAGACTCTACGCATACGCGTCGCAGTAACTCCCGATCCCATTCCTGAGCGAAGGGGATATCGGTATATGCCCAACCCACCGCGCATGCAAAAAACCACCGCCGAAGGTGGGCAAATGCTGTACCAAATCCAAACACGCAAAAACCCACCAATCAAGGCGGGCTGCAAAGTCGCGTTTCATCTCTCGTATATTGTAATACCTTCGTTATCAATTTCCTCTAGTAGTTCAGGATTATCCAAGTCCGACAAGTGCACGATATCCAGACTATACAGCCCAGCGGCATCTCTTAATCGTGTGTTGATCCTCAGAGGGATTCGTTCCCCCGCTATCGCCAGATCGATATCCGAATTCGCCCGATGGTCACCCCTGGCTCTTGAACCGAATAATATCACCTTTGCGATACCAGGTTCCTTGTCGCATTCCGTAACCAGTTGCCGCATGAATCGGTTAGGAAGGCTGGATATCACGGCTTATCACCCCATCCATGACAAGTTGGAGATCCTTGAATGAAGCGTAGTATTGACCACGTATACGTCGATAAACTTGTTCGGCGTTTCGGGCTTTGTACGTACAACTCGTCAAATTCCGGTCTTCGATCATATCCTCCCATAATTCAGGTTTGTTAATCCACCCGTTGGAGAATGCCTCCTTAAGCACTTCCCTTGGATATGACAGTTCAACACCTTTATAGTTCAGTACAACTTTTATCAATTTCCATGCCATTTCGTACGTGTATTCATAACGTTGTATTGTTGCGTCTTTTATAAATTGATTTACGTTTGGTTCGGGGACCGAGACTGCTTCTTCCAACGTCGCTAATGCCTGACGATATTGTTCCTGGTTGAACAATACTCGTTGCGCCAAAGTCCGCATGCATCTCATACCTCCCGATTACTGTCTTGCTTACCTTAATTGTACCGCACGCTGCGGCATTCCCCAACCTGAGCCAAGGGGATATCGGTACATGCCGCATCAATCCGCACATGCAAAAACCCACCGATCAGGTGGGCTTCACTGCCTGCACATATACAATTGTCCGACCGATTCACCATTCACGAATACCACCCGGCCCGCCCACACGCTCACGTCACTTCGACCGCGTCTCGGTCTGCGGCTTCGCGAGCAAGCGAGTCAGCAGATTGATCACCGGCCGCCGCGTCTTGTCCACGATGCCGATGAGCTCGGCGCCGATCTGCAGCAGGAATACGAGCACGCAGATGACGATGAACGTCACCCAGTTGCCGAAGCCGGTCTTCGTCAGCGCGGATTGCAGCACAGCACAGATGCCGAAGAAGGATGCGATGCCGTAGATGATCAGCACCGTCTTGCGGTGGCTGAAGCCGAGCTGCTGCAAGCAATGATGCAGATGCCCCTTGTCCGCCTTCATGAGCGGCTTCTTGTTCACCCAGCGGCGCACGATCGCGAAGAACGTATCGGACAGCGGCACGCCGATGATGAGTAGCGGCGTCACGAACGACAGCATCGTAATTTGCTTAAATCCGAGCATGGACAGCATCGCCAGGCTGAAGCCGAGGAACAGCGCGCCCGAGTCGCCCATGAAAATCTTCGCGGGATGAAAATTGAACACCAGGAACCCGAGAATGCTGCCGAGCAGCACGATCGCGAGCATGACGACGGTGCCGTTGCCCATGATGATCCCCATGCCCATGATGCTGGCGATGGCGATCGCGGACACGCCTGCGGCAAGCCCGTCCAACCCGTCGATCAGGTTGATCGCGTTGGTCACCCCGACGATCCAGAAGATCGTCAGCGGGATGCCGATCCATTCGCCAAGCGGCTGCATGGCGTCGCCGAACGGGATGTTGACGATGTTCATCTTGATATCGAAGCCGAACACGACGACGCAAGCGGCGCCGATCTGCACGAGCATCTTGAGCTTGGCGCTCAGATCGAACCGGTCGTCCAGCGCCCCCAGCAGCACGATGATCGTGCCGCCCGTGAGCAGCGCGCCGATCAGATTGCGGTTGCTCGCCATCATCAGATTGTCCGGAATGAAATACATCAATAGCAGCACCGTCAGCGTGAACGATGCGTAGATCGCCAGACCGCCCAGACGCGGCATGATGCTGGAATGCACCTTGCGGGCATTCGGCACGTCGACGGCGCCGACGCGAAAAGCGAATTTCTTGACAAGCGGCGTAAGCATGAGTGCGAGCGCTAGCGATGCGATCAGACCGGAGATCCCGATCCCGATCATAAAACCAGTTGGCATGTATATACTCCCCTTTGTAAGCACCGGCTACGATTATATACCCGGCCCGTGAAATCCAACAAACACCGCATTGCGCCGGATTTCGCCGTTTTGGTTCGTTTTCGCCATTTTCATAATGTTTTCATGCGTGTTTAACTTTCTTTGAGAACCTTATCGCCGTCCCGCATCACTTTAAGCGCAAAGCGCGGGAGAACCAGCATCCGTCGGTAACGCGAAGGCTGTCGCAGCAGTCGGTAGAACCATTCCAGCCCCAATTTCCGAAACACGGCCGGAGCCCGCTTCAGCTTCCCTGCCGCAATGTCGAGTGAGCCGCCTACGCCCATCATGACCGGCACTTGCAGCATCTCCTGGTACTTGGCCAGCCACGGCTCCTGCGTCTTGAGCGACCGCGCGACGAACAAGAGGTCGGGGTTCGCTGCCCGAATCGCCGCCACGACGGCTCCGTCGTCCCGCTCGGTGAAAAATCCGTCCCGATACCCGACAAACTGCACACCCGGATAGCGAGCTTGCAGGTTGGCATGCGCAGCCTCGATGTTCTCCGGCGTCGTGCCCAGCAGGTACGCCTTCCAGCCCCGCTGGTCGCCGAGGCGCAGCAGCTCGTGCATCAGGTCGAAGCCCGCTACCCGCTCCGGGACCGGTTGCCCCGCACGCTTCGCTGCCCACACGACGCCCGCGCCGTCCGGCACGACCAGGTCCGCCGTCTTCAGCGCGCGCTCGAATTCGGCATCCTCGAAGCCCGCCATCAGCATGATCGGATTGCCCGTGATCACCCGCTGCGTACGCCGCGCCTCGATCGCCTGGGTGAGGTAAGCGACCGTTTCCTTCATATTCATCTTGGAGAAAGGCACGCCATACAGCGATACGGTCGGATAAGCTCTTCTCTGCGGCGCGGCTGCGGAACGTTCGGCACTCACAATTGGTCAATCCTTCCTGCAGTTCACTATGTTAGATACGCGGATAGCGGGTGATTTGTTGCGCTGGCCTCAGCACTTCTTGTCTCAATCGGTCGATCTTCGGGCGGACGGCGGCCAGCCAATCGGCCGGATGATCAAGCATATGCATGACGCGATCGCTGAAAATGTCGGGTGCGAGCGCGTCTGTCGAGCCGATCGCCTGCTCGCCCAGCCGGGCAAGAAAGTGGTCGATCTTCGGATCGTACGACAAGCCGACGAGCGGCACCTCGCGGTTCGCGGCATAGATCAGCGAGTGCAGCCGCATGCCCAGCAGCAGCCGGCAACGGCTGACTTCGCGCAGCATCTCCTGCGGTTCGTCGTGTGCAGGCGCCAGCTCGGCAGCGACGCCGTCTCCGAGCCGCAGCCGCTCCATCACATAACGCGAAGCCTCTTCGTCAGCGCCCCGATACAGCGGCAGGAAGCGCAGCCTCACCGGACGCCGGGCGGCCAGCGCATTCAGCGCCTCGGCTACGCGATCCAGATCGGCTCGGTCGCTTCGCCAGAACCGGACGGATACGCCGACGAGCGGTATGTCGTCGCTGTCCGGGCTGTTCCCGCCACCTGCTCCGCGAATCGATTCCATCGAGTGGATCGCCTCAGCTTCTCGAGCCGATTCGTCCGATCCTGCCGCGGAACGAATGTGCAATCCACTATCGTCCGCGGGCGGCATCGGCAGGCCCATGACCGGGTCAGGCACGACGTCGATCTTCGCGGCCGGCACGCCGAAGCGCTGCAGCAGCGCCGACGACTCCTCGTCGCGCACCGACACATAAGCCGCTTTGCGGAACGCTCGCGCGATCGGACCGCGGAACATCGCCCGATTCACCGGGCCGATGCCCTGCGCGTAGACGAACACCGGCTTCCCGCACCAGCGCGCCAGTGCCATGATTCCCAAATAATACGGAATAGAGCCCATTCCGGTTGCATCCTGCAGCAGACTGCCGCCACCGCTGATAAGCCCGTCGCTGGATCGCAGCGCCGCGCGCACCACGCCCAGCTTCATGCGGGGCACGGCCTCCACGCCGTATTGCCGGCTTGTCCATTCCGGGTCCGCCGACAGCACGACGGGCGTAATGGAGACGCCCTGCTCGCGGCCCGCTTGCTCCAGCGCCGCCAGGATGCTGAGCAGCACGGCCTCGTCTCCGCTGTTGCGAAAACCGTAATACCCCGACAGCACAAGGCGCATTACTTCGCCTCCCGCAACTCAAGCCTTCTCCACACGCGCTCCGCGATCTGCCAAACGCCGATGGCGGCAAGTCCGATGAGCAGCCCAATGCCGAGACCCAGCAGCACACGCGTGATCGACAGGATCAGCGGCGTATGAATGTGCGCGAACGTGTCCACCATCGACAGCTGAGCGACCGTGCCGAGCACGATCAGACAAGCGGCATAGCGATAGCGAATCGTCAGGAAAATGCCCACGAGCATCATCGGGTGTCCGATCAAGAACTCTTTGAATCGGGGACGAACGCCGAACGTGTTTTCCAGCATCGCGCGGTACACTTTCTCGATCCCCGACACGCTGCCTGAGTTGCCTGTCCTTGACATATAATACAAACCTGCGGCAGCCAGCACGCCGATCGCCGCAATCCACAACACCGTGACCGGCGTCATCAATAATTTGCGCGTATTCGCGATGACTGATTCTCCGGAGCCGTATAAGAATACATAAATGGCAACCAGTCCAATCGGCGCCGCATGCAGCAAGCTGACGCCGCGGAATTGCTGCAGCACGAGACTGTAGGAAATATGGTTAAGCATCGCCACGACGAGCGGGACCGCCGCCACCGAGAGCAGCGCGGTGCGGAGGTACAGCAGCAGCGCGCTGCCCAGCCGCTTGCCTGCGCTCATTTGCGTACCCGCACCTGTGTCGGACATTGCGCCGGCCCTGTCGCCCGCATGCGCGCCATCGCGCATGATGCGCAGCCTCCGCACGAGCAAGATCACCGCCGCCGTCGGAGCCGCAATCGCCGCGATCAAGGCCAGCGCCTGCACCATCAGCGTCGGCTTCAGCACATACAGCCCGGCCCCGCCGACGAGACCTGCCGCGAACGCAAGCGTAATCAGCGACGGAAGGAACATGCCGATGACGATCGCTACTAGGGCGATCGCGCCGAGCATGGCAAGACCGCGCAGCGCAGTTTCCGCCGGTGCATGATGTACCTCGAACGCCTCCGGCACGCCGATCTCAAAGCCGAATTTCTCCAGTTGAGCAACCGCTCCGCCTTCCGTACCGTCATCCGTACTGTCTGTACCGCTCCCGTTAGTTCCATTTTCATCCATCTGGTCCTTTACGCCTTGCAGCGCATCGACGATCGTGTCCAGCGGGCTGGACAGCTTGCCCTTGGCCGCATCGCGGGACGGAATCGCGTTCAGGAACACCATGCGAATGTCGCGATCCTTCACTGCCAGCAATATCCGGTCTGCCAGTACATCCTTCTTGATCGTCGCCATCTCTTGATCCGTGATCGAATGGGCTCGAATAGCGTTATAATCGATGAATTTGGCCAGTTGGGATTGCCCCCGCACCGGCACTTTCAAACCTTCGAACATGGCAATGCCGATCCCGTTGTTCTCCAGCATATAGGCGAATCTCTGTACGCCGCTCGACTCGCCCGGACCTGGCGATGGCTTGCTGAAGCCTGGCACCGCGTCCCCGTCGAAGGAGATCCGATCGATGCCGACCGCCTTGAAGCTCTTGATCCAGGCGTCGATGAGCTCCTCCGGATACGGCGAGTACCGGTCCGACAGGCGCGGCACGACCCATAGCCCAGCGTCTCTCAGTTCCTGAATCTCGATCGGGTTCGGCTCGAACGGCCGCAGCATCGCGTCGTCCTTGCCCATGTCGATAACAAGTCCGTTCTTGCCGTCTATTTGCCAATCGGCGATCGTCGCTCCATGCGCTTCGAAGCCTTCCGTCACGATGCGCCGAATTTCCGCCTCATGCGCCGGCTTCTGGAACACAATATAAGTACGATTGCGGTTCGCCCCCGTCGGCGGCGTCTGGCTTTGCATAGAAGCGATCTCGGCAGCGCTGTAGACCGCGACTTCCCCGGCGAGCCCAAGCTCGTCCAGCGTGCTCTCGTAGACGACCGCGCCGTTCACGCCTGCCTGCATGAGCCGATCCAGCTGCTGCGCCACATAATGCTCGGGATCGACTTGTCCTGCCCCGATCTGCAGCAAGTCCCGGTAATCGATGACAAGCGCCACCCGATCCGCGGTTCCTTCCGTCTGAGCCCTCGCCGCCATCACCGGCAGCGAAGCGATCACGCCGACCAACACGACCCACCATAACCAGATCGCCATTTTGCGATTTAAGCCATTCAACCACTGGGGCACACCTGTCACTCCTTCAAATAAATCCTGCTGTCCGTTGCCGCCTCTTCGCCGTCAACTGCCAATAGCGCTAATTAGTGGTAGAGAGGCGCTATTGCAGCGCGTCTACCCGCTCCATGACCGCCATCCTTAATTTGTCCAAAGCCGCTTGAGCGCCATCCATTCCTTGTCCGCGGACGGCGAAATACAGCTTGATCTTCGGCTCCGTGCCGGATGGCCGCAGGCAGAACCACGAGCCGTCGGCGAGCAGGAATTTCAGCACATTCTCCGGCGGCAGTCCGTCGAGCCCGCCTTCGTAGTCGAGCACGCGGTCTACCTTAATCCCCGCAACTTCAGCTGGCGGATGCTCTCGCCAATCGGACATGATCGCACCGATCTGGGCGAGTCCGTCCTTGCCTTTCAACGTGCGGGACTCCAGCTTCTCCATATAGCTGCCATATTGCCGATAAAGCTCGAGCAGCACGTCGTACAGCGTTTTGCCGAGCGACTTGTAGTACGCCGCCGCCTCGCAGATCAGCAGAGACGCTACGACCGCGTCTTTATCCCGCGCATAAGTACCGGCCAAGTAGCCGTAGCTTTCCTCGTATCCGAACAGGAAAGTGTGACCGCCTTGCTCCTTCTCCAGCTCGAAGCGCGTCATCTGCTCCCCGATATATTTGAAGCCCGTCAGCGTATTGATTACCTTGCAGCCGAAGGAACGCGCGATATCCGCTCCCATCTCGCTCGTCACGATCGTCTTGATCACGGTCCCGTCGTCGGGCAGCTTCCCTTGCGCCTGCAATTGCGACAGCAAGTAATGCACCATAATCGCACCCGACTGGTTGCCGGACAAGACGACATATTGGCCTTCGTCGTTCTTCACGACCGCACCCATCCGGTCGGCGTCCGGGTCCGTGCCGATGATGATGTCGGCGCCGACTTCGTCCGCCAGCGCGATCGCCAACGTGAACGCTTCATGTTCCTCCGGATTCGGCGACTTCACTGTCGGGAATGCTCCATCCGGTCTCTCTTGCTCCGCCACCATATGCACCTGGCCGAAGCCGGCACGTGTCAACACATTGCGCACCGGAATATTGCCGGCGCCGTACAGCGGCGTATAAACGACCGACAGCGAATCGCCGGCGCCGCCGCGCAACAACGATGGCTGCACCGACTGCGCCGCCACCGCCTCTGTGAACGCTTCGTCCGCCTCATCGCCGAGCCAGACCAACAGCCCGCGCTCCTCCGCTTCGGCTTGGCTCAATCTTCGCACGTTATCGAACGATCCTACCTCATGGATGCTGGCAATGACTTGCTCTGCCTGATCCGGCACGAGCTGGCAGCCATCGCTGGCGTACACTTTATACCCGTTATACTCGGGCGGATTGTGGCTGGCCGTAATGACGATGCCGCCGATCGCGCCCAGATGCCGTACCGTGAACGAAAGCTGAGGCGTCGGGCGCAGCGAGCGGAACAGGCACGTCTTGATCCCGTTCGCCGCAAGTACGCACGCCGCCTCCAGCGAGAATACATCCGAGTTGTGCCGCGAGTCATGGGCGATGACCACGATCGGAGCCGCCGATGCATCACCAGCACCGACAACCGACGCATCACCACCGGCACCGGCTTGGCCAGCCGCCTGATCAGCAGTCGCACTTCCTTCGTTAACGACGCTGCCAGTCCCGCTGACCACAGCGCTGCCGTTCGCACCATGTCCGCGACCTGTCGCCTCCCGCAGCAAATAAGTCGCGAATCCCTGCGTCGCCTTGCCGATGACGTACCGATTCATCCGGTTCGTCCCGGCGCCCATCACCCCGCGCAGACCGCCGGTGCCGAACGCAAGCTCGCGATAGAACCGATCCTCGATCTCCGCCGCATTCCCGGCAATGCCCCGCAGTTCCGCCTTCGTCTCCTCGTCAATGCCCGGGTCGCGCAACCACGCCTCATACGCTTCCTGTGCCGCCATCGTCATCCTCTCTCATCCTTTCTTTATCTCTATACCCGCCAACATGCCCACCGACCGCCAAAATAGTGTCAGAGCGCCGCTATCCTCGCCAACAGGCCCAACGCACGCGCGCCTATTCTTCCCGCTTCGCCGCGTCCGACAACGCGAACATCAGCTCACCTTCGGCCACGACCGTATCGCCCACCTTGGCGACCGCCCGACCCTTGCCGATCGGCCCCTTCAGCCGCGTCACCTCAAGCTCGAGCAGCAACGTGTCGCCCGGCTTCACTTGCCCGCGGAACCGCATGCCGTCGATGCCCGCGAAGAAGCCGAGCTTCCCGCGATTCTCCTCCAGCGCCAGCATCGCCACCGAGCCGACCTGTGCCAGCGCCTCGACGATCAGCACGCCCGGCATGACCGGATAACCGGGGAAATGCCCGACGAAAAACGGCTCGTTCATCGTCACGTTCTTTAGCCCGACGGCACGCTTGCCTGGCTCGAGCTCCAAAATTCGGTCGACCAGCAAGAACGGCGGCCGATGCGGAATAATCTCCTGAATTTGCTGAATATCAAGTTCCACTCCAACAATCTCCTCTCATCCTCACATATATCGCATACCCTGCCGAATACACGGCGACTCATTCGCCCATACTGTAATTATCCCTTCCGCGAACTGCAGTCGCGAGGGTTGATATAAAAGAGCACGCCTGGCGCCCCTCCGAAGCAGGGGCGACCGCGGGCTCTTTTGTTACATGGAGGCACGGTTCAGGTGCCTGAACTTCATGAAGTAGACGGCCGAAGTAACGAACGACAGCGCGATCGCGCACCACAGCAAGGCGATGCCGCCGGTCAAGTCGAGCATGAGCAGCATGATCGCGCCGTAGTAGACGATCGTCGTCGCCTTGCCGAACGCGTTGGCAGGGACCGTCTTCATCCCGCGAAAATGAAAGAAAGTCGCGCTCACGATCATGCCGATTTCCCGAAAGCCCATCACGGCTACCGCTTCCCAAGGAATCGTACCGACGATGAGCAGCGCCGTGACGATCGCCAGCATCATCAACTTGTCCGCGAGCGGATCGAGCAGGCTGCCGGCAACCGTGATCTGGCCGCTCCTGCGCGCGATGTACCCGTCCAGCATATCCGTGAACCCGGCCACCAGCACCGTAATGAGCGCCGCCACCGCATAGCCGTCCAAATACAGAAACAGAAAAAGAGGGATCAGCGCAAACCGGGACAACGTGATCATATTCGGAACATTCATCCCTCGCGCCCCTCTCCTTCCATCAAGTTGCTCTCGACCATTATAACGCGCGCCCTGCCTAAAAGAAAACTCCCCGGCATGTCCCGGGGAGCAGTCGCATTTCGTCGCCGCACGGCTTCAGACCGTCACTTGTCCGCAAACACGAGATCATACATATGCTTCCATGTGTCCACCTCGAACACTTCCGATACCGGTCTGCCTCCAAGAAGGTGGTAACCCACCGCCATACCCAAAATAAGGGCGATTACGCACAGCACGGGGATGATAAAAATCTTCACGGTCGTCCATACGATTCGTCCGATCGTTCTGGCGGCTGAACGCCCGCCGGGAGTCGGACGGGGAGATGCGGTCATGAAACGATTCGACTCCTTCATTGCGCCCGGGGATCAGACGCCTCTTGCATTGCTGTTCTTTATGTTATCATCCCCGGAGATTATTCGCCATGCTCATCATCTGTTCAGACGAAGCAAGCGCCCGCGCATTCAGCTGATAAGCCCGCTGGACCATGATAACTTCGGACATCTCGCTGGTCAGGTTCACGTTCGACTGCTCCGTATATCCTTGTCTAACCGATACGTCAGGCTGCCGCTCCGGCAGATCCGCAACGACGACAGCCGGGTTCACGCCTTCGCTCACCCCGAAGAAATTGTCGCCGATCGCGACGAGCATCTCCGGCTTCAGCACCTGCACGAGTCCGATCCGGCCCAGCTCCGCCGGCACCGTGCCGACAGGACCTTCGGCGACCATCGTCCCGTCCGGACGGATGGTCAGCTCCATGCCGGCGGGCACGATAATGTCGCCGCCCAGCGCATTGACGACCGGATTCCCGTCGTTCGTGACGAGCTGACGATCGCCGCTCGGCAGCGGCACGAGTTGGAAAGCTCCCTGCCGCGTATAGGCTTCCGTGCCGTCCGGCATCGTGACGCGGAACAGCGCATTGCCTTCGATCGCGACGTCGTTCGGGTTGCCCGTAGACTGCAGCGATCCTTGCGTCATGTCGAGCATCATCGCGGACAGCTTGGCGCCCCATCCGAGCGTGAATCCGGACGGCGTCCTGCGGCCGGCCAGCTCGAATGCCTTCTCATGCGGCTGCATGCTCGTCAGAATATCTTCGAATACGGATGTTTTGCGCTTGTAGCCGACCGTATTGATGTTGGCCATATTGTCGGCCATCATGTCGAGCTTCTGCTGCAGCGAGTACATGGACGCTGCGGAAGTGATCATGGAATTGTTCACGGGCACTTCATCCTCCTTCTATCGAACCGACCGCGAGAAGCGTTATACTTTGCCAACCTCGTTCACGGCCTTGCCCAGGCTCGTATCGTAGGTTTGAATGACTTTCTGGTTCGCCTCGTAGGCGCGCAGCGCGGCCATCAGATCGACCATCGACTGGCTGGGATCGACATTGGAGCGCTCGAGGTAGCCCTGCTGCACCTGAATCCGGTCGTTCGCTCCGGCCTGGCGAATGCCGGCTGGCTCGCCCGTGTAGCGGAATCGCCCATTGCCGCCGCGCACCAGTTCGTTCGGATTGTTCACGACGGTGATGAGCAGCTGCGGACTGCCGGGCAGCGGCTCGTTCAACGCCTTGCTGTACAGCACGCCGCTCGCCGAGACCGCGATGTCCTCCCACGATCCGTTCAGCTGAATAGGTTGTCCGTCTACGCCGAGCACCGGCACGCCATCGGAGGTCAGCAAAGTGCCGTCCTCAGCTGTCTTGAAGCTGCCGTCGCGCGTATACTGCCGCTCGCCGTTCGGTCCCATCACCGTGAACAGCGCCTGCGGCTGATACGTCAAGTTGCCTTCCGGATCCAAGTACTTGCCGGAGGCGTCGAAGAACGCCCCGTCGACGAGCAGGTCCGACACGAGCGCCAGATCCTGCGGCCGGTTCGTCTCGGTCAAGTCCCCTTGCAGCATGGACAGCAGATTCTCTTCCGCGAACGCGCCAGTGGAGAGCCTGCCGACCGTCCCGCTCCGAATATGATCGCCGCCCATGGCCGAGATGAGCATATCCGGAAACGCCCTCGTCATCGCGTTCATCGCCTTGAATCCCGGCGTGTTCAAGTTCGCGATATTGTTCGTCACCGTATCATGGCGCCGCTGCTGCGCGATCATGCCCGATGCAGCCGTGTACAACCCTCTTAACATGCCGCCGTCCTCCCCCAGTCCCGCTCCAACGCAAGCAGCCCTAATTTCCATGGACCCTTGCTGTTGCTTAACTGTCTTCTGGATGTTTGACCCTTATTTAAACTTGCGCGAAATTTTGTCCAGATGGTCCAGCATGACGCCGGTCCCTTTCACGACGCAGTGCATCGGATCTTCCGCGATCAGCACCGGCACCTTGAGTTCGTCAGCCAGCAGCGCGTCCAGACCGTCGAGCAGCGCGCCGCCGCCGGTCAGGATGACGCCGCGATCGATGATATCCGCCGACAGCTCTGGCGGCGTACGCTCGAGCACCGTCTTGGCCGAAGCCACGATCGCCGACACCGGCTCCCACAGCGCGTCGCGGATCTCGTCCGAGTGCACCGTGACGGTCTGCGGGAGCCCGGACACCATATCGCGCCCGCGGATGTCGACTTCTTCCCGGCGGCCGTGCATATAGACGGTCCCGATCTTGATCTTGATATCTTCGCTCGTGCGTTCGCCGATAAGTAATTTATATTTGTTCTTTATGTACTTCATAATCGCTTCGTCGAACTTGTCCCCTGCGACTTTAAGAGAAGAGGCGGTTACGACGTCGCCCATGGACAGGACGGCTACATCCGTCGTTCCTCCGCCTATATCAACCACCATATTCCCGCTCGGCTGGAAAATATCCATGCCCGCGCCGATCGCGGCCGCCTTCGGTTCTTCTTCCATGAATACTTCCTTGGCGCCGCTTCTCTCCGCCGCTTCGCGGATGGCCTTCTGCTCGACCGATGTGATGTTGCTCGGTGCGCAGATGAGAATGCGTGGACGGCTGTACCAGCTGCGTCCGCCCACTCGCTGAATGAACGCCTTGAGCATCATGTCCGTCACTTCGAAATCGGCGATGACCCCTTCACGCAGCGGCCGTATCGCGATGATATTGCCCGGCGTACGGCCGACCATTCTTCTGGCGTCGTCGCCTACGGCGAGTACTCTCTTCGTATCGTTCTCGATCGCGACGACCGAAGGTTCATCCAACACGACGCCTTTGCCTTTCACGTGGATGGACACGTTGGCCGTGCCGAGGTCGATTCCGATATCTTTGCTGAACATGAGCCTTGGCTCCCTTACCGTATATTAGGATGTATAATTGTCGATGTTTGCCGAGTTTAATAAATCCCGTAATGGTAGATAATTCGACAGCTTTTTGCAATTTCCTTCTTTTGTGCGGATGGATTTTCGTGAAAATGGTTCCGTTTGCGCTTTAATGGTGACTGCCCGCCGTTAGCCCGCCCGCTTCCGCCTCCCGCCGGTCAGACCGCTGTCCGAATTATTTCTGCAACTGCCTGCCGCCGACCCGAACGCCGTCCGAAATATTTTCCGCCTGCCCGACTTTATGCTCGCCCTTGACTAATCTTAGGCTTTCCCGGCCGTCATCACTTCACGCTTCTTGATCGTCGTCTTCTTGTACTTGATCTTGGTTGCCTCTCCTCCCCTCAGGTGCCGGATCGACTTGTGGTACTCCAAAATGTGCTTAACCTGGTCCGCCAAGTCCGGATTGATCTCCGGCAAGCGTTCGGTCAGGTCTTTATGCACCGTACTCTTGGAGACGCCGAATTCTTTGGCAATCGTACGCACCGTGTTCCGCGTTTCCACAATGCAACGGCCGATCTTGATGGTCCGTTCTTTGATGTAGTCGTGCACGCTCCCGCCTCCCTGCTGAAATAGATTGGTACATTATATGAGGGGCGCGGTCACTTATTCTTTGTTCCGTGTGCCAAGTGTGTCTTTAGTCGCAGGAAAAAGGACGGATGGCACGTCCATCCGCCCTTCGCAGGAGCATTTTCGGGTATATGGGGCTAAGCGTTGACTCGCCTTAAAATCGCCAAATAAGGATGCTGTTCCAGGTCGACGAGATAGGGAGAGGCGATCGTCGACCCGTCCGCCTCGCGGTAGATCTGCACGACGGGCCGCAGCACGGGACGCGCTGTCGCATTGACTACATAGGCGGTCTGGCCGCTGTTCATAATGACATGGGTGCCGGGCGGGTAGACGGTCAAGTGCTGCAAATAGGTGTGGATAAGGGACAGGTCGAACTCGTAATTGCCCGCCGCGAAGAGGTACTCGGTCGCCTCCTCGATCGCGTAAGCTTTGCGATGATAGCGGGAGGACAACAGCGCATTGAACACATCCGAGATGCCGACGATCTGCGCGTACTCGGAAATTTCCTGCTGCTTCAGCCCGAGCGGATAGCCGCTGCCGTGATAGCGCTCGTGATGCTGCAGCGCCACTTTGGCCGACTCGAGGGGAACGCCGTGCATGCCGTTCAGGATCCGGTAGCCTTCGGACGTATGGGCCCGCACCTTCTTGCGCTCGGCGTCCGTCAGTTCGCGCGTTACTTTCGTCAGATCGCTGGGCAACCGCGTCATCCCGACGTCGGAGAACAAGGAGCCGAGCGTCAGATGGTATAGATGGTTCGGGTCGTAGTGCCGGACGGAACCGATCACGCTGGCGCACATCGTCACTTGCAGCGCTTGCCGGAACAGCAGTTCGTCCGTCTGGTACATGACGTTCAGTTCTTCAGCGAACGCCCGGTTGGCCACGATGTCCCCGAGCATGTCGCGAAATTGCTTGCGGAACTTCTCCTCCGGAACCGGCAGCTTGATCTGGGACAATCCCTGCAGCGTGACGGCGAATTGTTCGACGGCCTTCACCGCTTCATGGCGGCTCGCGTGGTTGTCCTTCATGCGGCCGATGTCCGGCATCACCCAATCGGCCACGTTCATATCGAACTTGCCGCTCGTCTGCTGGATTTTGCGGAAATCTGAGGAGGAAGGTTTCAAGGTCACGCTTTCAATCTGGAGCATGCGAAGACGCCGAATATAGGCCTCCGTCAACACGGTGCCTGCATCCAGCAATACGATGCCGCTCGATGAGAGAATCGCCTTGGCAAGCACATCCCCGGGCGCCAGCTGATTCGTCGGGACCACTATCATTGTGTTCCGCAGCCCTTCTATCGGAGATCACCTTGACCTGTCTCTACTACCGGTCAAAATGGTATGAAATACCTATGTGAGAATTATGTCACACCCACTCGAAACTGTCTAGAAAATTGTTGCCTTCTTCAGCCGTCTGTACCGTCTCCGCCGTCTTCGCCCGCATGTGTACCGACCGAGCCGCCCTTCGTTGAGTAGATGACTGTAGCGCCTACTTCCCCCGAACGACCGCCAACCCCATCGAATAGACGACTGTAGCGCCTACTTCCCCCGACCGACCGCTGCCAAGCTCGCCTAAAACCAAAAATCGGGAGCCGCCGCACGAATGCGGAAGTTCCCGATTCTTCCAATCTACCGGCTTGTTGCAATGTTACTCGGCCTTGATCCAGTTCATCGGATTGACCGACTGATCGTTGCTTCTAACTTCGAAGTGAACGTGGATGCCTTCGTCCGCTTCCAGTTCGCTTTGACCGGCCGATGCGATCACGTCGCCTTGCTCGACTTCTTGACCGACGGCTACTTTGACGTCTTTCAAGCTTTGATAGACGGTCACCAAGCCGTTGTCATGCTGGATCTGGACTTCGTACCCGTTGAGCGGCGTTTGTTCGGCGACTTTCACCTTGCCGCTGAGCGCTGCGTGCACTTCGAAATCCTTGGCGTCCTTGCGAGCCAGGTCGACAGCCGTGTGCGGCGTGTAAGTGTTGTCGCTTGCGTTCAGCACCATGGCGGCTTGACGTTCCTCGTCCGAAGCGCTGGCATCATAGAATGCCATCGTCGTCGTGAAATCGTCGAGCTTGTCTACCGGCCACCGGATCATTTCGCCGCTTGCCGTCACCGGCGCTGCGTCCGGGTTCGAAGCTGCGTCTGTTCCCACTGTGTCCGGAGTCATCGCCTCTGCGCCATTTTGCACGCTTGCCTGTCCTGGAACGACCTGATCCGTCTGTTTCCCCTGGCCTCCTGCATTCAGCCAGAGGATCGTTACGATGATTGCTGCCGCGGCCATGTAAGCTGCAGGAAATACCCAACGTTTGGAGAAAAATTTTCTCCATCCGGAAGGACGGGCGGCGGGCACCGTTCCCGCGATCGACTTCGGAGTTTCGTCGAGCTTGCGGGGCGTTTTGTTGCCTTCGTTACTCATAATTTTCATCACCTCAGTAAGCCAGTGTTACCAGGTGATAGAGTTTTATACCTGCAGCGGGTTGGAAGATTGCAATTTTTATAGGAACTGTGAAACTTTCACCAATTCCGCCCCCGAATAGTAGTGTGAGACGATCTCATCCGCCGTGTAGCCGGCCAGTGCCATGCCCTGCGCTCCCCACTGGCTCATCCCGACCCCATGGCCGCTGCCGCGGGTGGTAATGGTGATGGCTTCTTTGGATATTTGCCAACTGAAATCCGCCGACCGCAGACCAAGCTTGTCCCGCACTTGAACGCCCGTTAGCTTCGTGTCGTCAACCGCCAACGTGCGGATGCGCTTGCCCGTCGTACGGGATTGGACGGCGATTGCCGGCGTGGACTTCTCTTGTTGTCCGGTGGTCGGAAGATCGAGAATGCCAAGCTTATCGTAAAATTGGTCCAGCGGCAGCGTGACCGATTCTATGGAGCGAGGCGCGTTATCGCGATCCCAGGGGCTGTCGACGGAACGAAGGTACGGCAACGCGAATCCGAACACGTCCTCGGAGTTCTCGGTATAACCATTGCTGCTGGAAAAATAGAGCGCATCGATCGGCTCCCCATCATAGGCGATCACGAGCCCCTGCGTGCCGGATACCGCTTCATCGATGGCTTGCCATGCTTTGTCGTCGCTTTTGCGCAGCTTATCCATCTCCGCCTTGGAGCGGTATACCTGATGCGTCTGGGTATCCGTCACGTCAGCCTTCTCCGTCGGGACGCCGGATCGGTCTTCGTGGAGCAGGCGGCGAACGATATACGTGCGGGCCGCAAGCGCCTGAGCCTGGAGCGCCGCCGGCTCGAAGTCCGTCGGCATCTCTGCCGCGAGGACGCCGCGCACGTATTGTTCGAGCGGTACGCGCTCGACGCGTTTGGTGTCCGCCAGGTAGACGCGTACGGACAGCTTGGGCGCTTCGGCGGACGGCGTAAAGCCGCTGCTGCGATCCGGATGTTTCGTTGGTGGGGCGGCTTGATGCGATTGGACGTTGCGATTTGCCGGTGTGGTCGTCGAGTCGGGTTGGTCGTTGCGATTTATCGGTTCGGTTGTTGAGTCGGGCTGGTCGTTGTGGTTGGCCGGTGCGATTGTTGAGTCGGGCTGGTCGTTGCGGTTGGCCAGTGCAGTTGTTGAGTCGGGCTGGTCGTTGCGATTGGCCGGTGCGATTGTCGAGTCGGGCTGGTCGTTGTGATTTGCCGGTGCGGTTGTCGAGTCGGGCTGGCTTCCATCGCTCTTCGGATTCGATTGGTTGGACGAATTCGGTGGTGATCGTGTAACGGTCGAGTAGTCGCCTAAGGACGACTTGCTTAACGAAGTTATTGGTCGATAGGGATGCGGAGCCACCTCGATCGCGTCCGTCCAATCATGCGCTTGACCTGATTGCGAGCTTGTCCCGCCTGATTGCCCGCTTTCCCTCTGGCTGCCCGCTTGTCCAGTATTGCTCACAGTAACATTTGCGGCTTGAATGAGCTGCTTGTCCCATCCAAATCCTCCGCCATCCGCACCATGGACCCCCGTCCATATCACCGCAGCAATCGCCAACCCGCTCACGAACGCCGTTCCATCAATCCAATTTTGCGTCTTCATGCGTACCTCCATGCGAATGCCCTCAGGCAGATCCCCCTCCCCATCGGGTGGATCATACCTGTCGTTCAAGTCGATCATGCTCCCCAATCAGAAAGATCACACGTCTCGTTCTCGCTGAATTTGCTTTCCCGTCTGTCGCTCGAATCGCTCATCCCGGCCGTCCGGACAAACCATGCCCCCACAGGTCGTGTCTGCCGTTTCGTATGAGGATATGCGATCGTCGGACGAACTAGAACCGCCGTTGAACATTTACGCTTACACGTCATCTGCTAACTGGATTAAGGAGATGGGGATGTACGATCGATATTTGAGGTTGCGCATCGGATCCTTCCATGATATGGTAAGTGTACTTGGACAAATTTGAATCGCTATGTGAGTGAAGCACACTCTGATAGGCGTCGTTGATGACGCTCTTGGGGTGTGCTTTTTTGGCGTGCGGATATGGTGAGAATGGAGGGGATTGCTGAAGGCAAAAGAAAGGGCTGGAGGAAGGACGAAAAGAAGGCCAGTTGTTTGTTGCAAGAAAGATGTTATCGCTGAATATAGAAATGCAGACTGTCGTGCAGGCAACTGAGTTGCCGGCCGAGGAAGTGGAACAGTTGCGCCATGCCGATAACAAGAACTCGGATGATTAGCCGGTTCGCTATCCGCAAACACTATATCTCGTTTGGCTTTTCCTCTTGATTCACAGATTTGAAGCTCGCCCCTCATCGAAGATCGACACCGCCGCATTTGAGAATATTGGTCGTGAAGTACACGCCGATTGTACCGGACACGTTCCGGTCGATCGGCGTTATTTATTTTAACGAGGAGGAGTGGGCAAATGGTTGTGGCAGCGAATATGGATTCGGCTTTTGATCATGCTCATCAGAGGTGGATGCAGGAACATATTCGGGCGGCAAAAGGCGAGCGCAAGCGGAAGCTGCTGGAGGGGCTATCTTTTGCCGAGAATTTGTTTGTCCGCCAATGGTGGGAAGCATTCGGAAATTTCGATCACTTGCATCCGCAATACGAGGTTCGAGATTTCAAGGATGGCGTGCGATTTATTGATTTTGCCTATATTCATGCCGGTGTCCGGCTGTGCATCGAGATCGATCCTTTCGGCACGCATGCCCCTCGCAACTTGAGTCGTTGGGATTACGATGACGGCCTCGACCGCCACAACGATCTGGTCCTCGACGAATGGAGGGTGCTGCGATTCTCGCTCGACCAATTAAAGGAGAAACCCCGCAAATGCCAACAGAAGCTGCAACAATGCCTGGGCAAATGGGGAGCCGTCCGCGATCCGTCGCTGCCGCAGCATCCGATCGATCAGGCGATCGTGAACTTGCTTAGGACAACAGACAATGCGCTAAGCTCATCAGACATTGCTCGAATTCTCGGATGGAGTAACAGCACGATCGCGCGTCGTTTGAGACAACTATTATCATTGCAATATGTAACAGCGGATAGTGAAGGGCAGATTCGCAAGACAAAGTACCGTTTCAACCGTTCTGGCAATATGAACCGCAAACAGTAGCGCCCCGACACTATTTCGACGGTGGGCGGGCATGCGGGCGGGATTTGTGGCGCTCCGACACTATTTCGGCGGTGGGCGGGCATG
>JAEWAQ010000043.1 GCA_023391635.1 Bacillota bacterium | reverse complement strand
CCTTCCAGCAGCGTCTCCGGCACGCCGAGCAGCTTCCGCTTTACGCCGTTCGTGTAGCTCACGACGCCGCCGAGGAACGCGTCCGCGCTGCCCGGCACCGTCGTGACCATCTCCGCCACCATGCCGCCCGTGCAGCTCTCGGCGAGCGCAAGCGTGCGCCGCTGCTGCAGCAGCAACCGCATGACGGTTGCCTCGATCGTCACGTCATCCTCCGCGTACAGGAATCGTTCCGTCCGCCTGCGAATTTCCGCGCGCGTCGCTTCCATCTTCCGCGCCGCTTCCTCACGGGTTGCCGCCTTCGTCGATACCCGAACGGCCACCTCGCCTTCCTTGGCATACGGGGCGATCGTCGGATCCGATTGCGCACGGATCAAGTCGATCAGCATCTCCTCGAGCGCCGATTCGCCGACGCCGGCGAACTTCAGCATCACCGAATGCAGCGCGGCAGCCGGTCCGAGTTGCTCCTTCAGCCAGCTCGTCGCATCGTTCGCGAACATCGGCTTCATCTCGCGCGGCGGCCCCGGCAGCAGCAAATAATGCGTCCCGTCCACGGACAACGCATTGCCGATCGCCAGCCCGGCATCGTTGCGCAGCGGAGTCGCGCCTTCCACAAGCAGCGCTTGCCTGCGGTTGCTTTCGATCAGCGCCGCCCCGCGACCTGCGAACATCGTTTCCAGCTTCTTCATCGTCGGTTCATGAATCGTCATGCCTCGGCCGAGATAGGAAGCGACCGCATCTCGGGTTACATCGTCCATCGTCGGACCCAGTCCGCCCGTGAACACGAGCACATCCGCCCTGCCCCGCGCGATCCGGATCGTTTCCAGCAGCCGGTTCACGTTATCCCCGACGACGGTCTGATAATAGACGTCAATGCCCAGCTCCGCCAACCCTTGCGACAGATACTGGGCATTCGTATTCACAATTTGACCGAGCAGCAATTCCGTCCCGACCGCTATGATTTCCGCTCTCGTTCCAGCCATATGTACACTGCACCTTCCGCAATCCGACTCATCTCATCACATGCTAATTTCGCACGATTCAAGCCTTGTTCCGCGAACCGGATTTACCGTTGCCGTTCGTCCCCGTCGGAGAATCCGATACCGGAATCAAATTTTTGTTCTTGACGAAATAATCGATCCCGGAATAAACGGTAATCAGGACCGCTGCCCACACGACGACCATATCGATCCGCAAGTCAATGAAATTGAACGGAAAATTGTTAATGAGCAGCACGATGATCATGGCGATCTGAATGGCGGTCTTCCACTTGCCCCACTTGCTGGCGGCGAGCACGACGCCTTCGAGCAGCGCCACTTGACGCAGCCCGGTTACCGCCCATTCGCGGCTGATGATGATGATCGCCACCCAAGCGCCCAGCTTGCCCATCTCGACCAGCGAGATGAGCACGGCGGCGACGAGCAGCTTGTCGGCCAGCGGGTCGAGCAGTTTGCCGAGATTCGTCACGATTTTGCGCTTGCGCGCGATATAGCCGTCCAGACCGTCGGTGCTTGCCGCGATAATGAACAGCAACAATGCGACGACTTGGTTGTAAGAGATCATATAGTCGCCGATCGTAAGCGTGCCCAGGTCCAGCCGGACGAGCAGCACGAACGTTATGATCGGCACGATGAAAATACGGGCGAGCGTAATCTTATTCGCCAGGTTCACGCGATACCCTCCCCGGACAAATCGTATTCGTACGCATGGGTGATGCGAACCCGGCGAATCTCGCCAATCTCTGCCTGGCAGCCGGTAATGAACACTTCCCCGTCGATTTCCGGCGCGTCGAATTGGCTGCGGCCGACATATACGTCACTGCGGCCGTCATAGCGTTCGACAAGCACGTCAATCGTCTGTCCGACATACTTGGCGGCATTCTCCTGGGCTACCTCCCGCTGAATCTCCATCAGCGTGCTCGCCCGGGTTTCCTTCACCTCGTCCGCCACCTGATCCGGCAAGCGGCTTGCCGGCGTGTCTTCCTCTTGCGAATACGTAAACACGCCCAGCCGATCGAACTTCATCTCGCGCACGAAATCGCACAGCCGCTCGAAATCTTCCTCCGTCTCCCCAGGGAAACCGACGATCATCGAGGTGCGCAAGGCAACGTCCGGCATGCGCGCCCGGATTCGGCCCACCAATTCCCGCACGTCCCGTTGACGGCCGGGACGGCGCATCATTTTCAAGATCCGATCCTCGCTGTGCTGCAGCGGCATATCGATATATTTGCAGATTTTCGGATTGGTTGCCATCGCTTCGATCAATTCATCGGTGAAGAACCCCGGATACGCATAATGGAGCCGCACCCACTCGACGCCTTCAACCTCCGAAACGCGGTTCAGCAGCTCGGGCAGTTTGAACCCTTCGTAAAGATCCGTACCGTAGTTCGTAGAGTCCTGGGCGATCAGACTGATCTCCTTCACGCCTTGCGCAGCGAGCCCTGCTGCTTCCGCCACGATCGATTCGATCGACCGGCTGCGGAACTTGCCGCGCATGATCGGGATGCTGCAGAACGTGCACGCATTGTCGCAGCCTTCGGCGATCTTGACATAGGCCGTATGACGCGGTGTGGACAACAGCCTTGGCATCTGCTGTTCATACGTAAAGACAGGATTGCCGACATACACCGGCTTGCGCCCGCCAAGCGCCTCGTCGATGATCGTATTAATATTATAGAAATCCCCGGTGCCGACGATGCCGTCGATCTCCGGCATTTCCTTCATCAATTCTTCCTTATACCGTTGGGTCAGACATCCGGATACGATCAGCGCCTTCAGCCGAGCCGTCTCCTTGAGCTCCGCCAAATTCAGAATCGTATTGACGGATTCTTCCTTCGCGGCGTCGATGAACCCGCACGTATTGACAATGACGACAGTCGCGTCTTCCGGCTCTTCTACCAATGTAAAGCCTCTTTGATGAATGAGCCCTGACATGATCTCCGAATCGACCAAATTTTTTTCGCAGCCAAGCGTGACGACGCTGACTTTCTCCGGCATCGTTGACTTCCCCCAAACGTACATCAATCTGTCCCCAAGTATAATCCAAGCCCCTACACGTGTCAAAAAGGCGCAAGCGCGCCTTCGTTCTTATCCTGAAACCTGGCCATTAACGATAGTTCAAAAATTGCAGCTCCAGCGGCAATTCGGCGCCGCGCAGCAAGGCCATGATCGCTTGCAGATCGTCCTTGCTCTTGCCCGTCACCCGAATCTGGTCGCCTTGAATCTGACTTTTGACCTTCAGCTTCGAATCGCGGATCAGAATGTTGATCTTCTTGGCGTTGTCTTGATCGACGCCTTGCCGCATCTTGATCGTCTGCTTGACCGTGCCGCCCGAAGCTGGTTCGATCTTGCCGTAATCGAGGTTCCGGATGGGTACGCCGCGCTTCAGCAGCTTCGTCTGCAGGATGTCGATGACGCTCTTCAGCTTGTAGTCGTCGTCCGAAGCGACGACTAACGCTTCGCCTTCCAGCGCGATGCTGCTCTTGCTGCCCTTGAAGTCGAAGCGGGTATCGATCTCCTTGACCGCTTGCTGTACCGCGTTGTTCACTTCTTGCATATCCACTTTGGATACGATATCGAACGAATATTCCGATGCCATTTCAACCGACGCCCTTTCTTCCAATTATATTCCTGATTATAGCATGTCTGAATCGCCCCGCCCAAATCCGGCAATCGCCCGATAACAAATCAGACCCTCCTCTCGGGAAGGTCTGACCGATCACTCCGCCGCGACCGGCGTGAATACGAACTTGCTGGGACCCGATTTGTCGCCGTCGTCTACCGGAACTCCGTTGATGCTGATCTTCACGTTGTCCGCCCGTCCGACGTTCACGTATAACGGCTGATTCAAGTCGAATGACAAGGTTTGAGGAACATCCGCGTTTTCGAAGCCTTTTTGGAAAATGTTTTTGCCGGACTGGTTATTTTCGTAAATGCCGATCCAGCATTTGCCCGTCACTTCAAGCTCCAGCTTGTGAATTCCCGCCGGCAGCACGTCATAGTACTGAATCGATTTGCGCGTCTCTTTCAGCGTCAGCGTAACCGGAGACGGGCTGGGCGATTCCGACTGGCTCGGCGTAGTGCTGGGCGGGATCGATACGATTGGTGATTCCGATCCCGTTGGCAACGGCGTGGACGTATCCGTCGTCAAGGGGCCGCTGTCGACTTCTTTCGGCGCCTTGTCCATGTTCTGCTGTAAATATACATATACGATGGCGACAATCAGTATGGGAAACAGCCACATGAGGAGCGTGACCGTCACTTTGCCCCAACGGTCGCGGTGCTGGCTATTGTGCCTGCGCTTGCGGGCCATGGGTTCGGCTGGAACCGTGTCGGCCGCCACCGGCTTGGGCAGTTCCTTCTGGTACAATCTGAGCACTTCTTCTGCGTCCAATCCGACCGTCTCGGCGTATGTCTTCACGAATGCGCGCACATAGAAAGATCCGGGCAGTACTTTATACTCGCCATTCTCGATCGCTTCCAGATAACGCTTGCGTATTTTGGTCACTTCCTGAATATCGTCCAGCGTGTAGCCGCGTTGCTCGCGAGCCTTGCGCAGCAGGGCTCCCAAATCGGACATGCCCTTCACCTCCCGGCTTTATTGTCAATCGATCCTGCGGATCGATCAAAAATCGTCGTTATATCCGAGGTTCGTGAAATTCTCGTACGTAATCTCCTCATCCGGCGAATTGCGAAGCTCGACGATGCAATCGAACAGCTCGTGGTCGAACTCCGATTCCCGCATGAAAATATCCGGATGCTCGATCACCTTAGTCGAAGGCATCGCCATGATGTCTCGCAGCAGCTTGTAGTGCTTCTCGTTGGAACGGATGGTGCTGACGATGCCGTCGATGATGAACACGTTGTTCGGGTTCATTTCCTCCTCCGACAGCTGGCTGCGCACCGTCTGCCTCAGCAGCGTGGAAGATACGAACGCCCATCGCTTGCCCGCGCACACGCTGCCGGCGATGACCGATTCTGTCTTCCCGACGCGCGGCATGCCGCGAAGTCCGATGACCTGATTGCCTTCGCGCTTGAAAATTTCCCCCAGGAAATCGACGAGCAATCCCAATTCGTCCCTCGTGAAGCGAAACGTCTTGCGATCGTCCGAATCGCGTTCGATATACCGGCCATGCCGTACGGCCAATCTGTCCGTGAGCCGCGTGGGGCGAAGCTTGCTGACCGTGATGTTGTCCACCTTGCGCAGCATCTGGCCGAGCAGGTCGATCTTCTCGTCGTCATCGGTCTGCAGCAGCATCCCTCTGGCGCGATCCTCGACGCCGTTGATCGTCAATATGTTTACGCCGAGCATGCCGAGCAGGGAAGCGATATCGCCCAGCAATCCGGGGCGATTCTTATGTATTCTGTATTCCATATACCACTGCTTCGGTTCCATGCAACACCTCGGATGGTTCAAGCATCAATCGCAAATGCCTTCCATCTACTTTTATTCTACAACGCTCCCCAATATCCTGCAAAAAATGTTCAATACGTTTGCGCCTAAAGTCCTTCTTTATTCCCCGGACTTTGGACAGAAAGCCTCCCGAAGGAGGCTTTCTGTCGAGAATGAAGACCAAAATCGGCGATGTCACTTGTTTTCGGCCAATTTCACCATCATGCGCGCGATCGTCTTCCGTTCGGATTCGTCTCCTATGTCCCACAGTTCCTTCAGCACGCGTTCCTCGTCATTTTTGGGATCGACCTTGTTATCCAGAAATTCGCCGATTTCGAAAGCCAGTTTCGCGATCGTCTCTTCGTTCAGCCCCATGCTTTTGGCCGCCGTTACGCGCTCGCCCAGGAACTTCTTCCACGTATCGAAATTGCTCAGCACCGTCGACATCGTCGTTTGCCTCCTCCGGGTTAATAAGTCAGCCCATGTTTCCCGCGGTTAAGAAGTCGGAAAACAAGCTTCGCCGATAATATACCCGGAGACGGGCAGCCTTATGCCTGCCATCCGCCGTTCAACCCGATGACCTGGCCGGTGACATAGCCTGCGTCTTCCGATACGAGATACCGAATCAAGTCCGCGACTTCGTCAGGCCGGCCGAGCCGCCCCAGCGGGATGGACCGCTCGAGCGTGCCGCGTTCGTCTGCGCTTAATGTACCGAGCATGTCGGTGGCGATCGCGCCGGGAGCGACTGCATTGACCGTTACGCGAGCGGACGCGAGCTCCTGCGCCATCGATTTGGCAAACGCATTGAGCCCGCCCTTGGCGGCTGCATAGGCCGCTTCGCCCGCTGCGCCGGTGACGCCCCAGATGCTGGACAGATAGACGATTCTGCCCCACCGCCGCCAAGCCATGGCGCCCGAGAACAGGCGCGTCAAGCGGTACGCGGCTTTCAGATGGACATTCATCAGATCGTCCCACGCTTCGTCGCCGCAGTCGGCCAGCAAGCCGTAGTGCGAGGTGCCCGCGCTGTGCACCAAAATATCCGGCGACATTCCCTTCCCGTCGAGCCATTCCTTCAATGAAGCCAGCGACGCGGCATCCCGAACGTCCGTGCGGACCGTCTCGGCAGACGCGCCGAGCTCTCTGCAAGCAGCCGCCACCTCCGCAGCGGTTGCTTCCGACGCAAGGTAAGGAATGATGACATCGAAGCCGCTGGCCGCCAGCTTTTGCGCCGTCGCCGCACCGATGCCCCGCGATGCCCCGGTCACGAGCGCCAGGCGGCGGCTCAAGCCGTACCGCTCCTCACGACGGAGACCGCCAGACGATCCGCCCCCGCATGTTCCTTCAAGCGAGCCTGGACTTCTTCCATCGTCAAGCGTTCGTACAGCTCCACGACCCGGAACAGGTCCCCGCCCCTATGCCGGTAACGCGTAAACTCGCCGGCGATCGCCTCGGGACTGTTCATCATCCGCAGGAACGTTCCGATCCGCTTGCGGCGCGTACGTTCGAACGTACCGGCATCGATTCCTCGCTCCGCCGCCTCGTACAGCGCCTGACATACCCGCTCGCGCAGCGCCTCGGGATCGGGAGTGTCGCCGCCGATCGCCGAGAAGGCGAAGCCGGGACCCGTGTTGTACTCATGCCCGAAACCGTCCGTAATTAAATTGTCCTCGTACAGCGCCTGATACAACGTCGAGCTCGAACCGAGCATCGTTTCAAGCGCAAGCTTGGTCGCCAGCTCCCGCTTGACCGCCTCTTCGCCGCTCGCCGGACCTGGCGCTTCCTTGAATCCGAACAAGCACTTGGACAGCGATACCGGCAGTTGCACGACGCGCTCCCGCTCGCGCACGTCCACAGGTTCCTCCGAGAAGAAGCGCTCGATTTTCCCGCCGGGAGGGAACGATTTGGCCGCCTGGTTGTTGCGCACAAGTTCCAGCACCTGCTCGGGGTCAATGCCCCCGACGACGAATAACGTCATGTTGGACGGATGATAGAACGTGCGGTAGCAATCGTACAGCATCTCCTTCGTAATCGAACGCACCGAATCGGCTGTTCCGGCAATATCGATATGGACGGGATGTGATCTGTACAGCGCTTCGATCAAGCCGAAGTAGACGCGCCATTCCGGATTGTCCCGGTACATGTCGATCTCCTGAATGATGATCCCTTTCTCTTTCTCGACGTTCTCGTCAGTGAAATAAGGGTTTTGCACGAAATCGATCAGCGTCAGCAGATTGCGATCGACTTGCCGCGTGGCGGAAAACAGATAGACCGTACGGTCAAAGCCCGTATAGGCGTTCGCGGAAGCCCCTTGCGCAGCAAAACGAGAGAACACGTCTCCGTCCGGCTCTTCAAACATCTTATGCTCGAGAAAATGGGCGATGCCGTCCGGCACCTGCATTTCCGACTTGCCCGGCGGTTTGAACCGATTGTCGATCGAGCCATATTTCGTCGTGAAAGTCGCATACGATTTCGTGAATCCGGGCTTGGGCAGCAAATAGACCTCGAGCCCGTTAGCCAGCGTCTCGTGCCACAGCGTTTCCTGCAACTGCGGATAATCCAATCGCTTCACTCTTTAGGCACCTTCCTTCGCAGAGACTTCTCCGCCATTGTCTCGCAGGAAGTAGATCGTGTCGAGCGCCACGCTGCCGGCCGCTGCGGTAATCCGCTCGGGCGTCACCGCCTCGATGGCTTCGATCCATTGTTCGGCCGACTGCTCCACGCCCGCGATCGCTCCGCCAAAGTCGAAGCTCATCCGCTCGAAAGCCGAATCGCGGATTTCCAGCAGCTGGCTGCCGAGCATCGCCTTCGTGCGGACGATATCTTCCTCTGCGAATTCACCGCGTTCCATCGCCGACAGCTGCTCCCGGATAATACCGACAGCACGCTCGTAATTCGGAATTTCGATGCCCGATTGAATGGTCAGCAGCCCCTTATGACCGTCCAACCGGGAAGAAGCGTAATAAGCCAAGCTTGCTTTCTCCCGCACGTTGACGAACAGCTTCGAATGCGGAAACGCACCCAGCAATCCGTTATACATCAGCATGTCGTAATATTCGGGACTGCCATAGACGATGCCGGTGCGCAGTCCCATATTGAGCTTGCCCTGTCCGACGTCCAGTCGCTCTACGACTGTCTGTACGCGATCTCTGGCTTTGCGCAGACTCGGCGCAGCGTACGCAGCGGGTGCACCGTCCGGCAAGCGGAAAGCAAGCTCTGCAATCGTCTGAACTTCCTCCAGGCTCGTATCCCCCGCCACGTACAAGTCCAGCGAAGCTTGCGTCAGCCACTGGCGGTAATGGTCGAATAGCGATGCGGCATCCAAGGAAGCCAGATCTTCCTTGCGCCCGATCGCGGGCAGGCGATACGGTTCGTCCTTGCACATCTCTTCCACGCATCTTTCCGCTGCATAGCGAATCTTGTCATTAATGACGGCTTCGATCCGCTTGGTTACCGTCATCTTCTCCGCGTCGACGTAGCGGGTTCGGAACCGGCCGTCTTCGAGCGCCGGCATGGTCAGCACTTCGCCCAAAAACCGCAACGCCGCTTGCAGCAACGGCGTATCCGTCGAGACGAACCGGTCGTTGATCATGTCCAGACGAAATTGCGCAATCTGATGGTCGCCTCTTTTGTACAGATCGAATCCGAAGCCCGCGCCGTACAATTCGTCCAACCGCTCCCGAAACGCGATCGTCTCCGGATAAGATTCCGTTCCCCTGCGCAGCACAAAAGGGGTGAGCGCCGTAGGCGTCACCCCGGATTCGGTCAGCGGAACGCCCGCATACAGCGATACGGCGAACGTCTTGAAGCGCTTTGTCGGCAGCACGTGCAACCGCAGCCGTCCGATCGTACCGCGTTCAAAGTTTTCCGGCATCATGCCTCCAGCCCCTTCGCACACGTAAAGTCATTGGTCCCATTCACTTCACGCGTTCATGCGCATCAAGCGAATATTCAGCCCCATTCTACCCGATGGGACAAGGGAGAAGCAAATGCTGGAAATAAAGGCGGCTGTCCGCCGCCTATCTGCAAAAAATATGTTTGCCGATCTTCTTGTATTGCGGCCGCGACCAGATCCACTTGGACGTCGCCGTTTCCGGGTTGAAATAGTACAGACAGCCGTCCGTCGGGTCCCAGCCGCTAAGCGCGTCCTTCACCGCTTTCATGGCGCTGTCGTTCGGCGTCAGCCAGATTTGTCCGTCGGCCACAGCCGTGAAGGCGCCAGGCTGGAAAATGACGCCGGTCGGCGTATTCGGAAATTGCGAGGATTCGACGCGATTCAGAATGACGGCGGCCACCGCTACCTGCCCCAAGTACGGTTCTCCTCGAGACTCGCCGTATACGGCATTGGCCATCATCTTCAAATCTTTATCCGTGAACCCTTTCGTGTTGGCCGCGGGAATTTTCCCATCCGGTTTCGCCGCATTGTTGCCGGCGCCTGCCTGCGGAGGCAAGTCGGCCGCCGTCGGCTTCCAGTCCTTCGTCGCGCTCCACAGCTTCAGCTTCGTCTTCGAGCCGACCAGCCCGTCCGATTTCAAGCCGAATTTCCATTGGAACCAGGTTACCGCATTTTTCGTCTTTGCGCCGAACACGCCGTCTACCTTGCCGTCGTAGTAACCGAGGAATTTTAACCTGCCTTGCAATTCGTATACGTCGTTGCCCGTCGACCCTTGTCGCAGAATGGCCGTGCCGAACGTCTCCGTAGCGGTGTGATTATGTTCGAATTTGAACAGCGCCAGCAGCCCGACGACAAGACAGCACGTAACAATCACGAGACGATAACTCACCTTGAGCTCACGCCTTTCTCATCACTTGAAGTATCGCTCGTTAGTATGAGAAAGGAACGTGGCTCTTATACCCAATACTGTTAAGAAGGAATTCTCTGCTGATACTGCTCCAGCGACATGAGCACCTCACGCGGTTTGCTGCCCTCGTAGGGGCCGACGATGCCTTTGGCTTCCATCGAATCGATCAACCTCGCCGCGCGCGTGTAACCGACCCGCATCCGCCTCTGCAACAGCGAGACAGATGCCTGCTTCGCTTCCAGAACGATCTGCACGGCTTGGTCGAACAATTCGTCGACGAATTCGTCCGCATTCTCCGGCTCCGAATCGTCTACCTCGGGCACGAGTTCTTCGTTATACTCCGCCTCTGCCTGGCCGCGGGCATAGCCGACGACGGCCTCGACTTCGCTGTCGGACAAGAACGCGCCTTGCACGCGGATCGGCTTGGAGGCGCCCATCGGCAGAAACAGCATGTCCCCGCGGCCGAGCAGCTTCTCGGCGCCGACCATGTCCAGAATCGTCCGGGAGTCGACTTGCGACGAGACGCCGAACGCGATCCGGCTCGGGATATTCGCTTTGATGACGCCGGTGATGACGTCGACGGACGGACGCTGCGTCGCGATGATCAGATGGATGCCCGCCGCCCGGGCCATCTGCGCCAGCCGCGTGATCGCATCCTCCACGTCGCCGGCAGCTACCATCATCAGGTCGGCAAGCTCGTCCACAATGACGACGATATAAGGCAGCACGCCGTCGGGATTGTCCCCGCTTAGCATTAGGGCATTGTAGCCTTCGATATTGCGAGTTGCGGATTTGGAAAATTTCTCGTAGCGCTTCTCCATTTCCACGACGATCTTCTTCAGAGCGAGCGAAGCGCGGCGCGGATCGGTGACGACCGGCGCGAGCAAGTGCGGAATGCCGTTGTAGACATTCAGCTCGACCATCTTCGGATCGATCATGAGGAACTTCACTTCGTCGGGCTTCGCCTTGTACAGCACGCTTGTAATGATGCCGTTGATGCAGACCGACTTGCCGGAGCCCGTCGCGCCAGCGACGAGCAAGTGCGGCATCTTGGCCAGGTTGCCGACGATCGGCTGGCCGGAGATATCGCGGCCGAACGCGACCGTCAGCTTGGACGGCGCTTCCTGGAACGCCTGCGTCTCCACGACTTCGCGAAGCGTGACGACGCTGACCTCGTTGTTCGGCACCTCGATCCCGATCGCAGATTTGCCTGGAATCGGCGCTTCCATGCGGATATCCTTGGCCGCCAGCGCCAGCGCGATATCGTCGGTCAGGTTCACGATCCGGCTCACCTTCACGCCGACGTCCGGCTGCAGCTCGTAACGTGTAACCGCCGGTCCTCTGGCGACGTCGAGCACCTTCGCGCGCACGCCGAAGCTCTCGAGCGTCGCCTCCAGCTTGCGGGCGGTATCGATGTAGTCGCCGGCATTGCCCGACTTGCTGCCAGACGCCGGTCTGCTCAGCAGCGACAAGCCCGGCAAACGGTAGGGCTTCGGCTTGCGGCGAACAGGCGCGGGTTTGCCGGCAGCTTCCGCTTCGCTTGCCGGCGCGTTGCCCGTCGTCTTCCCGGGGTCAGACGATGAACCCGGCACCAGATCGGCGCGATTAACGTCGTCAGCGTGAGGGTCCGTTTGGCGGTCCGCGTGATCCATGCCGCCGGCGGCCGCGATCGATGCGCTATCCGGATCATCTTGCGCTGTCCACGGCTCGGGTTCCGCATCCACTTGCGCGGCGAAGTCCGTGAACCGCGGCGTCGATTCCGTCCCGGATTCAGCATGTCCGGTCATGTGAGAGGACGAGCTTCCCGCGTCCTGCGAGCCTGGAGCAGACGGGGAATTCGCAGAATGCCTCCACTCCGGATCGTCGTCGTCTTCCCAGTCCGAGTGCCCCGTTTCCTCCGTGTCCTGCTCCGGTTTTCCGTGGAAAATTTGAAAAAAGAGCGGCGTTTTGCGCTGCTTCATATCAAGCGACGGCTCGTCCAATTCCTCATCCATAGGAGGAGTTGGCTGCTGCGGCTTGCCTCGCTTGTTCGCCGATTGCACGGGAACGGCTTTGACCGATTGCAGTTTGCGTCCGGCGGACAACCGGGCAGCGAGCAGCGGCATGACGCGCAGCAAGAACAGCCGTACCGACCGCCCCATGTCGACATAGGAGCGGTTGGAAATGAGCAGCAGCGAAATCGCGAATTGTATGTACATGATGAATTTGGCGCCGTAATAACCGAACATCCAGTAGAACAACGCATATTGGAACGCGCCGAGCATGCCTCCGCCGATATCTTTCTCCCATGGCTTGAGATCGGCGACCGGAATGCCGTCTTCATCCATGTAGGCCGTATCCTCGGTCTCTTCCGTGAATTCGGGCTCACGTGGCGAGCTTAACACCTGTTCGCGTAGCGCGGTCCCCATCTCGCTGATGATGTGAGGCGAACTGACGGCATCGACCGGCGCCAGACGGCTCTGTGCGAACGAAATCGTGCTCATCAGCGTGCAAGCCAAACATAACAGGAGAAATCCGGATCTTCGCGGCGTCCAGCCGCGCGGCCATTGCCGTTTCATCATGACGAATAGGCCGATCCAGACCCCAAGCAACGCTAGCAAAAAATAAAACTTGCCAAGAATGAGGCTGGACAGGCTGGTCAGCGCCCAAGCCCCCCGGCCTTCTCCGTAAAAGGTAATGATCGACAGGGTGATGAGCAGGATGCCATAGATTTCGTATTTCAAGCTCGCGCCGAACGAGGGCTTTTTCTTTTTGCGCTTGGCCAAATCTTGCCACCTCCCGGTTCAACATTATACCACAGTTGTCGGGAGGTTGGCAGACGGCTGCAAGACTATTCGTGCCCGGTGTAGGGGGCCGCGGCGTTCGTCCGGACGGCTGCCGGTTCAGCGTCCGCGTTCGGCGGCGCGTAACAGACCATCTGGCCGGGCGCGTAAGCTTGCATGAGGTAACAATCCAGCGGGGCGCTGATGAGTCGCTCGATCTTGCCGATGCCGGGCGCGACCGGCTGCACGCGCATCGTGATGCCGCGAACGCTAACGTCGACGAACGGGCCCGGTCCTCGGCTCCATCCGTCCAGCACGAGCTCCAGCGGCATTGGCGTATACAGGTTCATTGATATACCCCTCTCTGCCCTTGCTTCCGTTCGGCGATCAGTCGGTTCAGATGGCTCAAGGCGCGACCCAGTCCTCCGACTTCGTCAATAAGCCCGTGTTTAACCGCATCCTGCCCGATGACGGTCGTGCCGATGTCGCGCGTCAATTCCCCCGTCTTGAACATCAATTCCTTGAACGTGTGCTCATCCACCTTGGAATGCCCGGTCACGAACCGCGTGACTCTTTCCTGCATCTTGTCCAAGTATTCGAACGTCTGCGGCACTCCGATGATGAGCCCGTTCAGCCGGATCGGGTGGATTGTCATCGTGGCGGTTTCCGCTATGAACGTGTAATCCGCGCTGACGGCGATCGGCACGCCGATCGAATGGCCGCCGCCAAGCACGATCGCGACTTTCGGCTTGGACATGGACGCGATCATCTCCGCAATGGCCAGCCCCGCCTCCACGTCGCCGCCGACCGTATTCAGGACGATGAGCAGGCCTTCGATTTTCGGATTCTGCTCCGCGGCCACGAGCTGCGGAATGACGTGCTCATACTTGGTCGTCTTGTTTTGCGGCGGCAGCATCAAGTGTCCTTCTATCTGTCCGATGATGGTCAGACAAAACACATTGCTCTCGGGTGTCGGCACCACGGTCTGTCCAAGCTGTACGACCGACTCCACTGCCGCCGCCTGCGCCTTGCCGTCATCGGGCGGGTTCGGCCCCGGTACCGGTTGTTCTTCGTTCAGGCCATATGCATTCGCTGTCACATTCATGGCGCTCCTCCTTCGGGACGGTCGAAACAGATTTAGTATGGCCTTGGGCAACATAAAAAACCGCTCCCCGGCCGCGCGTGGCGGCAAAGAAGCGGTTCTTGCGAGTGTTGACGGTGCTTGGACCGGCTTTCGCCGATCAATTGAAATCACACTTCCATAATGATGGGCAATATCATCGGTCTTCTTTTGGTTTGTTCATACAGGAAACGACCGAGCGCGTCCTTGACATTCGTCTTGAGCGATGCCCATTCGTTTACATTCTCATTCATCAGCTTGTGCAGCGTGCCGGTTACGATCCGGTTCGCCTCTTCCAGCAAGCCTTCCGACTCCCGCACGTAGACGAAGCCGCGCGAGATGATGTCCGGTCCGGACAGGATTGTGCCGTCTTGCTTGCTCAGCGTGACGACGACGACGAGGATGCCGTCCTGGGACAACAGCTTGCGGTCGCGCAGCACGATATTGCCGACGTCGCCGACGCCCAGCCCGTCGATTAGCACGTTGCCGGACGGAATTTTGCCGGCTTTGCGGCCGACGCCAGCCTGGAACTCGACCACGTCGCCGATGTCGACCAGGAAAATCTTGTCCTTCTCCACGCCGACCGCTTCGCCCAGCATGCCGTGATGCCGCAGCATCCGGTATTCGCCGTGGATCGGAATGAAGTATTCCGGACGAATCAGGTTGAGCATGAGCTTCAGTTCTTCTTGGCTGCCGTGACCCGATACGTGCACGCCCGAGATCGATCCCGGACCGTAGATGACGCTGGCGCCCAGCCGCATTAACTCGTCAACCGTACGGCCGACATACCGTTCGTTGCCCGGAATCGGCGTAGCCGCGATGACGACCGTGTCGCCCGGCAAAATATCCACCTTGCGATGGGTGGAGCGGGCCATGCGCGTAAGCGCGGACATCGGTTCGCCCTGGCTGCCCGTCGACAGAATGACGACGCGGTCGGCCGGCAGCTTGTTCACTTCCTCGGGTTCGATGATCATGCCTTCCGGAATGTTCAAATATCCCAGCTCGGAAGCGATCGTGACGACGTTCACCATGCTGCGGCCGATGACGGCCATCTTGCGGCGGGTTTCCAGCGCGGCATTGATGACCTGCTGGATCCGGTGAACGTTAGACGCGAATGTCGCCACGACCACGCGCTGCTTGGCCCGGCGGAAGATTTCTTCGAATTCCTTCCCGATGTTGCTCTCCGAGGGCGTGAATCCGGCGCGTTCCGCATTCGTGCTGTCGGACAGCATACAGAGCACGCCGCGGCTGCCGATCTGGGCCATGCGCTGCAAGTCGGCATACTGGTCGTTCACCGGAGTATGGTCGAATTTAAAGTCTCCCGTATGCACCACGATGCCTTCCGGCGTTTCCAGGCAGACGCCCACGGAATCCGGAATACTGTGGTTCGTACGGAAGAAACTGGCTTTGATCTGACCGAGCGTCAATTCCGTGTCGGCGTTGATCAGGTGGCGTTTCGTCTCTCCGAGCAATCCCGCTTCCTTCAGCTTGTTCTCGATCAATCCGAGCGTCAGCTTCGTTCCGTACACCGGGACGTTCAGATGTTTCAACACGTAAGGCAGTCCGCCGATGTGATCCTCATGGCCGTGCGTGACCAGGATTCCCCTTACCTTGTCACGATTGTCGGTCAAGTGGGTAATATCCGGGATCACGACGTCGATGCCGAGCATCTCTTCTTCCGGGAATTTCAGGCCTGCATCCACGACGACGATGTCGTTGCCGTACTGGATGCAGTACATGTTCTTCCCGATTTCGCCGACGCCTCCTAGGGCATAAATCAGCAATTTGTCTTGGTTGTTCTTCTTGGACAATTCTAGTACCTCCATATCATTTCGACGAATCCCACCATTATGAAATTGTCAAATAGCCTATTCGTTGGCCGCACCCAATCACTCGCGTTTATTATACATGATGCGAAATGCCAATTACAAGCAGTCTCAGGTAAGCGTATTCGCAAAATTCCTGCCGTTAAGTTATAGAATTCCCGGTTGCGGCATGTCCATTACATCGTGTTCAGAAAGGAATGGACCTTGATTCCAAGGAACGGCAGCAGGCAAAAAAAGACGGTCACGAGGACCGCCGATCTGGTCTTCCCCTTGTCGGTCATGCTATTCGAGCAATTGCCGGATGAATGCCGTTTCCGCTTCCGTGGCGTCCACAAGCGGCAGCCGGACTCCGCCGACCCGAATCCCGCGCAATGTCAACGCGTACTTGACGGGCACCGGGTTCGGCACCGGATGCGGGCAGTTGAACAGTCCTTTGAAGATCGGGAACAGCTCCTGGTTGATGCGGATTGCATCTTCTACCCGGCCTGCCTTGAACGCCGCGATCAAATCCTTCATGCGCGGACCGACGATATGGCTGGCGACGCTGACGATGCCGTAACCGCCTACGGCCAGCGTCGGCAGCGTAATGCCGTCGTCGCCGGAGTAAAGCCGGAAACCTTCGGGTGCATGCCCCACGATTTCCGTCATCTGTTCCAGAACGCATTCCTTCGTGGCGACGATGTTCGGAATTTGCGCAAGCCTGAGCGTCGTCTCGACGGAGATGCTCGTAACCGTCCGCGAAGGCACGTTGTAGAGCATGATCGGCAGCGATTCGGCGGCTTCCGCGATCGTCTTGAAATGTTGATATACGCCTTCTTGCGAGGGCTTGTTGTAGTAGGGTGTAACGAGCAGCGCCCCGTCGACGCCGACTTCCTGCGCCCTGCGGGTCAATTGCACCGAATGCGCCGTCTCGTTGCTGCCGGTGCCGGCAATGACTTTGCAGCGTCCGGCGGCGTGCTCCACCGCGAAGCGGAATAGTTGGACCTTCTCCTCGTCAGTTAAAGTCGGAGATTCCCCGGTCGTACCTGAAACGACGATCGCATCCGATTGCTGCTCGATCAAATAATCGATCAGTTTCCCGGTTGCCTCCCAATCGATTTCCAATCGATCGTTGAACGGGGTGACCATGGCTGTTATCAGTTGTCCGAAGTTCATCGTCTTAGCTCCTCCTAGAGATGTGTCGCCAGATGCAAGCCGAATGCGGCGTGGAGCGCCTCAAGCGCCTCGGCAGTCGCTTCGCCGGATACGAGAATCCAGATCGTCGTATTGGAATCCGCCGATTGCAGAATCGTAATCTGGCGCGTCGTCAACGCTTCGACGATGCGGGCCATCACGCCCGGCTCATCGTTCATCCCGCCGCCGATCACCGACAATTTCGTGCAATTCGGCCGAATCCTCGGTTCGTATCCGAGTTCGCGCAGCAGCCGTTCGGCGGCAGGCGCGTCTTCGTCTTTCACGGTGTAGTGAACTCCGCTCGGCATGACGTTAATCAGATCGACGCTGATGCCGTTCATCGCCAATTCGCGGAATACGCGAAGCTGCGCGTCCCAGGCCCCGTCGACCGATTCGACGCTGAACTGCGTGATGCCGGAGAAATAAGCAAGACCGGTAACCGCGCGATCCGACCACTCAGGGCGACCGCGCACCGCCTGGGCGGATGTCACCAGCGTACCTTCGCTTTCGGAGAAAGTCGATCTTACCCGTATCGGCACGCCGGCCCGCATGGCGATCTCGACCGCGCGGGGATGAATGACCTTGGCGCCGTTGTGCGCCATATTGCTGGCCTCCTCATAGCTGACAACCGCAAGCTGCCTGGCATCCTTCACCATGCGCGGGTCTGCGGTCAGCACCCCGTCAACGTCCGTAAAAATATCAACGGTATCCGCGCCGATCGCGGCTCCAAGCGCGGCGGCCGTCGTGTCGCTGCCTCCGCGGCCGAGCGTTGTGATGTCGCCCGCGGGCGTGGCGCCTTGAAACCCGGCAACGATGACGACCTTGCCTGCCCGAAGATGCGCGTTGATCGGATCCGGCTTGACTTCCGTAATTCGCGCGTTGCCGAAATCGTCATTGGTCACGATGCCGGCCTGCCCGCCTGTCAGCGTAACGCAAGGAATGCCTTCGCCGGCAAGCGAGGCGGCCAATACGGCAGCGGATATGATTTCGCCGCATGACAGGAGCATATCTTTCTCGCGCTTGGACAGCGCGATACTGCCGTCTCCCCCTGCGCGAACGAGATCCAGCAACGTATCGGTCGCGTATGGCTCTCCTTGTCTGCCCATCGCGGATACGACGACAACCAGACTACGGCCCGTTCGGCTTTCTCTGGCGATATGCCTCAGGACGTGCTTCCGCTTGCCGGCATCCGATACCGAAGTGCCTCCGAATTTCTGTACGGTTATCCCCATTGGCCGTCCCCCTCGCCAATTACGCTTGAGGTGTGGCAATCTATTCCCATGCCGGAAACGCTGCGTGGCGAAGTCAAGCGTACTGGAAACGCTCGATGACCATCGGCTGCAGTTGTCTGCCCTGCAACGCTTCGGCGCAAGTCTCCATGACGAGGTCCATGCGCGCGACCAGCGAATTCGGCTTCGCCTGCGGATTATCCTGTCCGAAGGGAACGAAGTAGACGTTCTTGGCGACGAGCAGCTTGGCGATGTTCGCGGCATTAAGTCCGAGGCCGTCATTCGTGGAAATGGCCAGCACTAGCGGTCGTCCGTTGCGCATCTGGGCTTTGGCCGCCATCAACACCGGTCCGTCTGTCTGCGCATTGGCCAATTTGCTCGTCGTATTCCCGGTGCAAGGCGCGATCGCGAGCACGTCGATCTTCTTCGAAGGCCCGAGCGGCTCCGCATCTACGATGGATGAGATGAGTTCATTGCCCGTAATTTCACGGAGCTGCTCCTGCCAATGCTGCGATGCGCCGAACCGCGTATCGGTCGTCATGATCGACTGAGAAACGATCGGAACGACATTCGCGCCGGCGTCCACGAACCGCTTGATCTGGGGCACGACCTCGGGCAATGTGCAATGCGAGCCGGACAACGCGTAACCTACCGTAATTCCCTGCCAATTCATGATGCACTCCCCCGCTGCCCTCGGCCTTCCAGAATCAACTGGACCAGGCTATTGGCGATGATGCGACCTGCCGTCTTCGGAGCGACGATGCCGGGCAATCCGGGCGCGAGCAGCGCCTTGATGCCCCGCTTCTCCGCGAAGCGGAAATCGGTGCCTCCGGGCTTCGAAGCCAGGTCGATAATGCAGGCGCGCAAAGGGAGTTGTGCGATCACTTGTGCTGTGACTATCATATGCGGAATTGTGTTAAAAAGCAAGTCAATATCCCCCGATTGCCGCGCCAAATCAGGCATATAGAACGGTTCGTAACCGAGCTCGAAGGCCCTTGCGAATGAATCCTCCCGGCGGACGCCGGCCTTGATTCGGGCCCCTAATCCTTGCAGCGTTCTCGCCAGCGTCAGACCGGTTCGCCCGAGCCCGAGAATCATGCAAACGGAGCCGTGGATCGTAATATCGGTATTTTGAATCGCCATCATGATGGCGCCCTCCGCCGTCGGGATGGAATTGTATATGGCGACGTCATCCCGTTCGAACAGCTCGACGAGCTCCCGATGATGGTTATCGCACAGCTGCTTTAAATAAGGTTTGGCCATGCCGGCATAGATTTTGCTTGCGATCGGCAAGGCGGATACGTGCTGCTCTGTCAGCTTCAAGACCCGGTCGGTGAATACAGCCGGGATGCTGCCATCGTCTTCCGTCCCGACGGCCGGCAGCAGCAGCGCATCGGCTTTCGCGAGCAACCCCGGCGACCAGTCAGCCCGGACGGCGCCCGGAAACGGCATATCCAGCCGGTCGAAGCCCGCAATCGTGACGGTTGCGTCGAGTTCGGTCAATCGCCGGATCACTTCCAGCTGCCGCGCGTCACCGCCGGCCAATACGATTTGCACACCCGTGAGCATGAAGGGTCGATCCCTCCCTTCCGTTTCGTTGCATGCCTATAGCACATCGTATGCAAGGGCCCATAGTCGGGTGCCACCTTACGCGGCGAGCGGCCGAAAACCTGGAAATGACGACTTCCCGCCTACGCCTCACCCTCACCCACCACCGCCATTTTGGCGACGACAGCGGCTATTTTCCTCAACTGCCCGCTGTTAACGCCATTTTAGCGACCACAGCGACTATTTTCCTCGATTGCCCGTCGTTACCGCCATTTTGGCGACCACAGCGACTATTTACGCCAACCGACCGCCCCATCCACCAAATAGGCGACGATAGCGACTATTTACGCCAACCGACCGCCACACCCGACAATTAGGCGACGACAGCGACTATTTCCACAAGCCAACCCCCACACCCGACAATTAGGCGACGACAGCGACTATTTACGCCAACCGACCGCTACACCC
>JAEWAQ010000080.1 GCA_023391635.1 Bacillota bacterium | reverse complement strand
GTGTGACACAAAATGGCGGGAATGGTGGGCAAGATCGGCAATTAGTAGCTGTGTGACACAAAATGGCGGGAATGGTGATTCCAGAAGCCCCACAATTCCGCCACTCTTCCACCCGTGCGCCTAAAGGCGTAATGCGGGAGTCCAGAGGGCGCAGCGCCTTTCGGGTCCCCCTCCCAGGCGGGAGGGGGACTTAGGGGGTGGGCGAAATCTTTAGGGGGCGCAGGAAAACCGGCACGAAAACCCCGCTGGCAGGCGGATGAATCAGGTGGGACGAACCCTTAGAGGGCAGAGGACAAAAATGGCCGCCGGCAGGCGAATCAAGACAAACCATCGAAAAGTTCAGGGAACCGTCACAAAGCAGATGATTTTGCTGATAAGTCACGATTCGGCTGACATATCGAAGCATTCCCCGGCATTACCACGTTTCAGCGCGACAAAGCGTCGTTGCCCCAATTTCCAATTCGGTTTAAACTTCCGTGGTAACCACATGAAGGCATGAATGGGAGGCGCGACATTGAACGTATTCCGAGAGCTGAAAGCCTATTACTGGCAAGACAAAGCCCTGCTTTTGGGCTCCATCATGGGTCTCGCGTTGGCTACGGCGCTCGGATTGGTATATCCGCTGCTGCTGCGGTCGCTCATCAACGACATCATCATCCCGAGAGAATTCGATGGCGTGCTATCGCTGTCTCTGCTGGCAGTAGGCATCATTTTCTGCAAAGCCTGTTTCCAGTATGTGCACGGATTTTGCGGCAGCCGGGTCGGCAACTGGCTGGCTTATCGACTGCGCAACGGCTGTTACGTCAAGCTGCAGGAATTATCGTTCTCCTATTACGACAGGGCGAGGACAGGGGATCTGATGTCACGGCTGACCGCCGATATCGAAGGTATTCGCCAATTCCTCGGCTTCGGCATGGCCCAATTGCTCAACACCATGTTCCTTGTGTTGTTCGGCTTTACGATGATGTTCTTCCTGGATTGGCAATTGACGCTGATCACGCTGTCATTCGTACCGGTGCTTGGGTTCGTGGCGATCCGATTCGAGCAGCAGATCCATCCGGTATTCCGCGCGATCCGCTCCGCAATCGGCAGATTGACGGTCAGTGTTCAGGAGAACGTCATGGGTGTCCGTACGGTCAAGTCGTTCGCTCGCGAACCGTTCGAGGTCGAGAAGTTCAGCGGCAACAACGAAGAATATCGCAGCAATCATCTGGAGCTGGCAGGTGTGTGGGGCAGATTTTTCCCGGCAATGGAGTTCATCGCCAACTTCAGCGTGGCGCTGCTGCTTCTCGTCGGCGGCTGGCGAGTCATTTACGACTATATGTCGCTGGGCGACCTGGTTGCGATGTCCAGCATGCTGGGCATCATCGTGGCGCCGCTTTGGATGCTTGGCTTCCAGATCAACGGCTATACGATGGCTAAGGCTTCGGGCGAACGTCTGCTGGAGCTGCTCAACCAGCCGATCGCGGTTCGGAATGCTAGCAAGGCATTTGCATGGGAAGAAGTCGCAAAGACGGGGCATATCCGCTATCAAGACGTGCGGTTCCGCTATGGCGCCCATGCCGATAAGCCGGATGCGCTCACGCAATTCACGCTGGACGTGCCGCCTGGATCGGTCATCGGCTTACTCGGCGGCACGGGATCGGGCAAGTCGACGGCAATCGGACTGCTGCTGCGCGCTTACGATGTGAGCGGCGGTTCGATCACGGTTGACGGAATGGATATCCGCCAGATTGAATTGGCAAGCCTGCGCCGCAATATCTCAGTCGTGTTCCAGGAATCGTTCCTGTTCTCGACGACGATCCAGGAGAACATCGCCTACGGCTGTCCCGAAGCGACGATGGAACAGATCGAGGAGGCGGCGCGACTCGCGCAAGCCGACGAATTCATCCGTGAATTCCCGCTCGGCTACGAGACGGTTGTCGGGGAGCGGGGCATGGGCTTGTCGGGCGGACAGAGGCAGCGGATTGCGCTAGCCCGCGCATTCCTGATGAAGCCTGACGTGCTCATCCTTGACGATTCGACGAGCGCGCTCGACATGGAGACCGAGCATCTCATTCAGCAGTCACTGCGCGAAGTGATGAAGGGCCGCACAGTGTTCATCATCGCTCACCGGATTTCTTCCCTGATGCATGCTGACGAGATCGTTGTGCTCGACCGCGGGCATGTCGTGCAGCGTGGCCAGCATGGGAAGCTGCTGCGGCAGCCCGGCTTATATCGCGAAACGTACAGGATCCAGTTTGCGGATCGTCCGGAAGAGCTCGATAACGCTTCGCCGGAAGCCGCGAACGGCACCGAGGGGAGGGTGTGGAGATGAGCCGCAAATTCGTTTACCAGGACGACATCCTGATCGACAAGCCGTTCAACTGGAAGCAGATGGCTCGCCTTCTCGGCTACATTCGGCCTTATCGGAAAGACGTCATTAAAGTCGCGCTTGTCATGACCGTGTTCGGCATGCTCGCCAGGCTCGCCATCCCGCTGCTCACAAAGCTGGCCATCGACCGCGCGATCTGGCCTGTCGATGGGGGGAAGGGCAGCGTGCAGCTATTGCTTCTGATCGCAGGGGCGATGCTCGCGTTGTACGGACTGAGATGGTGGTCGCAGCATTATACGATCAACAGGACGAACATCATCGGTCAGAAAGTTATTTTCGATCTTCGGTCCGCTCTTTTCCGCCATATTCAGTCGCTGTCGTTTCGGTTCTTCGACAAGCGGCCGGCCGGATCGGTGCTCGTGCGGGTCACCAATGACGTCAACTCGCTGCAAGACATGCTCTCCAACGGGGTCGTCAACTCGATCATCGATATTATGCAGCTGATTGGCATTACCGCGATTCTGCTCGTGCTGAACTTCAAACTTGGCCTCGCCGTCATGATTACGGTTCCGATCATGTTTCTCGTCTCCAGCTCGCTGCGCAAGCGGATTCGCCTGGCTTGGCAAATCGTGCGGATCAAGCAATCACGCATCAATTCCCACTTGAACGAGTCTATTCAGGGCATCCGCGTCACGCAGGCATTCGCGCAAGAGAAGGAGAACACCGCTTATTTCGACGGCATGAACATCAGCAATATCCGTTCTTGGAACAAGGCGTCCGCATTGAACCAACTGTTCGGCCCGGTCATCGAAATTACTTCCGCGATCGGTACGCTCATTCTGCTGCTATATGGCACGTATTTGATCCAGACCAACTCGATGACCGTCGGCGATCTGGTCGCTTTCATCTCGTACGTGGGCAGCTTCTGGGAGCCAATCTCCCGTCTGGGGAACATGTATTCCCAGCTGCTGATCTCGATGTCTTCGACGGAGCGGATCTTCGAGTATATGGACGAGAAACCCGCGGTTCCGGAGCGCGAGGACGCACTGCCGATGCCGCCGCTGCAAGGCAACGTCAAATTCGAACACGTATCGTTCGGCTACGAAAAGGAGCGTTTTGCGCTTCATGGTATCGATCTTGACGTGGAGCCTGGCATGTCGATCGCATTGGTCGGTCATACGGGTTCGGGCAAGAGCACGATCGTCAATCTGCTCAGCCGATTCTATGACGTGTCGGAAGGCCGGGTGCTGCTCGATGGCGTAGACGTACGGAATGTGACCATCGAGAGCCTGCGGTCGCAGATCGGGATCGTCCTGCAGGATACGTTCATCTTCTCCGGCACGATCCGCGACAATATCCGCTATGGTCGGCCAGCGGCTACGAACGCGGAGGTCGAGGCGGCTGCACGGTCCGTGCTGGCGCACGATTTCATCAAGGATTTGCCAGACGGATACGACACACAGGTCGAAGAACGGGGCAGTGCACTGTCGATCGGTCAGCGGCAATTGATCTCGTTTGCGCGCGCGTTGCTCGCCGATCCGAAGCTGCTGATTCTGGACGAAGCCACAGCCAGCATCGATACGGAGACGGAACTGCGTATTCAGGAGGCACTCAGTACACTGCTCCAAGGCCGGACTTCCTTCATCGTTGCGCACCGTCTGTCCACGATTCGCCATGCGGACAAGATCGTCGTGTTGGACCACGGAGTCATCGTCGAGCAGGGCACGCACGAGCATCTGATGAGCCGCCCGGGGCACTATCGAAACCTGGTTGAAGCGCAATATAGATTCTTAACGGCATAAAATAAATGTATGCGAGATCCCGGGGCCATCAGGCTCCGGGATTTTCGGCTTTGGTCGGGGGTTCGGCGGTTGTACGACACTTCGAATCGATCCCGGCAAGACCCGGACCGCGCAAGGAAGATCGATCGGGCATGCGCGTTTGAAAAATTCGGCGGAAACCGTTATCGTGAATAAGGAAGAAGTGAAAATGCTGCATAGGGAGAAGGAGGAACAAGCCCGACATGATGCGTTCGACAGACTGGCTATGGAGAGGGCTTGGCGCGGTGTCGCTCGCATGCCTGATTTTAGTGCTGGCCGGCTTCGGCTGGGCTTTGAAGGATCACTGGGCGCCGTCCGCGGGGATGGCCGTTCCGCCGCCTTCGCTCCCGCCTGCGGCAGGCGGGGGAAGCCTGGCAGAGAAGCCGGAGTGGAAGATCGCGGCGCTCGGCGATTCGCTCACGGTCGGCACGGGCGATCAGACGGGCAGCGGCTATGTCAAGCGGTCGGCCGAAGCGCTGGCCAAGACGTTGGACAAGCCGGTACACATCGTGAATAATCTGGCTATCGGCGGTTTACGGGCCGATCAGTTGCTGGAGCATTTGGACGACAAGGGGTTCGTGAATGCCATCGTCCAGTCGGATATCGTCATGCTGACGATCGGCGGCAACGATCTGTTTCAGTACGCGGCGGGCGGAGGTTCGATGGGCAGCGGCGGAGATTTGTCGGTAGGGGAGCTGGAGAGGCAGCTTGAAGAAGGCAAGGGGCGGCTGCGCGGGGTGATCGCGAAAGTTCGGGAATTGAATCCGAATGCGCGGATCGTCTATGTCGGGTTGTATAACCCTTTCTTCGACTTGCCGGACATAAAGGCGGACGCAAGCCGTATCGTGCGGGAATGGAATGACGATGCCGCGGATGCGGCCGTGAAAGACGGCAATATGACGGTCGTGCCGACATACGACCTGTTTGAAGCGAATATCGGCCGATATTTGTCCTCGGACCATTTTCACCCGAACGATGAAGGCTACGCTCGCATCGCGGAACGCGTAGCGCAGGCGCTTGAATAGCGGACGTAAGGAGGTGGCTGGCAACATGGTATCGGCGCAAGCGGCGGAGCGGGGAACCGTCCTGTCCGTACAAGGATTAAAGAAGAAAATCGGACGCAAATGGATCATTCAGGATGTCAGCTTCGAAGTGAATGCCGGCGAAATCTTTGGCTTCCTCGGGCCGAACGGTTCCGGCAAGACGACGACAATTCGCATGCTGACCAGTCTGATCAAGCCGACAGAAGGGAAAATTCTCGTCTGCGGTGAAGATGTCTCCAGGCACCCCGAACAGGCGCTGCGCCATATTGGCAGCATCGTCGAAAATCCGGAGTTGTACGAGTTCATGACGGGCTGGGAGAATCTGGCGCACTTCGCACGGATGCAAGCGGGCATCGCCGAAGCGCGAATCGCGGAAGTCGTGGATATCGTGGGCATGGCGGGACGCATTCACGATAAAGTCAAAACGTACTCGCTCGGCATGCGACAAAGGCTCGGCATCGCCCAAGCGCTGCTCGGCAAGCCCAAGCTGCTCATTCTCGACGAGCCGACGAACGGACTGGACCCGCTCGGGATCAAGGAACTGCGGGCTTTCATTCGCAGATTGGCGGGGGAGGGCCTCAGTCTGTTCATTTCCAGCCATCTTCTCAGTGAGATTCAATTGATGTGCGAACGCGTCGCCATCATCGCGCATGGCAAGGTGATCGCGGTCGGCGAAGTGAATGCACTCGTCTCGCAGGCGGAGACGTATACGCTCTGGCAGCTGAACCGACCGGCGGAAGGCCGCGCGCAGCTGGAGGCGGATGGCGCGGTGCGCATCGTTGGAGACGACGGTCACCGCATCGAGGAATCGATCATGGCCGGGCTGCCGGGCGCGATCGTTACGGTAACGGACGAATCGGCGATTCCGGACATCGTTGCGAGGCTCGTATCGGCAGGCATTGGCGTCATGGCGGTGCAGCGGGTGTCTCCGTCGCTCGAAGACTTATTTCTCGGATTGACGGAGGGTGAAGGCATTGGCTAATTTGCTGGCGCTCGTGCACAATGAAATGATCAAAGTGTGGAAAAAACGGCGGTTCGCGGTCATCGTCCTCATTTTGCTCATCCTGATCCCGGTGTTCGTCTACGCCCAAATGAAAATATCGCAGAACAGCCAGGAGAAGTTCAATGGAGACTGGCGGGCGGAGCTTCAAACGCGCATCACGGACAACACGCGGTCGCTCGGCAGCGACAGGATTCCCGAGGAATGGAAACAATGGCGGCGGGCGCTCGTGCAGCAGCTGCAGTATTATTTGGACCATGACATCAATCCGAATACGCCGGACGCCGTCTCGTTCACGCGCGGGTTCATGGACAACGCGGTGACGATGTTCATTCCGCTCATGGTGCTGGCGATCGCCTCGGATCTCGTATCGGGCGAACGCTCGTCCGGAACGATCAAAATGTTGCTGACAAGGCCAGTCAGACGATGGCGCATCCTGTTGTCGAAGCTGATCGCATTGACGCTCTATGTCTCCTTGATTATCGTGACGACGACGGCGTTGTGCTACTTGATTTCCGGTCTGGTGTTCGGCTACAAGGGATGGGGCGCGCCGATCTTCGTCGGCTTCCAGGTGAGCGGATCGAATGTCGAAACGGCGTCGGTTCATGCGATTTCCCAGGCTATATACTTGCTTATGCAGCTTGGATTGATCTGGTTCGCTTCCATGACGGTGGCGATTCTGGCTCTGATGGTATCGGTACTCGTGCGCAGTACAGCGGCCAGCTTCGTCACGATGATGGCGGCGATCATCGCGGGTGCGATCCTGACGAACATGGCTTCGTCGTGGCACAGCGCCAAATATTTGTTCAACGTGAATCTGCAATTGACAACGTATCTGCAAGGGACGCCGCCTCCGATCGAGGGCATGACGCTCGGATTTTCCTTGGCCGTATTGGGGGTTTGGGCGATTGCCGGACTTGTCGTGGCGTTCGGCGTCTTTACGAAGCAGGACATCTTGCAGTGAACAGCCGCCGATTGATGGTCAATCATCGTGTCGCGGAGTCCGCGGCAGTTCAACGGTAAACACCGTCAGCACGCCGAGTTCGCTCCCTCCGAAGAATCGTCTGCGCCCAGGCCGAACCCGTGCACTTTGCTATCTTCTTTAAGGCAGAGCAGCCTGAATCGGCCTAGCGTACGGATATCCCCGCATTTCCCAGATGGAGTGCAACCGGAGCGCGCAGAACTTCCTCGTTATTTACAATCAAAACGTTGTGTTTGGACACCGATCCTTATCCTTCTGTCTTCATTTCCACTCGGGGTTCGGATTTGTTGTCGCTTCATCTATATCGTGTTCCTGTCGCTTTTGAATGCTTAAGTTTGTTTATGGTACTGAAAGTGCATGGATTTGACAGCGTTTTCCGGCGATTGTATAGTGGTTTAGGCATGCGTTCGGCCCAAAGCCGAACATAACGTGGTACACTCATGAAGACAGGCCTAGGCGGGAGAAGCCGGCTTGGAAAGGAACCATTCGTGCTATAATATTGATAAAAGAGCGAAGCGCCGCGCCGGGCGGATTGCGAATTTCTGCCCAAAGCTGCCTGTAATGCGTATTGTACAGAAGCGGTTTTTTGCACTAAAATAGATCGAAGGCGCACGTGGCGTCGCTGCGGCGTAGCGATGTTGGCGCATGTGCGGGACAAGAGAGAGAAAGATAGGAGGACGGACGGTGACCGAGCAATTGGATCTGTTCGCGGATAGCGCGGCGCAGGCAAGCGCAGCATACGGCGCTGACGATATTCAAGTATTGGAAGGATTGACCGCGGTTCGCAAGCGGCCGGGCATGTATATCGGCAGCACAACTTCGTCGGGACTGCATCATCTGGTGTGGGAAATTATCGATAACTCGGTGGACGAGCATCTGGCCAAATTTTGCTCGCGGATCGATGTGACGATTCATGCCGACAATTCGGTCACGGTAACCGACAACGGCCGGGGCATCCCGACCGGGATGCACAAGACCGGGATCCCGACGCCTCAGGTCGTCTATACGATTCTGCATGCGGGCGGCAAGTTCGGCGGCGGCGGATACAAGAAGTCCGGCGGCTTGCACGGCGTCGGGGCATCGGTGACGAACGCGCTGTCGGAGTGGTTGGAAGTGGAAATTTACCGCGATGGCAAAGTACATAAAATGCGCTTTGAAACATGGACGGACGCAAATGGCAAGGAGCATGTGGGCGAGCCGGTCACCGGCCTGCAAGTAACGGGCAATACGAATAAGACGGGCACGAAGGTATCGTTCAAGCCGGACGCCCGCGTGTTCCACGGCCATATCGGCCTGAACTACGATACGCTCGCCGAGCGGCTGCAAGAGATCGCTTTTCTGAATTCCGGCCTCAGGGTGACGCTGACCGATAAGCGCAGCAACCAATCGGAAGAGTTCCACTATGAAGGCGGCGCGCGCCAATTCGTCCAGTTCCTGAACGATGGCAAGACGGTGCTGCACGAGGTCATTCATTTTGTGGCGGAGAAAGACGAAATTGAAGTCGAGGTCGCGCTGCAATATAACGACGGTTATACCGAGACGATCGCTTCATTCGTCAACGCGATTCCGACGCGCGGCGGCGGTACGCACGAGACCGGCTTCAAGACGGCGTACACCCGCGTCATGAACGAGTATGCGCGCAAGACCGGGCAGTTGAAGGAGAAAGAGAAGAACCTCGAAGGCAACGACTTGCGCGAGGGCATGATGGCCGTTATTAACATCAAGATGTCGGACGTCGAATTCGTCGGGCAGACGAAGGACCAACTCGGCAGCGCTTCGGCGCGCAGCGCGGTCGACGCCGTCGTATCCGAGAAGATGGCCGTTTTCCTGGAAGAAAACCCCCAGGCGGGCGGGATGCTCGTGCGCAAGGCGGTGCAGGCGTCCAAAGCGCGCGAAGCGGCGCGCAAGGCGCGCGAGGAAGTGCGCAGCGGCAAGAAGCGCAGCGACAGTCCGAGCCTCGGCGGCAAGCTGTCGCCTGCGCAGTCGAAGGACTATACGAAGAACGAGCTGTTCATCGTGGAAGGCGATTCGGCCGGCGGCTCGGCCAAGCAGGGGCGCGATTCGAAGCATCAGGCGATCCTGCCGCTGAAGGGCAAGCCGATGAATCCGGAGAAAGCGAAGCTGCTGGACATTCTGAAGAATGACGAGTATAAAGCGATCATAAGCGCGATCGGCGCGGGCATCGGCTCGGAATTCGACGTGGATGAATGCAATTACGCGAAGATCATCATCATGACTGATGCCGATACGGACGGCGCGCACATCCAGGTGTTGCTGCTGACGTTCTTCTATCGGTACATGAAGCCGCTGATCGACGCTGGCCGCGTATTCATCGCGCAGCCGCCGCTGTACAAGATCTCGCGCAAGTCCGGCAAGCTGGAGACGGTGCGGTACGCCTGGACGGACGAGCAGTTGCAGAACTATTTGAAGGAAATCGGTAAAAATGCGGAATTGCAGCGGTATAAAGGGCTTGGCGAGATGAACCCGGACCAGCTGTGGGAGACGACGATGAACTATGAGTCGCGCACGCTGCTGCAAGTGCAGATTGACGACGCCGCCAAGGCGGAGCGCCGTGTGTCGACGCTGATGGGGGACAAGGTGGACCCGCGCAAACGGTGGATTATTGAGAATGTGGACTTTACGGAGTATGAGGACACACCCCAGCCCTGAACTAAGGGGATTCCGCCTGCCGGCGGGGTTTTCCGACCATGTTCTATGGATTACCGCCTAACGGCGGGGATGTGCACAGCACGAAAGATTTCCGCCTACCGGCGGGGGTTTTCCGTCCCATCCCCTAAGTCCCCCTCCCACCTGGGAGGGGGATTCCAAAGGTGCTGCGCCCTCTGGACTCCAGCATTGACAGCTTGGAGAGCGTTTGGTGGGAAGTTGGTGGAGTTTGGGAGGATAGGTATGGTTAGCTAATGGCAATAGGCTAAAAACTAAAGGTTAAAGATTAAAGGCAAAGCTAAAGGCTGTAAGGAGTTCGGGCCGGGCGGAAGCGGAATAAGCGTCTGAAAGACCCTTATTGGAGTAATTTCCGACGAAAATGGGCAAATAAGAGTCGAAATGACTCTTATTGAGTAGAAAAAAGGGATTGGAAGATGATTTTGAACCGATTCTTCGGAAATAAGCGTCTGAAAGACCCTTATTACCTCGATTTTCCCGCTGTTTCGTGAAATAAGGGTCTCTTGGACGCTTAAGCCCGAGGCATGTAGTTTGGCGGGAGAGCGGAAACGTGGGAAATTCCTGATCTCCACCGCCCATGTAGAAGATAAGAGCAAGAAGGGCGAGATAAGTCTATTTCATTAATGGCATTAAGCAAGCGATGTGCAGTAGAGGATAGGAGGGGGCAAGTGACGTGAGCATATTGGAGAACTTCTTGCCGGCGTATCTGGAGGAGGTTGTCGGCGACCGCTTCGGGCGTTATTCCAAATACATTATTCAGGACCGTGCGATACCTGACGTGCGCGACGGGCTGAAGCCGGTGCAGCGGCGGATTCTGTACGCGATGTACGATGCCGGCAACACGCCGGACAAGCCTTACCGCAAATCGGCGAAGACAGTCGGAGACGTCATGGGCAACTACCATCCGCACGGCGACGCTTCGATATACGAGGGCATGGTGCGGATGGCGCAACCTTGGAAGATGGCGCATCCGCTCGTGGACGGACACGGCAACTGGGGCTCGATGGACGACGATCCGGCGGCCGCCATGCGCTATACGGAGGCACGATTGTCCGCTATCGCGATGGAATTGCTGCGAGACATCGAGAAGCGGACGGTGCTGTTCAAGGATAACTTCGACAATTCCACGAAAGAACCGGTGGTGCTGCCGTCTCGCTATCCGAATTTGCTCGTGAACGGAGTCAGCGGCATTTCGTCCGGATTCGCCACCGAGATCCCGACGCACAACTTGCGGGAAGTGATCGACGCCTGCATCGCGGTCATGCATAATCCGGCCATGTCCACCGGCGAGCTCATGCAGATCGTTAAAGGCCCCGATTTTCCGACCGGCGGCATCATCATGGGGGAAGAGGGCATTCGCGAAGCGTACGAGACGGGGAAAGGACGCATCTACGTCCGCTCCAAGACCGCGATCGAGGACATGCGCGGCGGCAAGCAGCAGATCGTCATTACCGAAATTCCGTACCAGGTCGTCAAATCGAAGCTCGCGCTTGCCATCGACAATTTGCGGTTGGAGAAGAAAGTCGAAGGAATCGCGGAAGTACGGGACGAGAGCGGCAGGAACGGACTTCGGATCGTGGTCGAACTGAAGAAAGATGCGGACGCAGAAGGTATTCTCGCGTTCCTGTTCAAGAAGACGGACCTGCAGGTTGCTTACAATTTCAACATGGTTGCGATCGTCAACAAAGCGCCTCGCCAGCTCGGCCTTAAAACGATGCTGGAAGCGTACATCGAGCACCAGAAGGAAGTCGTGACACACCGGACGCAGTATGATCTGGATAAGGCGGCAGACCGTGCGCATGTGTTGGAAGGACTCGTCAAGGCGTTGAACATTCTGGATGCGGTCATCGAGACGATCAGAGCGTCGAAAAACCGGCAGAACGCGCAGGACAACCTGGTAGCAAAATTCGGGTTTACGGAGCGTCAAGCCGATGCCATCCTGACGTTGCAACTATACAGATTGACAAACCTTGAAATTACGCAGTTGCAGAAGGAACTGGATGAAACGAACAAAAAGATCGCGCAGCTGCAAGCCATTTTGGAAAGCCCCCGCAAGCTGCTTAAGGTGATCCAGGACGAATTGACGGAAATCCGTGACAAGTTCGGTATCGACAGGCGCTCAGCCATCCAGGGGGAAGTCGAAGAAATCAAGGTCAACCTGGAAGTGACGGTGCCCGCGGAGGACGTGCTGGTAACGATCAGCCGCGGCGGATATGTGAAGCGGACCAGCTTGCTTTCGTTCACCCGCTCCGGCGGGGAGCTTGACAGCGCGGGCGTCAAGGAAGGCGATGCGATCAGATGGAGCCTCGGGGTCAGCACGATCGATCCGTTGTTGTTGTTCACGCAGAAGGGCCAATATTTCCTGCTGCCTGTTCACCAAATCCCGGAATTCAAGTGGAAGGACACCGGGACCGCGATCGTGAACGTGCTGCCGATGGCCAAAGACGACCGAATCGTGTCCGTCATCCCGGTGAAGCCGGCAGAACTTGTCCCGCCTGAGGAGCCATCGACTGAAGCAACCGGAATCGGCCCGGCACTCGTCTTCGTAACGCGAAGAGGGCAAGTCAAGCGGACAACACTGATTGAATATGCCACCAATCGCAACATGGCGATCGCCGCGTGCAAAGTGGCAGACGGTGATGAAGTCGTGAAAGTATTCAGAAGCGACACACCGGAAGATCTGCTGCTTGTTTCCGAGCTTGGTATGAGCATCCGCTTTACCGAGGAGGAGGTCAGTCTGCAAGGCCGCGTTGCCGGCGGCGTGCGGGGCATGCAATTGAAGGACAACGATGCGCTCGTCGACGCGCTGTCCGTGGCCGGGGATGAAGGAGAAGTGCTCGTCTTGTCCGACTACGGCTATGCCAAGCGTTCGCTTCTGCTCGATTATCCTCTGCAAGGACGTGGAGGCAAAGGGATTCAGACGTTCGAATTCAAGGAAGGCAAGCGCGTGCGCCCGAACGGCACCCGGCTGATCGCCGCGTTCCATGTGAAAGATGCGGTCTTGCTGTCCACCGTTACAAGTCAACACGTCTTGGGGGAATTCCTCTCGGAAGCTGCGCCGATCGATGACCGCAGATCGCAAGGCAAGTTGGTCGCCCAGGCCGACCGTGCCGATCCGATCGCCGAAGCGTTCGCGAAGCCGCTGCCGATCCCGGAACGCAAAGATCAATCGTAAGGCCCGACGGGCGGATCGCTTCGATCGATCCAGCGCAGCAGCATATCCAATACGACCCACAGGGGCACGGGCTCTTCGAGCCGGTCGAGCCACTGCGGGTCTTCTATTATTCCGGCGTTCATCGCCATGCGGCCGATCATGCGGATTTTTTCTTCAGACATCGTGCGAAGCCACCTCCCGATTCGTCAGGATTCATCCATCCGACTTCCCAATATATGTTAGGATTTGTCGCCTGGTTCGGGTACAAGCCGGTTTGTGTCGTAAATATTTAATCGTATTAAACTATCTTTCGACAAGTCCGCCGAGTATAATAAAAGAGAAGGCAAGGTTCGGGAGGTGCAAATCTCGATGACGGATCCAACGGCAGAATTTGTTAAAATATGGATGAAACTCTCGAAAGACTGGCAAGCGCAAATGGAATACGAACTGGCGCCGCAGCTTACGATGGGCCAACTGGAAGTGTTGGAACTGCTGAAGGAGCAGGAGCCGATGAAACCGTCGGAATTGCTGCCTTACCTCGAGACGACGCCGGCCGCGATCACGACATTGCTGGACAGAATGGAGAAGGCTGGCCTCGTCGAACGTCGCAGGGACGAGCATGACCGGAGGATCGTCTGGATCCATATGACGGATGTAGGGAGGTCCGAAGTGGAGCGGGGAGTGCGGGTTCGTACCGAGATCGCAGGCCGTTCGTTGGATCGAATCTCGTCGCATAACCGGCAATTGCTCACTTACTTGATCGGCAAGGTGGCCGGAACGCGGGAAAACAAACCGGTTGCTGACGCGGAACAGGCCGAAACTGCTCAAGCGGAAGAACAAGTGCAAGGGGCATAGTTCAGCAGTAAAAATCAAGTTATGCAAGTAAAAACGGCTTCACCGCCCATCGAGGACGGTGCCGTTAACTTTAAGGCGTGAAACTTATAAATGCTGAATGATCAAGAAAAGAAGGCTAAGCAAGCTGTCAAACGCAGCGGGCTTAGCCTTTCTGGTACGTATGCAGGTGCTTCTCGATGCCGTCCAGCATCTTCTGCATACTCGCGTAATCCGCATCCTTCAATGTCGGGTCGTCGCGCGATTCCAGCGTTTGGCGCAGAGGCAGCACGGTATAATGGCGATTGCGGCCTTGCCCGACAATATGCACCCATGTCGGCACGAGGGAGATGCGCTCCCACGTCGTGACGGACGAGCCGTCAGGCTGCTGGATTTTTTTCAAATGTACGCCGAAGATGAGGCCGACATCCTTCCAATTGCCGGACTGGTTGGAGATGAAATTGCCGAGCGAATAGATGACGACACCGCTGCGCTCCTCGCCCAGTGAGCTGTCCGGAGCAGACACTTTCACGATGTCATAGGGCTGAACGACGTGCGGATGCGAGCCGAGAACGATATCCGCACCGGCGCCGATCGCCGACCGGACGATCCGCTGCTGCTCGTCGTTCGGAAGCCGCTGGTACTCCGCTCCAAAGTGCACGGAGACGGTCACGACATCGACACCGGCTTCGCGGAGCCGCCCGATCTCCCGGGCCATACGATCCGTATCGATCAGGGAGACGGCGAACGGCTTGTCGGCCGGAATCGGAATGCCGTTCGTACCGTACGTGTAGGCGAGAAACCCCATCTTGATGCCGTTTCGTTCAGTCGTGACGAGCCTCTCGGCTTCCTCCGTGGATGCCGCCGTGCCGTAAGGGACGATGCCCGACTTCCTGACATGTTCCAGCGTGCGCTGAATGCCTGCGAATCCGCGGTCCATCGAATGGTTGTTCGCGGTGGAGACGAGCTGCACGCCGGCTTCGCGCAAGGCATCGGCCAGTTCCGCCGGCGCATTGAACCGGGGGTAACCGGAATACTTGAGGTCGGCGCCTGCAAGCGGTGTCTCCAGGTTGCCGACAACCCAGTCCCCTTCGCGGAATATCGGGGCCACGCGTGCGAACCATTCCGTAAAATCGTAGCGATCGCTGTCCGCGTCGTGGTAGGCGGGCAGTTGCGGCGAGTGCACCATGATGTCCCCGATCGCGAGCAGCGTCGCCTCGAATACAAGCGGTTGAGCGGGTGTAGGCGTTGGCGAAGAGCTGGGCGTTTCCGCGGCAGCGGGAGGAGAACCCGTACCCGGAACAGCCGGCTGTCCGCTGCCGGACGGCGCTTTGTCAGAACAAGCAGCAAGCAGCGTCAGGGCGAGTAGCAGCAGGATCGCACCGACCGAGCCGAACTGCCGCCCGCCGCAGCGATACCGGTTAATCATGCCGTTCCCACCTGCCGAACATGCCGCAAGGAAGCACCAAGCCGCTGGAGGTGATTGGCAGGCCGATTTCTTCGCAATTCAGCGTGCCGCCATGCTTGCGCCGAAACGCCATGTGCAGCAAATTATGCAGCACAGTAGGAGACAACCCGGTCGTGTACGAGTTCACCAATACGAACAACGGCTGATCCGAGAGGATCGCCGTGCACGATTCCAGAAACGGATACAAGCTGTCCTCCAGCTTCCACACTTCTCCGCCCGGGCCGCGCCCGTAGGAGGGAGGGTCCATAATGATCGCATCGTATTGCCTGCCGCGCCGCTGCTCGCGCTCGACGAATTTGAACACGTCGTCGGTGATATAGCGAATCGGCGCCTCGCCGAGGCCGGACAATTGAGCATTCTCCTTGGCCCATTGCACCATGCCCTTCGCTGCGTCCACATGGCATACTTCGGCGCCGGCAGAAGCCGCCGCTAGCGTGGCGCCGCCCGTATAAGCGAACAGATTGAGCACCCGGATCGGACGCCCCGCCTGCTCGATCTTGTCCATCATCCAGCGCCAGTTGAACGCTTGCTCCGGGAACAGCCCGGTATGCTTGAAATTGGTCGGCCGGATATGGAATTTAAGCGGGCCGTAGGCGATGCTCCAACGTTCGGGCAGCGTCTGGCGGAACGACCAGTTGCCGCCGCCGGAAGCGCTCCTGCGGTAATGACCGTCCGCTTGCTTCCACCGCTCCGTCTCCGCCGTCATCGGCCAAATAATTTGCGGGTCGGGCCGCCTTAATACGACATGTCCCCAGCGCTCCAATTTCTCGCCGCCGCCCGTATCGATCAATTCGTAATCCTGCCAATCTTTTGCCATCTGAATCAAGTCGACAACATCCTTTATCGTCAGATCAAATCGAGCGGGCTTCCGTACACGCACAGGAAGCGACCGCAACGCCTGCTCCGCCGTCCGGGCAGAACCGGTAGCCGAAGCCGCGCACAGTCTGTATCCATTGCGGTCGCGTCGGGTCCAGCTCGATCTTCTTGCGTAAGTTGCTAATGTGGACCATCAAGGTGCGCGTATCCCCGATGCTGTCCGATTGCCATACGTGCCGATACAGCTCGCTTGGCGGGAATACCCGGTTCGGCTGCTTGGCCATTGCCGAGAGCAGTTCGAATTCTTTCGCGGAGAGCATCAGCTTCTCATGATTGCGCCGGACCTCGAGCTGGCGATAATCGATTTCAAGTCCGGGAAAAGCCAGTATGGCTGCCGATGCGTCGGGCTCGGATTTCGAACGGGCATGCATTCTCCGCCGCCTGATATGCGCATGGACGCGCGCCACCAATTGGCTCGGACTGAACGGCTTGGTTATGTAATCGTCTCCGCCTTCGGCGAGCGCGGTGATAATATCGTGATCTTCGCTTCGCGCGCTGACGAACAGGATCGGCACATCGTCGAATTCTCCAGTGCGCAGCGATCGGCATACCTCAATGCCGTCCAGGCTGCCGAGCATGATGTCCAGGACGATCAGATCGGGCTTGTGCTCATGGGCCATCTGGACGGCATCCTCTCCGCTCAAGGCGGTGTGGACGATATAGTGTTCCCGCTCGAGATACAATTTGATTAAATCGAGAATATCCTGCTCGTCGTCCACGACCAGAATGCGGGCCGATTGCCCTATCACAACTTTCCCCTCCAACTGCTCCAATGTCGAACGAATACCTTACATTATAGCGAATTCGCCGCCGTTCGGGCAATGATCGGTTGTTCCGCGCCGGAAACCCGCCCGGCGGCAATTGACAGGCTGGTGGCGACCTCCCATACTAGAAGGGGATTTGCGGGATTCGATCGTAAAAGTTAAGGAGATTAAGAACATGGGATGCGCATACGACAGAGCCTTCTTGAAGATACAGAAGGCGTAAGACGCAATGAACCAATATCGCATACGACTTTTCGCGGCATTTTTACTGTTGCTGCTGTTGACGACAGGATGCGCGGCGCACACGGCCAAGCAGCATCCGACGGCCAAGGACGGCGTGCTAGACCTGACAGAATGGCAATGGGAGCGCGACGGCGCGGTTCCGCTTGCCGGGCAATGGAGCTTCACCTGGCTAGGGTCGTCGCTGGCAGGCTCCGCCGGCAAGGAAACGACGCTGCGAGTGCCCGGCACGTGGAATAGGGCGCGGACCGGCGACGGCCGTCCGCTGCACGGCTCGGGATACGGCAGCTATCGGCTGACGGTCCGCCATCAGACGACGAATGGCCGGCTTGCCATCCGGGTTCCGAATATCTCTACCGCCTATGCATTGTACGTAGACGGCAAGTTGGTCCTGTCGCGCGGGCTGCTCGGCGCGAACGTGCGGTCCATCCGGCCGGAACAATACCCGGGCACTGTATGGATGAACGGTGATGCCGCCGTGACGGAACTGCGCCTTGTCGTCGGTAATTACGACCATCGCCAGGGCGGCATTCGCACCGATCTGATCATGGGCACGTCCGAGCAGATCGACCGACAGCAGTCCCGCAGCACAGCGGAGCAGTTCATCGTCTTCGGCTGCCTGCTCATGATCGGGCTGTACCATCTCGGGTTGTATTTGCTAAGAAGAAAGGAACCGGCCAATCTGTTCTTCGCCGGGCTGTGTCTGCTTGTCGCTCTGCGCATGGGGCTCGTGGACGAAGTGTTTCTCGTGCAATGGCTGACTTGGCTGGACTGGAAGACAGCGACGCGAATGGAATATATCGCCCTACTGTTCAGCGGATGGTCGGCATTCGCGTATTACGAGCGGATGTATCCGCAGGAATTCCGCAGACGATGGGTCCGGGCGGCCGGTATCGCAGGCGTCGTGCTGGCCGCGGCGACACTCGTCCTGCCCACCGCGGCATTCACGAGCTGGCTGCCCGTCTATCAGCTCTACGTGCTGGCACAATGCGCGATCATCTTAGCGGGCTTGATCCGCAGCGGTGTCAAGCGCCGCGACGGCGCGAGGACGGCGCTGACTGGCGCGGCCGTCATGGCGCTGACCGTGCTGAACGACATACTGTTCTACAACGGATGGTGGCATTCGGTCGATCTCGTGCCGTTCGGATTGCTGTTCCTTATCATGATGAACGCGTACATCCTCGCCCAGCGATATTCGCAAACCTATGAACGTGCGGAGCAACTGTCCACCGAGTTGAAGCAATGGAACAATCGGCTCGAAGAACGGATCATGGAGCGTACGGAAGCCTTGCGCGAAACGAACGATACGCTGGCGCAAGCCAATCTCGAGCTCGAACGGATGGAGCGGTCACGCCGGCAGCTCGTCAGCAATATTTCTCACGACCTGCGCACGCCGATCACGTTGCTGCAAGGGTATCTCGAGGCGCTGAGGGACGGCGTCATCAGTGACCGCGAGCGGCGCGAAGCCACGATTCGCATGATGCTGTCCAAGGTGGAAGGGCTAAGCGAGCTGATCCAGGACCTGTTCGAATTGTCGGTGCTCGAAGCGCGCAAGGTCGTGCTGGATCGCGTCGAACTGACGCTCGGCCAATGGCGGGAGAGGCTCGAAGAAATGTATGGGCTGGATATCGCAAATCGCGGGATTCGATTGACGTGCGAAGTTCCGGAGGCGGGTGACAGCGGGCAACCGGCCTTGATCGATGTTCGCCGGATGGATCGCGTCTTCCAAAATCTGCTGTTCAATGCGGCGCGATACACGCCTGCCGGCGGCTCGATTCGCATCTGCCTGCATTGCCCGAAGGAAGCCGGAACGGTCGAGATTACGGTGGAAGACAGCGGCAGCGGCATCGTGCCGGAAGATGTGCCTTACCTCTTCGACCGCTTCTACAAGAAGGACAAATCGCGCCATTCCTCATCGGGCGGCAGCGGACTCGGTCTTGCGATCTCCAAGGAAATCGTGGAATTGCACGGCGGTTCGATTAATGCTTACAACCATTCGGGCGGAGGAGGGGCATTCCGCATCGTGCTGCCGCTGAAGCCGAACGATCGCCGGGAACCCGAGCCTGCGTAACGGCTGCGAAAATGGATTTCCTAGGAGCAGACGACCGGTCAAGTCGTGCTCGAATACAATCAACGAAGCACACGCCACAGGAATACCGGGACAGCGGCAGATCGTTAATGTGATTAAATACTGCGGCGCACGATTTTAACTCGTATCGGCGCCTGAGGCATCCTGTGCGATCAAATCGTTCATGAGCCGAATCGATTGCTTGCGCTGTTCCCGGTCCATGTGCTGCAGCAATTGCCATATTTTCCTCGTCTCGTGCGGGTCGACATCGACGGGCTTGCAAGTTTTGTCGCAGGTGCCTCCGATGATATAGTCGAGCGATACGTCGAAGAAGGCGGCAAGCTTGATCAGCGTCTCATAGACAGGCTGTCTGTTGTTAATTTCGTAGTGGCTGTATGCGGATCTTGTAATGCCGATATGGCGCGCTACTTCTTCTTGCGAAAGATTGCGCGTCAGGCGCAATTCTCTGAGCCGTTCTCCCATTTTCATGAACATAACTCCTTGAATAACGTATCAGGGTGCCTCATATGTAATTTATGATACATTATGTATCATGTCAAGCATTTCAAAGCATTGTTGTATAATAAGGTTAGTTTGCAGTTTGGAATAAGGGGATGAAACGATGATTGTCGGCTCGGATGAACAATTGATCGCTTTGCGGCGCATCGGCAAAATCGTCGCTTTGGCGCGGGAGGAAATGCTCAGGCGGGCAAAGCCGGGCATGTCGACGGCCGAGCTGGACAGGGTTGGCAAAGCGGTGCTGGATCAATACGGAGCAACCCCCGCGCCCGGTCATGTTTATCAATTTCCAGGTACGAATTGTATCAGCCTTAACCACACGGCAGCGCACGGCATTCCGAGCGAACGGACGATCTTGCAGCCTGGAGATATCGTCAACGTCGACGTCTCGGCGGAGCTGGACGGTTACTATGCCGATACGGGCGGGACCGTCGTCATGACTCCGAATGACTCTCCGGTTAAGGAAAAGCTTCTTCGCAGCTCCCGCATCGCGCTGCAGCGGGGAATCGAGCAGGCGAAATCCGGCGCGAAGATCAACCAGATCGGCCGTGCAATTCACCGGCAGGCGACGGCCGACGGATTTCATGTCATTCGCAATCTGTCCGGTCACGGAGTCGGACGGGGACTGCATGAGGAGCCGGACAATATTTTGAACTTCAGAGATCCGCGGGACGGAAGGCTGCTGGCGAAAGGAAGTGTGCTTGCCGTGGAAACTTTCCTGACGACGGGAGCCGAATGGGTGGAACAGTCCGAAGACGGCTGGGGTCTCGTCTGTCCGGACGGCAGCCATGTGGCGCAGTTCGAACATACGATCGTCGTAACCGATCATGAACCGATAATTTTGACGATGGCCTAGAAGGAGACGATAACGGATGCTGAAAAAGAAACTGCTTCATGCGGAAATGTCCTACAGCGAGCAAGAAGGGTACTTGGGACGGGTGCAATTCGAAGTCGAAGGGCACTCGCAGCCGTACGAACTGACTTTGCAGAGCGACAAGCGATGGGACGATTGGAATTATTCGCTCAACTTCATGCGTGAATCGGGAAAAGAGCAAGACATTGAGACAGTGGAACAAGCAATCGAGACCGATGACGATTTCTTCGACGACCTCGTGGAAGCGGCGACGGCTGCGCTAGCCGACCCGGACAAGGATGGACAGGGGCGGCAATGATGGACGACGACGGCCTCCGTTAATGATGGACGAGAATGATGATGCCGTCGTTCAGTTCATGGGCGGCGGCATCCAATATTTTCTCCAGCGTGAAGGCGACCTGTTGCTGCTGTTCTTTCGTTTCCGCAACGAAGATGGGGGCGCCTCCGCCAACGTTGTTTGCTTGCAGGGCGATAATCGCCGCTATCTTGGCAGGCACGCGTTCAGCCTCCTTTCTTGGCGGCTTTGGACGGCAATCGTACGGCATTTTCCAGTACGGGTACGTGCTTCAGCACTTCGATCGCCTTGTCTTGATCCTGATCCAGCGGCAGATAGAACACCGCAAGATTCCCGTTGTTCAGATCCAGCTTGGCAAGCGGCTGGAGCAGCGGTTCCCCCGAGTCCCGATAAACGCCGAGAATTGTCGACAGGTTGTGCAAGATCGCCTGACGCTGGCCCAAGTTCGCGAGCGTTACTTTGGCATTCATCGATCGAGGTTTGACGAGCAAGCCGCGACCGTGCTCCCGGATGATTTGCCTGTCCGCATCGAGGCCGATGTTCATGATATAGACAGAGTCCACGTACAGATCTGGCCCGTCCAGCTTGACGGCTGCCGACTCTACTTCCGCGAAGGAGCCAACGTTTTTGCCGGAACGAAACAACCTGCTCACGACGAGCGACAACAAGCCTGCGAGAATTCCCCAATACCAAGCAAAGCTGATGCTGCACAACGAAGCGGCGAACGCGCTGAAGATGACGAGGTAGTTACGCCCTTCGAACATCATGGCGATGCCTTCAATATAACTCGTTCCGCGCGGCACCAACTCGACTTCGTCGACTTTCGTCAGGCTGCTGCGTTCCATGCTGCGTACATCGCGGAATTGCTGGGCGGCGAGGGAGAGAAAGGTGACAGCCGTATAATCTTTGTTGATGAGTGCCGGTACGGCGACCGCGCCGAGCGCCGCGGCAATGACGCCCAGCGAGATATGGATGATCTTGCCGTGCGGGTAAGTCGGGTATTGGCGGTAATCCGTTCTCAGCATCAACAGGCGGGAGACGATCCCGAATCCGACCCCGATCGTGACGCCCAGCGTCTCTTGCGCGTGCAACAACGAAATGTCCATCCCCTCCCTAGAAATCGAAATAATTGGCGATTATCGGCATGCGTAAAGACCGGATTTCGCCAATATGCAATGCTGCTGTTCCAATTATCCCCATTCCGTCATGGGCTCATTCTGTCGTATATCAGTCAATGTGCATTGAAAGTACCTAAACTTCGGCGAAGTGAGAGGGCGAGATACGCGGGAAGGCAGTCTTAAAAAAATCGCAAACAGGGTATTGCCAAACAAGCGGTTTCATTGTAAGATGCATCTAACACCAGTTAAGCGCTTTCACATTTTTTCATGGAAAAGCGCTATTATTTTACAAAGGTATTAAACCGGTTTAACAAACGTTGACAGAAAATCAAAAGAGATTTGACTTTCCGTTAACGCTTATTTTATTGGCATTCAATAAACCGGTTTAATAATGAAGTTGGGAGGTGTGCTCGGGGTCGACAGAGGTTCGTATGATGAAGTATTTGACTGAATATTGCCAATTATCAGAACATGATGGAGGGGTAAGCTTGAAATCGTTCCGATTTCTGTTCGCCGCAATCATTGCATTGGCCATGATCATCTCGGGATGTACCAGCGGTTCCGAAACGAAGAATAAGCCGTCCGGTTCGCCTGACGTCAAGGAAACAGCGAGTGCGTCGGCCTCTAACGCGCCGAAGACCGAAGAAGCCAAGGAAGCGCCGATGCTCGCAGAGCTTGTGAAGTCTGGTAAATTGCCTCCGCTTGCTGAACGTTTGCCGAAGCAGACGGACATCATGGTGGAGCCGACGGTTGAAGAAATCGGCCAGTACGGCGGAGACCTGCGGATTCCATGGAAAGGATCCGGCGATCGGTGGAAAGTCGGGCAGCCGACAGAGGAATCGCTTTTCCGGTTCAAGAAGGATGGCAGCGGCGTCGAGCCGAACGTCGCCAAGAGCTATGAAGTCAACGCCGACTCGACCGAGTACATCATCCATTTGCGCGAAGGCATCAAATGGTCGGATGGCGTGCCGTTCACGGCCGATGACGTGATCTTCTACTGGGAGCACATGCTGCAGAAAGAAACGTTCGGCAAGAAAGTGTATGACGCCTACTATTCCGTCGATCCGGTAACCGGAGAGAAGGCGATGGCCGAAATCACCAAAGTCGACGACTACACGTTCAAAGTCGTGCACAAGTATCCGAGCGTGCAGTTCCTGGAGCGCGTCGCGATCGACAACAAGTGGTTCTTTGCGCCGGCGCACTACCAGAAGACGATCCTGCCGGAATTCGTCGGCGATGCGAAAGCGCTTGAAATCGCCAAGCAATATGGTTTCGAAGATATCAAATCGTTCGGGCAAGCGACAGGCTATTACTACTGGATCCGCCCGGAAATCCCGACGCTGCGCGCTTGGGTAGCGAAGAACGATCCCGAGAGCGATCAGTTCATCATGGAACGCAATCCGTACTACTGGAAGACGGACCTCGAAGGGAACCAACTGCCATACATCGACCGCATCGTCGCCACGAAGGTTCAGGATGACAGCCAAATGGTGCTTGGAACGTTGTCAGGCGATTTCAACCTGAACTGGTTCGGCGTGAAAGACTTCACGGTACTGAAAGAGAATGAGAAGAAGGGCGATTACCGCGTTATCCCTTGGTTGACGACGGATTGGGCGCCTGGCGGCGTCGCCGTTCAGCTGAACCAAACAACGGAAGATCCGGATATGCGCGGGTTGTTCCAAGACATCCGGTTCCGTCAGGCTTTGTCCATCGGGGCGGATCGCAGCGAGATCGTCGAGATCGTCACGAACGGCATCTCGGACCCGGTCCAGGCAGCCGTGCCGGAAGGGCTGATCGGCTATCAGAACGGATGGCAAGACCAGTGGAAGGAGTACGATCCGGTCAAGGCGAACCAGTTGCTTGACGAGCTCGGCTTGACGAAGCGCGGCAAGGACAATTTCCGTCAGTTCGCAAGCGGCAAAGACGTCGTCATCGACTTCATCGAGAATACGACCGACACCGGCGCGTTCCTGGAGCTGATCAAGAAATACTATGAAGCGCTTGGCATCAAAGTCAACGTGAAAGTCGTGGATAAAGCGACGCATGATGAAATGAAGTACGCAAACCAGATTCCGGCCAACACAGAATCACTGGGAGCCGTGAACGTCTCGCTTCGTCCGGACGCGCTCGTTCCGCTTCGGGTGTTGACCCCGTGGTATGGCATGTACGGTCTGTACACTCAGTCTGGCGGCAAAGAAGGCGTGAAGCCGGAAGGCGACGTCGCCCAAATTCTCGAATATTGGGATAAGATCAAAGCATCGAAGACGTCCGACGAGATCAACCAGTGGGCGAATGAAATTTACAAGCTTCACATGAAAAACCAATGGTTAATCGGTTACGCAAGCCCTACGCCTCAACTGATCACGGTCAACAACAACATCCGCAACGTTCCGGATTACCTGGTATGGGCTGACGAGTTCCGCTCGCTCGGGCATGCTCATCCGGCGCAGTTCTTCATCAAAAAGTAACGGACGCCGGCAGCAATAGCCGGGAAGACGTTTTTCCCGCTATTGCTGCCTTCCGTATCTAAGGTTACGGAGAGGATTGGGTAGGATGCTTTCCTATATTGTCAAACGAATCGTGCTCGTCATCCCCGTCGTATTTTTCATCTCGGTCGTCGTATTCTACATTATCCAACTGCCTCCGGGAGACTACGTGTCCAACTACTCGGCGCAAATGATGAAAATGGGCGACGTGATGACCGATGCGGACAAAGCCGAAATGCGTTCCGCTCTCGGTCTCGACAGGCCGGTCTTCGAACAATATGCCATCTGGATGAAGAAGATTTTCACCAAAGGCGATTTCGGTTTTTCCTTCAACTACAACAAACCGGTAACGGAGGTCATCAAGCAATACATGGGGCTGACGCTTGTCGTGTCGCTCGTCTCCATGGCTTTCCAGTACTTCGTCGCGATTCCCGTCGGCATCTATACCGCCGTGAAGCAATATTCCGCCGGCGATTACATCTTCTCCGGCATCAGCTTCCTGGGCATGGCGACGCCGCACTTCCTGCTTGCGATCATCCTGATGTTCCTGTCCTATACATGGTTCGGAGACCCCTTGCTGGGCCTCTTCTCGCAGGAATATGTGAATGCGCCTTGGTCATGGGCGAAAGTACAGGACTTGGCCAAGCATATGGTCATCCCCGTCATTATTATCGGTCTGGCCGGCACGGCGGACATGATCCGCGTCATGCGGGGCCAGATGCTGGACGAATTGAACAAGCCTTACGTGCTTACCGCACGGGCCAAAGGGCTTTCCGAAGGAAAAATATTATTGAAATATCCGACGCGCGCCGCACTGAATCCGATCGTCAGTACGCTCGGCTGGTCGCTTACGAATATTTTCACAGGTTCTACGATCACGGCAATCGTCCTGAATTTGCAGATTCAAGGTCCCGTCATGTTTAACGCCCTGCTCGGTCAGGACATGTATCTAGCCGGCACTTGGCTGCTGTTCATGGCCTTGCTTACCGTGCTGGGCACGCTCATCTCCGATATATTGCTGGCATGGCTCGATCCAAAAATCCGAACGGAATTCAGGGGAACGTGAAGATGAAAATCATCCCGGCATTCAGAAAACAAAGGGTTCCAGACGTCAAGCCTATCCCGAATACCGACATCGAATACAGCTCGCAATGGAAGCTGATCTACAAACGTTTCAAGAAGCACAAGCTGGCCCGTATCAGCATGATCGTGCTTGGCCTGCTGTATTTCGGCGCGATATTCGCCCAGTTTCTCTCACCTTACAGCTTGGAAAGCTATGATAGCAAATACGTCAATGCGCCGCCGATGACGATTCGCTTTGTCGATGCCGACGGTAAGTTCCACATCCAGCCGTTCGTCTACGGACTGAAGTCGGGTCGCGACCCGGAGACGATGCGAAAAATATTCCAGTCGGATCCCGAGGTTCGCTATAAGCTTCAACTTTTCGTAAAAGCGGAACCGTATAAGTTTCTTGGCCTGTTCAAGACGGACATCCATCTGTTCGGCGTAGAGCAGCCCGGCAGGCTGTTCCTGTTCGGCACGGACAGCATGGGGCGCGACCTGTTCTCCCGGATCATACTCGGCAGCCAGATTTCGCTTAGCATCCCGCTCGTCGGCGTAGGCATCAGCTTCGTCCTGGGCATTGTCATCGGCGGCGTATCCGGTTACTTCGGCGGCTGGCTCGATTCCGTGATTCAGCGGATCATCGAGATCATCCGTTCGTTCCCGACGATCCCGCTCTGGATGGCGTTGTCCGCAGCGATCCCGCCTCGCATTCCCGTCGTTACGATGTACTTTTACATCGTTATCATCCTGGCCTTGATCGGCTGGACCGATCTGGCGCGGGTCGTACGGGGTAAATTTTTCTCACTGAAGAATGAAGATTACGTCCTGGCAGCGAAAATCTCAGGCGTCAGCGATTCCAAAATCATCGTTCGCCACTTGCTGCCCGGGTTCCTCAGCTATCTGATCGTCGCCACGACGCTCGCGATCCCCGCGATGATCCTGGGTGAGACGACAATGAGCTTCCTGGGCCTAGGCATCCGCTCGCCCGCGACCAGCTGGGGCGTGCTGCTGCAGGAAGCCCAGAAGATCGAGAACGTATCACTGTATCCGTGGAAGCTCATTCCGCTCGGCTCCGTCGTCGTGACCGTCATGGCCTTCAACTTCATGGGTGACGGCTTGCGCGACGCTGCGGACCCGTACAAACGTTAATTTCTAACCTAAGATGAATCGAGGGGAACCGAGGGATGACACAGGCGACAACACTGTCCGATAAGCCCCTTCTGTCCGTCAAGGATTTGAAAATCCAGATTCAGGTGGACAATGGGGTCATGCAAGCGGTGGACGGCGTCGATTTCGAAATCCGCAAAGGCCGGACGCTCGGCCTCGTCGGAGAGTCGGGCTGCGGCAAAAGCTTGACGAGCCGGGCCATCATGGCCATCAATCCGAAGGAATGCGAGACGTCCGGCCAGATCGAATACTTCTCCTCCGAAGGGAAATCGAATCAATCGGTCGATCTGTTGTCGCTCAACCCGCGCGGCAAAGAGATCCGCGCAATACGCGGCCGGAAGATCTCGATGATCTTCCAGGAGCCGATGACCGCATTCTCGCCGATGTATTCGATCGGCAACCAGATCATGGAAGCCGTATTGATCCACCGCACGAAGAACAAGAAGGAAGCGAAAGCCATTACGCTCGACATGCTGAGCAAAGTCGGCATCTCCGACCAGGAGAAGCGCTTCGATCAGTTTCCGCATGAGTTTTCCGGCGGCATGCGGCAGCGCGCGATGATCTCGATGGCGCTGTCGTGCAACCCGGAACTGCTCATCGCCGACGAGCCGACGACCGCGCTTGACGTGACAATTCAGGCTCAGGTGCTGGAGTTGATGAAGTCGCTGCAGCAGGAATTCGGCATGGCGATCCTGCTTGTCACGCATGACCTGGGCATCATCGCGGAGATGTGCGATGAGGTGGCGGTCATGTATTTGGGCAAGATCGTCGAACAGGGAACCGTCAAGGAAATCTTCAGCAATCCGAAGCATCCGTACACGAAAGGCTTGATGCGTTCGATGCCGCGGCTCGGAGGCAACAAGAGCGAGCGGCTGGAGTCGATCGAGGGCTCGGTTCCGCTCCCTGTCAACATGCCGCCAATGTGCGGCTTCTATGATCGTTGCCCGGTTCGGATCGAAGGCGTATGCAACAAGCGCAGCGTGCCGAATACCCAGATATCCGACAACCATAAGGTGCGGTGCTTCCTGTATACGGACCGGGAGGAAGGTGAGTAACGCATGGCAGAACCGATTATTGAAGTCGTCAACCTGAACAAACAATTCGAAGTTAAAGCCAAGAATGCTTCCTGGTTCCGCAAGCCTGCTCCGGTGAAGGTGCTTAGCGACATCTCGTTTACGCTGAACGAAGGAGAGACGCTCAGCATCGTCGGCGAGTCCGGCTGCGGCAAGACGACGCTCGGCCGATGCATCGTTCGCGGGATGAGCGCGACTTCCGGGAAAGTGATGTATTATCCGGAAGAGGGCGAACCAACGGATTTTCTGCAGGCGCAAGGTCCGCAATTCAAGAAGCTGCGCAAGGATATCCAGATGATTTTCCAGGATCCCTATTCCTCGCTCAGTCCGCGTATGAGCGTCTATGACATCATTGCCGAGCCTCTCATCGCCAATTTCAAGCTGAGCAAATCGGAACTGGACGATAAGGTAGAAGCCATCGCGGAGAAGACGGGACTGAACGTCAGTTTCTTGAAGCGCTACCCGCATGCGTTCTCCGGAGGTCAGAGACAGCGGATCGCCATTGCAAGGGCGCTCATCTCGAATCCGAGATTGATCGTGTGCGACGAGGCTGTCTCCGCGCTGGACGTCTCTATTCAGGCACAAATTATTAACCTGCTTAAAGACCTGCAGGAACAGCTTCAGATCACTTATATTTTCATCTCGCACGATTTATCGATCGTCCGCAATATCAGCGATCGGGTGGCGGTCATGCATCTGGGGCGCATCGTCGAACTCGCGCCTGCCGAGTTGATGTTCAAGGAGCCCAAGCATCCTTATACGGAAGCTTTGATGTCGGCTGTCCCTCAGCCCGACCCCGATGCGAAGATGAAGCGCATCATCCTGGAAGGCGAAGTGCCGAATCCGGCCAACCCGCCGAGCGGCTGCCATTTCCATCCGCGCTGCCCGTACAGGACGGACAAGTGCAAGTCGGAATCGCCGCAGCTGCGGGAGGTCGCGGACAGCCATTATGCCGCATGCCACTATGCGGAGGAACTGCAACTGAAAGGCGTACAAACAATAGCAGCAGCGGAGGGACACCCATGAGAGAACTGATTATTTTTCTGGATTGCGGAGATACGATCATCGACGAAGGAACGGAAATCCGCGACGAGCACGGCGTGGTCATTCACGGCGACTTCATCCCCGGCGCGGATACGATGGTGAAGACGCTCGCCGAACGCGGATTTCGCCTGGCGATCGTTGCCGACGGATTGGCGCAATCGTTCAAAAATCTGTTGTCGCAGAACGGCGTCATCGACTGCTTCGAGACGTTGATCTATTCCGAGCAGCTCAAGACGCAGAAGCCGGACCGGCGCATGTTCAAGGCGGCGCTCGGCGCGCTCGATCTGGAGCCCGAAGATTGCAAGCGGATCATTATGGTCGGCAACAATCTGAGCAGGGATGTGAAGGGTGCGAACGAGATGGGCATTATGAGCGTGCATCTGGCCTGGACGCCGCGGTATCCGAAGGAGCCTGCGGATAAATCGGAAATGCCGAATTATACGATTCAAAATCCGATGGAACTGATCGAGCTGGCGGAGAAGCTGGATGCGCAGCTTAAAGCCAACCATTCTTGAAAGGAAGTAGGCAAGGACCGTGGCCAAAATCGACGATGTAGCGCAAATGGCCGGCGTTTCGAAAGGTACCGTGTCCAACGTATTCAGTCAGAAGCGGCCGACGAGCAAGGAAGTGACGGAACGGGTGCTGCGTGCATCCCGCGCCTTGAACTACGTGCCGAATCATATTGCCAGAAGCCTCGTGACCAAGAAGACGATGGCGATCGGCCTCACGATTCCGCACGGCCAATTTTTCTTCAGCGTCTTCCATAACCAATTCATCAATGCGGTCATCTTGGAAGCCTCGTATTACGGCTATCGGGTGCTGCTCGACACAATGCCGCAGCAGGAGATCAAGACGCAATCGCTGGCGAGCTATCCGATCGACGGAGCGATCGTCATGAGCCCGACGGAAGATGACGAGCGGGTGGACCTGCTGGAATTGGGTCAAATTCCGTTCGTCATGGTAGGGCGCGGCCGCGATACGACGCAAGAAGACTTTTACACGGTCGACAGCGACAATGCGAAGATCATGCAGGAGATTTGCCGGTACTTGACCGGCAGGGGCCATCGCAACATTCTGTTCCTGAACGCAGGCGCGAACATGACGGTCTCGACGGACCGCGAAGCGGCGTTCTTGGCAGCGATGGCATCGCACGGCATCGATCGGCAGTCGGCGATCGTTCGCCATAAGCCGGACCTGATGACAAGCGAATATTTGAATTACGGCTATGAAGAGACGACGCAGGCGATTGGCCAAAGCAACGGCAAGGAACCGGTCACGGCGATCATCGCGGACGACGACCGGACGGCTTTCAGCGTTATGAATGCCTTAAAGGACTTGAATTTGCGGGTGCCCGAAGACATCTCCCTGTTCGTCATTTGCGGAGATATGTCAATCATGGACCAATCATCGCCTTCGCTGACAAGCATGGATTTACAGCCGTCGGAGCTTGGCGCTCAGGCGGTGCGCATGCTGATGCGCAAGCTGGGCGTACTCGCGGATGACGGGCGGAATCGCATCATCGTGGAGAGCAAAATCGTGGAGAGGGATTCCTGTCAAACAGCTTGGAATTCCGGTTCCACCATGGAGGATCGTATGGGCAAAAGGGACAATCGCATCTGGCAAGCAGGGATCATCGGCCTTGGCGGCATTGGTGAATACCACATGAGCAACATCGCGAAAACGACAAATATCAAAGTCGCCGCCGTATGCGACGTCAATGTGCAGTCGGTCGAGCGTGTCGGAGACCGGCTGGGCCTGCCGCCCGGCAAGCGTTATTCGGATTACAAGGCGCTGATGGCGGATCCGGAGATCGACTTCATCATTGCAGGGGTGTCTAACAATTACCATTATGAAGTCGTAAGAGCAGCGATTGAACAAGGCAAGCCGATCCTCGCAGAGAAGCCGTTCACTCGTACGATCGAGGAGGCGGAACGTCTGTACGAGTTGTATCGGGAGAAGCCGGTGAAATGCATGATCGGTTTCTCGTACCGATACAGACCGTGCTTTCAATATGTGAAGCAGCTGATCGAACGCGGCGGCCTCGGCAAGATTCGCCATATCCATGCGCATTATTTGCAGGAAGAGAACGCTCCGATGTTCAACCATCCGTATACATGGCGCTTCAGCAAGGAGGTTGCCGGTTCCGGCGTGCTGGCGGATATCGGCTCGCATATGGTGGATGCTGCCCGGTTCTTCGTCGGCGAATTCGAATGCGTGACGGCGATGATGAGCACTTTCATCGAGCAGCGGACCGATCCGCGCACAGGTCGGCCCGAGAAAGTCGACGTCGACGATTTTGCCGGATTCCAGGGCGTGCTCGAGGGCGGCGTGATGGCGACGTTCCACACGCACAAGAACGCGGTCGGCACGAACAATCAATTCAATGTGACCCTCTACGGGGATCTCGGTACTGCCAGCATCGCTGTCGAACGGCCGAATGAAGTGCGGCTTGCGACACGCAGCGGCGCTTCGCAGGAATTGATCGAACAGACGATCCACCTGGATGCATCCGGGATGACGACACTGCTTCAGGATTTCGTCGACGGACTCGAAGACAAGCCTTCGTTCTGTTATCCGACGCTCATGGACGGCTACCGCAATCAGCATGTGATGCAGATGATCCTGGATGCAGCCGAAGATGGCGTGATGAGGCAGGCGGGCAAGGAAGCAGGCAAGTAAGCAGGGAATCATGGAAGGGCCAATCGGAAAATTGAGCTGAACGAACGGGGTGCTGAAGATGATCCGTGTGACGATATGGAACGAATATGAGCGGGAGCGTTCGCGGCCGGATGTCGCGAAGATTTACCCGCAGGGCATTCATGGCGCGATCTCCGCGGGCATCGGACAAGAGGGGCTGGCCATCCGGACCGCCACGTTCGACGAGCCCGAGCATGGACTGACGCAGGCGGTGCTGGATGATACGGACGTGCTTGTCTATTGGGGACATGCGCTGCACAAGGAATTCCGCGACGACGTGGTCGACCGCATTTGCAGTCGGGTTCATCAGGGCATGGGACTCGTCGTGCTCCATTCCGGCCATCATTCCAAGCTGTTCCGCAAATTGATGGGCACGTCCTGCGACCTGCTGTGGCGGGAGGCGGACGAGAAGGAGCGGCTGTGGGTCGTCGATCCTTCGCATCCGATCGTGGAAGGCATCGGACCTTATTTCGAGCTGGAACAAGAGGAGATGTACGGCGAGCACTTCGACATCCCCGTGCCTGACGAGTTGATCTTCGTCAGCTGGTTCGCCGGCGGCGAAGTGTTCCGCAGCGGCTGCACGTACCGCCGGGGGCAAGGGCGTATCTTCTACTTCCGGCCCGGACACGAATCGTATCCGACCTATCATAACGCGAACGTCCTGCGAGTGATCGGCAATGCCGTCAAGTGGACTGCTCCGGTGAAGCGAGAACCGACGTTCTACGGCCATCATCAACCGCTGGAACGGCTGGCGACAGGTGAAGAGGCATGACGCGGACCGCAAGGCCGCTGGCGGCGGCGCATACCGGCTGCGGCGCGGCGCCGGACAATTCCTGGTCGTCGCTGCTGGAAGGCATCGCTTCGGGAGCGGCGATCGTGGAGGTGGACGTGCACGTGTGCAAGGGCGGCACCGCCATCCTGCTGCACGATGATTCGCCGCTCCTGGCGGAATGCACCTATGAACAATTGAACCGGCCCGAGACTCGCGCCCGGCTCAGCAGCCACGATGCCGCTCATGAACTCGTCAGGCTGGAGGACGCTCTGCGCGAGCTTGTCTCTGCCGACTTGCTCGTGAATCTGGATTTGAAGTCGGAGGCGGCGATCGACCCGGCGATGAAGCTGGTCCGCCAGCTTGACGCGCAGGATCACGTGTTCACGACCGGCTGTTCGGACGGGCTGCCGGCGCGCTATCCCGACATCCGCGCGATGTGGAATGCGCCGTCGCGCTTGCCGGAGGACGAAGGGGAAGAGTTGTTCGCGCAGCGCATATGTGAGTATGCCGCCGCTCATCGTTACCACGGCCTGAACCTGAATCACGCGACATGCAGTGAAGCCGTCGTCCGGCGGGCGAATGAGATGGGTTTGCCGATCTCGGCGTATACCGTGAATGACGAGGACGAGATGAAGCGGCTGATCGGCTTGGGCATCGCCGCCATCACGACCCGCCGTCCCGGCAGGTTGCTGCGCCTGCTTGGCAGCGAATGACATGCGCCGCCGGAATGGCGGCGGATTGACGGATGAAAATCCGGTAAGCTACAATGATGAATATCCATAGGCGATGGAGCTTCGCCTGCCCGAATCGTCTTTCGGGCTGATGACTCCTACCAGCGTACTTCTTGTAGCCGTTGGTAGGAGTTTATTTATTGTTAACGGGGGGAATGCGGGGGTGGCCGGGATGAAGGGATGGGCGGTTGGTTTGTTCGGCATGGCGGGCGCCTTGCTTCGGTATATGACGGGCGTTTGGGTCCATGCCGGCTGGTCGTCGCCTTTCCCGCTCGGCACCTTTGCAGTCAATATGTCAGGTTGCCTCGCGCTGGGTTGGCTTTCCGCATGGACGGCGGCCCGGCCCGGAATGCCGGCATGGCTGAGCGCGGGCATCTCCACGGGGCTGATCGGTTCGTTCACGACGTTCTCTACGTTCAGCGTGGAGACGATGGAGCTGTTTCGGGACGGCGAGATCGAGACGGCGGGCTTATATGTCGCGCTGAGCGTCGTAGGCGGGCTGGCTTGCGCATGGGGCGGGTCTGCCATTTACCGGCCGCTTGCGCGGCGAGCGGGCGCGGGAGGGGTTGCGAAGTGACGATCGTGCAGCTGCTGCTTGTCGCCGCCGGCGGTTTTTTTGGCGCTTGCGCGCGTTATGGCATTGGCCTGTGGGTCAATCGGAGGTTTCCTTCTATTCTTCCGCGCGCAACGCTCGGCATCAATTTGACCGGCTCGTTCCTGCTCGGCTTGCTGGCAGGCGCGAATGGAGGGGAGGGCGCCAGTTTGTTCCTCGGTACCGGCTTCATGGGTGCGTATACGACGTTTTCCACGTTGAACGTTGAACTGACTTCCTTGGCACGACAAGGAGCTTGGAAAGTATGGCTCGGTTATTTGGCCGCAACCTACGGACTTGGCATCGCGCTCGCGTATGTCGGTTACCGGCTCGGTGTAATAACGAGTTGAAGGTCGATGATCGGTTCGCTTGTTGCTATAAAATTTATGCTAGTAATATTATTTCATTATGATATAATTAAATTGAAATATAATTTCAGATCATCAATGAGTGAGTTTGTTCCAGAAAAGTCAAAAACATGGCAATTCTGTTGTATTCCGGCTGTTTTGCGCTTAAGATGAACCTATCAAACAACAATAGGGAAGAGTAGGGTGTCCGATGGCGATCCATGACAACATTCTGATCAAGATCCGCGGCATGAAAGACAGCCTGACGCCGGTAGAACGCATGGTGGCGGACTATATTCTCGACAACTTGGAAGAAATTCCGCATCTGTCGATCAAGAATTTGGCCCAACTGAGCAAGACGAGCGACGCTTCCGTCCTGCGCTTCTGCAAGACGATGGGCTACAGCGGCTACCGCAGCTTCATCGTGAGCATATCGGCATCGCTCGGCTCCATGGACGAGGATCAGCGGGATCATCCGTATACCGATATCCAGCCCGGTGACGATCTGCAAGTCATCGTATCGAACGTGGCCCGAAATAACATCAAGTCGATCGAAGATACGCTCAGCGTCATCGACCGACAGGAGGTAGACCGCGCGGTCCGGGTGCTTCGCTCCAGCAACCGGCTCGTCTTCTTCGGCATCGGGGCGTCGGGCCTTGTGTGCCAAGACGCGGAGCAGAAGTTCTCGCGCATCAACAAGCTGTGCCACGCCTACACGGACGGGCATAGCCAGCTGACGGCCGCCACGCTGCTCGGCAAGGGCGATGTCGCGATCTTCATCTCCAATTCCGGCGATACGATCGAGATACTGGACGCGCTTGAGATCGCCAAGAAGAACGGGGCGACGACGATGGCCGTCACGAAGTACAACAAGAGCGCGCTGGCGGACCGAACGGACATCATCTTAAGCATCTCGACGCCGGAAATCTCGATCCGCAGCGGAGCCATGGGTTCGCGGATCGCCATGCTGACCGTCATCGACATCCTGTTCGCCGGCGTTGCCAGCGCGGAGTATCAGCATGTGAAGAAGTATTTGACGAAGACGCACAATATTCTGGCGGTCAAGCATCGGAAATAAGAGGCGGAGATTGCTCGGACAATCGGATATAAACGCAGCGGCGATTGCACGGACATCGACTTTGCGGTCGGTGTTTTTTTTATCATAAGCAAAGGCTCGGTGATGGGCGATGATGGAGAATGGAAACGGGAATGGCAGCCGGATTGCGGTCGGGCTCATGTCCGGCACTTCCGTGGACGGCATCGATGCGGCGGTTATTGAAATCACGGGGGCGATCGGCAGCGAAAGGCCGCAAATCCGGCTGTTGGCGTTTGAGAATGTGCCCTATCCGGAGGATAGGAGAGAAGAAATATTCTCGCTGTTCGCCCCCGCGACGGCAACGGTCGATCGCGTAGGGCGCATGAACGCGTGGCTCGGAGAGCGGTTCGCCTCGGCCGCGCTGTCGGCGATCGCGAAGGCAGGGCTCTCGCCGGCTGATGTCTCGGTTATCGGCTCGCACGGGCAGACGATCTATCACGCGCCGGCTTACGAGCGAATGGGCGAGCACGACGTGCACTATACGGTGCAGATCGGAGAGGGATCGATCATCGCTCTGCGGACAGGCATCCCGTGCGTATCCGATTTCCGTGCAGCGGATATGGCCGCAGGCGGCCAGGGCGCTCCGCTCGTCCCATTCACGGAATATTTGCTATATCGGGAACAATCGCGCACCTTGCTGCTGCAGAACATCGGCGGCATCGGCAACGTGACCGTCCTTCCGGCAGACGGCGGCCCGGATGACGTGTATGCGTTCGACACCGGGCCGGGCAATATGCTTATAGACAGCGTCGTCGCTCGATTATACCCGGATGGCCGGACGATGGATGTCGGCGGCGCAATCGCGGATAGCGGCAGCGTTGACGTAGGACTGCTCGAAATGTTGCAGCAGGAAGAGTATTACGGGCGGCCGTGGCCGAAATCGACCGGCAGAGAGTTGTTCGGCGCGGCTTACGTGGACAAGGTGATCGTCTATCAAGAGGCGCACGGAATCGCGCCGGAAGATGCCGTCGCGACGGTCACGATGCTCACGGCGTGGTCGATCGGGGATCAGTACAGACGATGGATTCGGGCGCGCCATCCGGCGGACGCGCTGCTGGTCGGCGGAGGCGGCAGCTACAATCCGACGCTGATGCGCATGCTGCGGCAGGAGATGGAGCCGATGGGCGTGCAGGTGATGACGCAGGAAGAAGTCGGCGCCAGCAGCGACGCGAAGGAAGCGGTAGCGTTCGCGCTGTTGGCCGACTATGCGCTCGCCGGGCTGCCGAACAACTTGCCGAGCGTGACAGGCGCAAGCCGCCCTGTCGTAATGGGCAAAATCAGCTATCCATGAGAGAACAGGAGGATGTCCGGCTATGATACGCAATGGCATCGACAATATCGCGGCCTATGATTCGCTGTTCATGAACAAGCGGATCGGGCTTATTACTTCACCAACGGGACTGACGCACGATTTGACGTCCACGATCCAGATTCTGCATGAACGGTATGGACTCGCCGCGCTGTTCTCGCCGGAACACGGCGTGCGTGGCGACCAGGCCGCCGGCGCGCTGGTCGACACGTATACGGACCCGGCCACGGGTGTGCCGGTGTACAGTCTGTATCGCAAAGATTCGAAGCGGCTGACGCCGGACATGCTGGATGAGGTGGACCTGGTCGTCTACGACATCCAGGACGTGGGCGTTCGGTATTACACGTTTATTTATACGATGCTCTATGCGTTGGAAGACTGCGCGAAGGTCGGTAAGCCGTTTGTCGTGCTGGACCGGATCAATCCGCTGGACGGCGTGACCGTAGAGGGGAACTTGCTGAAGCCGGGCTACGAATCTTTCGTCGGCGGCTATCCGCTTTGTGTGCGCTATGGGCTGACCGCCGGCGAAGTGGCTGTCATGGCGAACGACGAGATGGGCTGGCAGGCCGACTTGCATGTCGTGCGCTGCGAAGGCTGGGAACGCGGCATGCTGTTCCCCGACACCGACCGCTTGTGGGTGCCGCCATCGCTTGGGATTCCGCGATTCGAGACCGCGTTGCTCTATCCCGGCACGTGCCTGTTCGAAGGCACGAACCTGTCGGAAGGAAGAGGGACGGCGCTGCCGTTCGAGACGATCGGGGCGCCATTCGTCGACGCGCAGGCGCTGGCGGACGAGATGAACGCGAAGCAGCTGCCGGGCGTGCGGTTTCGGCCGGTCTATTTCAAACCGACGGCTTCGAAGCATCAAGGGGAATTGTGCGGGGGCGTGCAGCTTCACGTCACGGATGCCCACGTGTTTCAGCCGGTGGAGACGGGCGTGATGCTGCTCTTCGCCGTGAAGGCGATGTTCCATTCATTCGCATTCCTGCCGCCGATCAAAGAAGGGTCCAGGCCGTTCATTGATTTGCTAGGCGGTGACAACGTGTACCGCGGCGAATCCGTCGATGTGCCGGCGCTGCTCGCGCAGTTCCGTGAGGAAAGCGCAGCGTTCGCGGAGCGGAAGCGGCAGTATCATCTTTATCCGGATGTGAGCGCGAGATGAGGTTTGTGGCAGGTTTGGATGGCGGCGGGACGAAGACGGCGGTCGTTGTCGCGGATGAGCAGGGCGGGGAAGTGCTTCGCTTTGCAGCCGGACCGCTGAATTATAACGGCCAGGACGAAGCGAGCATCGCGCGGAACGTGCAGGACATCATCGGGAAAATCGCTGAGGCATGCGGCGGCCTTGAGCGATGCGCACAGCTGTGCATCGGCACGGCGGGCGTCAGTAATCCGGCGGTTGTCAATCGTCTGGAAGCTTTAGTCCGTTCTTGCGGTTACGCGGGCGGATTGCGCGTGATCGGCGATCACGAGACGGCGCTATACGGCGCGCACGATCGGCCGGACGGCATCATTCTGATCGCGGGCACCGGATCGATCTGCTACGGCCGCGATGCATCCGGGCACGATCATCGAACCGGCGGGTTCGGCCACTTGATCGACGACGAAGGCAGCGGCTACAGCATCGGCCGGGACCTGCTCGCCGCCACCGTACGGGCACATGACGGGCGTGTCGGGCGAACCGTTATTGCGGAAATGGTGTATGAACGGCTGGGGGTGACGACGGTTCGGGAGATTGTCGGATTCGTATACGATCGCAGCACGAACAAGAAGGACATTGCGGCGATCGCCCCGATCTTGGCGGACGCTTGCGCCGCGGGAGATCGCGTCGCGCTCGACATCGCGTCGCGCAGCGCTTCCGCATTGCTTGAATTAGTCGTTCCGGTGGCGGAGCGGCTGGCGATGCAGGAAGGTGCGCTCGCGATGGCCGGCAGCGTCCTGCAGAAGAACGCCTACGTGCGAGGCGCGTTCGAGGCGGAACTAGGCCGGCGGTATCCGGTCATGACGTGCATCGCCGCCAAGCACGACGCCGCCCACGGCGCCGTGCGGATGGCGCTGGATGGCTTGAATAGGTAACATCTTTGCTGAAGCTCAGGCGCCTCTTGCCGCGAGATGCCCAACGAAACCGGGTAACTCCCGCGTAAAGGCGCCTTTTGCCGTGAGATGCCCAACGAAACCGGGTAACTCCCGCGCAGAGGCGCTCTTGGACGCGAGATGCCCAACGAGACCGGGTAACTCCCGTGTAGAGACGCTCTTGGACGCGAGATGCCCAACGAGACCGGGTAATCTCAACGCTCCCGTCGCCCCGGAGGAATTTATGAATCTAAAGTTCATTAATCCGGCGAGGTGGCGGTGTTCGGTTGGAGTAGTGAACTTAAAGTTCATAAATCCGGTGAAGTGGCGGTGTTCGGTTGGAATAGTGAATCTAAAGTTCATTAATCCGGCGAGGTGACGGTGTTTGGTTGGAATAAAGAACTCAGAATTCATCATTCCTGTGAATCACCGAAGCCGTGGTTGACAAAGTTACCTAAAGTCCACAAAGCCCTACCGACGGCGACTGCGTATCCACTCCGTGTACAGGCCCAACATCGCGAACCCGGCGATGCCGCCGCCAACGTGTCCCCAAATGTCGATGCGCGGCGTGATTACGGAGTAGATCAACCCGAACGCCAGGATCATATACACCGTCTTACGCGATGATTCGTCCAGGATGCGTTTGTGAAACAGCGCCATATACAAATAAGCGCCGAATATGCCGTAAATCGCCCCGGATGCGCCGACCGCCCCATGAATCGAACCTGCGTGCACGAAGGCACTGAGCACATTGCCCGCTATTCCTGCCAATAAATAAAAAATCAAGTACCGAAAATGCCCCAGCAATCTTTCCAGCGGCGGTGCGAATACGAAGATGGAGAAGCTGTTGAACAGCAGATGATCCCACCCGCCGTGCAGCGCGATGGACGTAACGTATCGCCAAGGCTCCGTGGTACCGTATAGGTCAATCAAGGGATGCTGAAAAAACATCCCCCAATTCGTAATCGCATAATCGAACAGGAATCTGTCGATCAGGAACAGTACAATGTTAATCGCCAGAATGAGCGAAGTAACCGGATATAACCGCAGATAACCGCGAAAGCTTTCATACCGCAAAAATATCATTGTCAACCATCCTCTGGTCAGGCATTTTGCACATGTGCCGCATTCCGACATTTATGATTACCTAACAGCATATCACAGTTCCGATCGTTCCTTCTACCGCACGCAGCAAGACTGTCGGGCTTCCCGCGAAGAGACGACCGTATGCCCCTCAGCAACCACATGACCGTATGCCCTTCCGCGATCACACAACCGTATGCCGCTCCGCAGTCACACAACCGTATGCCGCTCCGTGAACACGCTAAAGTCTAATCCTCCGTGAACATGGGAAAATCGAACTCCTGCTGGCGCGGGGTTTTCCAGGACAAGACGACCGAAGCTTAATCCGATATAATGGATCCAGGAATGATCATGTACCTTGAATGCGGAAGGAGCCCTTCATGAAAAACGCATCGGAAATCGATTGGGATCTGGCGGTGTCGCTCAAGCGGGACGAAATGCTGGCGGATTTGATGACATTGCTCGCGATTCCGAGCGTCAGGGATGAAGCTACCGCCGACCCGGATGCCCCGTGCGGACAAGCGGTGGCGCAGGCACTGGATTACATGTTGAAATTGGCCCGGTCGCACGGATTGCATACTGAGAAGCTGGAAGGTATCGTCGGGTATGCGTCATTCGGCGGCGGGGAGTTAGGGAATACCGACGAGCAATCAGCATCCGATGACGGTGATACTGGAAGCGCCAACGATCCTGCGTCATTCGGCGACAGAGCGACCTACGATACATACGATCAATCGGCGGACGAAGGCTATATCGCCGTTCTGACCCATCTTGACGTCGTGCCGCCCGGCGACGGCTGGACTTCGCCGCCTTTCGAACCGCAGATCCGCGGAGGCAGACTGTATGCGCGCGGCGCCATTGATGACAAAGGTCCGGCGATGGCATCCCTTTACGCGCTGCTGGCAGTCAAGTCGCTCGGACTTCCGTTGCGCCGGCAAGTTCGCTTGATCTGGGGGACGGACGAGGAATCGGGCATGGCTTGCATGGACGTCTACAACCGACTGCAGCCTCCTCCGGTTGCCGGGTTTACGCCGGACGCCGATTTTCCGATCGTTCATGCCGAGAAGGGGCAAGTGAATGCGCGGATGACACTGTTGCCAACACGCGACTATCCGTCCGATGCGTCCTTGCGGTTTGTCTCCTTCCGGTCCGGGCGGGCATCCAACATGGTTCCGGACGAAGCGGAAGCCGTCATTAGCGGACCGACAGCAAGGCTATCGGATATCGCGGACAAGTACGATACATACCTGCAAACCGAAACGGGCGGCACTGCCGAGTTTGTTCCTGCGTCTAAGGGTGAACCCGAATCCGAATCCGAATTCGAATCAGCCAAGCTGGTCCTGCGGCTGCAAGGCCGATCGGTGCATGGGATGGTGCCGCATGAAGGTGTGAACGCTGGGCTGCGGCTGCTGCACTTTTTGCGCGATTTCGAATGGTCCGGCAGCGGAAGTGCATTCGTCCGAGACATTGACAGCTTGCTGTACGAGGACTTCGAAGGCCAAGCGCTGGGCATCGCAGGCAGCGATGCGATCACCGGATCGCTGACCGTCAATGCGGGCTTGTTCGCCTTCGATTCGGCGCCCGATCAAGCGTATGTGCATCTGAATATCCGGCACCCGATCAGCATGGAGGGGGACAGGATCGTCACGTGTCTGAACGAGCGCTTGTCAGCCATCGATTGGAAGCTGGAGCAAGTCAGCTTGAAACGGCCCCACGCGGTACCGGCCGACCATCCGCTCGTGACGACACTGCAGCGCGTTTACCGGGAACAGACCGGGCAAGCGGCGACGCTGCTCTCGACAGGCGGCGGCACTTACGCCGCCAAGCTGGCAAGCGGCGTAGCGTTCGGACCGTTGTTCCCGGGAGAATTCGATTCGGCGCATCAGTCGGATGAATCGATCGCGCTGGATAGCCTGATGAAGGCGACGGCGATTTACGCGCGGGCGATCTACGAACTGGCAAACACGAACAACATGAACGACCAACAAATCGGTTAGTCAACCATGGGAGGATGCATTCATGCGTATTGGAGCGATTGAAGCGGGCGGAACAAAGTTCGTGTGCGGCATTGGCAATGAGAAGGGGGAGGTGGAGCAGCGCGTCAGCTTTCCGACACGCGAACCGGAGGCAACGCTGAAGGACGTCATCGGCTATTTCCAGGACAAGCAGGTGGAGGCAATCGGCATCGGCACGTTCGGTCCGATCGGACTGGACCCGTCGCGGCCCGACTACGGCTGCGTGACGACGACTCCGAAGCCGGGATGGTCCGGCTATCCGCTGCTTCACGTAGTGAAGGATCATTTCAAAGTGCCGACAGGCTGGGATACCGACGTGAATGCGGCGGCAGTCGGGGAAGCCGAATGGGGGGCCGCGCAAGGGCTGGATAGCTGTATCTATTATACGATCGGCACCGGCGTCGGCGTCGGTGTCTTCGCGTCCGGGCGACCGGTTCACGGCCTCGTCCATCCGGAAGGCGGCCATGTGCCGATTCGCCGGCATCCGGAGGATGCATTCGCGGGCGTATGTCCCTATCATGGCGATTGTCTGGAAGGCATGGCGGCAGGTCCTGCGATCGAACGCAGATGGAACAGGAAGGGCAGCGAGCTTCCATCCGCGCATGAAGCCTGGAAAATCGAAGCCTACTACATCGGCCAAGCGATCGCCGGCGCCGTCCTGCTCCTGTCGCCGAAGAAAGTCATTCTCGGCGGCGGCGTCATGCACCAGAGCCAGCTGTTTCCACTCATCCGCGAAGAGGTTCGGCGCGGCTTGAACGGATACATCAACGCATCAGCCATACTGGAGAACATAGACAATTACATCGTGCCTCCGGGACTAGGCGACAACGCCGGCCTGTGCGGCGCTTTGGCGCTTGGACTCGCGGCTGCCCGCAATTCCGCCGCGCTCACCTAGCATCGCGACGCGCTCAAGTCTGCGCCGATTGCGGCGGATCGGGTAACTCGACCGTAAAAACGCTGCCTTCTCCCAAGACGCTTTGGGCTTCCAACGTCCCACCGTGGGCTAGCACGAATTGCTTGGCGATGGCCAGACCCAGCCCCATGCCGCCGCTATGGCGCGTTCGGGCCTCGTCCGCGCGATAGAAGCGATCGAAAATATACGGAAGCCGCTCCGGTTCGATGCCGGGACCGGTGTCGGCGACCGCAATCCGCTGCGCTTCCGCTTGGCCGTCCTCGGCGGAGCACGCTTCGAGCGCAATCGTAACCTGTCCTCCGGCAGGTGTGTACCGGATCGCATTGCTCAACAGGTTAAGTAGCACTTGCGTCATCCGGTTCCGGTCGACCCGAGCGGGCTTGATGGCATTCTCGGGCCCACTCCATACCAAGCGAACCCCATGTCGCTTCGCATCTGCCTGCACGTGGTCAACGACGCGCTGGATCAAGTCCGCCATTTCCGTAGGAGCCAGCTCAAGGGGGAGTTTGCGCGCTTCTGCCAGTGTCAGCTGGTGAAGGTCGCCGACTAGGCGGGAGAGGCGGATCAGCTCATCCTGCAGGGGCAGCAAACGTTCCGGTTCGATGGCCGCGCCCTCGAGCTGCAGGCTTTCCAGCTTGCCGCGAACGATCGTGATCGGCGTTCTGAGCTCATGGGCGACGTCCGCCACGAGATTGCGCCGAACTTGCTCGGATCGCTGCAATTGCAAAGACATGGCGTTGAAAGCGCCGGCGACTTTGCCGAATTCGTCCTGCGACACGATCGGCGTCTGCACGCCGTATTCGCCGCGGCCAAGCCGGTCGATGTCCGGCAGCAACTGCCTGAGCGGGGCGGTAATCCGCCTGGCGATGCCGTATGACGCCAGCAGCGACAGGCCGGCGATGATGAGCGTTCCGATGCTCAGCAGCACGATCACAGACAAGGTGATCCCGATCCTGAGTTTGGACAAGCTGTCGACTTCGGCATCGTAATAATACCAATGCCCGATCGTTGTCCCGTCCAGGCGCAGGCTGCTTTTGATCCCCAGATGCGTTATAACGCCTTGGACGGCTGTTCCCGCGATAGAGATCCGGTGTCCATTGCCCGGCATGACCGCCACGCTAGCGTCCCCTGACACGATTTCACCCTCGCGCTTCATGTCCGTTAAATACGATTGCAGCCCGTCCCAGGCCTGTCCGTTCTCCTCGTAGTAGGCGAGCAGGCGGCCGCTAATTTCCGCCATGACGGGCCCCTTGTTTTTCTCAACAATCGCGCCGAACGAAGCCTGAATGACCAAATACGTGATCAGAATGAACAGGACGGACAATGTGGCGGCGATGCCGGCCGTGACCAGGAAAATTTTGCGGCTGACGCTCATTTTCGCTCACCGAATCGGTATCCGAACCCGTACACCGTCTGAACATAGCGCGGGTTGGCCGGATCGTCCTCCAATTTCTTGCGGATCCGGCTGATATGGGCATCTACCGTGCGTTCATCGTTTAACAGGTCGTCCTCCAGCGCCGCCTGGAGCAGCTGCAGACGGCTATAGACGACTCCAGGTCTGGAAGCCAAGGTGAGCAGCATGCGAAATTCGGTCGGTGTTAGCGCGACTTCTTCACCGCGCAACCAGGCGCGGCATTCCGATTCCGACAATGTCAATTCCCCGCGCTCCATCGTCTGCGGTACCGATTCGCCGCCATCCATACGCCGCAGCACGGACCTTATGCGGGCCGCAAGCTCGCGCAAGGAGAACGGCTTCGTCAAGTAATCGTCAGCACCGACCTCGAGCCCGACGATTTTGTCGCTTTCCTCCGCCCGCGCGGTGACCATAATGATGCCCATCCGGCTCTGCTTGCGCAGTTCCCTGCATACGTCGATCCCGCTCATTTCCGGCAGCATCCAGTCCAGCACCGCCAGTGACGGCTGCGATTCGCGCGCTTTGATCAGCACTTCTCTGCCCGTCTTGGCCGTTACGATCCTGTAACCTTCCGTTGTCAGAAACGGCTCCATGAACGCCAACACCTGGTCTTCGTCGTCGACAAGCAATAATGTATGGGGCATAGGGCGCGCCACCTTTCTTCGGATAATTCGGTTATCCCGATTATATCCGAACGATATCGACTCCGGGAAAAATTCACGCAACCCGTAAAGGTTCGTCACAAGTTCGCAACATTCGGCTGATAGGATGGGGGTATGGATGAAGTTGATAACAGCAGTCGATAACGAAGGAAAGGGGACCGTACTGATGAAAAACAAATTCGTGGTGAGGCTGCTGATTGCCTTAATCGGTGGAGCAGCTGCAGGGTTCATCCTGTCGGAAATCATCGGCGTCGCAGGATGGCTCCTGTTCGGCAAGGCGATCGGCATCAAGTTTCTTCCGGTTATTTTGCCCATCGTATGCGCTGGGGTTGCTCTCATTTTTATGCCTAACGCCAAATTGCATCAAGATCGGAGGAACAAGGAATGAATCAGGAAACCAAGACAGGCGAGCGCGCCCGATTCTCCAAGTTCGTGTTCATGTTGTTGTCGTGGGTGTTCGTAGCTTGCATCGTTCTGCAAACATTGTTCGCGGGCATGGCGATCTTCAATAGCCCCGACCATTGGAGCCGCCATGTGTCGTTCGTGCACTTCTTCGAATTCGTGCCGCTGCTCATGCTCATCTTCGCCTTTGCCGGACGATTGCCGAAGGGAATCAAATGGTCGTGCCTGGCGATGTTCGCCATGATCTTCTTCCAATACATGTCCGCCCACGTCCCGGCTGCCGGCGCGTTTCATCCGGTCATGGCGCTTGCGCTGATCGTGCTTAGTTGGCATGTAGCCGTTCGGTCGTCGAAAAGATGATTCCGCACGGTTTCAAATTTCGACAATGACGAGTTGTCATCTTCCCTTTTCCCCTGCTTTCCGCTAGAATAATAGACAGATCAGCTTCCGCATGGAAGAAGGCAGGACCGGCCCTAGCGGGGCCTTGATGCCGTCATTCGCGGGAGCTTTTGTTTTTGCGGCAAAAGGAGGAAGGCAACAGATGCAACAAACGGCTGATGGGCGCCAGCGGTTCGAATTGCTGCTGAAGCAGGCGGAAATTCCGACTGCGTGGTTCACGGAATATTTCGCAGATGGCTATATTCGCAAGGTGGAAGTGCACAAGTCGAGCAAATCCTGGAAGTTTCAAATCGGCAAGCGGGAGCTGCTTCCGACGGCCGTATACATAAGTTGGCTTACGAGATTAAGAGAGAAACTGGGGCACCTGGCGGACATCTCCGTCACGCTAGCCTACGAGGAAGCGGTGCCGACCTCGCAGCTGCTCCTGCAATATTGGCCTGTATTCGTGGAATGGATGCAGCAGCAGAACGCGTCGGTGAACGGCTGGCTGGCGAAAGCGCAATACGAGGCGGACGGCGATCTGCTTACGCTTGCGCTGCTTGACGAGATGTCGCTTGGACTCGCCCAGCGCAAATCCGTGGATGCGCACGCGGTCAAGTTTTTCGAGGAACGGTTCGGCCGCGCGTGCCGTGTGAAAATGATCGTCGGTCAGTCGCGGCAAGAAGCTTATGAAGAGTTCACGCAGAAAATCCAGCAAGAGTCGCGCGAAGCGATCCAGCAATTGATGGCCGAAAGCCGCGAGGAAGCGCCGCCTGAAGGAGACGCGCCGCAGACGCTGCAGTACGGTTACGAGATCAAGGATGAGCCGGTGCCGGTCGAGCGCATTCAAGAAGAAGAGAAGAAGGTGACGATCCAGGGCACCGTGTTCGGACTGGACGTCAAGGAATTGCGCACGGGCAGCACGCTGTACCTGTTCAACGTGACGGATTTTACGGATTCGATCTCGGTGAAGGTGTTCGGCAAGACGAAGGAAGACAACAAGATGCTCGCCTTGCTGGCGAACGGTAAGTGGCTCCGACTGCGCGGGCGCGTCGAATACGACCGTTTCTCGAATCCGCCGGAGCTGACGATGATGGCCAGCGACTTGAAGGAGGTGTCCGCGCCGCCGGAACCGAAAGACGATTCGCAAGAGAAGCGCGTCGAATTCCACCTGCACACGTCGATGAGCGTTATGGACGCGGTGACGCCGGTCGACGTCTATGTCAAGACGGCAGCCAAATGGGGCCATAAGGCGATCGCGATTACCGACCACAGCAACGTGCAGTGTTATCCGGATGCGGTCAAAGCGGGCAAGAAGAACGATATCAAAGTGCTGTTCGGCGTGGAAGCGAACGTCGTGAACGATGCGGTGCCGATGGTGCTCCAGCCGCGCGAAGAGAACTTGGCGGAAGCGACCTATGTCGTGTTCGATATCGAGACGACCGGCTTATCGGTGACGAATAGCAAGATTATCGAGCTGGCGGGCGTCAAGATGCGGGAGGGGCAGGAGCTCGGCCGATTCGAGACGTTCATCAATCCGCACGAACCGATTCCGTACAAGATCCAGCAATTGACGAACATCAACGACGAGATGGTGAAGGACGCGCCGGAGCTTGCCCCGAAGCTCGCAGAGTTCCTCGACTTCATCGAAGACGCGGTGCTGGTCGCCCATAATGCGAGATTCGATATCGGCTTTATCCAGGACGCGTGCAAGAAGCTCGGGCATCCGCCTGTGACGAACCCGGTGCTCGATACGCTGGAGCTGGCGCGGTACTTGTATCCGACGATGAAGAACCACCGATTGAACACGCTGGCCGATCTGTACAAAGTATCTTTGGAAAATCACCACAGAGCCATCGATGATACGGTAGCGCTGGGAGGCATTCTGCTCGGGCTGCTCAAGGACGCCCAGTCGCGGGGTATCGCAGAACTGCATCGTCTCAATGAAGTGAACGGAGACAGCTGGCGCACGACGCGTCCGTTTCATTGCGGCATCTATGCGCTGAACGCGGTCGGCAAGAAGAACCTGTTCAAGCTGATCTCCCTCTCGCACACGAATTATTTTCATAAAGTCGCCTGCATCCCGAGAAGCAAGCTGGTGGAGATGCGGGAAGGGCTGCTCGTCATCTCGGGTTGCGAGAAGGGCGAGTTCTACGAGACGGTGCTCAACAAATCGGTAGAAGAAGCTGAGGAAGTCGCGGCGTTCTACGACGTGCTGGAAGTGCAGCCGCTCGATTTCTATATGCACTTATTGGACAAAGGGCTTGTCGGCAGCCGGGCGGAACTCGAAGAAGCGCTGCGCAAAATTTGCCGGATCGGCGAGAAGCTGGACAAGCCTGTCATCGCCACGGGCAACGAGCACTACTTGAAGCCGCGCGAGAAGCTGTTCCGCGACATCACGATCCACGGCATCACGGGCTTCAGCCCGCTTAAAGACCAGCGCAAGCCGGATGCCCACTTCCGCACGACCGGCGAGATGCTGGAGGCGATGGCGTTCCTGGGCAAAGAGAAGGCGTATGAAGTCGTAGTGACGAACACGGCCGCCTTGGCGGACCGGTTCGAGCCGTTCGAGATGTTCCCGAGGAAAGGCGGGCCGACCGACAACGGCTTGTTCTCGCCGATCATCGAAGGCGCGGACGATGAAATCCGCAACACATGCTATGCAACGGCGAAGGCGATGTACGGCGATCCGATTCCGGAGATCGTTACCGCCCGCCTGGAGAAAGAGCTGAAGCCGATTATCCAATACGGATTTTCGGCGAACTATCTCATCTCGGAACGGCTCGTGAAAAAATCGAATGCAGACGGTTACCTGGTCGGCTCTCGGGGATCCGTCGGCTCCTCGGTCGTCGCGATGTTTCTCGGCATCTCCGAGGTTAATCCGCTGCCCGCGCACTATCGGTGCCCGAGCCAGGCGTGCTGCCATAGCGAATGGATTACCGACGGCAGCGTGCCCAGCGGCTTCGACATGCCGGACAAACCGTGTCCGAAGTGCGGCGAGACGATGCGCGGGGACGGGCAGGACATTCCGTTCGAGACGTTCCTTGGCTTCAAGGGGGATAAGGTGCCCGATATCGACCTCAACTTCTCGGGCGAATACCAGCCGCATGCTCACAACTATACGAAGGTGTTGTTCGGCCCGAAGAGCGTGTTCCGTGCGGGCACGATCGGCACCGTCGCCGAGAAGACCGGATACGGTTATGCGAGAAAATATCAGGAGGACCACGGCAAATCTTGGCGGGGAGCGGAGCTGAATCGGATCGCGGCCGGCGTCACAGGCGTCAAGCGCTCGAGCGGCCAGCATCCCGGCGGCATCGTCGTCGTCCCGGACTATATCGACGTCGAGGACATCACGCCGGTGCAATACCCGGCGGATGATACGAGCTCGGAGTGGAAGACGACCCACTTCGACTACCATGCGTTCGACGAGAACCTGCTCAAGCTTGATATTCTCGGGCACGACGATCCGACGATGATGCGGATGCTGCAGGACCTGACCGGCGTCGATCCGACGACGATTCCGATGAACGACCCGAAGGTGATGAGCATCTTCAACTCGGTGGTGGCGCTCGGCGTTACGCCGGAGCAGATCCGCACGCCGGTCGCGACGTACGGCGTCCCCGAGATGGGTACGCGGTTCGTGCGCCAGATGCTCGAGGAGACGAAGCCGTCATCATTCGCCGACTTGCTGCAAATCTCAGGGTTATCCCACGGCACCGGCGTTTGGCTTGGCAACGCGCAGGAGCTGATCAAGAACGGCACTTGCACGATCAAGACCGTTATCGGTTGCCGCGACGATATTATGCTGTACCTGATCTATAAAGGCAATATGGACGCCTCGCTCGCGTTCAAGATTACCGAGAGCGTGCGCAAAGGCAAAGGACTGACGCCGGAGTGGATCGAAGAGATGAAGCGGTGCGGGGTGCCGCAGTGGTACATCGATTCCTGCCTGCGCATCGAATACATGTTCCCGAAGGCTCATGCCTCGGCATACGTCATCTCCGCCGTGCGAACAGCGTACTTCAAGCTGTATCATCCGATCGAATATTACGCGACATACTACAGCGTGCGCGCGGCCGATTTCGACGCGGAGCTGTTCTGCCAAGGGTATGACGCGATTCTGAAAATGCTGATCGAGATCGAGAACAAGGGCTTCCAGGCGACGACGAAGGAGAAGAGCATGATCTCCATCCTCGAGATGGGCCTGGAGATGACGGCGCGCGGCTTCAAGTTCAAGCCGATCGACCTGTACCGCTCGGACGCCACCCGCTTCAAGGTCGACGGAGACTCGCTCATTCCGCCGTTCTCGGCCATCGCCGGCATCGGCGACAACGCCGCCCGCAACATCGCGGCCTCGCGGGAAGACGGGGAATTCCTCTCCGTCGAGGACTTCCAACAGCGCTCGAAGGCGAGCAAGACGATCGTCGAGCTGCTGAACAGCATGGGCTGCTTCCGCGGCCTTCCGGAGAGCAATCAGTTGGCGTTGTTCTAAAGCATATATGACATTTGTCACCCCCTCGAATTGACGTTTGTGACTACGGCGCGCGCGCCTCATTGTTTACAATGAGATTAACATGAGCGAGTGAAGTCTCGTCACGTTCTGCCAACACGAGGGGGAACTGCATTTGAAACCATCCAAGGAAATTGCCGAACTCAAACAAAGCACGCAGCCTTATGAAGCAACCGATACCACGACAAGCAAGCTGCAAATGTTCAACACCCTGCTCCCCTTGATCGCGCTCTGGTGCGCCGGTTATGCCAGCCTTTCCGTATCGTACTGGTTAACCTTGCCTTTCCTCATCGTCGCCTCCGGGTTTCTGATCCGCACCTTTATTTTGTTCCATGACTGCTGTCACGGTTCATTCTTCACAAGCAAGAGAGCCAACGATATTACAGGCACGATTCTCGGCGTTCTGACCCATGTTCCTTATCGGCAGTGGAAGAACAGCCATGCCAGGCATCATGCGACCAGCGGCAACCTGGATAAGCGAGGCGTCGGCGACATCTGGATTCTGACCGTGGATGAATATGCAGCGGCACCTGCATGGAGGAAAATCGCCTACCGTTTGTACCGCAACCCGCTCGTCATGTTCGGACTCGGTCCCATCTTCGTTTTTCTCATTCAATATCGATTCAACGTGAAGGGTGCCAGGCGCAAGGAGCGTCTCAACACCTATTTGACCAATGTGCTCATCGCTGCACTGCATGCAGGCATGATCTGGGCGATCGGCTGGCAAGATTACGTTCTCGTCCAAGGACCCATTTTCTTCGTTTCGGGCATGCTCGGGATCTGGCTGTTCTACGTGCAGCATCAATTTGAAGATTCCTATTTCGAAAATGAAGCCGAGTGGAGCTACGTGCAAGCCGCGGTTGAAGGGAGCTCCTACTACAAGCTTCCGCGCGTGCTGCAATGGATCACCGGCAATATCGGGTTTCATCACGTTCATCATCTGAATCCGAAAGTGCCCAACTACAATCTGGAGAAGGCGCACGATGCCACGCCGCCGCTGCAGCACGCGGCTACGATCACGCTGAGCACCAGCCTGCAATCGCTGCGTTTTCGCTTGTGGGACGAGAAGGATAAAACCTTCGTCGGTTATAGGTCCGTCAGACGTCCAGCAGTCAATCGTCGGTATAAGGCGCAGCGCAAATCCGATGAACGCACGCTTCGCATGGCGGAGAAATAACTGCGTAACGGCAAACGAAAATAGGTTACAATGAAAGGTGGATCGGAGTTGGAAGGAGGCGGCGGCTCTTGCAGAAATGGTATCAAATCTTCCAGAGGAGTACGGGGCTAAGCCCATACGTCTGGGTCGTCTTCTACATCTTGCCGTTCTACTTCGTGTTCCGATCCTCCACAACCTATCATACGATTATCGGGATCGGCATGATTGTCGGGTTCTTCGTTTGCTATTTGATGTCCTTCAGCTCGAAGGGTTGGCTCGTCTACTTCTGGACAAGCATCCAGATCGTATTCTCGATCGCGATGACGCTTATGTTCGGCTATGTCTATTTCTCGCTGTTTCTGGCATTCTTCATCGGGAACATCTTGATATTCGCCGGCTTTATCACTTTGTATTCCATCCATCTCAGCTTGACGTTCGTGGCGGTGTACATCGGTTATTTGCACGCCAATCCGATCCTGATCACCCAGGCGCCGTTCGTCTTCGTCTGCCTGATCGCGGTTACGCTGCTACCGGTGACGACGTATACCCGCAACAAGAGAGACTTGCTGCAGGGCGAACTGAACGACGCCAACAAACGGATCTCCGAGCTGGTGAAATTGGAGGAGCGGCAGCGCATCGCCCGCGACCTCCACGATACGCTGGGCCAGAAGCTGAGCCTGATCGGCCTCAAGAGCGATCTCGCCGGCAAGCTGATATCGCGTAATCCCGGCCAAGCCGAGTCGGAAATCAGGGATGTGCGGCAGACGGCCAGAAGTGCGCTCAAGGAGTTGCGCAAGCTCGTGACGGAAATGCGGGGCACGCACGTGGACGACGAGATCGATCGATTGCGGCAAATGCTGCAGGCGGCGAACATCGCATTTACGCTGAAGGGCGAGCCCAGGCTGACGAACACTTCGCTGCTATCCGAGAACGTCGTGAGCATGTGCCTGAAGGAAGCCGTCAACAATATCGTCAAGCATAGCTCAGCAACCGAATGCACGATCGAAATCGAGCAGAAGCCTGAAGAATTGCGGATTCGGGTGCGGGACAACGGGGTGGGGATCCCCGATTCCGTGCCGCGAGGGAGCGGATTGCGAGGCATGAAGGAACGGCTTGAGTTCGTAAACGGCAGCTTGGACGTCATGTCTCGCGGCGGTACGGAAATCGTCATGAGCGTGCCGAATATGCTGATCCAATCGGAGCGGGAGGCGAAGCCATGATTCGGATCGTCATTGCCGAAGATCAGCGGATGCTGCTCGGCGCGCTGGCGTCGCTGCTGGACCTGGAGCCGGACATGGAAGTGGTCGGCAAGGCGAACAACGGCGAGGATGCGCTCAAGCTGGTGAAGCTCCATCAGCCGGATATATGCATTACGGATATCGAGATGCCGCTGAAGTCTGGGCTGGAGGTAGCGGAGGAACTGAAGTCGTCGGCCTGTAAAGTGGTCATTCTCACGACGTTCGCGCGCTCCGGCTACTTCGAGCGGGCGATCAAGGCAGGCGCGATCGGCTATTTGCTCAAGGATAGTCCGATCGAGGAATTGGCGTACTCGCTGCGCAATATCATGTCCGGCCGTCGCGTCTATGCTGCCGAATTGGTAGATGAAGCTTACAGTGAAGCAAACCCGCTCACGCAGAGGGAGACGGAAGTCATCGGCCTGATCGCCGAAGGCAAAAATACGAAGGAAATCGCGGATGAACTTTTTCTGTCGAATGGAACGGTTCGCAACTACGTTTCCGTCATTCTGGAGAAGCTGGGCGTCAGCAACCGGATCGAAGCGATCAAACAATTCAGGGAGAAGGGCTGGTTCAAGTGAGAACGACGCAAAACCCGGAAAAACTTGTTGCCAACCTATCCGGAATATGCTAAACTACTTTTGGTAATCATGTGGATATCACTGTCTGCAGAAGAGTGGGGAAACCCGCTCTTTCCGTTTTGTCATGGGCCATTCCGGTGTGCGAATGGACTGCAGCGATCCATTTGGGACGATCGGAGGTTGGGCATTTGAGCGCAACGAGAATCAAATCCATCGTAGAGGAATTCGCCGCTCCATATTTGGAAGAGCACGGATTTCAACTGGTGGACGTAGAGTACGTCAAAGAGGGAAGCAACCGCTTCCTGCGGGTGTTCGTGGATAAGGACGGCGGCATCGATATCGAAGATTGCGGCCGCATCTCCGAGTTCGTAAGCGCGAAGTTGGATGAGCTGGATCCGATCGCGGAGGCATATTTCCTGGAAGTCAGCTCCCCGGGCGCCGAGCGGCCGCTGAAGACGGCGCAAGATGTCGCCAAAGCCGTGGGCAGCCAAGTTTTCGTGACGACCTACGAGCAAATCGACAAAGCGAAGGAATTCGAAGGCAGACTGGACAGCTTCGACGGCACGACGATGAATATCATCATCGGGCGCAAGAAGGTTGCCATCCCTTACGATAAAGTGGCCTCGGCTCGGCTGGCCATTGTATTCTGACTTATTTACTTAAGGAGGAGTTATCCCGACATGAGCATGGAGTTCATCGAAGCGCTGTCCGAAATCGAGCGGGAGAAGGGCATCGCCAAAGATATCCTGATCGAAGCCATCGAAGCGGCACTCATCTCCAGCTACAAGAGAAATTTCAACACCGCACAGAACGTACGCGTCGACATCAACCGGACGACAGGCCAGATCAAAGTGTATGCCCGCAAGTCGATCGTGGAAGAGGTGCTCGATCCGCGTCTGGAAATTTCGCTGGAAGCGGCAAGAGCCATCAATCCGCATTACCAATTGGAAGACATCGCGGAAATCGAAGTGACGCCGCGCGATTTCGGCCGCATCGCCGCACAGACGGCCAAACAGGTCGTGACGCAGCGGATTCGCGAAGCCGAACGCGGTCTCATCTATAACGCATTCGTGGACAAAGAACAGGACATCGTCACCGGCATCATCCAGCGGATGGATACGCGCAATTTGTACATCGACCTCGGCAAGGTGGAAGCGGCGCTGCCGCTGACGGAGCTGATGCCGACCGACAAGTTCCGCCAGGGAGATCGCGTCAAGTCGTACATCACGAAGGTCGAGAATACGAGCAAAGGCCCGCAGATCATCCTGTCCAGGACGCATCCCGGCTTGCTCAAGCGGCTGTTCGAGCTGGAAGTGCCGGAAATCTACGACGGCGTCGTCGAGATTCGCTCGGTCGCCCGCGAAGCGGGATTCCGCTCCAAGATCGCCGTTCACTCCCGCAACGAGGAAGTGGATCCGGTCGGTTCTTGCGTCGGTCAGAAAGGCATGCGCGTCCAGACGATCGTGTCGGAATTGAAGGGCGAAAAAATCGACATCGTGCGCTGGTCCGATTCCGTGGAGGAATATGTCGCCAATGCGCTGAGCCCTTCCAAGGTGCTGGAAGTGATCGTGTTCGAAGCGGAGAAGATGGCGCGGGTCATCGTGCCGGACTATCAGCTGTCGCTGGCGATCGGCATCAAGGGGCAGAACGCGCGTCTCGCCGCCAAGCTTACGGGCTGGAAGATCGATATCAAGAGCGAGACGCAAGCCGAGCAGGAATACGGCCGCCCCAGGACGCAAGGCGCCGCGATGCACCAGGACAGCGTTTCGATCGATTGACCGGCACCGCGATCCGCGTTTCATGCAGAGAGGGGGAATGATCCTTGAAACCGCGAAAAATACCGCAGCGCAAATGCGTCGCCTGTCAGGAAATGATGGCGAAGAAGGAACTGATTCGCATCGTTCGTTCGCCGCAAGGGGATATCCAGATCGACCTCACAGGCAAGAAACCGGGGCGCGGCGCTTACTTGTGCGGCAAAGCAAGCTGCTTCAAGCTGGCCAAGAAATCCAAGGCGCTGGAGCGTGCGCTCAGCGCGCCCGTAGCCGCCGAGATTTACGATCGGCTGGCGCTTGATTTTATAAAGGTGGAAGATGAATTTCTCGCGGCAAAGGCGCAGCAGGGGGATGAGGATGGCGAGGGCTAAGACGTTGTCGCATCTGGGGCTCGCCATGCGGGCCGGCAAGCTGGTGTCGGGAGAAGAGACGGTGCTGAAGGCGGTCCGCAGCGGCGAAGCCAAGCTGGTCGTACTCGCGGAAGATGCATCGGACAATACGGAGAAGAAGCTGACGGACAAGTGCGGAAGCTACGATGTTCCGCTCGTGATCGGGTTTACCCGTTACGAGCTGGGCGGGGCCGTCGGCAAGCCGGAGCGCGTCATGTTCGCCGTGACGGATCATGGATTCGCGCAATTGATATCCGGCGGTTTCGTTCAACATTCGGAGGTGGAGAATATTGAGTAAACAAGATACAACCGACAACAAGGATAAGCTTCGCGTTTACGAATATGCCAAATCGCTCAACATGAGCAGCAAAGAAATCATTACGATTCTCAAGCGGCAGGATATGCCGGTGAACAACCATATGAGCGTAATGGAGAACGGCATGGTTGAAGCCGTCGAGAAGTTCTTCCGCGACGTCAAAGCCAATGCGGCTGCCAAGATGGCTGCCAAGCAGGCGGCGGCGAAGCAAGGCGGAGCGCAGCAGCAAACACCATCCACCCAAAGCCAGCGGAGGGCTGAAGATCGTGGCCCAAGGCAGGCGCAGACGTCGGCGTCTGCGCCTGCCAGGACCGAGGGGGCTGTTGGTGCGGGACAAAGACAAGACAGCCAGCCGCAGAACGCCGGTCAGCAACAGCAGCAAGCGGGCGGCCAGCAGCCCAGCCAACATCAAGCCTCGCATCCTCAAGGAAGCCACCGTCCGCAGGGACAAGGGAATCGGAATCCCCGCGAAGGCGGACGACCGCAAGGCCAGGGCGAAGGCAATCGTCCGCAGGGCGGTCAAGGCGGACGCCCGCAAGGTCAAGGTGGGCAAGGCGGCGGGTTCGCCGGCAATCGTCCGCAAGGCGGTCAAGGCGGACGCCCGCAAGGCCAAGGCGGCCAAGGCGGCGGGTTCGGCGGGAATCGTCCGCAAGGCGGTCAAGGCGGACGCCCGCAAGGTCAAGGCGGTCAAGGCGGACGCCCGCAAGGTCAAGGCGGCCAAGGCGGCGGGTTCGGCGGCAACCGTCCGCAGGGCGGTCAAGGCGGCGGATTCGGCGGCAGTCGCGGTGGGCAAGGTGCCAATGCTGCCGCACCTGCGCGCGGCAGTCGTCCAGGTGAGGCTCCTCGCACAGGTCAGCGCGGCGATGCCGCCAAGGGCCGGGAGGGCGGCGGATTCGGCCGCGACGGCAAGCGCAAGGACGGCGATTTCGGCAAGCGGTTCGACGAAAGCGGACGCGGCGGGTTTAAAGGCCGCGGCAAGGGCGGCAAGAACGCCAGAGGCCGCAGCAATCAGCCGCCGCGCGAGAAGATCGACAATACGCCGAAGAAAGTTATCGTCCGCGGTGAAATGACGGTAGGCGAATTGGCCAAACTGTTGCATAAGGACGCTTCGGAAGTGATCAAGAAGCTCCTGATGATGGGCACGCTGGCCACGATCAACCAGGACCTCGATCTGGACACGGTTCTGCTTGTCGCCGGCGAGTACGGCGTCGAGACCGAAGTGAAGATCGCGGTGGAAGATACGAACTTCGAAACGGTCGAAGAGAACGACGATCCGGACGCCATGGAGACCAGAGCTCCGGTCGTCACGATCATGGGTCACGTCGACCACGGCAAGACTACGCTGCTGGACGCCATTCGCGAAACGAAGGTCGCGATGGGCGAAGCCGGCGGCATTACCCAGCATATCGGCGCGTATCAAGTCGAAGCGAACGGCAAGAAGATCACGTTCCTCGATACGCCGGGCCACGAGGCGTTCACCGTCATGCGTTCCCGCGGCGCGCAAGTGACTGACATTACGATTCTGGTCGTGGCGGCGGACGACGGCGTCATGCCGACGACCGTGGAAGCGATCAACCATGCGAAGGCGGCGAGCGTGCCGATCATCGTCGCGGTGAACAAGATCGACAAGCCGGAGGCGAATCCGGATCGCGTGAAGCAGGAGTTGACTGAATACGGTCTTGTGCAGGAAGCATGGGGCGGGGACACGATCTTCGTCGAAATATCCGCCAAGCAGCGTCAGAATTTGGACGAATTGCTGGATATGATCCTGCTCGTCGCCGAAGTCAACGATTACAAGGCCGTCGTGGATAAGCGCGCTCGCGGCACGGTGCTGGAAGCCGAGCTGGATAAGGGCAAAGGCCCGGTTGCGCGTGTGCTCGTGCAGAACGGTACGCTCAAGGTTGGCGACGCCTTCGTGGCAGGCGACTGCTTCGGACGGATTCGCGCCATGACCAACGACCGCGGGCGACGCATCAAGGAAGCCGGCCCGTCGACGCCGATCGAAATTACCGGCCTGACGGAAGTGCCGCAAGCCGGCGATCCGTTCATGGTGTTCGAAGACGAGCGCAAGGCGCGCGAAATCGCCGACAAGCGCTCGATCAAGACGCGTCAGGAAACGATGAAGTCGAATTCGAAGGTGACGCTCGACGATCTGTTCAACAAGATCAAGGACGGCGAAATCAAAGACCTTAACGTCATCCTCAAGGCCGACGTGCAAGGTTCTCTGGAAGCCCTGAAGGGTTCGCTGGAGAAGATCGAAGTCGAAGGCGTTCGCGTCAAGACGATTCATGCCGGTGTCGGCGCGATTACGGAATCCGATATTTTGCTTGCTTCCGCTTCGTCGGCCATTGTCGTCGGGTTCAACGTCGTCGCTGAACCTCGCGCTGCATCCGCTGCGGAGCAAGAGAAGGTCGACGTTCGCCTGCATCGCATTATCTACAAGGTGATCGAAGAAATCGAACAAGCGATGAAGGGCATGCTGGACCCTGTCTTCAAGGAGAAAGTGGTCGGGCATGCGGAAGTTCGCGAAACGTTCAAGGTCAGCAAAGTCGGCACGATTGCCGGTTGCATGGTCACGGACGGAAAAATCGTGCGCAATGCGGAAGCGCGCCTGATCCGCGGCGGGAATGTCGTTTACGAAGGCAAGATCGATTCGCTCAAGCGGTTCAAGGACGACGCCCGCGAAGTGTCGGAAGGCTACGAATGCGGCATTACGCTGGAGAAGTTCAACGACTTGCAGCAAGGTGACGTGATCGAAGCGTTCGTCATGGAGTCGGTCGAGCACTGACGCTTGCGGCAACCTACGAGGTGAAACGGCATGGCCAAATTCAGAACTGGCAGGGTCGGGGAACAGATCAAGAAAGAGATCAGCGGCATTATCCAGACAGAGCTCAAGGATCCGCGCATCGGGTTCATTACCGTGACCGGCGTCGACGTGACGGGCGATCTGTCCCAGGCACGCGTATATTTGAGCATTCTGGGCAACGAGGAGCAGAAGGAAGCGACGCTGCACGCGATCGGCCGGGCGAAGGGATTCCTGCGCACGGAGCTCGGCCGCCGCGTCCGACTGCGCCATACGCCGGAAATCGAATTCCGCTTCGACAGCTCGATCGAATACGGCAGCCATATCGAGGCGCTGCTTCAACAAATTAACCGGGAATCGCGTGAATCTTAACTTCACGCGCCCGGTTTCTTTGCAACAACCATACAGGCTGGGGGAGTAAACCGGATGTGGTCAGCGCAACTCGCGCAAGCAGCGGCTTTCATGCGTGAACATGACGATTTTCTCGTCGTGTCCCATGTTCAACCGGACGGCGATGCGATCAGTTCGACGGCGGCGATCGGCTGGATGCTGGACAAGCTCGGCAAGTCGTTCACGATGATGAATGAAGGCCCGGTGCCGTCCCGGTTGCGGTATTTGTGGCGCTGCGGGGTCATTATCGGTTGCGGCGCCGGCGAACCGGCCCGCCGGTATCGCCACGTGATCGCCGTCGACTGCGCGGATTTCGCCAGGCTCGGACCGGCCAGAGAATATCTCGCTGCGGACCGAATGTTGCTGAATATCGACCATCATGCGACGAACGACGGATTCGGCGACGTGAACCTCATTCGTCCCGATGCCGCGGCTACGGCGGAAATTTTGTTCGAATTGCACCGCTATATGAACTTGCCGCTCGAGCTTGACGTTGCAACTGCGCTCTACACAGGTCTGTTGACCGATACCGGCGGGTTCCGCTATGCCAATACGAGCCCGCAAGTGATGGAGATCGCTTCGACGCTGCTGCAAGCGGGCGTGCCTGGCGCGGATCTGGCGGAACAGCTGCTCGAACGGATGTCCATCGGCCAGATGCGCATGATTCAGAGGGGCTTGTCGCGGCTGCAATTCTCGGACGATTCTCGCGTCAGCTGGCTGTGGGTGACGTCCGAGGATTTGGCGGAGACCGGCGCTTCCAATGAAGATTTGGAAGGCTTGGTCAACTATCCCCGCAACATCGAAGGCGTCGAGGTTGGCATCCTGTTCAAGGAGAACGGCACGAAATCGGTGAAAGTGAGCATGCGATCCGGCGGCTTGGTAAACGTGGCCGAGATTGCCCGTTCCATGGGCGGCGGCGGACACGCCCGCGCGGCAGGCGTGCGTCTGACGATTCCGCTCGCGGATGCTATGGAACAAGTTATTGCACAGGTCCGAGGAGCATTGGAGGCTTAAATGAAAGATCAAGCGATGCCGCAGATCGAAGGCGTCCTGGGCATCTGGAAGCCCGCCGGCTGGACGTCGCACGACGTAGTGGCCAGGGCGCGCCGCTTGCTCGGCGTGCGGCGAATCGGCCATACCGGCACGCTGGACCCCGCGGTTACCGGCGTGCTGCCGATCTGCATCGGCCGGGCGACCCGGTTCGTCGAATATTTGCAAGAGATGCCCAAAACGTATGAAGCGACGATGCGATTCGGCCTCGCTACGGATACGGAAGATTTAAGCGGCATGGCGACGGCCCAGACGGATGCTTCCCATCTCACGGAAGAGTGCATGCGCGAAGCAGCGTTGTCGTTCGTCGGCGAAATATGGCAGGTGCCCCCTATGGTGTCCGCCGTGAAAGTGAACGGGAAACGACTGTACGAGCTGGCAAGGCAAGGCGTGACGGTCGAACGGCAGCCGCGCCGGGCAACGGTGCATGATATGAAGGTGCTTGCCGTGACGGCAGGTTGCCCGCAGCCGGAGATCCGCTTCTCCGTGCGCTGCTCCAAAGGCACTTATATTCGGACGCTTTGCTCGGATATCGGACGTTCGCTGGACGTTCCGGCCGTCATGGTGTCGCTGATCCGGACGGAGAGCGCCGGTCTTGCGCGCGAAGATTGCGTTACGCTGGAGGGTATTCCGGCGTTGATCGCTTCTGGAGAGCTGGCCGGGCGGGTCCGGGCGGGTGACCGGCTGCTGACGCAATATCCGCGGACGGTAGCTTCCGACTCCGCTTCCGCAGCGGCGATACAAGGGAAGAAGATCGCCGCCTCGCAGCTCGATCCCGCGGCAGACCGGGCGGGATTGTGGCTCGTCGCGCGCCGCGACGGACAATTTCTCGGGATTTTCGAGCGGGAGGATCAAGCGGATCTGCTGCGTCCCGTCAAGGTGTTTGCAACCGCGGCCGATCCCGCTGCGCAAGAGCGCGACGGCGCGGATTGACGAAGCCGGCCACCTAAGTCCCGCATGCAGGAGGATCAATTTGAAACGATTTGAATTAACGGCACAAGCGGTAGGAGACGGTTCGCATCTGCCGGCAGGCGCCAGGCGGCCGGGCGGCCTCGCGCTGGCGATCGGGTTCTTCGACGGCGTTCACCGGGGACATGCCGACGTCCTCCGCCAAGCGGTCGACGCCGCCCGCGCAAGCGGACAGACGCCTGCAGTCATGACGTTCGATCCACACCCGCGCACGGTGCTCGGGCATGGCGGCCATTACGGCACCGTGCTCACGCCTTTGGCGGACAAGCTGGGGCTTATGAAGGACCTCGGCATCGAAGCGGCCTATGTGATCCGATTCGACCGCGCCTTCGCGCAAGTGACGGCCGAACGTTTCGTACGGGAATTGCTGCTTCCGCTCGATGTTCGCACCGCCACCGTCGGCTTCGATTTCTCGTTCGGCAACCGGGGAGCCGGCAACGCGGAGACGATGCGCCGGGACAGCGAGAACGCGATCGATGTGATCGTAACGGACAAAGTCCAAGCCAGCGATCGCAAGGTCAGCAGCACGCGCATCCGGGAAGAGCTGGCCGCCGGCCGCTGCGATGCCGCCCAAGCGCTATTGGGCCGTCCATATGCGGTGAAGGGGCTCGTCGTTCACGGGCAAGCGAGAGGCAGGCTGCTCGGGTTTCCGACGGCGAATCTGGCGCTGGATCAGCCCTATGTCATCCCCAAGTCCGGCGTCTACGCCGTCGAAGCAGACGTGATCGATGAGAGCGGAGCGGTGGAGGATTCGTACGGGGCTGTCCTGAACGTCGGGTATCGTCCCACGTTCGAAAAGTCGCCGGACGAGTTGCGGCTCGAAGCCCACTTGTTCGACTATAGCGGCGACTTGTACGGCAGAACGATTCGCGTGCATTTTCATGCCTATCTTCGCGAGGAGCGGAAATTCCCGTCCATGGACGCGCTCGTCGCGCAGATCGGCCAAGACGCGACTGCCGCCCGCCATCTGCTGTCGGAAGCGCCCGGCATGCGATAATCGGGGCACGGCACGGCAAATCTGCATCCATACGTTGTCATTCGCACGCCTACTATGCTATACTATTGAACGTTGCGCATGTGCGCAGCGCCCATAACCTTGGCTTGGCCGATCGATCTCACCGTCGGCGGCGAGGCTAACGGCGATTCCATGAAGGAGGTGAAACAGGATGGCATTGACACAAGAGCGTAAACAGGAACTGATCGAACAACATAAGACACACGCTTCGGACACCGGTTCCCCGGAAGTCCAGATCGCTATCCTTACGGAGAACATCAACAACTTGACGACGCACCTGCGGGAGCACAAGAAGGATCATCATTCCCGCCGCGGTCTGCTCAAGATGGTCGGTCAGCGCCGCAAGATGCTGGCCTACCTGAAGAACAAAGATGTGAAACGGTACAGCGCCCTGATCGAGAAGCTCGGCTTGCGCCGCTAATCGCGCGCCCTAAGAAGCAACCTGCCGCGTCGCTTGGGATGAAGCATCATCCCGACCGGTATGGGTTGCTTTTTTTGAAGGAAATAATGGGAATAGCGTCGAAACTACATAAGTCGAATAAAAGAGGTGAGAGTTTGCTCCGCAAACTCCCTATTAGAGGAGGTACAATGCATGGAACATCGCGTGGAAATGCTGCTGGGCGGCCGTCCGCTCTCGCTGGAGACGGGCCGTCTGGCGAAACAGGCGAACGGGGCAGTCGTTGTCCAATACGGGGAGACCGTCGTTCTGTCTACGGTAACCGCATCGCCGGGACCGAAAGACCTTGACTTCTTCCCGCTCACCGTGAATTACGAGGAACGCTTGTACGCCGTCGGGAAAATTCCCGGGGGCTTCATCAAGCGGGAGGGAAGACCGAGCGAGAAAGCGATTCTGGCCAGCCGGCTGACGGACCGTCCGATCCGGCCGCTGTTCCCGGAAGGCTTCCGCAACGATGTTCAGATCGTCAACCTGGTCATGAGCGTCGATCAGGACTGCCCCCCCGAGATCGCTGCGATGATCGGCACTTCGGCGGCGCTGTCGATTTCGAACGTGCCGTTTAACGGACCGATCGGCGGCGTGATCGTCGGCAGGGTCGATGGGCAATTCATCATCAACCCGACGGTTGCCCAGGAAGAGAAGAGCGATCTGTACGTTGTCGTAGCCGGTACGCGCGACGCGATCATGATGGTGGAAGCGGAAGCGGACGAAGTGCCGGAAGCGGACATGCTTGAAGCGATCATGTTCGGCCACGAGGAGATCAAGAAGATCGTGGATACGATCGACGGTCTTGTCGCCAAGGCCGGCGTTCCGAAGATGGAAGTGAAGCTGCATACGGTCGATGCTGCCGTCGATGCGGATGTCAAAGCGTATGCGCAGTCCCGTCTGGTCGAGGCCGTGCGCATTGCCGAGAAACACGCGCGCCAGGAAGCGATCGACGCGATCAACGACGAGACGGTGGCGCATTTCGAAGCCGTATACGCCGACGCACCTTCGCAGCTCGCCGACGTCAAGGAAGTGCTGTACGACATCGTCAAGAACGAAGTTCGCCGCCTGATCACGCATGACAAGGTGCGTCCTGACGGCCGCGGATTGGACGAGATCCGTCCGATCTCGTCCGATGTGAGCATCCTGCCCCGCACGCACGGTTCCGGCTTATTCACCCGCGGGCAGACCCAAGCGCTCAGCATCTGTACGCTCGGCGCGCTCGGTGACGTGCAAATTCTCGACGGCATCGGCCTGGAAGAGACGAAGCGGTTCATGCACCATTACAACTTCCCGCCGTTCTCGGTCGGCGAAGCTCGTCCGCTGCGTCCGCCGGGGCGCCGCGAGATCGGCCATGGCGCTTTGGGCGAGCGCGCGCTGCTCAAGGTCATTCCGTCGGAGACAGAGTTCCCTTACACGATTAGGCTCGTATCCGAAGTGCTCGAGTCCAACGGCTCGACGTCGCAAGCCAGCATCTGCGCCAGCACCTTGGCGATGATGGATGCGGGCGTGCCGATCAAGGCGCCGGTGGCCGGCGTGGCGATGGGGCTGATCAAGGACGGAGACTACTTCTCCATCCTGACCGACATCCAGGGCATGGAAGACCATCTTGGCGATATGGACTTCAAGGTGGCGGGTACGGCGGCCGGCGTGACGGCGATCCAGATGGATATCAAGATCGACGGCATCGATCGCGACATCCTGACCCAATCGCTGCAGCAGGCGAAGGAAGGGCGCATGTTCATCCTCGGCAAGATGCTTGAGACGATGCAGAAGCCGCGCGAAACGCTGAGCCCGTATGCGCCGAAGATCATCTCGATGAAGATCCATCCGGACAAGATCCGCGACGTCATCGGCTCCGGCGGCAAGATTATCAACAAGATCATCGAGGATACCGGCGTCAAAATCGACATCGAGCAGGACGGATCGGTGTACATCTCCTCGACCGACGAGGCGGCCAACCGCAAGGCGCAGAAGATCATCGAGGGCATCGTGAAGGAAGTTCAAGTCGGGGAAATCTATACCGGTACGGTCAAGCGGATCGAGAAGTTCGGCGCATTCGTCGAAATACTGCCGAACAAGGACGGACTCGTCCACATTTCGCAGCTGGCGAACGAGCGGGTGGCGAAGGTGGAAGACGTCGTCAGCATCGGCGACCAGATTCTCGTGAAGGTGACGGAGATCGACAACATGGGCCGCATCAACCTGTCGCGCAAAGTGTTGCTGAACGCCGGGGAAACGACCTCCGTTTAATGCAGAATCGGAGGTTTGCTCCCTTCATAAGGAAGCCAAAAGAGACTTCGCAGGTCTCTTTTTGTTTTTTTCGTCATACAATACAGGTGAATTTGGACGAGACTGGAGGGGCTGCGATGTCAAGATCGAGGCTCGTCAAGCCAGCCGCCATGATCGCGGTATTGACAGCCGTCTGGCTCGCAGGCGCATACGGGCCGATGGCGGGATACGTTCAGGCAGTCAAGCAAGGGCTGCCGGACGATCGCGTCGGCTTCTCGGAGGCGTCTACGGACGGTATGTCCTTGCGGGAATGGGTGGAAGCGAAAGCAGCGGAGCGCGGCATCGCGCCGACCGATGCGGTCATCGACAGGGTGTGGAAAGCCATTCCGGGATACGAGGGCCGGGAGGTGGACGTGGAAGCGACGGTGGCGCAAGCGCAGTCTGCCGGATTGTCGCCGAATGCCGCGGATTTCCCTTGGGTGTACCGGTCCGTTCCTCCCAAGATTCATCTGGACGATTTGCCGCTGGCGCCGATCTATCGGGGCAATCCGTCCAAACCGATGGTTGCGCTGATGATCAACGTAGCTTGGGGCGACGAATATTTGCCGGACATGCTGGACACGCTGGATGCGGAAAAGGTGAAAGCGACGTTTTTCCTCGACGGCACCTGGCTGGCAAAGCACGAAGAGACCGCCCGGGACTTGCTCGCCCGCGGCCATGAATTGTCCAATCATGCCTATACGCACCCGAACATGAGCCGATTGAACGAAGCGGCTCAGCGGCGGGAGATCGAGCGGACGGAACAACTGCTGCAGAAACTGGACGTTCGCAATCGCTGGTTCGCGCCGCCCTCTGGCGATTACAACGAGCAGACGGTCAAGACGGCAGGCGATGCGGGATTGCGCACGGTGTTATGGACGCTCGACACGGTGGACTGGAAGCGTCCGCCGGCATCGTCGGTCATCGCCAAAGTCGCCGCGCAGATCGGTCCCGGCCAATTGGTACTGATGCACCCGACGGCGACGACCCGGGACGCCTTGAAGGGTATGATCAAAGTCATCAGAGACAAGGGATTGCGGCTTGGCACCGTGACGGATACGTTGTCCGAGACCCGGGTCGAACAAGCGGGTTCCAAGCAGGACCCTGCCGTTGGATAACACAGGACGGGCACAGACAAACGTTGTCGATTTGTTGTGGCGGTTGTCGGATTTTGGTATAGTGTAGTCAATCCGTGAAAGGGGGTAGTCCGGGTGAACAAATATCAATTGAGAAATGGCTTGCGCGTCTTGATCGAGCCGATTCCGACATGCCGGTCCGTCTCCTTCGGCATCTGGGTCAAAACGGGCTCGCGCTACGAAACCCCGGAAGACAACGGCATCTCCCATTTTATCGAGCACATGCTGTTCAAGGGAACCCCTCGTCATTCGGCTAAAGAGATCGCCGACCGCTTCGATGGCATCGGCGGCAATGTGAACGCGTTCACGGCCAAAGAATACACGTGCTATTACGCCAAAGTGCTCGACCAGCATCTGCCGATCGCGGTCGATGTGCTTGCTGACATGTTCTTCAACTCGCAGCTCGCCGAGACGGAGCTCGCCAAGGAGAAGAACGTCATTCTGGAAGAAATTTCGATGTACGAGGATACGCCGGACGACACGGTGCACGACCTGGCATCGCGGGCGGCGTACGGCGACCATCCGCTGGCGTATGCGATTCTGGGCACGGCGGAACGGCTGGGGCCGATGGGACCGCACGATCTGCGACGATATATGGGGCAGCGATATCGGACGGACAACACGGTAATCAGCATTGCCGGCAACGTAGGGGAAGAAGTACTCGAGCTGATCGAACGCCATTTCGGAGGCTTTGACGTCACCGGCGAGGAAACGTCGCTGGATGCGCCGACGTTCCGGTCGGGCAGTCTGTTCCACCGCAAGAAGACGGAACAGAATCACCTGTGCCTGACGTTCCCGGGCTGTTCGATCGCGGATCCGAAGCTGTATGCGATGATCCTGCTCAACAATGCGCTCGGCGGAGGCATGAGTTCCCGCCTGTTCCAGGAAATCCGGGAAACGCGCGGGCTTGCCTATTCGGTATATTCCTACCATACTTCCTACGCGGACAGCGGCTTGTTCACGGTCTATGCGGGAACGGCGCCAAAGCAGACGAAGGACGTCTACGATCTGACGATGGAACTGCTCCATGAAATGGCCGCCAGCGGATTGAGCGAAGCGGAGCTGACGCGCGGCAAGGAGCAGCTGAAAGGCAATCTGATCCTGAGCCTGGAAAGCACCGGCAGCCGGATGAACCGGCAAGGCAAGAACGAGCTGATGCTTGGGCGCCATTATACGCTGGATGAGATGATCGAGCGGATCGATCAAGTGACGAAAGACGACGTAGACGAAATGATGGGCCGTATCATGAGTGCGCCGAGTGCGATCGCGCTCGTCGGCGCGCAGGAGAAAGTGCTGGCGGGAATCGGGAGGGATTTCGTTGTATCAGGTAGCGTTGAAGCGGCTTCCGGGGAATGAAGATATCGCTCTTCCGAAGATGATGTCGGAATGGGCGGCCGGGTTTGACGTGCATGCGGCGGTAGCCGAGCCGCTCGTGCTGCAGCCGGGCGAGCGGGCGCTCGTACCGACCGGCTTCGCGATGGCGATGCCGCCGGAGCTTGAGGCGCAAGTACGCCCGCGCAGCGGGTTGGCATTCAAGCACGGCGTCACATGCTTGAACACGCCGGGAACGATCGACGCCGATTACCGCGGCGAGGTGAAGGTGCTGCTCATCAACCATGGCGATGAGCCGTTCACGATCACGCGCGGAGAGCGCATCGCGCAGATCGTGTTTCACGAGGTGCCGCGCGTGACGCTGTCCGAAGTCGCCGAGCTGCCGGACACTGTGCGCGGCGCAGGCGGGTTCGGGCATACGGGGAAGTAGCAGGAACAGTCGTTTGCGAGAGCTGCCCATTGGGCGGCTCTCGTTTCACATTCAGCAAGTAATAGCTGTGGTCGCCAAAATGGCGGGTGTGGCGG
>JAEWAQ010000071.1 GCA_023391635.1 Bacillota bacterium | reverse complement strand
GTACGCGTCTTTTCAAGCATCGCCGTGAGCGCTTCGCCATCAAGCAGTTCGATATTCCTTCCCTTGGCGAAAGATCGTGCGTCTGCGGTGAACACGCCGGAGGTGACAACGAATCCTCCCGTCGCCCCTTGCGCTGCCATCACACCAAACAGCTCACGGACCACATTGACAGACACCTTGTAAGCCCGCCACTGTTTGCACTGGACCAGGAAGACTTCGCCGCCTTTCCTCAGCACCAGATCGATGCCGCCGTCGGCTCCGCTACCACCTGTTTCGACAACCGAGAAGCCCCGCATGCGAAACATCTCTCCAACAAGCAGCTCGAAGTCGTGCCAGCTCATGCCGCGTAGCGCATCGTCCGGTTTGCCTTTCGCGGCGGCTGCGATAAGGTTCTTTCGTTTGCGGCGCCCAACATAAGACGCTATTGCCCCGGCGAGAAATATCAATGGCAGGACATACTGGCCAAACGTGGCAAAGGCTTTCGTCATTTGTCCGACAACCATTTTGCCTATCTGACCAGCCGCGACGGCAGTTGGCACTTCAGCCACGGCATACCGATGAAGGACGACGTAGGCGACGATGGCGAGGATGGTTCCGACCCACCAAGGCAACATTGCAGCGATCTCGAACAGATCTTCCACGACGCTGGTATTTTTTCTTCTGGCCATTGTAGGTTCCCTCTCTTTGTTTCGTGGCGGAACTTGGCGACGTCAGTTTATTTTTTATCTCAGTTCAAACGGGATGAGCGAATTTTCTGATCGCTTTGGAGAAAAACAGTGCTCTGTCTCCCTATTGTATTTTTTTCTGGCCCTTATTTCGTGTGTGTAATTGCAATCCACACCCCATTCCATGAGTTATGAGGAGAAAGGATATACGTTTTTCACGCGATCATTCAGATAGGTGCCGGGCGAGCTTGCAGTAAGGAGCTCTTCGAACACATACTTTGGCACTCCAAAATATTTATAAATGCCACTCTTCTTGAACTCTACAAAAAGAGTGTTTGTGTTCTCATCGTATCCCACACTTTCTAGGTTACTAGAATCGACATAGTGCATCTCCATTTTACTCGCCTCCCTCAAGTTCTATCGTTATACGCGTCTTGATTGCGCCATGAACTTACCAGCTTCGTGTAGTCCTCATCCTGAAGTGGTCGCGACCAGCTCTCAGAGACTTTAGGGTCTTTGCTATCTGGAAAATTTCCTGGCTTGGGTAGTTTGAAACGACAGCGCATAGGCATCTTTGCCGCTTCGCCAGTTATAACTGCTTCTCCACTTCGAAGGACGGGAAGACTATCCACAATTCCAGCCATTCCTTCTGACATTGCGGAGCGGACCCTATTCCTATCACTTGAATTGTTTATACGTAAAGCGAATAAAGTCCCACACTGAGACAAAATCGTTTCGTCAATCTCCGACGGACGCTGGCTGACCAACATAGCTCCTACACCAAATTTTCTGCCTTCCTTCGCGATCTTCTGAACCATCTCCTTTGCAACGCCGGTGACATCGGTTGAGAGATAGCGGTGCGCTTCTTCCAATACCAGCAGCAAAGGCCGATTTTTCATTCCTGCATTCTGGTTTCTTCCCCAAATTGCTGACTCAAACAATATGTCTAATACTGAGCCAAGAAGCAGATCCATTCGTGCAGACGGCATACCGGACAAATCTAGAATAGTTATTGGCTTGTCATGGCCAATCCATGCTTCAAGCAAGTTCGGTAAGTCTTTTTTTATTTTCAAATCTTCATCGGGTTCCCACTCTCCAGGTGAAAGGAAAAATGAATACTGATTGTCGAGCAGGCGGGACCGCATGAGTTCAAGTTGCTTCTTGATCTTTCCCCCTTCCCCCTTGAAGGGCGCGGCACTCCCTGGCGCTGGAGGCTTAAACTTCGGAGGGATGAGCTTTATGGCGTCTCCCTTGTCAGTGAATGCTGGTATGGTTTTTTCCTTGTCCTCCCAGTTCGCGCTATCGGCAACGGTTAAGTCATACCAGATCTTCTTTAGTCTAAATGGTAATGGCGTATAGGCTGTAATGCGGTCAATGGATACATCATCAAATTTATTTGCTGCTAAGGAATCCTGTTTATCTTCGACAATTTTGTCGAGGATAACGCTGCGGTTAGCATCGCTTATGCTGCCAAACAAAAATTCGATCAAGCTTTCTGGTGATACACACCAATATGGAATGTGTAATGGATGCTCATGATCACGTGGAAGAATCGAGAAAATTTCTGCAATATCTTTTAAGGCCGACGAGTATTCTCCATGAATGTCAATGAGCACTATTCGAGCGGACGGGTGCAAAAAATTCCCCTCGTCATTCGTGACAATTGAACGCAGAAGGCTTGAGACACTGGTTGACTTACCCGATCCTGTAGAGCCGAGAACTGCCGAGTGTCGAGTTACCAGTTTGTCGAGATCGACGCTCACTTTGATACCGTCGGAGCTTGAAAGAGTGCCGATGGTTATTTGGCTGCTATCAATTTCACCATAAATTTTCTTTAGATCAGCTTCCACAACCAAGTGGGCTTCGTCATTAATGCTCGGATATTGACTGATTCCGCGCTCGAATTGGTTCCCAACAGCCTCCCCAATTAACTCGACTTTAAGCCAACGCCGCTCGGTCGCAAGCGTAATATGATCATTGCCGGTGCTTGATGATTCACTGGTTTCTGCGATTAAACCGTACAGATCGTTATATCCCTGCGGAATTCGAACAAAACTACCTACTTGGCCAACCCTATGAGTCTTTCCGCCTATAACTAATAGGCCAGAACTGACCTGTGGACCAAGCTCGATCAAAAGCGACGAACCGGAAACGGAGCTGACATTTCCAAGATAAGTAGGGGCTCTAACCATTTTCAGCCTCACCTTCTTGCATTGCTAGCTCAACTTTGCTCTTACCCCCGCCTGCTTTCGCAAGGAATCTGGAAAAACTTTTGAAATCACCTAAAATGAACTGGCCCTCATGCCAGTATTCGGCTCGAATCGCATCCCAATTTTTTACTGGTGGATCACCTAATTTCCATGGTGCCTTTATGCCGTTAACTATCGCTCCATCGCGACAGTAAACACTCATGTTGGGGCATCGCAATGCAATCTCAGTGGCATACGGCTCGGCGCTCAATGTTTGGAACTGAAATGCGATTATTGCAGTTGATGCGTTGGATGCCATGCATTCACTTAATTTTGCAGATATGTGTGCGTCCGCGAACGAAAACCCACAAGCAATTAATAGAGTATCCGGCTCGGATAGAAAGGACTTCAGTCTCTCAAAAAGTGACGAGAACGGAGCAGATTGCGTTTGGTCATACTTGATGTGTGAGGGGTAGACCATTGATGCCCCTTCATCGGAGGTGGCTCTAACAATTTCGCCGTCGATGGTTCGTGACCAGCCAATCGAGCCATGTAATTTCCAAAGCCTCGTCCATCGTGCTGGCAAATCGTTATTTGATATGCTGGAGGGATCAAAAAATCCTAATTTGGATCCGGAAAAGCCGTCGAAATACGGGCTCTTAACCCGCTCTAGTGCTTCTTCAAAAAGTAGGTCGTAGTTCGTCGTAAAGATTTCTACTGCGTGAGTGCGGTTGATGCCATTTATCCAAGAAATCACGTCGGAATATGGATTCTCTCCTTTGGGAAGTGGCTTGCTGACGGTGTCCTTAATCAAGGTGCAAATGGTTTTTGATAACGCCTCAAATCCGCCGCCATCCAGACCATATACTTTATGCGATCCGATTACATCTGCTAAAGCTCGAATACGGGAAAGAACGGTCTCGATATTCGCGCCTTCAATACTTTTTTCTATCGCTTGAAATGCCTCACGGTTGTCACCCGCAAGTGATCCGCGCACAGTAGCAGTTAGGCCGGCAACATTTGGTATGAGCGGAACATAATCTTCTGCGGTACCGACGTTGATGCTCACCGGCGCACCGGCGCCTACCAATAATCCGATTCGCTTCCGCCCATGGGTAACAATATGGCGGAAGTCGAAAAGATATTGGTCTGGGTTGTGTACTGTACTAGTCACGGTTAGTCCTTGTAGGCAAACATGATGCGAATTCGCGGTGATGCATGAAAAACTACCAGTAGTGAATATAAAACATATTTATTCCAACGAGAAAGTAATGCCTTTGATGGACAGCAGGCAATAAAAAAGCCCGCTTACGCGGGCTCGGACGAACGAATGGTTCAATGGAGGCTTACTTTCCCCACGAATCCTTCAACGTCACTACCCGATTGAACACCGGCTTTCCCGGCTTCGAATCGACGCGATCCGCCACGAAGTAGCCATGCCGTTCGAACTGGAACTTATCATCGGGCAGAGCCTTTGCCATCCCATGTTCAAGGTAGGCCGTCACCACTTCCTTTGAATTCGGATTCAGCGCCTGCTTGAAATCCTTGCCGCCGGCGTCCGGCATCGCGTCGGCGAACAGCCGGTCGTACAGCCGCACTTCTGCTTCCAGCGCGTGCTGGGCGCTGACCCAGGGGATGGTGCCCTTGACCTTGTAGTTGTTGGCGCCTTCGGTGCCGCTCTTGGAGTCGGCGAAGTAGTTGCAGTGCACGGCGATGACCTTGCCGTTTTCGTCCTTGTCGCAGCCGGTGCATTCGACCACGTAGCCGTACTTCAGCCGGACCTTGTTGCCGGGGAAAAAACGGAAGTAGCCCTTGGTCGGCACTTCCATGAAGTCTTCCTGCTCGATCCACAGTTCCTTGGTGATCGGGAAGGTGCGGTGGCCGCGTTCCGGGTGGTGCGGGTGGATCGGGGCGGTGCATTCCTCGGACAGGTTTTCCGGGAAGTTGTCGATGATGAGCTTCAGCGGGCGCAGCACGGCGACGGCGCGCGGGGCCTTGGGGTCGAGGTCGTCGCGCAGCGCGCCTTCCAGCGTGCCCATGTCGATCCAGCTATCGGACTTGGCAACGCCGATGCGTTCGCAGAACAGTTGGATTGATTCCGGCGTGAAGCCGCGGCGGCGGATGCCGACGATGGTGGGCATGCGCGGGTCGTCCCAGCCATCGACGATCTTTTCATCGACCAGTTGCAAGAGCTTCCGCTTGCTGGTGATGGCGTAGGTCAGGTTCAGGCGCGCGAATTCGGTTTGCTGCGGCAGCGGCTTCTTGAAGAAGCCGCCTTCGGCCAGGCGCTCCAGCACCCAGTCGTAGAAGGGGCGGTGGTCCTGGAATTCCAGCGTGCAGAAGGAATGCGTGATGTTTTCGATCGCATCCTCGAGCGGGTGCGCGTAGTCGTACATCGGGTAGATGCACCACTTGTCGCCGGTGCGGTGGTGGTGCGCGTGGCGGATGCGGTAGATGGCCGGGTCGCGCATGTTCATGTTGGGCGAGGCCATGTCGATCTTGGCGCGCAGGATGTGCTCGCCATCCTTGAATTCGCCGGCCTTCATGCGGCGGAACAGGGCGAGCGATTCTTCGGCCGGGCGGTCGCGGAAGGGCGAGTTCTTGCCCGGCTCGGAGAAGGAGCCGCGGTTCTTCGCCATCTCTTCGGCGCTCTGGCTGTCGACGTAGGCGTGGCCGGCGGTGACCAGATATTCGGCCATGAAATACATCTGGTCGAAATAATCGCTGGCGAAGTAGAGGTGTTCGCCTTGCTCGTCCTTCCAGTCGAAGCCCAGCCACTTGACTGAGTCGAGGATGGTATCGACGTATTCCTGCTCTTCCTTGGTCGGATTGGTGTCGTCGAAGCGCATTGTGCAGCGGCCGCCGAAGTCGCGCGCCAGGCCGAAGTTCAGGCAGATAGACTTCGCGTGGCCGATATGCAGATAGCCGTTCGGCTCGGGCGGGAAGCGAGTGACCAC
>JAEWAQ010000054.1 GCA_023391635.1 Bacillota bacterium | reverse complement strand
CGTTGGGATTTGACCGAAGCACATGACCACCGCCTATACAGTATAGTTATATTATACCATATTAACGCGGTAATTTGTTAAAGAATAATGATACAAAAAAAGCCTGTTGAGGTTTTTCAACAGGCTGAACCACATGGAGTGGTTACATCCGCATGTGGCTTGACTTTCGGTTTCTCGAGCAATATTCCCATAGACGAAGAAGCGCCGCCAGGGACCCGGGAGAGCCCTTGGCGGCACTATGCATGAACCGATTAGTCGTGGAAGTTCAAGCCGTGCGTCACTTCCTTGACATAACCGGCACGGATTGTGAAATCGCCGAAATGTTCGCCTTCCTGCCGCTCCGTCGCGTAACGGGCGAAGATCGGCCGCAGCGTATCGAGAATCTCCTGCTCGCCGATATTCTCGCGATACAGCTTGTTCAGCCGCTCCCCGGCGAAGTTGCCGCCCAGGTACACGTTGTACTTGCCGACCGCTTTGCCGGTGAAGGCGATCTCCGCCAGGAACGGCCGAGCGCAGCCGTTCGGGCAGCCCGTCATGCGGATGACGATCTCTTCGTCCCGTAAGCCGACCGCGTCCAGCTCCGACTCCAACTTCGTCAGCAGCTCCGGAAAATACCGCTCCGACTCCGCCATCGCCAGCCCGCAAGTCGGCAGCGCGACGCAGGCCATCGCATTTCTCCGCAAAGCGGAGAACCGCTCGCCGTCCGACAGATTGTACGTCTTAACCAGATCTTCGATCTTCCGCTTCTTCTGGCTCGTGATGTTGCCGATAATCAGGTTCTGGTTCGGCGTGAGCCGGAAGTCGCCGGTGTGGATCTTCGCGATCTCCCGCAAGCCCGTCATGAGCGGGTAGTCGTCCCAATCCTTGATCCGGCCGTTCTCGATGAACAGCGTCAAATGCCATTTGCCGTTACTACCCTTCACCCAGCCGTACCGGTCCCCGTTATGCTCAAAATGGTACGGACGCGCTTCCTCCAACTGCCAGCCGAGGCGTGCGTTAAGTTCATTCTTGAACCAGTCGAGCCCGCGCTTGTCGATCGTGTACTTGAGGCGGGCGTTCTTGCGCTGCGAGCGATTGCCGTAGTCGCGCTGGATTTTCACGATCTCTTCCGCCACCTGGATGAGCTGCTCCGGCGTGCAGAAGCCGATCACTTGCGCCGCTTGCGGGTATGTCAGCTTGTCCCCGTAGGTCATGCCCATCCCGCCGCCGACTGCGATGTTGAAGCCTTTCAGCTTGTTGTTGTCGTAGATGGCGATCAGTCCGGTATCCTGGCCGAATGCGTCGATGTCGTTCGTCGGCGGCACCGCAATGCCGAATTTGAACTTGCGAGGCAAATACAGTTCCCCGTACAGCGGCTCTTCGCATTGTTCGCTGGATTCGCCATTCGCGCCTTCGCGGCTGTCGAGCACCTTCTCTCCGTTCAGGAAGATTTCATGATAAGCCTTCGTCTTCGGGGAGAAATGGTCGCTGAGGCGCTTGGCCCACTCGTATACTTCCGAATGCACTTCGGATTGGTAAGGATTCGGGTTACACATGACGTTGCGGTTCACGTCTCCACAAGCCGCCAGCGTCGTAAGCAGCGCTTCGTGAATGCCCTGAAACAGCGGCTTGATGTTCCACTTCAGAATGCCGTGCAACTGGAACGATTGCCGCGTCGTCAAACGTATCGTATTGCCTGCGTATTGCTGTGCCAGGTCGTCGATGACGAGCCATTGATCGGGGGTCACGACGCCGCCAGGCGCGCGGATGCGCACCATGAATTGATAAGCTGGCTCCAGCTTCTGGCGCTCCCGTTCGTTGCGCAAATCCCTGTCGTCCTGCATGTAGCTGCCGTGGAACTTCATCAACCGGTTATCGTCGTGGGAGATCGAGCCCGTCAGCGGATCTTCCAGCCCTTCGGCAATCGTGCCGCGTAAGTAGCGGCTATCTTCCTTGATGCGCTCCACATCGCTGGGAGGACCGTCCTGTTCAAGAGGAATGAATAATTTATCAGCCATGATGAATCTCCTTTCGCCGCTCTACGGAGTCAATGAATCAGTAAACGTCGCGTTGATAGCGGTTCTGCTGCTGCAAGTCGGAGACGAACGCCTCGGCCGCTTCCCGGCTCTTGCCGCCTTCCTTCTCCACGATGGCGATCAGCGTCTCGTGGACGTCCTTCGCCATATGATCCTTGTCGCCGCACACATAGACGGTTGCCCCTTCTTGCAGCCATGCGTACAGATCCTTGCTCTTCTCCATCATGCGGTGCTGGACATACACTTTCTTGTCGGTGTCACGCGAGAAAGCGACGTCCATGCGCGTCAGCACGCCATCATGCAACCAACGCTGCCACTCGACCTGGTAGAGGAAATCGGTCAGAAACCGGCGGTCTCCGTAGAACAGCCACGACTTCCCGGCGGCCCCAAGCTCCGCGCGTTCTTCCATGAAGGAGCGGAACGGCGCGACGCCGGTGCCCGGCCCGATCATGATGATCGGTGCATCCGGACTGGCCGGAAGGCGGAAATGATCGTTCTTCTGAATGTAGATCGGCAGCTTGTCGCCCGGCTGCAGCCGGTCCGCAACATGCGTCGAGCAGACGCCGTGCCGTATGCGACCATGCGCCTCGTAGCGGACAGCGCGAATCGTCAGATGCACCTCGTCGGTGTTCGCCTTGTAGCTGCTCGCGATCGAGTACTGCCGGGCCGGCAGCTTACGCAGCAGCGAGACGAATTCGCCAGGCGTCGTCTGCCACGGGGCGAAATCCTGCGCTAGGTCGAGCAGGTCGCGGCCCTTGACGTAATCCTTCAATTCTTGTTCATGGCCCGGCTGCAAGAACTCACGCAGTCTGTCGCCGACCGACAGCGGAGCCACGGTCTCGAGCAAGGTGCGGGACAACGTCGAAATATCGTAATGTGCCGATAGCGCTTCTCTAAGCCTGCTTAGCTCGCCTTGCTTGTTTGCGGGCACAAGTTCGTTCGGATTCCAGCCGAATTGTTGAATTACCGCATCGACTAACGCCGGATCGTTCTCCGGGAAGATGCCGACGACATCGCCCGGTTCGAACTGCAAGCCGGAGTCTTCCAGCGACAGCGCCAGGTGGCGAGTTTCCAGATCGGATCCGCGTCCGTTCAAGTTGATGTTGTCAAGCACTTCGGCATGGAACGGGTTCGTTCGCGAATAGGGAGACGACTCTGCCGGGGAGGCAGCGCCCGCAAGCGCGAATGCGCCGGCTGTCACGCCTGCCGGCGTTGCGGCACCGGCAGCCTGCTGCTGATCTTCAGCCAGTTGTCCAAGCACGCTCTCCATCCACGCCGCGGCCGGCTCGTCGAAGTCCACGTCACAGTCGACGCGGGGAGCGAGCCGTTTGCCGCCGAGCTCCTCCAGACGCTTGTCGAAATCTTTGCCCGTCTGGCAGAATTGCTCGTATGACGTATCGCCAAGCGCCAGCACGGAAAATTTCAGGTCGTCCAGCTGTGGCGCCCGCTTGCTATGCAGGAACTCGTAGAACGACATCGCATTGTCCGGCGGATCTCCTTCTCCGTGGGTGCTGACCAAGATCAGCAGATTGCGGACCTTCTTGAGCGTATTCGGCTTAAAATCGCGCATAACGGACAACGCGACTTGAAATCCGCCTTCTTCCAGCTTGTGGGCCAGTTTCTTCGCTAGCCCCTGGCTGTTGCCGGTCTGCGTTCCGAAGAGTATGGTCACTTCTTTCGATACAGGAGCCGGCTTGTCGGCTACGGCGACGGAAGCGGACGCTACCGCGGGAGAAGCGCCGGGCACGGCCAGCGCCGTTCCTTGCAATGCGGTCAAATAACCGCTGAGCCATATTTGCTGCGTTCCGGTCAACGTCGGGAGCAGCTTGCCCAGCAGGTCTACCTGCTCCTGATTGAACGGACTGTTCAAAACTTGAAGCGTCATGATGAAGCACCTCGCACGAATGGCAATTTGATAAGGATAGATGTAGATGTGTCAATTCATAGTATTCTTATCAGATTAATTTAACATCTTCACTTTTTCAATTTATCACATTCGTCTCCGCGCTTCAATGGATAGGACACGAAATTCGGGGGCAAACAATTATCATATTTACTTATAGCATCTCTAAGCCAAGAAAAAACGGCTTCTTCGTCTTTCACTCCAACCAACCGCCGCACCTGACCATTAGGCGACCTCAGCGACTATTCTCTCCAACTAACCTCCGATCCCGAGATTAGGCGACCACCGCGACTATTCTCTCCAACCGACCGCCGCACCCGACGATTAGGCGACCACAGCGACCATTCTCCCCAACCAGCCGCCGCAACCGACGATTAGACGACCACAGCGACCATTCTCCCCAACCAGCCGCCGCACCCGACGATTAGGCAAAAATGAATCTCAAGAAGACAGATAACAGAAAAAACCTTGACTCGCGTCAAGGTTGGCGGGATGCCCGTATCAGGCCGAAGATACACACTGGCGGCAACAGCAAGCTTCGAACCGCGTTTAGAAACCGACCTTGTATGAAAATCCATACAAAGTCGGTTTCGTAGTCAGCATCTTGAGCCATTATATTCGAATTATCGTACAAAAAGGATCATGCGAGCGCTCGGCATACGATTTTTGTACGACAAAACATACAAAATGACCCAATGTACACTTGAAGCCGCAGCAGTTGTATGAAAAATCGTATATTTTCAAAAAAAAGTGTACGGTGACAGGCGCCACACAAGGGGAAATACGACGAAATCGCTCCAGAAACAGCCACGAATCCAAAATAATCTGTCGGCTGCAGCAGCCGGATGTGAAAAGCAGCCCCGGCAATTGGCTATGGTTTACAGATTGGCGTCGCTACGGATCACGATCGCATCTTGCGGAGAAAGCTCCACGCCGCCTGCCAGCTTTGCGCCCGACAATAGATCGCTATAGGCTGAAGGCAGCGTCAACCGCTTCCTCTCGTCCGAATGGTTCATGACGAAGATGATTTCCCGGCCGTCCTCGCCGATTCGCGCGGCGGCTTCGACGCCCTCCGGCAGCCCCGGCAGCGTTGGGCTAACGTCCGCGTTCCCGCAGACTCGGTCCAGCAGCGCCGCTAACCCTGGCCCATCGGGCTCGGTCGCCAGGTAATACGCCGCGCCTTCCCCATACGCTCGCCGTGTCGCCGCCGTCAGTCCGGCGAGATAGCCGTCGGCGAACTCCGCGATCGGCTCCGCCTCGACCGGGCGGACCGCCTCGTACCAGACGTTAGCCGCGGCAGTCACCCCGCTTTCGGCATAGCGGATCCGGTTCGGCAGCTCTTCCTCGATGATGCCGTAATCCTCGATCTCGATACCGAGCAGCTCACGGAACGGCCCCGGCAGCTTCGACAGGGTGATCGAATTGTCCAGTCGCTTCGCGCCGGCCCGGAAATCCATGACGAGCGTACCGCCGTCGCGAACGAACGAATGCAGCCCTTCTACGGCAGCATCCGACGCGATGATCAGGTTGGGCGCGATCGCCAGGCTATAACCGGACAAGTCCGCTTCCATCGAGACAATATCGACGGGAATGCTGCGATCGAAGAAGTAGCGATAATACATTTCCAGATGGGCAATATACGTATAGCCTTTCGCATGCGGCTGGAACTCGAAGGACCATTCGCTGTCGAAGCTGCGCAGCAGCGCCACCTTCGGCTTCGGCGACGTGCCGGCAAGCAGCGGTGCCAGCCTCCGCAGTTCGGCTCCGATCCGCTTCGACTCCTCGTACCGCGCGCCGGGCATGCCATGATGATACAGGATGCCGTGCCAATACTCCTCGATGGAGACGTTCAGCGTGCGCCATCGGAAGTAGACGATTGCATCCGCACCATGCGCGACGGACTGCAGCGTCCAGCGCCGCATCTCGCCGGGCACCGGCGTCGGCCCGGTCGTCACCGCGCCAGGCGCGCCGCTCTGATGCTCGAGGATCCAGAAATTGCTACGCTTGTAACCCCGGGTCAGGTCATGCGCCGACGCGGCATACGCCGGCCGATCCGCGCGGCTCGACTTCAGGTTCGGATATACTCCGGTGGAGACGATATCCAGCCCCTTCGTCTGCTCGAATCCGTCCACCTGGTTATACTTGCCCATCAAGTTCGTCGACACCGTCTGCCCCGGCGCGTGTTCCCGCAGCAATTGCTCCTGCATGCGCTGGAACGAGATGACCGAATCCGAGGAGAATCGATAGAAATCGAGCGCAAAGCCCGGGCTGTGATGCGGATGTACCGCGTATGCCGGCAGATGGAGCTCATCCCATTTTCGATACGTCTGGCTGGAAAACACCGTCCCCCACGCCTCGTTCACAGCATCGATCGTCCCGTATTTCCGCCGCAGCCACTCTTTGAACGCCGCCAAGCAATCATCGCAATAGCAGCGCGTCGTGTCGATCATGCCCATCTCGTTGTCGATCTGCCATCCGACGATGCTGTCGTTGCCGGCATATTGCTTCGCCATCCGGGTCGCGATGGCAGCAGCGTAGCGGCGGAATGTCGGATTGTTGAAGCAGCAATGCCTCCGCGCACCGAAGCCGCGCACCCTGCCGTGCAGATCCCGCTGGTAGATGTCCGGATGCTTGTCCATCAACCATTTGGGCGGTCCTGCGGTGGGCGTGCCCAGGATGACGCCGATGCCGTGCTCGCTCATCAAGCGAATCGTTCGATCCAGCCAGCCAAAATCGTATTGTCCCTCCTCCGGCTCCATCCGTGCCCAGGCGAACTCCGCCATGCGCACGACGTTGAAGCCGGCTTCCTTCATCATCGCGGCATCGACGGCCCAGCGCTCCTCCGGCCACTGCTCCGGGTAATAGCAAGCTCCGTATAGCATCAATCCTACCTCCTTCGAATTATGAGAACGCGCTGCCGGGCTTCATCTTCACGACGCTCCGACGACTGTTTTCACCACCCACTCGGGCGCATAGTTCACTCAGGCCCCCGTTTCCGTCGCTCTATTCGGACGCGCCTTCCGTCCCCGCTTCCGCCGCTCTACTTGGGCGCGTCTTTCATCCCGACGCCATGCTTCTCTCTGTACTCGCCCGGGCTCATCCCGGTATCGTCCCGAAACTTCTTATAAAACCAATCGATCTCCCGATACCCGACTTCCGCCGCAATCTCGTAAATCTTCTTGTCGGTGCGCTGGAGCAACTGCTTCGCGGATTCCATTCGCAGCGACAGCAGATATTGCGAGAATGATACGCCTTCCTGCGTCGCAAACAGATGCCCGAGATACGTCGGATTCAAATAAATCTCGCTCGCGATAAGCCGCAAATTGATGTTCTGGTGATACCGTTCCCGCGCGAGCTGCTTGACCTTCTCGACAAGTTGCTTCGCTTGCGGCTCCCGGTTGAAATCGAGCGGCTGCGCGACGAGAATGCCTGCAGCGCCGCCCTGCGCACGCTCGTGCGGCAGCGGCAGCGTGCGTTCCTCCAACAGCCGCAACGCGGCCAGGTAAGAAGATACCAGCTGCTGCGAGGTGCGCACCGCCGGCCCGACGGAGACGGTTACCGCTTCCTTCGCATAGCGGAGCACCGCCTCGCGGAGATCGCGCGCGTATGTCGCATGGCGGTGCTCCGACAGCGTCTCCGCGCGATCCATTCGAATGAGTCCAAACCGCACGTCGGACTCTTCAAACACCGCGCCATGCCGGCTGCAGAGCTCCTCCATAATATTCCGGACCGCGAACCTGCGGATTTTCAAATCTTGGCTGAGGCGGTCATACTTCGCCAGCGGACCGACATCTAGTTCGACGAGCAGGAGGGAATAGGCGTCCGAATCTTGCACCGGAATCGGCAGCGCCAGCCGCTCCAGCATCTTCGGATCGTCGAGCAGGCCATGCGCCCAATGGCGCAGCCATTGATCCCGCATGACCGGCAGGGCGTGATACAGCCGCTGTTCGGTCAACGTCTTCGTCTCCAGTTGCTGGCGGATGCGCGTCAGCTTGTCGACCAACTCCGCCGCCTCGACCGGCTTCATCAAGTAATCTTCCACTCCGATGCGCATTGCCTTACGCGCATATTCGAAATCTTCGTAACCGCTCAGAATCAGGATCGGCACGTCGGAAGCGGACCGAATGCGCTCGGCGAGCTCCAGACCGTCCATGCCCGGCATGCGAATATCTGTTACGATAAGCGAATACGACTGCTCGGCCATCATGGCCAGCGCCTCTTCGCCGCTGGAAGCCTCGCCGGCGATCTGGAATCCGTGCCGCTCCCAGTCGAGCACATATTCGAGCGCCTTGCGCGATGCCGGTTCATCGTCGACGATCATAATATCGTACATTCCGGTCCCTCCTTCCGGCGCGATTCGGATCCTATGCATACAAACCGGAAATGCAGCTGCCGAGCACACTTCGATCTTCCCGTCCACCGGCACCACTTGCTTCACGGTCTGTCTCCATCGTCATCGCCTGCCGCTTCCGCTCCGCTGTCCAACGCGGTCGGTTCGATGACGATCGTCACCCGCGTGCCGCCCGGTCCGCTCTCCAGTTCGATGCCGCTGCGCGGGCCGAACATCTCGGCAAGCCGGCGGTGCACGTTCCACAAGCCGTAATGCGCCTCTCTCGGCTCGAACCCTTTATCCGCCAGCCAGCCGCGCACCTCTGCGAGCCGCTCTGCGGCAATGCCCGGTCCGTCATCCTCGACGGCGATCCGCACGAGGAGCCCGTCTCTACTTGCGGTGATCCGAATGGCGGTCGGCTCCGGCCTCCGTTCGGTCACGTGCGCGACCGCGTTCTCCACGAGCGGCTGCAGCGACATCGTCGGCACCGGTTCATCCAGCAGCGAAGGCGGAATGTCCAGCGCGAACGCCAGCCGACCGCCGAACCGATACTCCTGGATGCGCAAGTAAGCGGCGACCAGCTCGCATTCCTCGCGCAGCGACGCGACGGGACCGCGGCTGCGCAACAGCAGCCGAAACGACCTTGCCAGCAGCCCGACGATCTCGCCGTTCTTCACGTCGCCCCGCTCCAGCAGGTTGCCCCGGATGGAATTCAGCACGTTGAACAGGAAGTGCGGACGAACCTGCGCTTGCAGCGCGTACAACTCGGACTCCTTGAGCCTCAATTCCATCTCCTTGCGCGCGAACTTGCCTGCGTATACCTCGTGAATCAGCTCGTTCAGATGGCGCATCATCCTGTTGAAGATGCTGCCGAGCTGGCTTATTTCATCGCGTCCCCGCACTTCGATCTGCGCGCTGAAATCGTCGTTGCGCTGCACATCGCGCATTCGGCCCGCCAACTCCGTCAGACGCCGCATCATGCCCGACGAGAACAGATAGATCAGCAGCGCCGCGACGGCGCAGCTTGCCCCAAGCAGCAGCAGCGCGAGATTTCTCGTCTTCCTGATTTCCGGCAGCAGGTCCTCCACCGACACGAGCATGATCACCTGCATGCCTCGCACGGAATTGCGCGATTCAATCGTACGATGGAAGACGATGAACCGTTCGTCGTCTTCCTCATATTCGAATTCTCCGGCCCGTCTCGCAGAGGCGGCCTCAGACACTCCCGCTGCGAACGGGTAATCATGCAGGAGAGCGGAGGCCCGCGCTTCAAGAGTGTCCAGAAGCACGTCTCCGCTCGGCAGCGCGATCACAATTCGCTTTCCCTTGCTCTCTTCGTTCACCAAGTTGTACAGCACCTGCTTGCTCACTTCGATCGACACGGCCAGCGTCGTCCGCGCATCTGCGTAATTGAGCCGCTGCTTCAGGCTGAATACTTCGTCATGGTGCGGGTACTGCATCGTACCCGACGACGTCCACCGACTATCCTCGCGCCCGTCGATCATTTCATAGAGCCACGGCGGCCCCTGTTCCCGGGATTCCCCCAAGTACGACACGTTCGAGAAAACAAACGTCGGATTCGGTGTGTAGAACAGAATATTCCGGATATCCTGCGTCGTCCGCACCGTCGACACGAACGGCTGCAAAATTTCGAAATAAGCCCCGTACGCCTCGCGATAATTCGGATAGTATCGAAGCAAGGCGTCTTGCAGGCGAACATTCAAATACATCGTATTCGCGATCTGTTCGTAGGCGGCAAGACGGTGGTCGAGATTTTGCGTAATCTGGGACAACGTAACGGATGCGTTCTCTTTCACGTGCTTGAAGATGGCGTCCGTGCTTCGTTCCAGCAGCAGCGCCGTCAAGCTGATGAACAATGCGGTTACGAGAATCACATTGACGAGGAACAGCTTCCACTTGATCTTCATCCGTTACGCTCCCGTGTGCCGTGATCGCTTCACCTACGATTCTACCATGTCCTATCCGTCATTTCCCGATACTCATCTTCCAACGACCCGCCGATAATAATCCGACGCTCATCTTACACCGGCAAGCCGATTATTTTCCGATGCTCTTCTTCCACTCCGCAGTGAACGCCTCATTGTAGCTGGCAAGTCCCGCGCTCTCGGCACCCTTCACGAACTTCTCCCATTCGGCGTCGAACTGCTCCTTCGATTCCGCCAGCAGAATGTTCGGCAAGCTCTTGCGCCAAGCTTCCTCCAGCCGCTGCCCGATCGCGCGCACCTCTTCCGGCGGCTGGATCTGCCAGACGTAGCCGGGCACGAACTCGGTCTTCGGCAGCAGATCGGCCCACGTATCCAGCCCGTATGCCTCCAACGCTTTCTTCGTCGATTCAGTATACTCGCGACGGACCAGATCCTTCGTCATCGGCGTCGCATAGTCCCCGTCCGCAAGCTTCGCGCCGTGACCGATGCTGAACCAATTGCCCTTGGCCGCCGACTCCGTCGTGAAGCCTTCCTTGTACAGCGCGTCCGCATCGGCCGCTTTCTTCTCCAGCCACGAATCGAGCACTTGGCGCTTGCCGTCTTTAACCTCATAGTGAACGCCTTCGATTCCCCAGTTCGTCAATATTTGCCCTTCGTCGCTGAACAGATAATCGATGAACTGAATCGCCCGTTCCGGATGCTTCGCGTTGACGGTGATCGCCCATTCATGCGTGCCGGGGTTGGCCGGCGTCAACGTGTTGGAATGGTCCACGACGTTCTCGTCGAATAACAACTGCAAGTGTGCATACATCCGGTTTTCCTGCCCTCCGGCACGCAGCGCGGCGTTCACGCCGCTCACCATCCATTGCGGAGCGTAAGCCGACAGCACTCGGCCCTGCGCCATCTTGGCCTGCATCGCTTCCAGGTCCATCGAGAACGCCTCGATGTCGAACAGATCGTCCTGAATGAGCCCGTAGATGAATTCATAGAACCGCTTTGACCGATCGGACACCGGATTCCAATTCACGTTATCGCCATCGAGATAGAAATTGCCGTGGTCCGGCAAACCGCTCGCAAAAATCGCCGGGTTGTTGAACGTATTGTTGATCATGAAGGATTCCATACCGGCAGTATAGCCGATCGTCTTGTTGCCGTCGATCTCCGGGTGCTTGTCGCGATACGACTTGATCAGTTCTTGCAGCTGAGACAGCGTCTTGATTTCCGGATAGCCGGCCTCTTCCAGCACTGCAAGCTGGACGACGAACGGGCCCACCGAATCCGCCGGCGCTTCCTCGCTCAGATTGACCGGGTAGATCGAATAAATATGACCGTCCGCATGACGCAACATTTCGAAGCGGTCTCCGAACTTCGCCTTGATATTCGGACCGTATTGCTCGATCAGATCCTCCAGCGGAACGACCGCGCCAGCTTCGATATATTTCTGCAGGTTGGCCGCGTCAAGGCGAACGATGTCTGGATAGTCGCCGGAAGCCCGCCAGATGTCCCACTTCTGGAAGATGTCCCCGACGATGACATCGTACTTCAAGCTGACGCCCGTCGCTTCCGTGATCTTCTTCGTAATCGGCGTGTCCCACGTCATCTTGTTGCTCGTCGTGCCGAACGAGTACGTGATCGGCTCCAGCGACGGCGATGCAGTGCCCCCTTGCGTTCCCGTTCCCGCACCGGTTCCGGCGGGCGAAGCCGGCGCATTCGAACCGCCGCCCGAACAACCTGCGACAAGCACGGCAGCCAGCAGTGCCGCCGAAGCGGCAGTGAACCATTTTCTCGTTAGCATGCGAACCCCTCTCCTTTGCTTGCGATTGAATTTTATGAGGACGGCTTAAGCCGGTCATAACGAGACGTTCATTCCTTCATCGCGCCGATCGTCATCCCCTGAATGAAATACTTCTGCAAGAATGGATAGACCAACAGGATCGGCGCCGTGACGATAATCGTCATCGTAGCCCGCAGCGCCTGCGGCGTGACCATGCGCGCCGAATTCTCATCAATGCGAATATTGCTCGTACTCTGCATCTGCGAATCCAGGAGCACCTTCATCAGTTCGTATTGCAGAAGGCTCAGATTCGTGTCCCGGCTGTTGTACAAATAATTGTCGAACCAGGAATTCCAATGCACGACGGCGATGAACAGCGTAATCGTCGCCACGACCGGAAGGCTGATCGGCAGCACGATGCGGAACAAGGTTTGAAAATGGCTGGCTCCGTCGATCTTTGCCGACTCGGTCAGCCCTGCCGGCAGTCCATCGAAATAACTGCGCATGATAATGATGTTGAAGCCGTTGACGATCAGCGGCAGCAGATAGATAAGATAATTGTTGGTCAGATGCAGATTTTTCATGAGCAGGTAGATCGGGATGAGTCCGCCGTTCACGTACAGCGTCACGATCAGAAGCGTATTGAACCCGCGGCGGAACACAAACTCCCGGCAGCTCAGCGCATAAGCGAAGCAAGCTGTAGCCAGCACCCCGAGCGCCGTGCCGAGGACGGTCCTGAGCACCGAGCGCAGCGCGGCGCCGAACAATTGATCGTTGGACAGCATCAACACGTAATTGTCCGTCGTAAACTTCCTTGGCCACAAGTAGATGCCGCCTTTGATCGAATCGAGCGAATCGTTCAGCGACAGCGCCAGCAGGTTGGCGAACGGGTACAGCGTGCAGGCGCCGAGCAGCGCAAGGAGCGCATAATTGCCGGCAACGAACAGCGTCTCGGGGAATGATTTCGAATGTCGCACGATCGCCTCTCCCCTTTGTGATCACAAAATTTTCCCGTAACCGGATTTCTTCGCAAGCCAGGCGACGGAGAACACCATCAGAATGCTGACCAATGATTTGAAAATGCTGATCGCGGTCCCGTACGCATAATCGCCGATCTGGAACGAGTAGCGCAGCGCGTACAGGTCGAGCACCTCGGAGTAATCGATCGTAATCGAGTTGCCAAGCAAGAATTGCGATTCATAGCCGCTCTGGATGATCCAGCCCAGCGACAGCGTCAGCAGGATGAATGCCGTCGGCATCAGGCTCGGCACGGAGATGTGCCACATCTTGCGGAATCGCCCCGCTCCGTCGACGTCGGACGCTTCGTACAATTCCGGGTTGACGCCTGCCAGCACTGCCAGATAGATGATTGTGCTCCAGCCGAGCTCCTTCCACAGGCTGGCCGCCGTATGGATGAACCAGAACCACTTCTCCTTGGCCATGAAGTAGATCGATTTGTCGATGACGTCCAGCTTCAGCAGCAGCTCGTTCACCACGCCCCCGTCCGGCGAGAGCAGCAAGGTGACGATATTCGCGATGACGACCCAGGAAACAAAATGCGGAATGTACGTAATCGTCTGGATCGTGCGTTTGAACATCGTCTTGCGAACCTCGTTCAGCAGGATCGCCAGCGTGATCGCCCCGACGAAGCCGGTGATCAGGTTCAGGAAGCCCATGACAAGCGTGTTGCGCAGCACGAGGTAGAACTTTGGATCCCGGAACAGCTCGGCAAAATGATCGAAGCCGATAAATTCGCTGCCGGAAATGCCTTTCACGATTTTGAAATCCTGGAATGCCATCAGCCATCCGTATAGCGGCAAATAATGAAACACGATCGCCAGCGCGACGAGCGGCAGCGTCATGATCAGCAGCTGGCGTTGCTCGATCAGCTTCGCGAGCAGCGGATATTTGACCGTCCGGCGCATGTTTCGTCCCCCCGTTCGAGCGCTTCTTCCTGTTGCTAATTCCATTATCGGTTGGAATCGCTTGCAGGGAAACCGGAGAAACACCAGAACGTTATCCCGGGAAACGTTAGGTGGAGGGGTTGAACTTCGTATCTGTTGCGTTTCTCGGCACATTCGACCGGTTCATCCTCGGTACAAGAAAAAAAACGGCACGGTCGCCAACATTCGCGACTGCGCCATTATCCGGTATGTACAGATTGTTGTTATTGTTTTTTTCAACCACGGACAAACTTGCCGAATCGAAGCGGCGAAGGCCCGCCAGTACTGCCGTGCTGTTCCAAAATCCACTTGCCATCCCTCACCACAATCTGTCCATGCATATACATGATCGTGTCGTCGACCTTGGTTACTCGTCCCGCAACATATTCCTTCGCGGCATCCAGGCTGGTCCAAAAAGTCACATGCTCAGTGTCTGCAAATTCAAGTGCAATTCGGATCAGAAAGATGCCACTGGCGTGATAATCGCCAGGCGCGTTTTTGACGAACACGATCGTGCCCGATGAATCGGAGTGGACCACTTCATATTCCGGGTTCGGCGTATTCGTAAGTCTGGTTAACGTATCCTCGTACCAATCCAGCAGTTGTCTGTCTCTCTCCCACTCCTCGAAACCCGGTTCGGGAGACGGCCGAACGGTCGCGATCGGCACACTTTGCAGCTGGCTTTCCAGTTGGATTTCCAATTCGGAGATCCGATTCAACAATTCGATTTCTCTATCGGAAGGCAAGGATGTGGCCTCTTCCCGGGTACAACCCGCAAGTAAAGCACAGCATGCCAGAATCAAAATCAATGCACTCGTTGAACGAGAAAATAAATGCTTCATCAGATACCCCTCCAGCTTAAAATTCAAGGCAACCTGCTCGTCATTCCGAACCGATGTCTTTGCCATATAGACGCCCATCCCCGGAATAAGTTCCTTTTATAACCACAGAAAAACGCCTCCAGTCGTCCTCGGACACTGGAAGCGTTCGGTGGAACAGGTCTAAATTTGTTCTTGATACGCATTCGCCGCGGCGCACAAATAATAAGCAAGTCCTGTCTGCTGGTCCTCGAGCATGCGCAGGTGGAAGTCGTCCTGCAGAAAAAATCGGGTTTGCGCGGCGAAATCGGCGGGCGTGGTCGCGTGTCCGTGCGCATTCATGAACGCAAGATGATCGCGAATCGATTGCCGCATCGCTTCGCTATCCGCCTTGACGCCTGTTACGAGCGCCTGCTTCATCGCGTTCATGAACGTCATGGCTTCGCGCGCCTGCTCATTCATCGCTTCAACATCCAGCGGCTCCTTACGGTCTTCGACAGGATCGTAACCGTAGGTTTCGCTCAGATGCTCATCGTGCTCCCGCAGCGCCTCCTCCCACTCCGCTTCGCTTGCGAACCCGCGGAACAGCTCCTGCACTGCCATCGGTTCGCCTGTTTTCGCACTCGCCACTGTTGCCCGCAGCGTTCCGACGATCGACTCCATTCGCTGCATGCGCGCGAGCAGCAGTTGCTCTTGTTCCGCCAACACGGCAAGCCGGTCCGGGTTGCCGTCCAACAACTCTTTGATCTGCCGGAGCGGAATCTCCAGTTCTTTGTAGAACAAGATCTGCTGCAGCCGAGTCAGTTCCTCCTCCCCGTACAGCCGATACCCCGCCTCGCTGAACCCGCAAGGGACCAGCAAGCCGATCTCGTGGTAATGATGCAGCGTCTTCACTGTTACTTTCGATAACTCGGACACTTCTTTGACTGTGTATCGCATCTTGTCGACACTCCTTTCAAGATCAGCATAAAGCCTCCTGTTAGGGGAGGGTCAAGCGAAAAAAAAGACGATCACCCCGCAGTGGGCAACCGCCTCTTCATCCAATCAATCTTCCAGAAAATCGCGCAATCGCTTGCTCCGGCTCGGATGCCGCAGCTTCCGCAGCGCCTTCGCCTCGATCTGGCGAATGCGTTCGCGCGTAACGCCGAACACTTTGCCGACTTCCTCCAGCGTGCGGGAACGCCCGTCGTCCAACCCGAAGCGCAGGCGCAGCACGTTCTCTTCGCGATCCGTAAGCGTGTCGAGAATATCCTTCATCTGCTCCCGCAGCATCTCGTAGGCGGCAGCGTCTTCCGGCGCAGCCGCATCCGGATCCTCGATGAAGTCGCCCAGGTGGGAGTCGCTCTCTTCGCCGATCGGCGTCTCCATGGACACAGGCTCCTGCGACACCTTCTGAATTTCCAACACCTTGTCGACCGTAAGCTCCATCTTCTCGGCAATCTCTTCCGGCGTCGGCTCGCGGCCAAGGTCCTGCAGCAATTGCCTCGATACGCGAATCAGCTTGTTGATCGTTTCGACCATATGCACCGGGATGCGAATCGTACGGGCCTGATCGGCAATGGCGCGGGTAATCGCCTGACGAATCCACCATGTTGCATAGGTGCTGAACTTGAAGCCCTTCGTGAAATCGAATTTCTCGACGGCCTTCATCAGACCCAGGTTGCCTTCCTGAATCAAGTCCAAAAACAGCATGCCCCGGCCGGCATATCTGCGCGCAATGCTGACGACGAGCCTGAGATTGGCTTCCGTCAGCCGCCGGCGCGCTTCTTCGTCGCCCTGCTCGATGCGCTGCGCCAGATCGATCTCTTCCTCTGTCGAGAGGAGCGGCGTGCGGCCGATTTCCTTTAAATACATGCGAACGGGATCATTCGTGTCGACGCCTGGAGGCAATGCGAAATCCTGGATCGCAAACAGCTGATCCTCGCGATTTTCCTTGTCTGCGTGCATCTCTTGCCGTCCTTGATCTTCCACTACGCAGCTCTCCTTCACAACTCGCCATTGACAATTGACATCTATTGTGATAACATTAGTAGATATGATTTCAGTAAGAATCATTGTACCACGTTTTTTGACTAAACTCAACTGTTTTTTTCAATATACGGTCGCCGAGGACAAGCTTCCGGCGATTTTTTTATTTTCGTTGTCGCATTGATACCCTATACGTTTGTTCCCCTCGAATGGTTGCGATAAAAAGCGGATAATGTCAGACTGAGTTTCGCGATATATCGACAATGAACCTCCCCTACTTTCGCTTCACTTAGAAGTAGGGGTTTCTTGCTAGCCATAACCGTTACCTTCTGCAAACAAATAGGTTAGCTATTTGTTTTCGCTGCATGCAGCGGAAATCTTACGGTATGGTTCGGCAAGCAACACTTTTGCAAGTGGGTGGGAACTCACCATCTACTACTTCTCGCTAGGCGATCCGTAGATACTTGATTGCTTCCGTCTTACCCATGTATCGTATATTGCCATGCAGATGTTTGGACAATATGCCTTTGCTTCCGTGTACATCCCGATGTTCCTTATAGCCGCAAAGGCAGACATAGTTTCTTGTAGAAGTTTTCTTCCTCCTACCGCAACAAGGGCATTGTTGGCTCGTGTAACTTTCATCGATCATCTTCAAGCTTGTTCCGTTTTCTTCCAGTTTATAGGCGAGCTGTTTGCGGATTTTCCCGAAGCTCCAATTGGACAGCTTCTGTGTAACCGTCTTTCTTCTCTTCCTTCGCGTGTGGCGCTGCACGCCCTCCACTTCTCCAACCACAACTTCCTTTACGTTCTGCTCCCGGCACCACGCTACGAATTGCTTCGTGGTCTTGTGAATGACGTCATTCAGTTGGCGATCACATCTTCCAAGGATGTACTTCTTGGCGGCTTGATACTTCTTCCACTGCTTGCTGCCTTTGGTGCACTTGCTCTGGAGCTTCTGGATCTCGGCTAACTTCTTGTTGCGGAATCGATGAATGCTTCTTGCCTTCCTTCCCGTGATGACGACGGCCTGGTTCGTCGTTGTCGTTGCCGCAATCGAGTGGATTTCCCCAAGGTCAACGCCTGCCACTTCTGTCCCGTTATTCTCACATGCGGCCTGTCCGTCCTCATAGCTGATCGATACCATCAGCTTGCGGTCGTACACCAACTCGATTTCCTTGATATCGACAGCGTTTGGCATATCGGCCACCACGATGCGGATCGGCGGCTGCTGTTTGCCGTTATGGATGCCCATGCTAAGACGGATCAAGTCCCCTTCGATTCGGAACGATTGATCCACCCACTTGGTGTTATAGTGCTTCTTTTTCCTGTAGGGGTATCGGGCGTGTAGGCCTTGGCGTCTGGCAGCCTTAGCGCTGTCTCTGGCAAAGAGGTATTTGTGGCAAACCGCTTGTACGGATTGTGAGTGCAGGGAAAATAGATGCTTGAGGGCGGCTTGCAACGCGGATCGACCGATCCACTTCCCGTCGTGCTGAAGGGAATACTCCTTGGCAATAGACAAACATCGGTTCCACACTTCCGCCGAAATCCGATTGCAAGCAAACAGTCTGTCCAAGTCGGCCTTGGAAGCACGTAAGGCTGTTTTGACACATCGAATCATCTGCGCCTTGGCTCCTCCCCTTGATTTTAGATGCTTGTTTCAACAACATCATACCAAACAAACGTTCGTAATGACAAGGCAATAGAAGTGCAGATCATCCAGGCATTGCCTGGCCGATATTCATCCCCACTCTACAGAGGATGGGGACTTCTATCGGAATGCTGTTAAATCAAACACCTCATCGCCGCCGCGCCCAGCACAGCCGAGATGAGGTGTTTGTCATGGGAGATGTTCCGCTAATCAAATCGAGGCCCGATCACGCGGAACGAGCCGGTGCCGAGCGCCAGCAGCTCTCCGTTCTCCGTCAACGCCTGGGCTTGAACCGTAACGGTTTTGCGGGATTGGTGCGCGATGGTGGCTGTCACGATCATTTTACCCTGTCCGATCGGCGCCAGATAGTTCAGGTTCAATCCGCTCGTGACGACGTTTTCCTGCGGCCGGGCCATCATCGCCGCCAGTCCCATGGCGGAGTCGATCGTCGTCGCGTATACGCCTCCGTGAACGATGCCGATCAGATTCAAGTGGTGCGGCTTGATCTCCAGCGCGACAACAGCCTGTCGCTCGGACAACGATGCGATCTCGCAGCCGACGAGGCCCCAGAACGTGCCTGCCGCCTGCTGCCGCCAGCGCTCGACTTCAGGCGGCAGCATATCGCGAGCATCGCTACCTTTCTCTTCGCTTCTACCGCCACCGTCACCTTCGCCCGCGTTCACGCCCTCGTTTCCTTCCTCTTCCCTACTCACGTTCTGTTCCGCCGTCAATGGTGTCACCTGCCTCTGTTTCACGTACCGTGCTCGTCATCTTCATCCGATGGTCTCGATCCATTGCCACTCTCCACCCGATAGCCGCAATCCTATTTTCCCGGCTCATCCTCGACCAGCTTGCGACGCAGCACTTTGCCCGCCATCGTCTTCGGCAGCTCCGCGCGGAATTCGTAGGATTTCGGCACCTTATAAACAGCGAGACGATCTCGGCACCATCGATCGAGCGCAACCGCATCCGCCGCAGCTCCCGCTCGCAGCACGACGAACGCTTTCACCGTTTCGCCCCGGTACGCGTCCGCCACGCCGACGACCGCCGCCTCTTCCACTTCCGGGTGTTCGAACAGTGCCTCTTCCACCTCGCGCGGGTATACATTGTAGCCGCCTGCGACGATCAAGTCTTTGCGCCGGTCCATCACGAAGCAGAAGCCGTCCTCATCCAACCTTCCGAGATCCCCGGTGAGCAGCCAACCGTCCCGCAGGACGCGCGCCGTCTCGTCCGGACGCCGCCAATAGCCTTGCATCACCTGCGGCCCGCGGACCGCGATTTCCCCGATCTCTCCGATCGGCACGTCCTCCAGCTTGTGAGCTTCGTTAGGCGGGATGGCTGCGCGTTCTTCATCGACGGTCGGCTTGTTGCGATCTGTCGGCGACTCCGAACGAACGATCCGTACTTCCGTGTCCGGAAACGGAATGCCGATGGAGCCGATCTTGCGCTTGCCCCAGATCGGGTTCGCGTGCGTGACCGGCGAAGCTTCCGTCAGCCCGTATCCCTCGATCAGCCTACCGCCCGTGAGCGCTTCGAAGCGTTCCTGCACCTGCAGGGGCAAGGCCGCGGCGCCGCTTATGCAGATGCGGATCGAAGCGAGGTCGTACCGACCGACCTTCGGATGGTTGATCAAGGCGATATACATCGTCGGCGCGCCCGGGAAGATCGTCGGCTTCGTCCGATCGATGACGCCCAGCAGCTGCCCCGCATGAAACCGCGGTACGAGCACGAGCGTACCGGCCGTATAGATGCCCATATGCAGCAGACAGGTCAGTCCGAAAACGTGGAAGAACGGCAGCGCCGCCAGGTAGCTCTCCTTGCCATACTCGGCTTTGTAGCACCACAGCCGGCATTGAATCGTGTTTGCAACCAGATTGTAATGCGTCAGCATGACGCCTTTGGCCAGCCCCGTCGTGCCTCCGGTATACTGCACGAGCGCCAGGTCGCGTTCGGCGTCGATTTCCGTTCCCACAGCTAAAGAGGTTGCCCGCTCCAGCAATTCGCGAAACGACCACACCCCCGCGCCATACGTCACACGTACAGATTTGCCATCTATTTTCTGTTTCAGTCCATACAATACGTTCTTCGGAAAAGGCAATTCGTCCCGAATGGACGTCACGATAATTTGCGCCTGCGGAGCCGCTTCCGCCGTCGACGCCTTTACGCGTTCCAGCAGCAGGTCGAGCGTGACGACCAGGCGGACATCGGCATCCTTCAATTGATGTGTCAGCTCGCGCGGTACATAGAGCGGGTTGGTCATGACGACAACGGCGCCCGTCATCAACGTGCCGTAATGGGCGATCACCGCCTGCGGGCAATTCGGCAGCATGATCGCGACGCGGTCGCCCTTGCGGATTCCGAGTCCGAGCAAGGCGTTCGCGAAGCGGCGTACCGCTTCCAGCAAAGCGCCATAAGTCATCCTTCTGCCGAGGAAGTCAATCGCGATGCGATCCGGTCCGTCTGCCGCGGCATCGGTCAGGAAGCGTACCAGGCTCATCTTCGGATAGTCGTACGTCGGCGGAACCTCGGCGGGATAATCCTTCATCCAAATCTTGTCAGTCATGTGCCGATCCCTCACCTTCCGTCAAGTGAGTGGCATGATGAGTTTTGTGGCTAAGGGACGTATCGTTCCGCTTCGATTACTCGCGCTGCCATGCGACGCTTCAATCCGACCGTATCGACTGGCGTTCGTCGGGCAAGCTTCTTCAGGATGGACAGTCCGGTGCGCAGCGCATCGCCGGACTGCATGGCCGCGAGCGCTTCCCGCGCGCTTCGCTCGATCTGTTCGAAGCTGTCGTGTACGAACACCTGCGTCATCACGACGGCATGCTGCGCCTTCTCCTCGCCGCCGCGATCGATTCGCTTGCGCGTCCGCAGCAGAGTGCTCTCCATCGCGTATGCCGCGATCATCATGTCGGCCAGGAGACTCAGCACCTCCTGCTCTTGCTCCAGCTTCATCTGATACTTCTGCACGGCCTGGGCACCCACCATCAGAAAGATCTTCTTCGCCATGGACAGCAGATGCTGCTCCTGTGCGAGCGCGCCTTCGAATGGGCCCGCCGGCATCAGTTCCAGCAATTCTGTCTGCAGCGCCATCGCCCTCTGCATGAGCGGCAATTCGCCCTTCATCGCCCGCTTGATCAGCGTACCAGGGATGAGCAGGCGATTGATCTCGTTCGTCCCTTCGAAAATGCGGTTAATCCGCGAATCCCGGTAAATCCGCTCGATGCGGTACTCCTGAATGAACCCGTAACCGCCGTGGATCTGTACGCCTTCGTCCGCTACATGGTCGAGCGTCTCCGAACCGAACACCTTGTTGATCGAGCATTCGAGCTGGTACTCTGCAATTGCCTTGGCCGCTCGCATTCCGCCGATATCCCCTTCGCTCAGGTTGGCCATAGAGCCCCCGTCTCCGCTGCCTTCGGCGATTCCCGCCAGCCCCGCGTCGATCAGCCCCGCCGTGCGATACACCATGCTCTCCAGCGCATACGTGCGAATGTTCATCTCCGCAAGCTTCTTGCCGATGAGCGGGAATGTGGCAATCGGGCGCCCGAATTGCACGCGTTCCTTCGCATATTGGGCGGATAGTTCGATCGCTTCCTTGGCGCCGCCGAGCGTGCCCGCAGCCAGCTTGAAGCGGCCGATGTTCAGGATGTTGAAGGCGATCAGGTGACCTTTGCCGACTTCCCACAACAGGTTCTCCGCCGGCACCCGGACGTCTTCGAGTATGAGCGGACAGGTCGACGAGCCTTTGATGCCCATCTTCCGTTCCTCCGGCCCGATGCTGACGCCGGGCATTGAGCGTTCGACGATGAACGTGCTGAAGTCGGTGCCTTTCACCTTGGCATAGACGATGAAGACGTCCGCGAAGCCCGCGTTCGTGATGAACTGCTTTGTACCGTTTAAAATATAATGGCTGCCATCTTCTGTCGGTACTGCGGTGGCTTTAGCTCCTTGCGCGTCCGAACCGGAAGTCGGCTCGGTCAAACAATAGGCGGCGATCTTCTCCCCTGCGGCCAGGGCCGGAAGGTAGCGCCGCTTCTGCGCTTCCGTACCGAAATAGACGATCGGCAGCGTGCCGATGCCGACGTGGGCGCCTACGGAAAGCGCGAACGACGAAGCCTTCGCGAACCGCTCGCCGATCAGCGTTGTGCTGACTTTATCCAGACCCAGGCCGCCATAGGCTTCAGGCACGTCCGCGCCGAGCAAACCGGCATCACCCGCTTGACGCAGCTTCTGCACGGTCAGTTCGTAGTTCAGCTTCTCGATCGCCTCGTCGTGGGGCGCGACTTCGGCGGCGATGAAATCCTCCGTCATCTGGGCGATCATGCGCTGCTCCTCGGTGAAATCTTCCGGCGTCACGATATCAACCGGTTCGACCTCATCCAGGACGAAGCTTCCGCCCTTGTACATAGCCATAGTTTGTCAACTCCCCTCTTGCGGGTTGTTCGATTTAAATAGTAACCCTGTGTCCTTCCACCTATCTTTCAGCCAAAGCCCACACCCGACCGCCTTCATTGCGCCACTTTGTACGATTTTTCATTCAAAGCTGGCGCCCAGTCGCCTTCCACGCGTTACTTTGTACGATTTGTCGTTCACTGCCTGCACCCAGCCGCCTTCCACGCGTTACTTTGTACGATTTTTCGTTCAAAACCCGCACCCGACCACCATTCCTGCACCACTTTGTATGATTTTTCATTCAAATCCCGCACCTAGCCGCCTTCCACGCGTTACTTTGTACGATTTTTCGTTCAGAACCTGCGCCTGACCGCCGTCCTTGCGCCGCTTTGTACGATTTGTCGTTCAATTTTGTACTGTGCCGCTTGTGCTCCTTTCGTCATCCGGCGTGCACTTCGAACACGCCTGCCGCGCCCATGCCGCCCCCGATACACATTGACACGACGCCGTACCCCCCACCCTGCCTTCGTAACTCGTGGATGAGCGTTGTCGTCAGCTTCGTGCCGGTACAGCCAAGCGGGTGGCCGAGGGCGATGGCCCCTCCGTTCACATTGACCTTTTCTTCATCGATGCCGAGCTCGCGAATGATGTGTATGCATTGGGAAGCGAACGCTTCGTTGATCTCGAATAATGCGATCTCATCTTGCTGGAGGCCGGCCATTCGCAGCGCCTTGGGAATAGCCTCGACGGGGCCGACGCCCATGATGGCCGGGTCGACGCCCGCCACTGCGAATGAGCGGAACGTGGCCAGCGGCGCAAGTCCAAGCGCATCGGCCCTCTCCTTGCTCATGACGACCGCCGCCGCCGCCCCGTCGCTCATCTGCGAAGAGTTGCCCGCCGTCACGGTGCCGCCCAGCATGAACGCCGGCTTCAGCTTGGCAAGCGCAGCCAGCGAAGTATCGGCGCGCACTCCCTCATCCGTGTCGAACAGGAATGTTTTCGCATGTACTTGACCGTCGTCTCCCATCGTCCTGATCTTGGCTGGCACGGAAACGATCTCCTCCTTGAACTTGCCCGCCGCAATGGCCGCTTCGGCCTTCCTGTGAGAACGGAACGCGAATTCGTCTTGGTGCTCGCGCGTGACTCCGAATCGCGAAGCCACATTCTCCGCCGTATGCCCCATCGCGATATAGACATCCGGCATCGTCTCGGCAATGCGCGGATTCGGCGAGAACTTGAACCCCGTCATCGGCACATGGCTCATGCTCTCCACTCCGCCTGCGACGATGACATCCGCATGGCCGAGCATGATGCGTTCAGCGGCCATCGCGATTGATTGCAGCCCCGAGGAGCAGAATCGGTTGACCGTCAGCGCCGGGACCGAATGCGGAAATCCCGCATACAGCGCCATGATTCGTGCGAAGTTCAAGCCCTGCTCGCCCTCGGGCATCGCACAGCCGATGATGATATCCTCCACATCCTTTTTGCGAAGCCCGGGCACGCGGTCGATCGCCGCTTCCAGCACCGTTCGGCCCAGGTCGTCTGCGCGCATCTGCGAGAGGTTGCCTTTGCCCGCCCGACCAACCGCGGTACGTATGGCGGATACGATGACCGCTTCACGAGTTACCATGTTTCTGCACCTCCTTGTATCTGGGAGCGTTAGGCACTTTCAGTTCACATCTCGGGCTAGATGGGGTCGATGCGGTGGGATTTAGGTAGTTTCAGTTCACATCTCCGGCTGGATGGGACGCTGTGGTGGAATTTAGGTAGTTTCAGTTCACATCTCGGGCTAAATGGGGTCGATGCGGCGGGATTTAGGTAGTTTCGGTTCACATCTCAGGCTGGATGGGACGCTGCAGCGGGATTTAGGCACTTTCAGTTCACATCTCCGGCTGGGCGGATCGCTGTGGCGGGATTTAGAAGAAATGCGATTCAGCTAATTGCGCAGCGGCTTGCCCGTCGTCAGCATGTGCCGCATGCGCTGCTGCGTCTTCGGTTCGCCGCACAAGCTGAGGAATGCCTCTCGCTCCAAGTCGAGCATGTAGCGTTCGCTCACGAGCGTGCCTGCCGGCACGTCTCCGCCTGCCAATACGTGAGCCAGCTTGCGCCCGATCAGCAGATCGTGATCGCTGATGTACCCGCTGCGCCGCATGCCCAGGGCGCCAAGCTGCATCACCGCTTTGCCCTCGGCGCCGACAACACGGATCTTCGCCTCAGGCACAGGCGCATACCCGGCTTGCGCCATGCGCAGCACAGCTTGCTTCGCTTCATAGATGCGATGATCCTGGTTCAACAGCACGCGATCCTCTTCGCTCAGGTAGCCGAGCCGCTTCGCATCGTGACCGCTCGTCGACACCTTCGCCATGCCGATCGTTTCGAACACGCGATTGATATGCGGCTGCAAATCCATATCCGGATGCGCTACCCGCCGATTAGCCCGTAGTGCAAGCTCCTTGCAGCCGCCGCCTGCCGGGATGAGCCCGACGCCCGCTTCGACGAGTCCATAGTAGGTCTCGGCGGATGCGATCACCTGATCCGCCGGCAGGCACGCCTCCACGCCGCCGCCCAGCGTCATGCGATGCGGTGCGGCCACGACCGGCTTCTCGAGCCGCTTCAGCCCGTACATCGCCATCTGAAACTGCCGGATGATGGCGTCAACTTCGTCCCATTCCTCGTCCTGCGCTTCCATTAACAGCAGCATGAGGTTCGCGCCGACGCAGAAGTTGCGGCCCTCATTCGCCAGCACTAATCCTTCGTAGTTGCGGCGGACTTCCTCCACGCTCCGCGAGATCATCGTCAGAATGTCGGCACCGATCGCGTTGTTCGGCGAATGGAAGGACAAGCAGGCCACCCCGTCGCCCAAGTCGATCAAGCTGGCGCCATCATTGGACATCACCGTGCGCCCCTGCTCCGCCAGAACGCGCAATGAGATCGCTTCCGGACGAGACTCCATCTGCCTGAATTGCCCCATGCTCACATAGAACGACTCACCTGCTTCCCGCCGGTAAAACGATTCGTTGCCCTGGGCGATCCATTCTTTGACCCATGCCGGCACGATCATCCCTTCCTGCTCCATCCGCGCGACAGAGCGCTCAAGGCCGATCGCATCCCATGTCTCGAACGGTCCCAATTCCCAATTGAAACCCCAGCGTATCGCCTCATCGATCTCTACGATCGAATCCGCGATCTCCCCGACTTTATCGGCCGCGTAGACAAGCACCTGCTTCAAGATTTGCCAGGCCAGCTCGGCATAACGGTCTCCGCCGCCAAGCAGTGCCTTCGTCTTCGCACGCGCGCCCTTGGCCAGCTTCGCCGCCTCCAGCCCCGGCGACGCAACCCGCCGCCGCGGCCCATAGGCCATCGTCTGCAAATCCAGCGCCATAATCTCACTCGCTAACCCGCCAACGCCCTTCACTTTCCGATAGAAGCCTTGCCCGCTCTTCTCGCCGATCCAACCGCGTTCCACCAATCGTTTCAACAGCTCAGGCGCAGCAAACACCGCTTTTTCCGCCTCGTCCGCCACCTGCGCATGCACATTGTCGGCTACATGCAGGAACGTGTCGATCCCGACGAGATCAAGCGTGCGGAACGTCGCGCTCTTGGGGCGGCCCATCGCGGGCCCGGTCACCGCATCTACTTCCTCAATCGTGTAACCGTTCAGTTCCATCTCCCTCAGCGTGACGAGCAGTCCGTATGTGCCGATCCGATTGGCGATGAAATTGGGCGTATCCTTCGCAATGACGACGCCTTTGCCCAGCGTGCGTTCGCTGAACGCCTTCATCTGCCAGACGAACGCCAGATCGGTGTCACGCCCGGGAATGAGCTCCAGCAGCTTCATATAGCGCGGCGGGTTGAAAAAATGCGTGCCCAGAAAATGCCGCCGAAACGCCTCGCCGCAGCCTTCCGCGATCTTGTCGATGGAGATGCCCGACGTGTTCGTCGAGACGATCGTACCTGGCGTCCAGTAGGCTTCTATGCGTCGCATTAGCGCCTGCTTGATCGTCAGATTCTCGGTCACGGCCTCCACTACCCAATCGACGCCCGCGATCGAATAGAGGTCATCCTCCAAATTGCCTGGCGTTATTCGTTCCACGAACGATTCGTCATACAGCGGCGCCGGATTCGTCCGTTTCAGCTTCGCTACCGCAGCCGTTGCCAACCGATTGCGAACGGCGATATCCGCCAGTGTCAGTCCACGAGAGACTTCTTCCGGCGCAAGCTGTTCCGGCACGATATCCAGCAGCAGGCAGAAGATGCCCGCGTTTGCCAGATGCGCCGCGATGCCCGCACCCATCACACCCGAGCCGATCACGGCCGCCCTGCGGATCGGCCTGCGGCCGGCTCCGGCGTATCCCTTTCCCGCTTTACTCCCCGCATCCGCGCCTGCTCCCATGCTCATATGCGCCACCTCCTTCTCCTAGCTTTTCAGAACGCTCCATCCCCGCCACGATCGTTGCCAAATACGGACATCGCCAGCAGTTCCGCCACATCCCGTACTTGCACACTCGAGTCCACGCCCTTCATTTTCGTGCCGTCCTCCATCATCGTCAGACAGTACGGGCAGGCGCTGCTGATCACGGTCGGCTGCACGGCCAGCGCCTGCTCGGTGCGGATCAGGTTGACGCGCGCAGGAGCGCCTCCCGCTCCCCCCTCTTCCATCCACATCAGGCCGCCGCCCGCCCCGCAGCACATGCCGTTCTCGCGGCTGCGCGCCATTTCGACGAGCTCCACGCCCGGGATCGCCCGCAGCACGCGCCGCGGTTCCTCATACACGCCGTTATACCGGCCGAGATAGCAGGAATCGTGATAGGTGATTCTCTCTCTCACCGCGTGACGCGCCACCAACCTCCCTCCCCGAACTAACCGGTCAAGCAGCTGTGTATGGTGGAGCACTTCGACGCCTTCGAGTCCGAACTCGGGATATTCGTTCTTGAACGTGTTGAAGGTATGCGGGCAAGCGGTGACGATGCGGCGAACGTTGTATGTGCGAAATGTCTCGATGTTCTCCGCCGCCAACTGCTGGAACAGCATCTCGTTGCCCATCCTGCGCGGGGTGTCGCCGGAGTTGCGCTCCTGATTGCCGAGAATGGCGAAGTTCACGCCGGCAGCATCCAGCAAACGGGCGAAGTCCCGCGAAATCCTTCGAGCGCGCAGATCGTAAGAACCCATCGAACCGACGAAGAATAAATATTCGAAATCAGGGCGCTCGCGCACGGTCGGCACGTGGACGCCTTCGACGTCCCCCGTCCATCCGGCTCGGTCGCTGCGGCTCAGGCCCCACGGATTGCCCTGCCGCTCGATATTCTGCATCGCCCGCTGCCCCTCGTGCGGCATGCTGCCCTCCATTAAGACGAGGCGACGGCGCAGATCGACGATCTTGTCGACATGCTCGTTGCCGACCGGACATTGATCCTCGCAGTTGCGACAAGTCGTACACGCCCAAATTTCTGCCTCCGTTATCACGTCACCAATGAGCAACGCCTGCGCGCCTGCTTCGGGAGCCTCCGCTGCCCTGTCACTGCCCGCGTCGCTTGAACCCGCACCTTGCGCATGCGTTCCACCTCCTCTCGCCACACCCTCCATCCCGTTGCCCGCTTCCCCCTTTTCATCGCTCTGTTCGCCCCGTTTGCCGATACCATTCGTCTCTCCGCCAGACCCGAACACGATAGCCGGTACCCAAGGCGACTTCCCGGTCACCGCTGCTCCCTTCTCCGTCAGATGATCGCGCAGCTTCGTAATCAGGTGCATCGGGGACAGCGTCTTGCCCGCGGCCGCGGCCGGGCACACGCTTGTGCATCTCCCGCACTCGACACAGGCGTAGAAGTCGAGCATCTGCTTGCGCGTGAAATCCTCAATCCGCCCGGCGCCGAATGAATCGGCCTCCTCATCTTCCAAATCCAGCTTCCTCAGGCGGCCGACCGGATCGCGGCGACGAAACCATATATTGACCGGCGCCACCATCAGATGAAAATGCTTCGACTGCGGCACATATACGAGAAAGGCGAGCATGATGAGCAGGTGCATCCACCAGCAGACGATGAAGGCGGCTTGCGCGGCGGCCGAACCGACGACCCCAGCGAACAAGGCTGCCAGGGCGGACGACAACGGCGCGTATCCCGACGGCTCCGCTTCATGCCACAGCCGATCGAATGCGAGCGACAGCAGTACCGACACCATGAGACCGACGATGAACCAGACGACGACGCCCGGCTTCCAGCCCCTTTTCAAACGAGGGAGCTTCTCGCCGTATCGGCGCCAAGCCGCATACCCGATCGCGACAAGAATGAGGAACACCGTAATCTCCTGCACCAAGCCGAACCAATCCCTGGCTGCCATTGGCAGCAGTCCGCTCGCGCCGAGTCCTTTGACGATCAAGTCCAGCGCGCCGAATTGAACGACGATGAATCCGTAAAAAATGACCACATGCATGACACCGCTTTTGCGATCTTTCAGCAGCTTTTTCTGCCCGAAAACTTGCAAGAGGAACTCTGCTGCCCGCCGCTTAAACTCATTCTTCCGTCTGTCAATGCCATCCCCCGCAGTTACCTCCTCCGCAACGCCGCCCCGCCGGGCTCCGAATTCCACCGCCGGCTTTCCGAGCTTCATGTACAGAAATCGCCGGTATACAGCCTGACAAAACAAATAAATGCCATAAACGGTAACCACCGTGAACAAAACCGCATTCGCCGTTTCCCACCTCATCCGCACTCGCTCCTTCCGCCGGGCCATTCTGCCAAATTCCGCGAATCCTATTCGTATTTTTACTACCTTGCACGCATACATATGAATGACGATTCATTCAGTTCCAAACACACATTGCCTCCGAGGTGCCGCCCATGACAAGCAAGAAGAAAGAGAAATACGATCGCATCCTGGACGCCGCCCAGACAGTATTCGCCGAGCACGGCTTCCATGGGTCGCAAGTATCCCGGATCGCCAAAGCCGCCGGAGTTGCTGACGGTACAATTTATCTCTATTTCACAAACAAGGAACATATTCTGGTCTCGCTCTTCCGGCAGCGGTTAGGCGAATTGGTCGAACTGCTGTGCAGCAGCGTGTCGGACTCGGAACCGGCCGCCGAGGCGCTCCGCAAAGTGTGCGAAATCCATTACGCCCAGCTCGAGCAGAACGTCGACCTGGCCTACGTCACGCAGATCGAGCTCCGCCAGAGTTCGCTGGAACTGCGCAAAGAGATCGGCCTTGCCGTGAAGCCCTATCTGGCGATGATCGAGCATATTCTGGAGAATGGCGTGCGGGAGGGGGCGTTCCGGCCCGGACTGGACATCAAGCTGACGCGGCAACTGCTGTTCGGCGCCATGGACGAAGTCGTCACTTCCTGGCTCATCTCGGGGCGGAAGTATTCGCTGTCCGCGCAGGCGGAAGGAACCGTCGAATTCTTCTTGCGGGGACTAAAATGAAGCTGCGGAGAGGGGATGCGAAACAATCGTGAACATCTGCGTGATCATGAAGCAAACGTTCGATACCGAGGAGAAAATCGCGCTGCAAGACGGTGCGATCGCGGAAGACGGCGTTAAGTGGATTATCAATCCATACGACGAGTATGCATTGGAAGAAGCGATCCGCCTGAAGGAGCAGCATGGCGGCAGCGTCACCATCGTGACTATCGGTCCCGAACGCGCCGCGGAGGCGCTGCGGACCGCCTTGGCGATGGGCGCCGACGAGGCGGTGCTCATCGCGGACGAGCGGATCGGCAGCGACGAGCGGTCGGTGTCTCTTGCTTTGGCGGCTTATGTGAAACAGGGAGCTTACGATATCGTGATCGGGGGCAACTACTCTATCGACAGCGGCGGCGGGCAAGTGGCGGTGCGGTTGGCACAGCTGCTGGATATGCCGCATGCGTCATCGATTACGCGTCTGACGATCGGCAGCGACGATGGCAATGGTGACGGAGATGGAAGTGGCGGCCGTATAGTGACGGTGCTGCGGGATGCGGAAGGGGATACCGAGACGGTCCAGGTGCAGCTGCCTGCCTTGTTCACGGCCCAGCAAGGACTGAACGAGCCTCGCTACCCTACGCTTCCCGGCATTATGAAGGCGAAGAAGAAACCGCTGCGGCGGCTGGCGTTTGAGGATCTCCCTGACCTGAGCGAAGGGGATATGGCGGTGGCGACAGAGCGCGTGTCGCTTGCTCTGCCACCAGCTCGCCAGGCGGGACGTAAGCTGGCGGGCTCGCCCGCGGAACAAGCCGCCGAGCTCGTGCGCTTGTTGCGTGATGAGGCGAAGGTGAGCTGGTCACAAGGCTGACGCTTTTGCATCCTTCGGCGAGACAAATGAGTTCGGTCCGAGGGATTGGAGACTAACTTTGTATGAAAAATCGCATAAAGCGCTGCTTAGAGACTGGCGACGGGCCCATTTTGTATGAAAAATAGCATATATTCGCTCGATCGGCAGATTGCATGCGGGATATTGTATGAAAAACCGTACAAAACAGCGAACTGGATACCTTTGACGGAGGAGCGTGTATGAAAAAACATACAATTTGCTAGAGGCGGTAGGCCCGGACGATTGTGGGATGGTTGCGGGACGATTACGGGGCGGTTGTGGGACGGTTGCGGGATGATTGTGGGGCGGTTGCGGGACTGTTATGGATGGTTGTGGGGCGGTTGTGGAATAGATGTGAACGGTTGCGGGACGAGTGAGATTGGCAATCGATGGTACAGGGGGCGATGAGGGAAAGCAACGGAAAACCAGCGTGGAGGCAAGTGAGTAGGAAGCAGGAAGGCAGCAACATGGTAAGGATGCACGAGACTATGCCACCGCAAAGGGGGAATCGGAAATGGGTGCGACTTATGTCGTCATTGCGGAGGTTCGCGGCGGGAAGCTGCGGCAGGTGACATTGGAAGCCGTGCAAGCGGCGAGGTTGGCGAAACAAATGGAAGACCGGGTGGCGGCGGTCCTTTACGGCTACGAACTCGGTACGCTTCCCGATCAGTTCACTGCCTACGTCGACGGGCCGGTGCAGGCGATCGACCATCCGGCGCTTGCGAACTACAATCCCGAAACGGCGTTTCCAGCGATAGCGGAGGCGCTTGAAGCGCTGAATCCCCTAGCGATCTTCATCGGCCACACGGCCGTCGGACGCGACCTTGCGCCGATGATCGGAGCACACTTAAACGCCGGACAAATCTCCGATATCATCGCTATCGAGAAGTCAGACACCGATACGCTCTACACGCGCCCGATATACGCAGGCAAAGCCTTCGAGAAGAAGCGGTTCGCCGCAAACAGCCAGCCGCAAGTGGTGACGATCCGCCCCAACAATATCCCAGCCGCCGAAGCCAACTATACCGCCCACGCCTCCGTCTCCCGCATAGCCTATCAACCGCCGGCGAACCTTCGCGCCGTCGTGAAGGACGTTGTCCGCAAAGCATCCGGCAAAGTTGACTTGTCGGAAGCCCGCATCGTCGTCTCCGGCGGACGGGGCGTCAAGAGCGCCGAAGGCTTCCGGCCGCTGGAGCAGCTCGCCGAAGTGCTGAACGCAGCCGTCGGCGCCTCCCGCGCCGCCTGTGATGCCGGTTACTGCGACTACAGCATGCAGATCGGGCAGACCGGCAAAGTCGTCACGCCGGAAGTGTACATCGCCTGCGGCATCAGCGGCGCGATCCAGCATCTCGCCGGCATGAGCCGATCCCGCGTCATCATCGCAATCAACAAAGACCCGGAAGCCCCGATCTTCAAGGTGGCCGACTACGGCATTGTCGGCGACTTGTTCGAAGTCGTTCCGCTGCTTACGGAGGAATTCAGGAGCTCGCGCTAACCAAGCAAAGCCCGTAGGGTACGAGTAAACCTAACCGCCCCCGATGAGCTGCCTTGTTGGACTGCATCCACTCCAATCAAATTCAATCCGCAAGACGATGGCGCATTCGGACAACTGCTGCCCCCCGCTCAATCCAAGCTGCGCGGGGGAGGCTGACCCTTCGTCCGTACCTCCCGCGCATTGCTCTTCCTGACCTCCATCGGAGCAACGCCCCAGTGCTTCTTGAACTGATGAGAAAATGCATAGGCATCGCTGTACCCGAGCGCCGCCGCCACTTCGACGACCCGGGTTCCCGCCGCCAGCTGCTTGTAAGCGCGGTCCATCTGCACCATGAGATGGTAGGCTTTCGGAGAGAGGCCTACTTCTGCCTTGAACCGCTTCTGCAAATGCCGCTCGGAGCTGCCGATCAGGCTCGCTACTTCGCGGATGGTCAGTTTGCGATCCGGATGAGCCTCGATAAATCGCTTGGCCAATTGGACTTCGCCAGCCTCCTTGGGCGGCGTCAAAGTTTTGCGGAGAAGCGAGGCATACAGATCGTAAATCATATGATGTACAAGCAAGGGGGCCATCTTCCTCAGCTCTTCCTCTTCGTTGCCGTGGACCAGGGCATGAATTTTGCCTGTCATCTCGTCATAGTGCGCTGCGTCCACGACACGATCACATATATAGAATGGCTTGGGTCCCCGATACATCCCGCTCTGTCCATGCCTATAAAACCCGAACCGCAAGCCCGATATGAGCAGCGGGCGATCGCTCCGATGGGCGGCATGGTAGGGAAAGTCATGGCTAATCAAAACAAGGCTGCCTCGACCAAGCGGTAGAACCTCGCCCCCTTCCATGATGTAGCAGCCTTCCCCTCCCCGAACATATAGCAGGTGCATATCCTCCTGGATTTGATTTCCTTCCTTCCACCCCGGATAGACAGGATACCGGAAGCTGCCGTGCATCCGAATCCAGCAGGTTTCGGGCATAAGCGCCATGACGGCCTTCAGCTCATCTGCCGCTCCTTTGCTTGCGATCGTACCTCCCGGCAGCATAGACATCTCCTCCTACATACATGCAATTTTGTTCGTATTTTAACATGCCTTCTGTCAATCATAGCATTCAAAACAAGTAAAAACCTGACTATTATTATGAATAGGACATTAACAAGTCAGACGCTAAATCACATGGAAGGAGCATGGAACCATGAAAGCGATCATGGTGATGTTCGACTCTCTCAATCGGTTGATGCTGCCGAACTACGGCTGCGAATGGGTCAAGGCGCCCAACTTCGAGCGGCTGTCCCAGAAGACGGTCACCTTCGATACCGCCTATGTGGGGAGTATGCCGTGCATGCCTGCCAGAAGGGAGCTGCACACCGGTCGGCACAACTTCCTGCACCGAAGCTGGGGGCCCCTCGAGCCGTTTGACGACTCGATGCCGGAGCTCTTGAAGCAGCATGGGGTGTATACGCATCTCGTGACGGATCATCAGCATTATTGGGAGGATGGCGGAGGAACTTATCACACAAGATATCGTTCATTCGAATTCGTCCGAGGCCAGGAAGGCGATCCGTGGAAAGGCGAAGTCGCGGACCTCGAGTTGCCAGAGCACAAAGGCCAGCTATGGAGACAAGACGCGGTCAACCGCAAGTATATCCGGCGCGAGGAAGACATGCCGCAGGCGCAAACCTTTCACCTGGGTCTTGAGTTTATCGAGAAGAACAAGGAAGAGGACAGCTGGTTTCTGCAAATCGAGACGTTCGATCCGCACGAGCCTTTCTTTACGATGGAAGCGTATCAGGCGCTGTATCCGCATGCGCACGACGGCCTCCATTTCGACTGGCCTTACTATCGTCCGATCGCTGACGACGAAAGGACATATGTGGAACACGTGCGCCGCATGAACGCGGCTCTCATCAGCATGTGCGATGCTTACCTGGGACGAGTGCTGGATGTGATGGATCAGTACGACATGTGGCAGGATACGATGCTGATCGTCAATACGGACCATGGCTTCCTGCTTGGCGAACATGATTGGTGGGGCAAATGCGCCATGCCGTTCTATGAAGAGATCGCGCACATACCTCTATTCGTATGGGATCCAAGATGGAGTATTGCAGGCGCACGACGGGACGCGCTTGTTTCGACGATCGATATCGCCCCGACGCTGCTGGATTTTTTCGGAGTCGCCATTCCAAAGGACATGCAGGGCCAAAGCTTGAAAGACGTCATCCGGAACGACGCGCCCATTCATGACGGCATCTTGTTCGGCATCCACGGAGGGCACGTGAACTGTACGGATGGCCGATACGTATACATGAGGGCGCCAAGCCAGCCGGACAACACACCTTTGTTTGATTACACCCTGATGCCGACCCATATGCGGAGCCGCTTCTCCATGGAACAACTGACGGAGATTACGCTAGCTGAGCCATTTTCGTTCACCAAAGGAGGAAAAACGATGCGAATCCCGGGCCAGCCCTCCTTTCAAATGCACAGCTTTGGCACGCGCCTCTACAACGTCAAGCAAGATCCCGGGCAGACGGAACCGATCGACGACCCGGGGCTGGAGTCCGATTATATCGAATTAATGAAGAAACTGATGAGAGAGAACGACGCGCCCATCGAGCAGTATGAGCGGCTGGGCCTGTCCTCTTAATGTCGGCATAGGAGGCTCGCAACAACTCCCGAATCAACGCGACAGCACAATCTTCCATCCGTGCCGCAATTCATTGACACCTTTCGCATGGACAGGTATGATTCTTCACATGGCCTTGAAGAGGGACCAAATCATCTTGGACATGCAGACGGAGAATCGTAAATGGACACACGGCATTTGACGGACCGCGACATCGCGGCCCCTTCCCGCACATCGCTTATTTTACTGATCTCAGCCATCTTGCTAGCCGCCGCCAACATGCGGGCGGCTATTACTTCGATCGGGCCCTTGACGGGAGCGATCCGCGAAGATACGGGCCTTTCAACCGGCGCGATGGGATGGCTGACGACCATCCCGCTCCTCGTATTCGCTCTGTTATCCCCGCTCGCACCCGTCATCGCCCGTAAATTCGGCACGGAGCGCACGCTCGCGGCAAGCTTGCTTCTGATGACCTTCGGCATCGCCATTCGAACCGTGCATGCGATTCCGTTGTTGTTCATCGGTACGGCAGGCATAGGCATCTCCATCGCGGTATGCAACGTGCTGCTGCCCGGCATCGTCAAGAAGAGCTTCCCGCACCGGATCGGACTCATGACCGGCTTATACAGCATGACGATGGGACTGATGGCGTCGGTCGCCGCCGCCGTCAGCGTTCCGCTCGCGCAAGGAGCGGGCGTCGGATGGCGCAATGCGTTGCTCGTATGGGCCGCGATGTCGGTGATCGGATTCTGTGCTTGGCTTGTCCAGATGCAATCGGCAAAAGGCCTGGAAAACGGCACGGCAACAGGTCCGCGCCTTCATCATACGAACGTATGGACCTCCGCGCTTGCCTGGAAAATCACGCTATTCATGGGGCTCCAATCTTTCAATTTCTACGTGGCCGTCGCCTGGCTGCCGGATATTCTGATCAGCAAAGGCTGGGCGCCCGTGCAAGCCGGTTACATGCTGTCGCTCATGCAGCTTACCGGTATTCCGTTCAACCTGCTCATCCCGGCCATCGCGGAGCGGATGAAAGACCAGCGGCTGGCGACGGGAGCTGCGGCTTTGTTATCCATTGCGGGTTACGTCCTGCTGTTGACGGATCACCCGCTGACGCTGACCGTCGCCGTCGTCCTGATGGGCATCGGGCAAGGCGCCATGATCAGCCTGGTGCTCATGTTCTTCGCGCTGCGAACAAAACATGCGGCCGATGCCGCGGCGCTGTCCGGCATGGCCCAATCGATCGGCTACGCGCTGGCGGCGGCGGGCCCGATCGGGCTGGGATTGCTGCACGATGCGGCAGGTTCGTGGGCCTTGCCGATTATAGTCATGTCAGCCGTCGGCTTCGTCATGACGTTCTTCGGCATCGCGTCGGGGAGAAAGCAGTACGTGGAATAATCAGTGAACACTCCCCGACTTAACGAGAAACCGTTTGAAGTCGGGGCTTCCGTTCGTTTAGAAACGGAATGCGTCTCTGTGATTCGGCTGTACCCTCAGTCCGAACAGGTTGCCCTATTCTTTACGTCCA
>JAEWAQ010000049.1 GCA_023391635.1 Bacillota bacterium | reverse complement strand
TGTCTGGTGATAATGGCGGAGGGGTTCCACGCGTTCCCATCTCGAACACGACCGTTAAGCTCTCCAGCGCCGATGGTACTTGGACCGCAGGGTCCCGGGAGAGTAGGACGTTGCCAGGCAGGATGCTCAATTTAACAACCAGGACCCGCTTATGGGACCTCATACATTCCCTGATAGCTCAGCTGGTAGAGCACTCGGCTGTTAACCGAGTTGTCACAGGTTCGAGTCCTGTTCGGGGAGCCATGCTCCCATAGCTCAGTAGGTAGAGTGCATCCATGGTAAGGATGAGGTCACCGGTTCGATCCCGGTTGGGAGCTCCACTACATCTACATATGGCCCGTTGGTCAAGGGGTTAAGACACCTCCCTTTCACGGAGGTAACAGGGGTTCGAATCCCCTACGGGTCACCAAGCATCCCCAATAAAGTGACGCGAAGCGTTGCAGCCTATTCCGATTACTTTTCGGGGACCTCAATAGCAGGGATGTTTAACATGGAGGCTTAGCTCAGCCGGGAGAGCATCTGCCTTACAAGCAGAGGGTCGGGGGTTCGATCCCCTCAGCCTCCACCATTTTACCCAAAAAGTGGCGCCATACTTCGAAGCCTAATCCGATTACTTTTTCGGGGCCCTAGACATCATTGGGGATTAGCCAAGCGGTAAGGCAACGGACTTTGACTCCGTCATTCCTAGGTTCGAATCCTAGATCCCCAGCCACGGTTTTTCTTACGTGGGTCATTAGCTCAGTTGGTAGAGCACCTGACTCTTAATCAGGGTGTCGTAGGTTCGAGCCCTACATGACCCACCAGTATTTACTTCGAATGCAAGCGCGTGTGGCGGAATTGGCAGACGCACCAGACTTAGGATCTGGCGGGCAACCGTGGGGGTTCAAGTCCCTCCACGCGCACCACAATAAACTTGACGACCTTTAGTTCAAATTGAACTAAAGGTTTTTTAGTGTTTCACAGGCTGCTACCTAAGTGATGGCGGGACTTCAACGACGGCTGCGCGACTGCAGAAGGTCCGTCAAACTGCGCTTGACATGCGCGACCATGGCCGTTCTTGCCTGTTCGGACGAACCGTTGGCGATGGCGTCCACGATCCCGTGATGTTCGTCGATCGATTTGACGATCTGCTCGGGCAGCAACTCCGGTAAATGAGGGGGCAATCCGGTCCAGAGCTGATTCAGCAAGTTTTCCAATCGAGTGCTCTCGGAAGCCCTCCAGACCGATCTGTGGAAGGATTCATTGGCTTGTTGATAGCCAGAGGCGTCATTGGATTGCGCGGCGATCTCGACGCTTTGCTGCGCGTGGATAATGGCCGGGAGATTGTGCTTATTGAGCGCCGCCCTCGCGGCAGCTTCGCCTTCGAGCAAGGCCCGGATATCGTAGTGATCGATGAAATCTTCTTCCGTCTGACCTTGCACAATCGCTTTTCTTTTCTTCAGCAGCAACAGCCCGTCGCGTTCGAGCATTTGGAAGGCTTCGCGTACCGGCATGCGGGAGATGCCCAATTTTTGCGCGATTTCATCTTGCGTCAGTTCCTGCCCGGGGTGCAGTTCTCCTTCGAAGATCGCCTTGCGCAGAGCGGCAGCGACTTGTTCGCGTGCAGGTATGATCGACAATTGCTCCATGGACCGTCCTCACTCCTAATATATATCCGAAATCAGTTTTAAATTTGACCATATCATTTGGATCCGATATTCAGGATGCAAGACAACCGTCTTGATTGTAGCAGACAAACCGGCGACTTACAACTCGCTTCTTGACACTATGGTGCCGGGTGACTATACTTACACTTATATTGGATCCAAAATACAGAATCCAAATTGAAATGGGGATGACAACCATGCTGCCGCTGGAAGGCATTACGGTCGTGTCTCTCGAGCAAGCCGTGGCAGCGCCGCTGGCCACAAGGCATTTGGCGGACTTGGGAGCTCGGGTGATCAAGATCGAACGACCCGAATCGGGGGATTTTGCACGAAACTACGACGACAAGGTGAATGGCTTATCGAGCCATTTTGTCTGGTGCAATCGATCCAAGGAATCAATGACGCTCGACTTGAAACGGGAAGAAGCGAAACAGGTGCTGGATGCTCTGCTTCTTCAAGCAGATGTTTTCGTTCAAAACCTGGCGCCGGGCGCTGTCGAGCGCTTGGGCTACGGCTCCGAGGCGTTAAAATCGAAGTATCCTAAGCTGATTGTTTGCAGCATCTCGGGATACGGATCGTACGGCCCTTATCGCGACAAGAAAGCCTACGATTTGCTCGTTCAATGCGAGGCTGGACTGGTCTCGGTTACGGGGACGGAAGATGTGCCTTCCAAGGCAGGCATATCCATCGCAGACATCGCTGCGGGCATGTATGCGTATTCCGGCATTTTGTCCGCCTTGATCGCCAGAAGCCGCAATGACGGCATAGGGACAGTCGTCGAGGTGTCCATGCTGGAAGCGTTGGGCGAGTGGATGGGGTACCCGCTCTATTATTCGCTTTACGGCGACGAGGAGCCTAGCCGCACAGGCGCCAGCCATGCTACGATTTACCCGTATGGCCCTTACACGGCCGGAGATGGCAAACAAATATTTTTGGGCATTCAGAATGAAAGGGAATGGGCGAAATTTTGCGAGAAAGTGCTGCAGCAGCCTGACTTGGCCACGGTCGCCGATTACGCCAGCAACTCCAAGCGCCTGATGGCCAAGGATCGGCTTCAGAGCATTATCGACGAGGTCTTTGGAACGTTAACGGTCGATGATGCGGCAGACAGGCTGGATGCAGCGCAAATCGCCAATGCTCGATTAAACACGATGCGGGAATTCGCCGTGCATCCTCAACTGCGGGCGCGCAGCCGCTGGCGACAGGTCGAAACGCCTGCCGGTCCGGTCCAGTCCTTGATTCCGCCGGTTACAATGGAAGGTGTGGAGCAGGCGATGAATCCGGTTCCGGACTTGGGTGAGCATACGGATTCCCTGCTGAAGGAATTCGGCTTCGAATCCGAGACCATCAAGCAATTGCGCGAGCTTGGCGTCATCTGAGCGTAACGCTCGGACAGCGATTGACGCGGCTCAACAAGCTGCCCTGACCGTCGCGACAAACCAGGCAAATTTCGAATACGAGAGGTGGACAAGAAATGAAAGGCACCGTAGCGGTCATGACCGAACCGGGAAAGCTGGCATACGAGCATTATCCGCTGCCCGAACCAGGGCAAGGCGCCATTCTGGCGGAAGTCGTTCGCACCAATGTATGCGGTTCCGAGCTGCACATTTGGCAAGGAGCGCATCCGACCAAACGGTCCGGCGTTATGGGCCATGAGATGCTCGGCCGGGTTGCGAGAATCGGCGCAGGCGTGGAGACGGATTTCGCCGGCCGGCCGATCGCCGTAGGCGACCGGGTGGTCGCGGCGTATTTTCTGACCTGCCGCAAGTGCCAGTATTGTCAGCAAGGACAGTTTGCTCTCTGCGAGCACGCTTACCGCAACTGGGTAAAGGACGCTTCAGAGGCGCCTCATTTTCACGGTTCTTTCTCTACGCATTACTACATCCATCCCGATCAATATTTCTACAAAGTGCCGGATAATGTGCCGGACTCGGCTGCCGCAAGCGTCAACTGCGCGATGACCCAGGTATATTACGGCATCGTCAAGAGCGGTCTGCGCAGCGGAGAGACCATCTTGCTCCAAGGGGCTGGTGGGCTGGGCCTGAATGCAGCGGCAATCGCCAAGCAATTCGGGGCGAGGGTCATCGTTGCGGACATGGTGGACAGCCGGCTGGAGAAGGCTCTGCGATTTGGCGCCGATCATGTGGTCGACTTCAAGCGATACGGTACTTTACAAGATCGCACGGCTGTAATCGGTGAATTGACGGAAGGCCGGTACGTCGATGTTGCCATGGAGCTTTCCGGCGTTCCGGATGCGTTCTCGGAAGGCATTCATTACGTGCGGCCTGGGGGCCGGTATGTGAGCATAGGCAACGTGTCTCCCGGCAGGACGACGGCATTTGATCCGGGCTTGCTCACTAGGAAAGCGATCCAGATCATCCCGATCATTCGCTACGACCCCTGGTATCTGGATGAAGCGCTTCAATTTTTGTCCCGGCATATGGATCGTTATCCGTTCGGCGAACTGGTGGATGCGGAGTTCGGATTTGAGGAGATTGCGGATGCGCTCGATCGTTCGGTGAATCGCTCGGTATCCCGCGCATCCATTCTCCCGGGCACATCTACGCTGGAAGGCGATGGGGGGCGATGAGATGATCGATTTCAGCTATAAGCTCTATGGGTCGGTGATAGACGGGCAAGAAAAAAAGGAGGCCGACGGCCCGGGGCTGGATGTCATCCACCCGTACGACGGCAGGCCGATCGGCAGAATCGCCATCGCTTCCGAAGATGACGCGAATCAAGCCGTGATCGCCGCAGACCGCGTGTTCCGGGATGTCGCGAGATCGATGCCGGCGCACGAGCGGGCGCGAATCTTATATGAAGCGGCAAGCTTGCTGGAGGCAAATGCGGAGGCGTTCGCACGGCTGATCACGCTGGAATCCGGTAAAGTTGTCAAGGAAAGCCGGGCAGAGGTGCAGCGCGCCGTTCAGGTGCTGAAATTTTCCGCCGAAGGCGCGAAGAACCTGTATGGAGAACTCATTCCGATGGATAGCGCGATCGGCGGAGAAGGTCGTCTCGGCATGACGATGCGACGTCCGATCGGGGTCGTCGTGGCGATCACGCCGTTTAATTTCCCGCTCAATCTCGTACTGCACAAGGTGGCTCCCGCGCTGGCTGCCGGCAATACCGTCGTGCTTAAGCCGGCCGAGAAAACACCGCTCACCTCGGTATGGCTGTACAGACTGCTGCAGTCGGCCGGCTTGCCGCAAGGTATGATGAACATCGTGATGGGTCCCGGCGAGAAGATCGGACACATCCTCGTCACCCATCCGCTGGTGAAGAAGGTCACCTTTACGGGCAGCAGTTCCGTCGGATGGCAGATCAAGGAGAAGGCCGTACGTGCGAAAGTGACGCTCGAGCTCGGCTCCAATTCTCCTACGTTGGTCTTTGCGGACGCGCATCTGGACGAAGCGGCGGCTTCGATCCTGAAAGGCGCTTTCGCGAATGCGGGCCAAACGTGCGTGTCCGTGCAGCGGGTGTACGTGCAAGACGCGGTGTATGAAACGATGAAGCGCAAGCTAACCGAAGGCGTGTCGACGCTCAAGGTCGGAGATCCGCTGGATCCTGCCGTGGATATCGGGCCGATGATCACGGAAGCGGCGGCGGAACGGGTAGAGAGCTGGGTACGCGAAGCGGTCGGGCAGGGCGCGCAAGTGGCGGCGGGCGGCAATAGGCAGGGCAGCTTGTTCGAACCGACCGTGCTGACGGACGTGAATCCTGCCATGAAGGTCGTCTGTGAGGAGGCGTTCGCCCCGATCCTGTGCTTGATTCCGTTCGAGTCGGAAGAGGAAGCCGTGACGCGTGCGAATGATTCCGGGTTCGGCCTTCAGACCGGGGTGTTCACGAACGATCTGGGCCGTGCGCTTCGCATCGCCGATGCGCTCGAGACCGGCGGCGTCTGGATCAATGAATCGTCGCTGCTGCGCTATGATCATATGCCGTACGGCGGAATCAAGATGAGCGGCGTAGGCAAGGAAGGCGTGAAATATGCGCTGGAGGAAATGACGGAACGCAAATTCGTCGGAATCCGGTGGATGTAATCGGGGAGGAGATGGCGATGGCCGTGCTGCGCTCGTGGATGTTCGTGCCGGGCAATCAGCAACGCAAGTTGGATAAAGCCGCGCAGCTGCGCGCGGACGTGATCGTGTATGATCTCGAAGATGCGGTGCCGGCCGTAGAGAAGGAGCATGCAAGGCAAGCGGTAAGCGCCGCTATGCGGCAGCAAGATGTGCGGCTCTCTTATGTGCGGGTGAACGATACTGAAGGCCCGTGGTGGTCCGGCGACCTGGAGGCTGTTGTGCAAGCGTCGCTGAAAGGAATCATGCTGCCGAAAGCGTCGAACGCGGCGCAGATTGCGCTCGTCGACGAGCGGCTGTCGCAACTGGAGCGGAAGGCCGGCATATCGGAGGGAACCGTCGATCTGGTGCCGTTGATCGAATCCGCGGAGGGGGTGTTCCGGGCCTATGAGCTCGCCGGCTGCTGCCGCCGCGTTCGCAGATTGGCCTTCGGTTCCCTCGACTATACGTTGGACGTGAACGGCAGATGGACGGAAGATGGTGCGGAATTGCTGTATCCGCGTTCCCAGTTGGTCGTGCATTCGCGGGCGGCGGGCATTGAAGCGCCTGTCGATGCCGCCTACATTCGCATGCACGATGAGGCCGGGCTGCGCAAAGACACGAACCTGTCGAGGCAATTGGGCTTTCAGGGGCGGCTGGTCATTCATCCCGCGCAGCTCGACCCGGTGAACGAAACGTTCAGTCCTACGGCGGAGGAGATCGATGAAGCCCGACAGGTGATCGAGGCTTATCGCCTGGCTGCGGCAGAGGGCGTCGCCGCGATCCAGTGGAATGGCAAGATGGTCGATCTGCCGGTCGTGCGGCGTTGCAGCAAGCTTCTCGAAGCAGCCTCCGAGCTGGGGCTTGCATCATTGGACCAGGACGAAGGAGATGAAGGCGAATGGACAATCCAGGCGCGGGCTTGAGCAGGGCGCTCGCCGCGTACGCGAGCCGGCTTCGATATGAGCAGCTTCCGTCCGAGGCAGTCGATTTCACGAAACTGTGCGTACTCGACTGGCTGGGATCCGCGTTGGCCGGAGAGAACCAGCCGCCCGTGAGGATGATCCGCGAGTTGGCGATGGAGATGGGCGGCAACCGACAAGCCGAACTGATATCCGGCGGCAGGACGTCAGCGCCGCTCGCGGCGCTGGTGAACGGAGCGGCAAGCCACGTCGTGGAGCTTGACGATATTCATAAAGCCTCGATCGTCCACGCCGCGACCGTGGTCATCCCGGCCGCGCTTGCCGTCGCGCAATGGCGTCGACGCAGCGGCAAGGAATTGCTCGCCGCCATCGTGGCGGGGTACGAGGTATGCTTCCGGATCGGAGAGGCCGTGTCCCCGTCCCATTATGTGTATTGGCATAATACCGCGACTTGCGGCACCTTCGGCGCGGCGGCAGCCGCGGGCGTGCTGCTGGGCTTGACGGAGGATCAATTCGTTCATGCGTTGGGCAACGCGGGCACGCAGGCGGCCGGGCTGTGGGAGTTCATCGTCGATGAGGCGATGTCCAAACAGCTGCATACGGGAAAGGCGGCCATGAACGGGCTGCTCGCCGCCATGTTGGCGCAGCGCGGCTTCACCGGGGCGAGCCGCATTCTGGAAGGGGAGAGAGGCTTCTTCACGGCTATGTCGGAAGCGGCGGATCCTGCCAAAATTACGGCGGGATTGGGCGAGACTTGCAAGATCATGGAAAACTCCTTCAAAATCCACGCTTCATGCCGACATACGCATCATGCGATCGATATGATTCTCGAACTGATGAAGGAGCATCGCTTCGCTTCGTCCGACATTCAGGAAATCTCGGTCGGCACGTACCAAGCCGCGTTGTCGATCACGGACAATCCGCATCCCCGCACGGTCTATGCGGCCAAGTTCAGCCTGCAGTTCTGCTGCGCGATGGCAGCCGCGAAACAACGGGCGAGCCTGTCGGATTTTCGCGAGGAGGCGCTCTCCGATCCCGAGATTGCGACGCTGATGAAGCGGGTTCGGCTGGCTGTCGACCCCGCCATGGAGGCTGCGTATCCGCGCAAATGGGGAGCGACGATCGAGATTGCGCTGACGAATGGCAAACGTCTCGCCAGGAAGGCGGATTATCCGCTGGGCGATCCGGAAGCGCCCGTGACGGGCGAAGAGCTGATCGAGAAATTTCGCGGGCTTGCGGAAGATCGGCCGCCGGAAGCCAGACAACGATATATCGAGAGTGTCATGAACCTGGACCGGCTGGCAAGCGTCGAATCGCTGTTGGCCGAGTGACGGGGCTGCACGGTCAGCGGCAGGCGGCTGCGGACGATCGCGGTATGGATCGAGGAATGAGCAAGAGGAACTGCGCTCCGCCGCGACTCCGCGGCCTCAGGGAGCATAAAATGGGGGAATCATGGTGACAACGGCTCGTTATTTGATCGTAGGCGGCGGCCTTGCCGGATTGATGGCCGCGATTATGCTCGCGGAAGCGGGCCAGCGGGTGATGCTGTTCTCGCTCGTACCGGTGCGGCGTTCCCATTCCGTATGCGCGCAGGGCGGCATTAACGGTGCGGTGAATACAAAGGGTGAAGGGGACAGCGCTTGGGAGCATTTTGACGACACCATTTACGGCGGAGACTTCCTGGCCAACCAGACGCCGGTCAAAGGCATGTGCGAAGCGGCGCCCAACATCATCTATTTGCTCGACCGCATGGGCGTGATGTTCAATCGCACCGCCGAAGGCCATCTGGACATCCGCAGGCTGGGCGGGGCAGCCTATTCGCGGACGGCCTTCGCCGGCTCGACGACAGGACAGCAAATTTTGTACGCGCTGGACGAGCAAGTAAGGCGTTATGAAGCGGAAGGCTTGATCGAGAAATTCGAATACTGGGAGATGCTGTCCATCGTCAAGGATGAGGATGGTCGCTGCAGAGGCATCACGGCCCAGCATCTCAAGACGATGCGCATTCACAGTTTCCAAGCGGACGCGGTCATTCTCGCATCGGGCGGCATCGGCAATCTGTACCGGAAAAGCACGAATTCCGTCATCAACACGGGAAGCGCGCACAGCGCGGTGTATCAGCAAGGAGCCCGATACGCCAACGGGGAATTCATCCAGATTCATCCGACGGCGATCCCAGGAGACGACAAGCTGCGGCTCATGTCCGAATCCGCCAGAGGCGAAGGCGGGCGCATATGGGTGTATAAGGATGGGAAACCATGGTATTTTCTGGAGGAAAAATATCCCGCCTACGGCAACCTTGTGCCTCGCGATATTGCGACGCGCGAAATTTTTCATGTGTGCGTCGATTTAAAGCTTGGCGTCAACGGTGAAAACATGGTATATCTGGACTTGTCGCACTTGTCTCCCGACAAGCTGGAAGCCAGACTTGGCGGCATCGTCGGCATGTACGAGAAGTTTACCGGCGACGACCCGCGCAAGCTGCCGATGAAAATATTTCCGGCGATGCATTACTCGATGGGCGGCCTCTGGGTGGATTTCGATCAGATGACCAGCATTCCGGGATTGTTCGCTTGCGGAGAATGCGACTATCAGTATCATGGCGCCAATAGGCTGGGAGCGAATTCGCTGTTGTCCGCCATATACGGCGGCTTCGTCTCCGGGCCGAAAGCGATGGCTTATGTTCAGGGGCTGAACCGATTGACGGACGATGTCCCGGAATCCTGTTATGCGGCCGAACTGCAACGTCAGGAAGCCGAACAAGCTCGCTTATATGCCATGGACGGACGGGAGAACGCTTACCGGCTGCATATGGAAATGAGCGACTGGATGGTGGAGCATGTCACGGTCGTGCGAACGAATCGCGGCCTGAAGCAGACCGACGAGAAGTTGCAGGAACTGACGGAGCGCTGGGAACGGATCGGGCTGGACGATCGGTCGCAGTGGCACAACCAGGGCGTTTCATTCGTGCGGCAGCTGCGTAACATGCTGGTGCTGGCGCGCGTCATTACATTGGGAGCGTTTCATCGCAACGAGAGCCGCGGCGCGCATTACAAGCCGGAGTTCCCGAAGCGCGACGACGAGCAGTGGTTGAAGACGACAATTGCCGCGCACACGCCCGACGGGCCGGCATTCAGCTATGAAGCGGTAGATTTGAGCTATATAAAGCCGCGTCCGCGGCGCTACGATGTGGTGAAAGGCGGTTCGGGCGGAAAAGAGGCGGCAGCCCATGCTTGAGGTAGGAGGCGGCAGAGGGGGGACGGAATGAACACCGTGCACGTGGATGAAATTTCGGCGAGCGTGGCGAAGCTGTGCATGGATGCCAATTATACGCTCGGAGACGATACCGTTCGATCCTTGCGTTCCGGTTGGAACAAGGAGGATTCCGGGACGGGCAAGAACATTTTGCGGATACTGCTGGACAACGCCGAGCTGGCCGCCGCGGAGCGCGTGCCGATGTGCCAGGACACAGGTATGGCCGTGGTGATCGCTGAGCTCGGGCAAGATTGCCGCATCGCGGGAGGAAGTCTGTATGACGCGATCCAGCAAGGGATAAGGGACGGCTATCGGGAAGGGTACCTGCGCAGCTCCATCGTCGCGCATCCCTTCAAAAGGGTGAACACGGGTGACAACACGCCAGCCGTCGTGCATATCGAGCTTGTTGCCGGCGATCGGCTGCGTCTTATGCTGACCGCCAAAGGCGGAGGCAGCGAAAATATGAGCCGGCTGGCCATGCTGAAGCCTTCCGACGGGGAGCGCGGCGTCAAAGATTTCATCCTGGAGACGGTGCGCATCGCCGGCCCGAACGCCTGCCCGCCGCTCGTCGTGGGGGTAGGCATCGGCGGAAGCTTCGAGCAATGCGCGCTGCTGGCCAAGAAAGCGCTGTTCCGCCCGGTCGGGCAGCGCAGCGAGCATGCCGATATCGCAGAGCTGGAGGAAGAACTGCTGGAGACGATCAATCGCATGGGTATCGGTCCGCAAGGAATGGGCGGCCGGACCACGGCGCTCGATGTCAAGATTCTCGTGCATGCCTGCCATATCGCATCGCTGCCGGTAGCCGTCAACTTGAATTGCCACGCGAACCGGCACAAGGAAGTGACATTATGAACGGATCGGAACCGAGACGCATCCGCTTGCCCCTGAGCGATACAGTCATCTCCGAGCTTCGCGCAGGAGACCAGGTGCTCTTGAGTGGCGATATTTACACGGCCCGGGACGCCGCCCACAAGCGGATGACGGAAACGATCGCGGCCGGCGGTGAGCTGCCCTTCGATCTGCAAGGGCAAGCGATCTATTATACGGGACCGACCCCCGCGAAGCCGGGAGACATCATCGGCTCGGCGGGGCCGACGACTTCCGGGCGCATGGACGCTTATACGCCGGAGCTGCTGGCGCGGGGACTGAAGGGCATGATCGGCAAAGGCTATCGCAACGAAGCGGTCATCGAGGCGATCGTCAGGCACAAGGCGGTATACTTCGGAGCGGTGGGGGGCGCCGGCGCGCTGATCGCCCGCACTGTGCGCGCCGTTCGAACGATCGCTTACGAAGATTTGGGAACGGAAGCGATCAGGTTGCTGACGGTTCAGGATTTCCCGGCGATCGTGCTGATCGATTGCTTGGGCAACGATGGATATCGACGCGCGCAATACGGGGACGAGGCTGCGGAAAGCCGCGATCCGTCCAGAGGGGAGCGCTGACGTGAAGGGCATTTTGCGTTCACCTTACGGCTCCAGGCTGTTCTGGTTCAGCGTGCTGATCGCAACGCTGCCGGTCATCATTCTCGGACTCTATTCGTACTACAAGGCGTCCGGCATCGCGATTCAGAAAGTGTACGAAGGCCAAATGCAAATTACCCAACAAACGGAGCTGCGCGTGGAGCAATTCCTGAAAGCGGTCGACGCGGCGTCCCTGGAGCTGGTCAGCGCTCCGATCGTGAATCAAGCGTTGGACCGCGGGCTGCATTACTCGGAGTTTCAGATGATTCAGGAGCTTCGCGGATACTTGCAGCGCATCCAGGCTTACGAGCTCAGAATTCAGGACGTGCAGCTCATCAATACCGCCCGTCAATGGGTGATCGAGAACAGCGGTTTCTACCGGATGGAGGATTATAAAGGGGAGCTGCCTCCGCTGGGCGACAACTTGAGCGGAAAGAATGCCAGTTGGACCCCGTCCGGCACGGATGCCGGTGCGCATGTCAGCCTCATTCGCAAGCTTCCGCTGAACTCGCCGAATCCGACCTTGTTCGTGGCTATCAAAATCACGGTTGCCGATATCAATAAGTACGTGATGGATATACCCGAGACAGGAAAGACGTATATATTGGACGAAAACCTCAACGTACTGGCCGATCCGGACAGCCGGCTATTGGGCCGGGCTTTTCCGGATCAAGGTTTGTTGGAAGCGCTTCCCGATGAGCGGCGCAAATTAAAACCGCTGCAAGCGACGTTTGACCATCAGGCGGTCTCGGTCAGTTTCCAACGTTCCGCCTACAACGGGTGGCTGTATTTGACGCTCGTCCCCGTCGCCGATATTACCCGCGAGTCCAAAGCAATCGGCTGGATTACGCTGTACATTTGCCTGGGCATCATCGTCGCCGCGCTCATCGTGGCTTATAAACATTCCCATTATTTGTACAGACCGATTCGGGTGTTGTATGAGTCCGTCAAAGGGGCGAGCGGCGCAGGGGGACCTTCCCGTCAGAAGCTGGACGAGTTGAAATTCATCGACGAGCGTTTCCGTTCGTTGAACCTGTCGCATACGGACATGAAGCGGCAGCTGCACGGGCAGCGGCAGCAAGTGATGGATTATTTCGTCCTGAAGCTGTTCCAGGGCCATATCCGGGCATCCGATATCGAGGAGAAGCTGGCGGTGCTGCAATATCCGCTGCAATGGCGGCAGAAGGCGGCATTGATCATCCAGATCGATACGCTGGAAGGCAGCCGCTACCAGGAGTCGGACATGGACCTGCTGCTGTTCGCCATCCACAACATGGCTGAGGAAATCATTCCTCCGGAATGCCGGCTGAGCCCGATTCTGATCCATCCTTCCCAAGTGACCCTGGTCGGCAGCGCCTCGGAGGACAACGAGCAATTTCGCAACCTGCTCTTCTCGCTGTCGGAGCAAATGCAGGAATCGGCCATGCGGTATCTCGATCTGCGGATCAGCGTGGGCATCAGCCGTTCTTATCAGAGCTGGACCGATATGCCGAAAGCTTACCAGGAAGGGCTGGAAGCGCTGAAGTATCGCATGAAGCTCGGCCAGGAAGCGATCATCTTCATCGAGGACATCCAGCCGCCTGCCGAAGTCCGGCGGCCTTATCCGCAGGCGGTCGCCCGCCAACTGCTGGACGCCATCAAGCTGCTTCAGACGGAACGGCTGGACGAACTGCTGGAACAGTTCATGGAAGAGTGCTTCTCGCAGGCGCGAAGCCGTGAGGACTACCAGGCGATCCTGGCCCGGCTGCTGATTGAATTGACGGAATTGGGCCAGCAGTACGGGGTAACCTGGCATCCGTCCGGTCCCCGCCGGTTGTCTCCTTTCGAACGGCTGCTGGAAATGAACATGTCCGGGGAAATCATGACATGGTTCCGCGATGAGATCATCGGCGCGATCACAGGCGCGGTCGAACGTTCCCATATTCCGAAAGACACGAAAATTACCGAGCAGCTGCTGGAGATGATTCATGCGAACATCGAAAGCGGGCTGACCCTGGAGTTGTGCGCAGAGAAGCTTCATTATCATCCCAGCCATCTGAAGCGGGTGTTCCGCCGGGACATGGGGGTCAATTTCAGCGATTACGTGTCCCATCATCGTCTGCAGGTGGCCAAGCAATGGCTGACGGAATCGCATATGAAGGTGACTGAAATCGCCGACAGGCTGCAATACAACAACACGCAAAATTTCATCCGTTATTTCCGCAAGCTGGAAGGGATGACACCCGGACAATACCGCGAGCAGTTCAGGAAGACGGAATAGGGCGCCGACGTTGATGGTGGCACCGAAGCCGACGCTGGCGCCGACGCCGGCATTCGCCGCTCGACGAGCCGCAAAGATTATCGGAGCCCAAATGATTGTCGAAACGAGAGACCGGCCCGGACCGGCCGAATGATCCGCAATGATCGTAGACGTAACGCGGCGCCCCCTCTATATTGGGTTCAAGCAAGCGAATCCAATCGAAAGGGGGTTGAACGTTGTCGTTCTCGCGTTTGCAGGTGAATCAGATTTTGAAAAACCGATGGCTTTATCTGATGGTGGCTCCGGGATTTCTTTTCTTTGTCGTATTCAAGTATGTGCCCATGTGGGGGGTGCTCATCTCTTTTCAGGACTACCAGGTGTTTCACGGGTTTTCGCACAGCAAATGGGTCGGTCTGAAGCATTTTGAACGGTTCTTTACCGAGCCGGCGTTCTGGATGCTGTTCCGCAACACGCTGGTGCTGGCCTGCTACAATCTGCTGTTCTTTTTCCCGATGCCGATCTTTATCGCGCTGCTGCTGAACGAGGTGCGCCTGCGGCTGTTCAAGCGGTTCGTGCAGACGATCATCTACGTGCCGCACTTTATTTCCTGGGTCGTCGTCGTCGGCATTGCCTACGTTTTTTTTACGACCGAGGGCGGCATCGTGAACGAGTGGATCGTCGCGCTTGGCGGAGAGCAGGTCAACTTTCTGGTCAGCGAGAAATGGTTCCGGACGATGGTTGTCTCTGAAGTGATCTGGAAGGAAACCGGTTGGGGCACGATTATTTTCCTTGCTGCGCTTGCCGGCGTCGATCCCCAGCTGTATGAAGCCGCTGACATGGACGGCGCGGGGCGGCTCCGGAAGCTATACCATATTACGCTGCCGGCAATCCGAAGCACGATCGTGATTTTGTTCATTTTGCGGCTGGGCTCGTTTCTGGATACCGGGTTCGAGCAAATTTTCCTGATGCTCAATTCGCTGAATCGCAATGTGGGTGAAGTATTCGACACTTACGTATACAGCGTGGGTATCCAGCAAGGCCATTTCAGCTATAGTACGGCCGTCGGGCTGTTCAAATCGGTCGTGGCGCTCGCGCTCGTCATCGGCGCCAATTATACAGCCAAGAAACTCGGCGAGGAAGGGGTGTATTGATCCTTTGCAAACGGCAAAAAACTCCGGACGTTCCGGCATGCGGACAAGGAGTAACTGGGGCAGCGTGCTGTATAACGGATTCAACTATACGACGCTGACGGTTTTCGCCGCGCTCGCCTTGATTCCGATGCTGTATATTATCGCAGGCTCGCTCACGACCGCGGAGGAATTGAACCGGAGAGGATTCGTGCTTATCCCTTCCGAGCTGTCGCTGGACGCCTATCGTTACCTGCTTTCATCCGAAGCGGTGCTGCGCGGATTGGGCGTCTCGGTCTATATCACGATGCTCGGCACGGCTGTGAACATTCTGCTGACGGTGCTGATGGCGTACGGGGTTGCCCGCAAAGATTTGAAGGGCCGGCGAACGATCATGCTGATGGTTATCTTCTCGATGCTGTTCAGCGGCGGCATGATTCCCACCTTCCTGATCGTCAAGTCCGTAGGGCTGCTCGACAGCTATTGGTCGCTGATCGTGCCCGGCGCAATCAGCGCATTCAACCTGATCGTCATCAAAAATTTTTTCCAGCAGCTTCCCGACGGTCTGGAGGAGTCCGCCAAGATCGACGGCTGCAACGATGTCGGCATTCTGTTCCGAATTGTAGTTCCGTTGTCATTGCCGGCGATCGTGACCTTCACGATGTTCTACGCGGTCGGTCATTGGAACAGTTATTTCACAGCGATTCTATACATTAACGATACGGAGAAATGGCCGTTGCAGGTGCTGGTGCGGCAGCTCGTCATTTTATCGCAGGGCGGCCTCGGGGAATCGAATCAGGACAGCTTCAATATTCCGGCCAAAACGGTCAATATGGCGTTGATCGTCCTGTCGACGCTGCCGATCGTCATGATCTATCCTTTTTTGCAAAAGTACTTTGCCCAAGGCGTGCTGCTGGGTTCAGTCAAAGGATGAGAGTCAACCTATCGTTCGATCATTTCTAATGGGAGGGATTGGCATGAAATTGAAGCTTGGCTCAAAATGGGCTGCTGCAGCGCGAATCGTGATCGTTGTTCTTATTGTTGCATTGGTTGCCGGTTGCGGAGGGAACAAACAGGAGGCGAAAGAGTCGCCGGCGAATTCCGCGCCGTCTTCCGCCGCTTCGTCCGCTTCGGCAACGCCGGAAGCCAAGAAGGAGCCGAAGAAGATCAGCTTGATGATGGTATACTATTTTGCCGAACCGCCCGCGAAAGACAACATCATGATTCAGAAAATCGAGGAGATGACGAATACGAAGCTGGACATCACGTGGGTGCCCAGTTCGGCATACGACAACAAAGTGAACGCTTCGATCGCCTCAGGCTCGCTGCCGATGGTGTTTAACGTGCAAAATATCAAGCTGGCGACGATTCTGTCCGGCGTGAAGTCGGACATGTTCTGGGAGGTCGGCCCGTATCTGCAGGATTACCCGAATTTGAAAAACTTGTATAACGAGCAGACGACCTATAACGCTTCGATCGACGGCAAGCTGTACGGATTCCCGCACCAGCGCCCGCTCGGCTTGCAGATGTTGCTGTACCGCAAGGATTGGTCGGACAAGCTGGGGTTGAATGAGCCGAAAACGATCGACGACGTGTATGAGATGGCCAAGGCGTTCACGGAACAAGACCCTGACGGCAACGGCAAGAAGGACACGTACGGGCTCGCGGAGGTTTCGCCCAACTTGACCAGCCCGCTTGGCTTCGCAGTGGCGGCCGCCTGGCACGGAGCGCCGAACGGATATGACGTCAAGGACGGCAAGCTGCTTCCCAGCTTTATGACCCAGGAATATTTCGATACGATGCAATTCTATCGCAAGCTGTTCAGCGAGAATTTGATGAACAAGGACTTCGCGGCGCTGCAGCAGGCGCAGGCTTGGGAATTGGTCGCTTCCGGGAAAGCGGGAATCTATGCGGGCGTGGTTGCGCACGCGACAATCCCGAACTGGCAGACGCTCTACCAGTCGAACCCGGACGCGAAGCTGGATTTCGTAACAAGAATCGAAGGCCCGCTCGGCGAGCGCGTATTTGCCTCGAACGGATTTAACGGAATGTACATGTTCCCCAAGTCAAGCGTCAAAACCGAGGAAGAGTTGAAGGATATTCTGACGTTCATCGACAAGCTGTCCGATCCCGAACTGGAACAGCTGCTGGTGAACGGAATCGAAGGCCGCCATTTCAAGATGGAGAACGGCAAGCCGGTGCGTACCGATCAGAAATTGTATGACGAGGAAGTGACCTCGGTGATCGAGCTGCTGGTGACGGATTGGAAGCCGAAGCTGATGACAGGCTCGGCGATGGATGAGAAGGTCAATCGGACCTATGTGGAAAATACGTCCATCGCCGTCGCCAATCCGACGCTGCCGCTCGTATCGGATACGCAAATCGAGAAAGGCAGCGAGCTGGATAAGCTGATCAACGATGCGCGCATTAAATTCATCTACGGTGAACTGGACGAGAACGGCTGGAATAAATCGATCGAGCAGTGGCTGGCGAACGGCGGCGAGAAGATCATCGAAGAGTACAACGCCGAATATGCCAAATTCGCCAAGTAACCGGATGAACGCTGCCGGCCCTAATATTATCGTTATCATGTCGGATCACCATCGTTTCGATTATATGGGGTGCAGCGGTCCGCATTCGGTCCGCACGCCCCATCTGGATCGGCTGGCCGCCCGGGGGACCCGCATATCCCGGGCGTACTGCAACGCGCCCTTGTGCGTGCCTTCCCGTATCGCGATCACGTCAGGGAGGTACGCCGGCAACACCGGATGCTTCACCAACCGGCATCCGGCCGACCCGAACATGCCGACGTTCGTTCATGCGCTGCGGGAGCGTGGCTACCATACGGCGATGGTCGGCAAGTTCCATCATCATACCCATGTTTGGGACGGGGATTTCAGCGGCCATGAAGCGGACGTGCACCGGCTCGGATTCAATTGCGTTCATGAGACGTCGGGCAAGATGGGAAGCGGAAGCATCGGCTGCGAGTGCCGGTACACGCAATTTCTGCGCAGCCGCGGCCTGCTGGAGGATTATCGCGCATGGACAGGCCGATTCCGTCAGGGCAACGGGTCGATGAAGCCGGATGAAGCATGGCCATGGGATGCGGATTTGACGCAGGATGCTTACATCGCCGAGCAGGCGTGTCAATTTCTTGCGCGGATGTCGCCGGACAAGCCGTTCTATCTGCATCTCGGCTTCGTAGGGCCGCATGATCCGTACGATGCGCCCCGGAAATACAGGGATTTGTACGCGGACACAGACCAGGTGTCCGGCCGCTTGCAAGCGCTCGGTGGAGATGCGGAGCGAAACAAATGGTTGGCGTATGCGGCCTGCATCACGGAAGTCGACGATCGGATCGGTCGGGTCATGGCATTGCTGGAGGAGAAGGGCATGCTGGACAACACTGTCATTGTCTACACCTCCGACCACGGCGACAACGCGGGCGACCATGGCTTCTGGGGGAAAATCAACTTCTACGAAGGCTCGGTTCACGTGCCATTCATCGCGGCAGGGCCGGGCATTCGAGAAGGAGCCGTTGCGGATGCGATCGTCGAATTGCTCGATATCGGAAAAACGGTATGCGAATGGGCCGGCTGCAACAGCCATCCGTTCGACCAGGGCATCAGCCTCGCGCCGCTCTTGAAGGGCTTGACCAGGGTTCATCGGGAAGATGCTTATTGCGAGATGGGCAGCGACAAGATGCTGTTCGACGGCAGATACAAGCTGATGTACGGGGATTGGACGCGCGATACGCGCCAGGTATGGAATGCCGCGCCCTACCATGGGCCCGCCTTCGGGCGGCCCGTAAACTTGCCGCCGGACCGGATCTCGCTGTACGACCTGCAGGAAGACCCGTCCGAGAAGGTCAATCTGGCCGACGATCCCGCAAGCGCCGAATTGGTCGCGGGCATGAAGGAGAAGCTGCTGAAGCGGTTGATCGGCAACATGCAAGCGGTGCCGGAAGACAGCGGCAGCGTGCTGTGAAATGACAAGATATCGCGAGGTGACAGGTTGCCGGTGATAGCGAACAATGAGCGGCAGGATGCGAACCATTGGTTTACGAGCCATATCCGCCAGGTGCATGTGGACTTTCATATGCCGGAGTTTCCCCAGGATGCGATCAAGGCGTTCAACGCCAAGGAATTCGTCGCGGAATTCGTACGCGCGAAGGTGAATGTAATCGGTGTTTTCACGAAATGTCATTTCGGCAACGCCTTCTATGACAACACAGTCGGACACAAGCATAGCGGGCTGAAGGAGGATTTCTTCGGCGAGGTGCTGGAGGAAGCACGCAAGCATGGGATCAAAGTGATCGCCTACTACTCGCTGGGTACGGATGCTTATGCGGTGGAGCACAATCCGGACTGGTACCAGATCGACGAGAAGGGGCAACCGCGGGGGGGCAAAGGCACCGTATGGGAGCTTCCCTGCATCAACAGTCCGTACCGCGAGGAACTGGTGCTTCCCCAGGTTCGGGAGATTACCGAGAAATATGCCATGGATGGCTATTTGTTCGACATTCCCTATCTGTTCGGTCATTATTGCTTCTGTCCGTACTGCAAGAAGAAATTCCGCGAGGAGACCGGCCTGGAGCTGACGCTCGAACGGCTTGAAGCGGATCGGGCAGCGGTGATGCGGTTTGGCATCAACAGCGCGGCGCGATGCATGCAGGAGATCTACGATCTGATCAAGTCGATCCGGCCGGAAGTGCTCGTCAATTGCAACGGCGCATGGAAGATGGGGGAGCCCCCGGAGATCAACGCCACGAGCGATTACGGGCTATGGGAATCCCAGCCGGCTTCCGGCACGTTCCTGTGCCACTCGTTCCGTTCGCGGTTCGTCCGCAACTTGCCGGTTCCCGTTCAGATCATGACCGTCCGCTTCACGGAAGGCTGGGGACTGATGAGCTGCAAGACGGCCGAGCAACTGAAGTACGAAACGGCGGCTATCATGGCCAACGGCGGCATCATCAATATCGGAGACCAGGTGCTGCCTGACGGTACGCTGCAAAGCGGCGTGTACGACGTCATCGGGGAAGTGTTCTCCTTCGTCGAGGAGAGGGAGCAGGCTTGCATCGAAGCCGCGAGCGTGAAGCATATGGCGCTGATCGGCCACTTTCCCGGCAATTGGTATTACGAACCGCCCGATGCGGCTACGCTGGGCGCAGTGAAAATGCTGATCGAAGGGCATCATCAATTCGACATATACCATAACGACGATTTTCCGGATCTGTCGGCCTATCGCGTCGTCGTCTTGCCCGAAACCGTGCAGCTCAGCGAACGGTCTGCGCAACGGATCGCCGACTTCGTGCGGAACGGAGGCCTGCTGCTCGCGGCAGGCGAAGCATCGCTGCGACCGGAAGGAGCGTCGCGGGATTTCGCGCTGGCCGACGTCCTGGGCGTCCGCTACTTGGACCGCACGCCATACCCGTTTGCGTATTTGTCGGAACACGAGGAGTTATGGTCGGGGATAGCCGCCATCCCGCAGCTGATTGACGGAGCGTTCCTGAAGGTGAAGCCAACGACCGCCGAAACCTGGAGCCGGATCCTGTGGCCGTTGACGGTTCCCGCGCCGCGGCGGGCGTTCCGCCATCCGATTCCACCGGCAGGGCGGGCCAGCGAGTTTCCGGCGATCTCCGCGAACCGCTACGGCGAAGGTCAGGCGATCTACGTCGCGGCTCCGATCTTCGGCACCTACTGGCGGCACAATCACTTCTGGCTGAAACGGATTATCAACAATGCGCTGCGAATGATCGACCGCAAGCGGCCTTTCTTCATCGAAGCGCCGCCGAGCGTTGAAGCAAACATGATGGAGAAGCAAGGAAAGCGGTACTTGCATCTGCTCAACTTTCAGAATGGCCATACGGGCAGCCGGAAGGATGCCTTGTACGATCCGATCGAGCAGATCAACCCGGTGCACGATGTGAAAGTCATTTTCCGCGACCGTCACATCGCCGGCGTCAGGCAGCTGCCGGAGAACGTTTCGTTGACGCTGACGGACACGGCCGACGGAGTGGAAGTGACGGTGCCGAAGGTGCATATTCATACGATACTGGAGATTGTGTAAGCATTTGCACCGCGCGTTCCGAAGCCGGAATGCGCGGTGCATGCTGCAAAAAAATAGCTGTAAAAAAACAACTTGCATTCCGCCGCGAAAGTTGCTATTATAAAAAGGTCGCTTTTGAGGCATGAGGAACAGGTACCTGCGAAATCATGCTCGGAAAGCCGAGATCATGCGGACGTGGCTCAGTGGTAGAGCATCGCCTTGCCAAGGCGAGGGTCGAGGGTTCGAATCCCTTCGTCCGCTCCATTATTTTGCGCCCTTAGCTCAGCTGGATAGAGCGTTAGACTACGAATCTAAAGGCCGGGAGTTCGAATCTCTCAGGGCGCGCCAGTTCATATCAACTGGCCGATGAAGTTGCATCATGACGGGACGTAGCTCAGCTTGGTAGAGCACCTGGTTTGGGACCAGGGGGTCGCATGTTCAAATCGTGTCGTCCCGACCATCAATTTCATCGATTTATGCGGGTGTAGTTCAATGGTAGAACTTTAGCCTTCCAAGCTAATAGCGTGGGTTCGATTCCCATCACCCGCTCCATGTAAAACATCTCTCGGAAGCTTACTGTGGTAAGCTTTCTTTTTATTTTCAGGATTCGACGACAATGGAGCCTAGGCAGAACACTTTGTGAAAAAGGGCAGTTATGGGGCAAAAGACGAATATATTCCGAAGTTGGAGGAAACATAATTCTTTGGCAGACCAAAATCAAACTAGCCAAGGAGCGTGCCCCCTATGAAGTTCGGAGCGCATGAAGTAATCGAGACGCATGAAATGCTGATGTCGATGATCAATGAGATCAGTCATCACAATCTGTACGCCAAGGAAGCTAGCAACCCGCAATTGAAGGATATGATTATCCGTCATCGCCAGCATGCCATCGCATCCTACAACGAAATTGTCCAATATACGCAAGGGGGAGGCAACGGTTCTTTCCGGATGATCCAGCAGCAGGAGCCGATGCCGATGCAGGCCGGAGGCATGATGCAGAATGCGCAAATTCAATATGGACTGCGCCAGCCTGCCCAGCATTCACCGGAATCGAACACGGCGTTCTCAGATTGGGAGATTTCTTCCGCCATGCTGATCTGTCATAAGAACGGAGCGCGCAACGCCATGACAGCAGCGCTGGAATGCGCGGACCCGAATTTGCGCACGATGATGTTGAACTGCGCTCACGCCTGCGCGAACCACGCTTACGAGACGTTCCTGTTCATGAACCAACAAGGCATGTATCAAGTCCCGACCTTGCAAGAGCAGACAACGCAAACTTACTTGAACACCTATCAGCCGGCCCCGGCGAATATGATGAACACGGCGAATCCGAATGTGAATGCCAACCCGAACCTGAATTCGAATCCGGGAATCGCATATAGACAATAATTTCGCCAGCAGCATCAACCAATCTTTGACAGCAATCGCCTCCGCCAGGTCGGTTCATCCCGACTTAGGGGAGGCTTTTTGCATTCTTTCCAAATAAGAAGGAGATTTTCGCGGGCGAATGTAGTAATATATTTAGATGGAGAATTATTGTTGATCGAGTACTTAAATATGCACGGCGACTGACCGCAATCGATTTGTGTGCCAGCAGTCGGAACTAGAGGTGAATGCGATGACGGACTTGGCTGTGTCGGGACGATCTTCGTCCAATCATCTGCTCAGACGGGATGTTCGCTTCCTCGGCAACATTCTTGGGGAAGTGTTGGTCCACCAGGGCGGACGCGAGTTGTTGGATCATGTGGAGAGAATCAGGGAAATGAGCAAGGCGTTGCGCGCCGAGTTCATGCCGGAATTGTACGAGGAATTCGTTGCGACGATTCGCACGATGAAGCCGAACATCAGACATCAGGTGATTCGGGCTTTCGCTATTTATTTCCAGCTAGTTAACATCGCGGAACAGAACCACCGCATTCGCCGCAAACGGGATTATGAGCGATCTTCCGGGGATGCGGTGCAACCCGGTTCGATCGAGAGCGTCGTTCAGGATCTGAAGGAGAAGAATATCCCGGTCGAAGAGATTGGCGAAATGCTCGGCGACATCTCACTGGAGCTCGTCATGACCGCGCACCCGACGGAAGCGACGCGCCGCGCCGTGCTGGACATTCATAAGCGGATTGCGGACCAAGTGATCGAAATGGATAATCCCACTTTGACTTACAGGGAACGGGAGAAGCTGCGCGATCAGTTGCTTAATGAAGTTTTGACGCTCTGGCAAACTGACGAATTGCGCGACCGCAAGCCGACCGTGCTCGACGAAGTGCGCAACGGCATGTATTATTTTCACGAAACGCTGTTCGACGTGTTGCCCGACGTTTACGATGAGTTGGAACGCTGTCTGGCTAAATTTTACCCGGAGCAGAAATGGCATACGCCCGTCTACTTGCGCTTCGGTTCCTGGATCGGCGGCGACCGCGACGGCAATCCGTCCGTTACGGCAGATGTAACGTGGCAGACGATTCAGATGCAGCGCAACCTGGCAATCTATAAGTATGACGAAGCCATTAAAGTTCTGAAGGGTCAAATGAGCTTCAGCACGACGATCATTCGCGTATCGGAAGAACTGCTTGCATCCATCGAAGAGGATCGGAACAACATCCAATTGCTGGCTGTCGATCCTTGGACGAACGACCAGGAGCCGTACCGAATCAAATTGACGTACATGCGCCAGAAGCTGGCGAACATGCGGGACGAGACTTTGATTGGGACGAACAAGTGTTACCGCCAGCCGGAGGAGCTCATTCACGACCTGCGTATTATCGATCGCAGCTTGCGTCATCATTTTGCCGACTACGTTGCCGACACGCTGATCAAGAAGATGATTCGCCAGGTGGAGCTGTTCGGCTTCCATCTTGCGCAGCTGGATGTTCGCCAGCATAGCAAGGAACACGAGAATGCGATGGCGGAATTGCTGGCGTTGGCCGGTGTTGCAGACGATTACCGCGCTCTGGACGAGTCGAAGAAGGTCGAATTGCTGCACGGCCTGCTTGCGGACCGCCGTCAGCTCGTACAGCCTTCTCTGGCGCTGTCCGATGCGACGAAGGAAATCATCGAAGTGTATCGGACCATTCATCGCGCGCAGCAGGCGATCGGCACCGGTTGTATCGGGACTTACTTGATCAGCATGACCGAGTCGGCGAGCGATTTGCTGGAAGTGATGGTTTTCTCCAAGGAAGCCGGATTGCTTCGCGAATTGGACGACGGTACTTACGTATCGACGATTCAGGCCGTACCGCTGTTTGAGACAGTCGATGATTTGCATGCGGCTCCGGGAATTATGCGGACGTTGTTCGAATTGCCCGTATACCGGGCGGTTCTCGCGAGTGCAGACAATTTGCATGAGATCATGCTCGGCTATTCCGACAGCAACAAGGATGGCGGAATGGTGACGGCCAACTGGGAGTTGCGAATAGCGCTTAAAGAACTGACCCGCACCGCGAAGGAATACGGCGTCAAGCTGAAGTTCTTCCACGGCCGCGGCGGCGCGCTGGGCCGCGGCGGCATGCCGCTCAACCGCAGCATCTTGGCGCAGCCTCCCCATACGATCGGCGGCGGCATCAAGATCACGGAGCAGGGCGAAGTGCTGTCCTCGCGGTATTCGATGAAGGGCATCGCCTACCGCAGCCTGGAGCAGGCGACGAGCGCGCTGCTCACCGGCGCTTATCTGTCCCGTCATCCGGCGGAAGAGGAAGCGGCCGAATCGCAGTGGCAAGATATTATGGAGGAAATTTCGAAGAAGGCGCAGACGAAGTATCAGGATTTGATCTTCCGCGACCCGGACTTCATGATGTTCTTCCGGGAGTCGACGCCGCTGCCGGAGATCGGGGAACTGAACATCGGCTCCAGACCTTCCAAGCGCAAGAACAGCGACCGATTCGAGGATTTGCGGGCCATCCCGTGGGTGTTCTCCTGGACGCAGAGCCGCTATCTGCTGCCGGCGTGGTATGCGGCGGGCACCGCATTCCAGGCTTACGTGCAAGAGGATCCAAGCCGGATGGCGACGCTGCAGACGATGTACCGCGAATATTCGTTCTTCCAGACGCTGATGGACAACTTGCAGATGGCGCTTGCCAAGGCGGATCTGCTCATCGCCAAGGAATATGCCGGGATGATCAAGGACGAGACGGTGAGAAATCGTATTTTCTCGCAAATTGAGGAAGAATATGAACGCACGCAGGCAATGATTCTCGCCATCACCGGCCAAGCGGACATTCTCGACAACGTGCCGGTCATTCAGGAATCGATCCGGCTGCGGAATCCGTACGTGGATCCCCTGAGCTACCTGCAAGTGGAATTGTTGACAGAGCTTCGCAGCTTGCGCGATCAAGGGAAGGACGATCCGGATCTGCTCCGCGAGGTGCTGCTCACGATCAACGGCATTGCCGCCGGCCTGCGCAATACGGGCTGATCGTCCGGGCTGCCGCTGCATGTATACGCTGGGCCCGGGGCATGTCCCGGGCCTTTCGCATAAGGAGAGCGAGCGGATTCATGAAGAGAAGCAAGTCGATGGCGGCGGCATTGCTCGTGCTGCTCGGGGCGGCAAGCTATGGGGTGATGTCGCCGATCGTGAAGTCGGCTATCGCGGACGGCTGGGACGTGCGGGCGTTGACGTTCGCGCAAGTGCTGGGCGGAGCCGCGATGCTATGGGCATTACTGCTGGCTCGGAGCAAATTCCGTTTGTCCATGAAGATGAGTCCGGGCGTCTGGGTGCTGCTGGCCGTAATCGGCATAGCGGGATTATCCCTGACGACGCTGTTTTATAACCAGTCGTTAGCCCGGCTCGACGCGTCGCTGGCGATCGTCTTGCTTTTTCAATATACGTGGATTACCATTTTGCTAGAAAGCATTCGCGCAAGGCGATGGCCTGAGGGAAGCGAATGGCTGGCCGTGCTGCTCATCTTCGCGGGCACGATACTGGCCGTCGGCATCCTGGAACGAAGCATCGGGCACTGGGACGGAACCGGATTGCTGCTCGGTTTGTTATCGGCCGTCTCCTACAGCCTGTTCTTCTTCCTGTCGGGCTTTCTCCCTCCATCCTTGGAGCCGCTCGCCAAGTCTGCGGTCATGGCGACCGCATCGCTCGCATTCATCGGGCTGGCCCAAGGCGTCGGCACGTGGACGGCCGAGGGAGCGACGGTACCGCTTGCGGCCTGGGGACTGCTGCTCGGCCTGCTCGGCATCGCACTGCCGACCGTCTGCTTCAATGCAGGCATTCCGCGAATCGGAGCGGGGCTCGCGGCGCTGCTCGGATCGCTTGAACTGCCGGTCGCCGTACTGGCTGCATACGTATTATTGGGCGAACCGCTGTCATGGTGGCAGGGAGCGGGTGTAGCGTTGATCGTCGTGGGCATCCTCGCGGCGCAGCATCGCCGATCGGATTCGGCCGCCGCACGGCCGGGAAGCGAGGAATGATTTTGAAGCCATTGGATACGCGGCTTGCCAAGCTGGCGCGCAAGGGAGACCAGCGGGCGTTCGCGGAGATTGTAGAATTGTATAAGGACAAGCTGTACCACCTGGGCTACAGGATGACGAGCAATCGTCAAGAGGCGGAAGACGTCGTACAGGATACGTTCTTGCGTGTCTTTCACAACCTGGACCGATATGACGAGAATCAGAAATTCTCGACGTGGATTTACCGGATCGCCACGAACTTGTGCATTGACCGGCTTCGCAAGCGAAAGAACGTGTATTCGCTCGATGCGGAATCAAGCGACCATGAGGGACTGGACGGCTACTCCATGCTGCCAAGCGATGACAGAACGCCGGAGAGCGAGCTCATGCTGTCGGAGACGCAACGCGTCATCCATGAAGCGATGGAGACGCTGCCCCCCAAGTACAAGTCGGTTATGGTGCTCAGATATTTGCAAGATCTGTCGCTGCAGGAGATATCCGACGTGCTGAACATGCCGGTGACGACCGTGAAGACGAGGGTTCATCGCGGGCGGGAATTCATGAGGAAGAAATTGGAGCATAAGCTGTAACACGCAACTTGGCATAAGGCGAAACCTTTTCTCCGTTCAATCGTATCGTATAGGAGCAATTCGCATGGCGTACCTGGACCGGCACGCCGTCACCAGAGGAAGGGATGGCAGAGATGAACTGCAAAATGGCTGCCAATTGGATGCATGAGTATTTGGATGGAGATCTGGGGCGCGGGGAAGCGACTGCCCTGAGGGAACATCTGAACGCATGCAAGGCATGCAGCGTACGGTTTGACGAGTTGTCCAGAACGGAATCCCTCTGTACGGCTTTCCCGGTTGCCGAGACGCCGTCCGGGCTTGAATCCCGCATTCTGAACGCCTTGCCCAAATCGAGGCGCCCGGCGGCCTGGACGGGTTGGGTTCGCCGGCATCCCGCGCTGTCCGCGGCTGCGTTGTTCCTCATCGTGATGTTGTCCAGCTTCGTGGCGATGTGGAACCAAGATCAACAATTATCGGTAGCGGGAGCCGATCTGGACGTGCTCGAATACCAAGGGACGACCGTCATCGTGCCGGAGGGCAAAGAAGTGAATGGCGATCTGACGATCACGAATGGCAGCGCCAAAGTGCTGGGCAGCGTCCGCGGAAACTTGACAGTCATCGACGGAAGCGTTACGCTAGCTTCTACTGCCCATATTGCAGGCCATGTGCAAGAAGTCGATCGGGCGATCGATTGGGCCTGGTACAAGCTAAGATCCTGGTTTGGCACACTGGCATACGGTTCATGACAAGAATAAACGGCTTGGCCGCCCTTCATGGACGGTTCCGATTATTCGAGAAATATCAGACTTTGTATAAGGTGAAACTTGTACGTTCTGATATTTTGAATCCGCCTTCCTAGGTCTTAGGAAGGTTTTTTGCAAATCAGACAGGATTTCTCGACAGAAGTAGAGAATTCTCTAATAAATCTCATACGCAATCCGACATGTTTCAACAGATAGACGATACAGCGCCTGGGCGGGGGGTCGCGTCTTGGACTATTTTACCGGGCTGACATGGCAAAGCTCAATTAAAGATATCGCCGACGTGCTGATTGTCAGCTACCTGATTTATCGGGTCATTTTGCTTGTTAGAGGAACCCGGGCCGTTCAACTGCTCAAGGGCATCTTGCTGCTTGCCGTCACATGGGCGCTCAGTACGGCGCTGAATTTATATACTTTGCAATGGCTGATGAACCAGGTGTTCACGTTCGGGATTTTTACCGTACTGATCATCTTCCAGCCGGAATTGCGGCGCGCGCTCGAGCAGTTGGGGCGAGGCAAGCTGTTCACGCGGTCATCGGCGGAGGACCAGGACGTCAGCCATCGGATCAACGAAGTGATTAAGACCGTTAATCACTTGGCCCGTCGTAAGATCGGGGCTTTAATCGTATTCGAGCGGGAGACGGGATTGACCGATTACATCGAATCCGGCATCAAGATGGAATCTTCCATCAGTTCTGAACTGCTTATCAATATCTTCATTCCGAACACGCCTCTGCATGACGGTGCGGTCATCTTGCGCAACAACCAGATCATGGCGGCGGGTTGTTATTTGCCGCTGTCCGAGAATCCGTTCATCAGCAAGGAGCTGGGAACGCGTCACCGCGCGGGGATCGGCGTGAGCGAAGTGTCCGACGCCATCTCGGTCATCGTATCGGAAGAGACGGGGCAAGTCTCGCTGGCGATGAATGGACAAGTCGTTCGCAATATTAAGGAAGAATCGCTCATCTCCAAGCTGTTCGAAGAACTCCGCCCTCAATTCCGCAAGTCCGGTTTGCCGAAATCCAAGTGGCATTGGAAATCGCTGCTGCGGAATCGGAAGGATGGTGATCGCCATGGATAAGTGGCTGAACCATCCGACGGCCATCAAGATCATGGCCCTGGTCATCGGCATCATCATGTGGGCGGTCGTTCATTACGAACCGAACAGTTCCTCCGGCGGAGTCTCTCCAATGTACGAGAGCAAGAAGATTGAAGCCGTCAAAATCGAAGTCGTCGGGCTCGACGACAACAAATACGTACTGAAGTCCATTACGCCTCAGACGGTCACCTTGAAGGTGCGGGGAACGCAGACCGACCTGCTCGCCGCGCGGAACAATTACAAGCTGCAAGTCGACTTGAGGAGCGTTGGCGCGGGGGAGCATACGCTACCGTTGTCATGGGATTTGCCCCGTGGCATTCAGTACGAAGAAGCGACGCCGAATTCGGTTACCGTGGTGCTGGAGGCGCTGCAGACGAAAGAATTCGATGTGGAGATCGTGACGACGGGAGCCCCGGCGGAAGGCTATATAGCCGGCACGCCCATCCTGAAGCCGACGAATCGGGTACACGTTACGCTGCCCGAGAATACAATGGCACAGGTCGCCCGGGTAGGCGCCGATCTCAAGCTGGATGGGGAAACGACCGTTATCAAGAACAAATCGCTTAAACTATCGGCATACGACGAGAAAGGGAACGCCATCGAAGGCGCGGTGATCGATCCTGCCGTTCTGGAAGTGGAAGTGCCGATTACTTATCCGTTCAAGTCGGTGCCGCTGCAATTTGTCATGACAGGACAGATGCCTACCGGCCTCAGCATCGGCAATTTCGAGCCGGATGCCGAGCAGGTGACGGTCTATGGACCGAAGGATGCGCTTGACAAGATTGATTTCATCGAAGCGGATTTGCAGTTGGACGAGTTGACCAAGTCCGGGAAAGTGACGATTCCGCTGTCGGTTGCCGCCCCGATCCAAGAGATTTCGCCGGCCAACATCTCGATCAACGTCGAAGTCGTCCTGTCCGATACGCGTTCTCTAGAGGGACTGCCGATCAATTGGAAGGGTCTCGGGGAAGGCATGTCCATGAGAATCATCGATCCTGCGACGGGGATGGCGGATATCGTGGTCAAAGGGTCGCCGACTCGATTGGGGCGTCTGCAGCCGGGAGACGTATCGGTAGACGCGGATCTGACCGGCAAAGGGCCTGGCCTGCATACGGTGCAGTTGATCGTGAATTCGCCGCGATTCATCGAGCAGTCCGGCGGCACAAGCACCGCGACGATCGAAATTGTCGATGACAATGCAGCGGACGCCGGAGCGGAATTGAACGATTGGGGCAATGAGAATTCGGTTGCGATCATGAGCATACATGAAGGGCATGGGTGAAGCATGGGGAAATATTTCGGTACCGACGGGGTTCGCGGGGTCGCCAATCGGGAATTGACGCCGGAGCTTGCTTATCGGATCGGCCGCTGCGGCGGCGTCGTCCTGACAGGGCGCGCGGAGCGTCCGAAGGTCGTCATCGGGCTGGATACGCGGGTATCGGGCGCGATGCTCGAGAGCGCGCTAATTGCGGGCTTGCTGTCGATCGGAGCCGATGTCGTACGCCTGGGCGTCGTCAGCACGCCGGCTGTCGCGTATTTGACAAGAACGCTTAAAGCGGATGCCGGCGTCATGATTTCGGCGTCTCATAATCCAGTAGAAGATAACGGCATTAAATTTTTCGGCGGTGACGGGTTCAAGCTGCTGGACGAGACGGAAGCGGAAATCGAGCGGCTCATGGATGCGGAGTCTGACGCGCTGCCGCGGCCGGTTGGCGGCGGGATCGGACGGGTCACGCTGGATGAATCCGCGAAGAAGCTGTACTTGGACTACCTGCAGACGACGGTAACGCATCGATTCGATGGCCTCAAGATCGTGCTGGATTGCGCGCACGGAGCCGCCTATGAGTTGGCACCGGCCGTATTTCGGGCGCTGGGGGCAGATGTGGTCGCTTATGGCGCGGAGCCGGATGGCCTGAACATTAACGACGGCGTTGGCTCTACGCATCCGCAGATGCTGGCCGCCAAAGTGCTTGAACATGGTGCGGACCTCGGTTTTGCGTTCGACGGCGATGCGGATCGTCTGATCGCGATCGACGAGCGCGGCGAAGAGACGGACGGCGACTATGTGCTCTGCATCTGCGGGGATGCGTTGAAGCGGGCGGGCAAGCTGAAGAAGGACACTGTCGTGACGACCGTCATGGCGAATATCGGCTTCTTCCAGGCGGCGAAGTCGCTCGGACTCGTGACGGCGCAGACGGCTGTCGGCGACCGTTATGTGATGGAAGAGATGGTGAACGGCGGCTACAATCTCGGAGGCGAACAGTCGGGCCATGTGATTTTCCTCGATTACAATACGACCGGCGATGGCATTCTGACGGGGTTGCAGCTGGCGGATACGCTGGCCGCGTCCGGTCGGAAGCTGAGCGAGCTCAAGCAAGTCATGCGGAAATTCCCGCAGATGCTCGTGAACGTGCGGGTGAAGGATAAGTCGCTGTATGCGGGCAATACGGCGATCCAGGCGGCGGTTGTCGCTGCCGGGACGGCACTGGGCGAGAACGGCCGCATCCTGGTGCGTCCGTCGGGCACGGAGGCGCTGATCCGGGTGATGGCCGAAGGGCCGGAAATCGAAGAGATCGAACGGCACGTGGAAGCTATCGCAGCGGTTATCCGCGAACAGATTGGATAGAAGTTAATGTCCTTAAATATACAGAGCCGCTTCGTTGATTAGTAAATCATGAAGCGGCTTTTAATGTTGTATCCTACCGCCGACAGCGTCCATATGATGCAGACTGCACCATCTCCGCCAACGCGGCATTTACAGTGCTCCGTATTCCTGTACGATCTGCTGCGCGACATCGAAGTCCTGCTCCTCGACGATCGCGGTCAGTAGGATGTCCCGCCCGCTCACCCGGTTTTCCGGCCCGCCGGAGCTGTAGCCGCTGGCACTGACGTTCGCCGCTGCGAGGATACCGGAGCCGGTGCTTTCGAATCCTCCGGCCAAGGTGAGATCGCCCAGACTGCCGAAGTTGCCGGTAATCGGGTTCATAATTTGCTGCACGCCTTCTCCGGGCATACCGTCGAACCGTTCGATCCGCGAATCGACAAGCTTGAGCGTCTTGAGCCGCTCCAACGCGCGCTCCGCTTGATCAGGGGTACTGAAATAAGCGAGTATCGATCTTTCTTCCGCCATGTCGCCAGCCTCCATCGTAACTTGATTCCTCTATCGTGACTCGAACAGCGGGAAGCTATTCATTTTCAGATGAATGAGCTTGTCGAATAGGGGGCTGAAGCGTCATTTCCTGGGGAATAACGGATGATTGGTTGCAAATCGGATGCAAAACGAATATGATGGGGAATAGATTTTGGCATAGAAAGGCAGGGTAGCGGGGCAATTGCAACAATAAGCGCCAGAACTTGACCGATCTTGACACGGGGATTCATGAGTATCGGCAAGTTGACGAGGTGGAGGCGTTCGGATCCTTCGGCGGGGACCTCCCGGCAGCGCATCGCGGCCGACGAATCGGAAGACAAATCGCAGCGGGTGACCGTGCGGACAATATTCCGATACGATGCATATTTCATTATGGCAATCATGGGATGAAGGGCAGACCGGAATCGGCCGGTGGCGCATCCTTATATTTCATCGCGCTTCGAATGCATACGAGCGGACAGCGAAGCGTCAATTGAATAAGGAATCGTCGCTTAGACGGCCGTGTTTCGGTGTCTCGATCGGACGGAGAGCCGAAACGGAGGTCTATTCAGATGTGTGGAATTGTAGGATATATCGGTGGCCGGGAGTCGCAGCCGATCTTGCTGGAAGGGTTGAAAAAGCTGGAATACCGCGGGTACGATTCTGCCGGGATCGCGGTGTTCACGGATAATGGATTGGCGATTACGAAGACGGTCGGCCGCTTGGCCAACCTGGAGGGACGACTCTCCGGAGAACCGTTGCGGGGAACGGTGGGCATCGGGCACACGCGTTGGGCGACGCACGGCAAGCCATCGGACGTCAACTCGCATCCGCATGCCGATCATTCCATGAAATTTTCCGTTGTGCATAATGGCATCATCGAGAATTATTTGGAATTGAAAGAGGAATTGATGCATCAGGGCCATCGGTTCCTGTCGGAGACGGATACGGAGATCATCTCGCATCTGATTGCCGTGGAGTACGAAGGCGATATCGTGAAGGCGGTGCAGCGGGCGGTCGCAAAGATGCGCGGAGCGTTCGCGCTTGGCGTATTGACCGAGTACGAGCCGAATAAGCTGGTTGCCGTGCGTTACGCCAGTCCGCTTATCATCGGGATCGGCGACGGCGAGAAGTACATCGCCTCGGACATACCGGCGATTCTGGAGCATACGCGGGACATCTATATTCTGAACGACGGCGAGATGGCCGTGCTGACGCGGGATGAAGTGCAGCTCATGACGATCGAGGGCAACTTCATCGCCAAGGAAGTGTTCCACGTCGATTGGGACATGATGACGGCGGAGAAGGGCGGCTACGATCACTTCATGCTCAAGGAAATCCACGAGCAGCCGAAAGCGTATCGGGATACGATGCGCGGCCGGGTGAGCGAGGACGGGCGTTCGGTCGTCTTGCCGGAATTGACCCAGGTAACGCCTGAAGCGCTGCGCGGCGTGAAACGGGTGCACATCGTCGCATGCGGCACCGCGATGCATGCCGGCATGGTCGGCAAGACGGTCATCGAGCAACTCGCGCGCGTGCCGGTCGAGGTCGACGTGGCGTCGGAATACCGTTATCGCTCTCCGATCATTACGCCGGATACGCTGGTCATCGTGGTCAGCCAGTCGGGTGAGACGGCCGATACGCTGGCGGCGCTGCGCGAAGCGAAACGGTGCGGTGCACGTGTGCTCGCGATCACGAACGTCGTCGGCAGCTCGGTGGCCCGTGAGGCGGACGATACGATTCTGACGCTCGCCGGACCTGAGATCGCGGTCGCATCTACCAAAGCGTATTCGTCGCAGCTTATCGCTTTCTACCTGTTCGGGTTGTACTGGGCGCAAGCGAACGGCACGAGAACGGCGGAGGAAGCGGCGGATGTGCTCGCAGCTATGCAGGCACTGCCGGAACAGGTGGAGCGAATATTGAGCAAGTCGGACGCAATCAAGCGCGTCGCCGAGTCGATTGCTCGCCACAGCAGCTTGTTCTTCATCGGCCGCGGCATCGATCACGCCGTTGCGCTCGAAGGCTCGCTGAAGCTGAAGGAGATCTCGTACATTCACTCCGAAGCGTATGCGGCCGGCGAGCTCAAGCACGGAACGCTGGCGTTGATCGAGGAGGGCGTACCGGTCATCGCCCTGCTGACGCAGGAAGAACTGTACGAGAAGATGCTTAGCAACATTAAAGAAACGAAAGCGCGCGGCGCTCATGTGCTGGGCATCGTGAATGAAGGCGGGGAGACGGTAGCCGCGAAGTCGGTGGATCGGTGTTTGGCAATTCCGCACACGCTGCCGCTGCTGACCCCGGCGCTGTCCGTCGTGCCGCTGCAACTGCTGTCCTACTACGCCTCGCTCGCGCTTGGCCATGACGTGGATAAGCCGCGGAATTTGGCGAAGAGCGTGACGGTGGAGTGACATGCTACCCGTGTACGTTCTTTATTGTTATCCGGTGATAAAAAAGTGTGGAACCACACATAAAACATCATAGGCCGTTCAACAAAGTGATATGCTCCCCATACGGTAGACAGGTGAAATAATAAAACCTGTTTTCCGTGAGGGGGAGCATATCAAGGAACAGCCCCTTACCGATTTACTCAGCGATAATGCCGCCAGCAATCCGATCGCCTGCGTTGCCGGCCGGGTCGGACTTGTAATCGTCCTCTGCGGCATGGATGATAATCGATTTGCCGATGAGCGAGTCTTTAGCGCCATCTACGATCGATACGCTCTTAAGGATAAGATCAAGCGATGCGTTTCCGTCCTTGTCGGCTACAAGGTTAGGCATATCGCCGAGGTGGCTGCCATTCGGGTTGTCATGGCCATGCTTCTTGGCTTCCGGGTTGAAGTGTCCGCCTGCAGTTTTGAAATCCAGCCACGTGAATGCCTTCTCGTGGATATGGAAGCCATGCTTGCCTGGTTTTAATCCAGTTGCGTTAAGCTGCAAGCGTACACCGTCTTGATGCGGTGTCAGCACTGCCCATCCCATCGCATCGCCTGTCGCATTATAAATCGTTGCATCGAGGGATGCTTGAGTTGCCTTGTCATCGCTTGAGACGATACCCCATACCCTCATCATGCGAAGAACGATTGCTGCCGCTTGAGCTCTGGTGGTTTGACCTTGCGGATAAAGATAACCATCCGACATTCCTTGAATGATTCCTTTATCCGTTGCGAAAGCAACGGCCTGCGCTGCCCAACTGGCAATGCTGCTCTCATCTTTGAAGCGGGTATTCGCCTTATTCTCGCTTGTTGCGCTGCCTTGCGTCAGTCGGTGAATCATCGCTGCGAATTGTTCGCGAGTTACCGGATCATCCGGCCTGAACGCCCCTTTGTCGTCGCCTTTGACGATTCCGAGGGAAGCAGCTTTGGTCACATAGTCGTGATACCAAGCCGAGCTCGAAACATCATTGAAACTTATGGCAGATGTTTGTGCAATCGTACTGAACGCACTGTTTCTGTACAGCGCTTCGATCAGCAGCCTCACGGCTTCCGCGCGTGTAATTGCACGATCCGGCTCGAAGCTTTGCGGGCTTGTGCCGCTGATCATCTGACGACTAACCAATGTTTCAACGTCATGAATGGACCAATGCTTATCGAGATCCTGGAAAGTCTTGTGAAACGAGAGAATCGCATACGTGCCAGGACCTGAGATCGGTGTCGTGATACTATTATTGTTTTTGTTCACAACTCCGCCGATATACGTCCATACACTCTTATTTGTATCGCTCTGACGATATATGCCAAGCTTCTCCGGATTAACGCCGTCCAGATCAGCACTGGAATATTGAAGCGTCAGATGCGTTAGTTTATTCAGCGGGCTGCTGCTCGACAATGCGAATGCATCAGATTTCGCGCTGAAGCCGGCAGGCAGCGATAAGCCGCTCTTTTGTTGCTTGCGGACCTTAACCTGCGTATCTTGATTCACTGTGCGTTCATCTACGGATAGTCGAACGCTGCGATTAAATCCGCCATGCTCGCTTGGCTCATTTGTCAAATAAAAAATCGTTTCATCTATACTTGGAGCCGGAGCGATGACCGGAGCTTCGGGTGGCTCAGGCGCTGTTACAACCGGTGAAGGCCCTGGGGAGCTCTTCGTGACGGTAATCGTTTTAACGGCAGATTCCGGTCCATCGGGATAACCGTCCAGCTTTACTTTGGCTGTAACCAGATAGGTGCCGTTTGGTCGATCCGTACCCGAAGTAACGCTGAATGTGTTATTTACTGGCGACCAGTTGGTCGCGGCAATTTCTTCAAGCAGTACTTTGTTCGCATTATAAACAGATACATAGACTCGGCAGTCCAAACATAACTCGGCAACGCCAGAAATCGTGAAAATTCCGGAGCTCGTAATTACCTGAGCGGCTCCATCCAGAACAGGGGTTGGGTAATTCATCACCGCCAAATTGCTAGAGGTGTGAATATCAGGCGAATAGCCGTTGGCATTCACTGTCGTTAAACTTACGGTGTAGATTCCATTATCCAAATCTGCGAAGGTGTGTGTATTGTTTTCCTTGGGAATAGACACCGTAGCAACTTGGACACCATCATGATCCCGCAAGACCAGTTCTACGCTGTCATAATCAGGAACTTCGGGATGATCCCAATCGACTGTGATGTCATCGTTATCTACATTGAATTCGATACCTGTAGGCAGATGAGGCAGAGTCTCATCGTATTCGACGGAGACAGAGTTCTCCCATGTACCGCGAGTTTTTGTAACAGGGTCATATAAATATGCCCGTGCTTGATAATCATCCGTATCGCCTTGAGGTAACGTTACGGTTGCACTGAATTGACCGTTATTTCGATTCCAATTGGTTACCGTCACGTCGCCTTCCACGGTACCATCTTTAAGATACTCGACATGCAATTCGGTAAAATGGTGGAACGTTGCTTGACCTGAAACGGTAAATTTATTGCTGTTGCGATAGATTTTATTATCAATTGCAGTTAGAGTTACCGGCTTGTAAATCTTATCCTGGAATGAGATGTCTTCTATTTCTATCGGTACGGATTCCGTGCCGTCACGATCTACTGTAACGACTTTCGCGGAATACGAGCCGGCAGGCGGCAATCCGAAATCGAATGTGACCGTATCATTCCAAATAACGGACCTTGCTGCTTCCGAATATTTGTCATCATACTCGCCGTCCGATCTTTTGAAATAGAAACGGATTTTATCGTATATATTGTCATAGGGACCTTGCAACGATAAGCTATTCATGGAGTATAGGGTGTTGCTATTGCCCTCGTCCTCAAGTGACAATGTCCATACGGCAGGCGGACCGTCGCGAACAATCGTTACAAAGGTCGTGCTTACTGCAATTTCTTTGCCGCTAGAATCATATGTTGTTGCAACCACCTGATGCTCGCCCGGCCACAAGTTGGTATACGTATACGTGCTTATAGCACCAACTTTATTTACTTGTTCTACGTCGCCAAAGTAGCCATTTCCAGGTCTCATCATCTTGATCATCGTATAAGCATAGTCCGGATGATCCGACTCTGTCCAAGTCAACGTCAGATCATATTTGTTGACAGCGTGTTGCATGTTGATAGAGGGTTCTGACTGAGTAAGAGTGTAGTGCCCATAACGCTTAATATTTGTGGCAGAATTCCCCGCCTGCTTCATTACGGCGAAGAAGTGATATACCCCTGGAGGTGCATCATTATCCAGTGTGATTATCTTTGTGAAACTATCAGAGGGCCATTCTTCAGGAAGAACTTCATATTCGCCGTATAGCGAATTGTGATCGGAAGCATTTTCGACTCTAATGAACAATTCACACCCGTCGCATGTTGGCGCAGCTCCTTTCACTTCGATACTTCTGGAAGTGGACTGTTTGTTAAATGGAGTACTAATGGTTCCATAAGGCACCCGGAGGTCAACTGGTGATAATTTAAGGGGTTCAGTTGTTCGTTGGTTGCTGTCATCCGTGCCTACGATTGCGAACTCGTATATTCCTGGAGTTGGTGCAGTATAAATGTGACCGTTACTAAGCACACTAACCCCTGTATAAGACATTCCAGCCAGATCAGGATCGGGATCAGTCTCGAGCCATTTGTAGAAGCGCAATTTCGTGGTCGTTCCCCTATTAACCCAACTATCCCAGACGAAATAAGCGGTGTACCCTTTTTCATAACTAAAGGTTAAAGAATCAATACGGATAAGATCATCCGACGCTTTCGTAACCGCCGGAGGGGTCGCTACGGAAAGCACCAGAGCGGCGATAAGCGTTGCGACGAGACCGCGCAGCTTCTTTAAAGTCATACTGCGAATCATTAGTTGAACCCCTTCCTTAAACAAGAAAACCCTTCGGAGTAATCGCCGAAGGGCGTTTACTTGTTCATGCTTTATTACTTGGATATAATGCCGCCAGCGATTCGATCGCCGGCATTTCCTGCTGGATCGGACTTGTAGTCGTCTTCAGCAGCATGAATGATGATCGATTTGCCAATGAGTGAATCTTTTGCGCCAGCCGCTATCGTTGCGCCCTCAAGAATGAGGTCAAGCGATGCGTTTCCGTCCTTGTCGGCTACAAGGTTAGGCATATCGCCGAGGTGGCTGCCATCCGGGTTGTCATGGCCGTGCTTCTTGGCTTCCGGATTGAAGTGACCGCCGGCAGTTTTGAAATCCAGCCATGTGAAAGCTTTCTCGTGGATATGGAAGCCATGCTTGCCTGGAGTTAACCCAGTTGCTTTAAGCTGCAGGCGCACGCCTTGTTCATGTTCGGTCAACTTGGCCCAGCCAATCTCATTGCCGGTCGTGTCGAAGAGCGTCACATCCGCGGCATCCGGAATGATCGTACTATCGCTGCCGACGATGCCTCCGGCGATGCGGTCGCCGGCATTGCCAGCGGGATCGGATTTGTAATCATCCTCAGCCGCATGAATGATGATCGATTTGCCGATGAGCGAGTTTTTCGCAGACGCGGATAAGGTTGCGTCTGCAAGCACCATATCCACGGAGGCTTTGCCATCGGCGCCTGCTACCAAATTAGGCATATCACCGAGGTGATGGCCGGTCGGGTTGTCATGGCCATGCTGTTTGCCGACCGGATTGAAGTGACCTCCTGCTGTCTTGAAGTCGAGCCCCGTAAAGGCTTTCTCATGGACATGGAAGCCGTGCTTGCCCGGTGTAAGTCCCGAAACTTGAAGCTGGATGCGTACGCCGTTATGCTGCTCAGTCAATACGGCTGAGCCAATGGTTTTGCCAGTTGTATCATGGATCGCAACATTGGCGGCAGCGAAGGGGGGCTCATCCGCACTGCTAATAATGCCCCACAACTTCATCGTTCGCAGAATGATCGCAGCGGACTCTGCTCTTGTTGTATGCCCTTGCGGACGGAAATTGCCGTCAGTCGATCCTTGGAGAATGCCATGCTGCGCAGCGAAGGCAATCGCCGATTTCGCCCAAGGCGAGATCGCAGCCGAATCTTTGAAGTTGATCAGTACGCTTTCGTCCGCATCGGTTCCTTGTGCGAGACGGTACAGCATGAGGGTGAATTGTTCACGCGTAATCGGTTCATTCGGACGGAAGCTGCGGTCTTCGTTCGCGTTGACCATTCCGTATGCCGCAGCCTTCTTGACATAGTCGTAATACCATGCATCGGCGGCAACGTCCGTGAATGCATGAGAAGCTGCCGGATTCGCCAGTTGGCTTAAGTTGCTGTTTCTCATAACCGCTTCAACCAGCAATTTAACCGCTTCGGCCCGGGTAATCATACGTTGCGGCTCAAAGCTTTGCTCATTGACTCCGTGCACAAGCTGACGGCTGATGAGAATTTCCATTTCTTTCTTGGACCAGTGATTCGCCAGATCCTGGAACGCCTTATCAAATAACATGACGGCATAGGCTCCCGGGCTTGCAGTCGGTGCGGTAATCGTGTTTTCCTTTTGATTTACAACGCCGCCAACGTAGATCCAGACATTGTTATCCGTTTCGCTTTGTTTAAAGATGCCGAGTCTTTCCGGATTTGCGCCATTGAGCGCAGCAGGGTCGTATTGCAGCGTCAGTAAAGACGATTTGTTGAACGACTTGCTGCCGGACAGCGCAAATACATCCGACAAGGCGCGGTAACCGCTCTTCAGCGTCAAGCTCTTGCCGCTCTTGCGGGAAACTTTGACAGCCGTATCTTGATCGACTGTAAGCGGGTCTACCGCTAGACGAATGATGCTCTTGAATCCGAAGTGCTCGCTCGCATCCCGGGTCAAGTAGAAGATCGTCTCGTTTTCATTCGGGGCATCGGCCTTGACAGGATCCGTTACAGGAGCTGTTGGTGCAGGCGAACCGCCACCGCCGCCAGATCCGCCAGTACTTTTTACCACTTTTATTTGCTTAACTGCGGATTCTTTGCCGGCAGTGCTGCCGAGTACGACTTTAGCTTTCACGTGATACGTGCCGATTGGCCGATCTGTCGTTGACGCAACGCTAAACGTATTGTTGCTGGAGGACCAGTTGCTTGCTTCGATTTCTTCCAGCAGATCCCCATTTGCGTTGTATATGCCTACAAGAAGCTTGCAGTCGATACAGAACTCGGCAGTGCCGGAAATATTGAATATGCCTGAGGTTGTATTGACTTGAGCAGGACCGTCCAGAACGGGGACAGGCATTTCAATAACCAGATTGCCCGACCTATGCGGAGCAGGCGCTCTATAACCGTCTTTCAATGCATCCAGACGTATGGTGTAAGTTCCAGGCATCAAATCGACAAACGTGTGGTGATTGGATGGATTGTCAATGGTGACGGTTTCCGTAGTAATGCCATTCAAGATGAGCTCTATGGAATCATAGTCAGGTGACACTCGAGCATCCCAATCTACGCGAATATCGTTGCCTTGAACCGTATACGTAATGCCTGTTGGAAGCGTAGTTAAATTTGCTTCGTATTCGACCCATCTGATGTGAGCATCATTGAAGTCGCTGTATTTATTACCGTCGAGACTGTATAAGAATGCTCGAACATTGTAGGGTTTTAAATCGAGTGCAGGATCTTGATTGATTTGGCTTAGGTCGAAGGTTGCGCTGAATGTGCCGTCTTCGCTGTTCCAATCGTTTGGTACCAAAAAGGTTTTCAGGTCGTTGCCATTTTCAAAGAGAGCAACGCGCAGCTGAGTTAAATGATGATAAGTCGTTTTTCCTGTGACGGTGAATGTATTGGTATTGCGATAAATATTAAGCGGAATATCCAGCACCGGAATCATATAATTTGTGGATGGAGCGAACGTGATAGACGTTTCCACAGGTTTGGACTGTTTGCCGTCTGCATCGACAGCAACTACTCTTGCATCGTATGTGCCATCGGGAGGAAGTCCAAATTCGTGGATGCTCGTATTGCCCCAAAACTTTGGCTTTTTGACTTCCACATACTTTGATGGATCATAATCGATGTCACCACTCGTTTTAAAGTAGACGCGAATATGATCGTATAGATCATCGACAGGGCCTGACCAGGATAACTGGCCAACAGAGTGACTCTTATTGACGCCCTGCTCGGCCTTCAAATTCATAACGGATGGCGGGCCGTCCCGTGTAATGTTCGGGAAAGTCGCATCCGAATTAAAGACTTTATCCGCATCATTGTAGGCGTATGCCGTGATATGGAATTGTCCCGGATACAGGTTCTCAAACGTATAGCTGTACGTTCCCTTGGTTACCGACACTTCCGGGGAGGGTTCAGCTTCATTGGGCCCTTTGATTGTGAGTCCCATTCCTTTGTATGAGGTACCCTTGGGTTCAGTCCAACTGACGGTCAAATCATAGCCGTTAACAGCCGTTTGCAGTTCCAGACTTTCAACGGTGATGTTCCCCGTATTTATTGAATATTGAGCTCCAATATCTCCGGATATATTTTTCATGTAAGCGGCTACCCGGTATCGACCATTTTCCTCAACCGTTAAGTCCTTCCTGAAAAACTTCGCTTCCCTATTCCATTCATTAGGCTGCAATTCGAATTCAGACACAACTTCTCCTTTGCTGTATGAGAAGATTTCAAGGATAAGCGTACAGTCTGTGCAGTCTAATGCGTTCCCGGATACCTCGAAGGTTCTAGAATTCTCATATTTATCAATAGGAGTGAGTAACTTTGGGTAAGGGAGTGTAAGATTAATCGGGACAATTATTTTTTCCGTCGTTTGAACGCCATTTGCATCAATGCCGTAAAATTTAAACGTATACCTATTAGCTGAACCAAAATCATGCAGGTATATATTCTCGGATACATCGACCTCTATGGGCGTCAAGGTGCTCTCATCAGGATCCGGTTGTCCGATTGGAGGCTCTTCATAAGTGAAGATACGCATTTTTACCGTACTCCCTCGTTTTTCCTCTTTCCATCCGGGCCAATCAATGAAAGCAGAGTATCCTTCTGCGGCAGAAATGCCATAAGAATCAATTTTTATTAAGCTTTCATCATCTGCTCCTCTCGCCATTCCCGGAGGAATCGAGAGAGAGAGCAGCATGGCGGCGATCAGAGCCGCAAGGGTGGCGCGCATCTTTCTCAGACTGTATCGCATATCGTTCTAGCTCCCTTCTTATTCAAGATTCTGGTCTTGGCCGTTACCTTCGAAGGTATTGCCCAGACCTGTCGTATAATCGGTATTGCCTTCTTCATAGAGCGGATTGTAAATAGCAAGCTCATTGTCTTTAAAGTGCGTATCCTTCACGATCGGACCGAGATCTTCATAGATCGTGAGTCCGTAGATCGCATACTCTACAACAGCATGCTGCAGTTGAATGTTGCTGCTTACGGATTTGTGACCGAAGACAATTCCCATCCATCCGCCGCTTTTCTCCGTAGAGCCGGAGAATACAATGGGCTTATCTTTGGCGCCGACCGCCTTCAAACCGCCTTTGTTATTGTCGGCTATGGAAAGGAACGTCTCGGGAGCCCACTTGGTCGTTACGCCAGGCTCGATGGTGAGAACAGGATTGGATGGACCTTCGATCGTTACGGTAATGTCAATGTCATACGGCAAGCCAAGATTGCGCCATGTAATGGATTTGGCTAGAATGTCATGCGTGTTTGTTCCGGTAATGCGAACGGCATTGATTTCATTGCCGCTATAGGTACCGGATGGCATGCGGTCACTTCCCAGCAGATCCGTAACGATCGGGAATCCGCCGCCGTTATTTCCTGCTTTCGTACCGCTAATTTTAATGTTTCCGCTGCTTTCAGACAGACGGGAGTTTTCGATCATTTGAATGCCTGCGTAGAGGTTGTTTTTAAACTCCGTATCCTTGACCGTTACATCGAGCTCCCGACCGGCTGCTCCTAAATACAAAGCGCCATGGTCTCCGCCTGCGTATTCGATACGTGCGCCGTTGATGGACGCTTTATCTCTTAATGCTACTTCGCCAAAATGAATGCCTGTCCAGAAGCCTGCACTTGGTCCGGTGCTGTCAGCTGTGAATACTGCAGGTTGGTTAGCCGTACCTTGAACGATCAGACCGCCTGGCTCTTCATCGCCAATCACCAGGGATGCGTTCTTCTCGAACCTGACGACAGCGCCTGCTTCAATTGTAAGAACAGGGCTCTCAAGACCTTCTACGAGGAAGTCGCCTTTAACGAAGTGCGGGCTGCCGCATGCCGTCCAGGTTTCACCAGCCGGGTTGATTTTACCGGAATGCACTTGCCCCCCGTTACAGTTACTCGGAACGGTTTTTACATTTACTACTTGCCGCGCGGCGTCAAAGAGGACTTCTGCGCCAAGCGATTCGGATACGAAGCGCACGGGGACAAACGTTGACTCATCAATGAGCATCGGAGGAACATCAAGCGTAAAGGCTTTATTATTGACTGTAGCGTTTACGTCGTTGATTCTCAGGATTACGGTAGTGGAGCCTTTAATCGCAGTAATGGTTTGCGTTTTCTGCTCCCACTTCACCTCTGCTGTCAGACTCTCGAAGATCGCGCGCAAAGGCACCATCGTTCTTCCGCCTACAGAGTAAGCATCGATGGGGAGCTTTTTACCATCAATTTCAATGCCCATCTTCTTATAATTGTTTGCTGCTGCCGATACCGGGATGCTAATAAGCCCGGACAATAATGCGACGACTAATAATGCCATTACTTTTCTCATCGTAATTAATCTCCTCTCGATTTATTCGGTTTAAGGGATCAGTTGCAGTTGCTTTGCTTTCTGAACGGCCTGAACACGTCCCTTGGCGCGAAGCTTGACGTAGATCCGATGCAAGTGAAGCTTGACCGTTCCTTCCGACAAGGTAAGCCGATCCGCAACCAACTTATTGGAGAGACCTTGCGCTAGCAGCGCCAACACTTCTTTTTCACGGCCAGTCAATAAAGTCCGGGCCCCAAGGCTGTCGTGGTCGATAACATCGCGAGCTTCATTGGGCGACCTGATTATTATCGGTCTCGTGAAAAACTCAACATATTTCACAAATATTTGAGCGAGAATATGATTGCATTCAGTAAACGAGTTCGTGTAAGCCGTCCATTCTTTGCTTGTAATCGCATCGTACATGCTCTTCATGTTCGTCTGGAGATCATTCGATCGTTCAAGCAGAAGAGACTGCATTAACGAGTTCCCGATATTCATCGACTCTGAAATGCCTGAAAAACTCGAGTATTGGGTGCGTTCTTCCGGCGTTCCCCCTTCATTGCTATGCACCTTTCGTTCCTCCTTTCTGCTCCAGGCAACTCGATTCTAGCAAAGCTCATTTTGAGCAGAGTCTAACTATGGTTATATTCCGGGTTATATCTTTTTATAGAAACAACACAAAGTGAAGGAATTGGGGGGGAGCTTGTTGAAGGTCATGTAAGACGGGGGAAAATGATCTTGGAGATGATCTGCATAACTTCATAAGATCTTGATAATTGATTGCTATAATGGGTTTAACATTCAAAGGAAGCTGGATCGGGCCAATAATCTGTGGGGGGAAGGAAAGCATAGTGCGAAATGATGATGGGCATAAGCCATCGATACTGATCGTAGACGATGAAGTGAAATTGATTTCTTTCATTGCTAAATATTTGCGAAATGAAGGATATCAAGTATTTGAAGCGGTAAGCGGATCCGATGCATTGGAATTGCTTGAGCGTACACCTCATATCGATCTTGTATTGCTCGATTGGATGATGCCAGGCTTAAACGGGCTGGAAACCTGTCGTAAATTGCGTTCGTTCTCGCAGGTGCCGGTTATATTCCTCACTGCCAAGTCGGATGAGGTTGATAAGCTGTTAGGCTTGGAGCTTGGAGCCGACGATTACATAACGAAGCCATTCTCGATTCGGGAGCTGGAGGCCCGCATTCGTGTTATTCTAAGACGTGTGCATTCCTCTCAGTCGCGCGCAGAACGTGAAGGCAAGAGCGGCGATATTCTGCAACGAGGAGCGCTAACCATTGATTTGCCGAAGCATTCCGTTCATTTGAACGGAGAACCTATCGCGATGACGCCGACAGAATTCAAGATTCTAAGAACGCTGGTTCAATCGCCTGGAAGAGTATACAGCAGACTGGATCTTCTTGAGATTGCGCTAGGTGAAGAATACGCAGGGTATGAGCGTTCGATTGATACGCATATTCGCAACATTCGAAAAAAAATTGAAAACGACTTTTCGGAGCCCGGTTATATTCTTACTGTTCACGGAGTTGGTTATAAATTCGGTGCTGCGCTATGAAACTGAAAAACATCATCCTATATGGGGTCGGCGGAATTTCGATCGCAATCGTCATTGCAGCAACCGCCATAGGTTACGGTTTAGGGGCGTCGTCGTCCAATTCCAATCAAGACTCGAATGTCTATATCATTGCAGGGCTGCTTCTTCTTGCCATTGTTCTATCGCTTGCCGCTCTGGCGGGCAAGTACATCGCAACTCGCGTTTCAGACCTTATCGCCAAAGGAAAGGCTGAAGCGCAAGAGGAACGATCCCGGGATGTGGAGGTCCGCAATCAGCTCGTGTCCGATGCCGCGCATGAGCTTCGTACGCCGATCACGATACTTCGGGGTCATATGGAGACGATGCTTGCAGGAGCCCAAGAAATCAGTAGAGAAAGCTTAATACCGCTGCTAGATGAAACGAAGAGAATGACTCGTCTAATCCAGGAACTGCAGCAGCTTAATCTTGCTGAAGCAGGGAGGCTGAAACTCGACCGAGTATGGATTTCATTCCACGAGCTATTGCATGAGGTTGTTGAGATATTCAGAACAGAGGCAGAAGAGAGGGGGATGACGCTTCATTGTTCGGTGGAAGACTACCCCGAGGTATACTGTGACCCTGTTCGGATTAAACAAGTATTGATAAATTTAATTGGCAACGCCATTCGTTACGCGTCCGAGAAGGGGAAGGTTGAAATCGATTGCCGCAAGGAGAAGGAAGGGTACATTCGCGTAGTGGTAAAGGATGACGGCCCTGGCATCTCGCCTAACAGCCTTCCTTATTTATTCCACCGCTTCTATCGCGTAGATGATTCTCGCAATCGTTCCATTGGGGGGACTGGCTTAGGACTTGCCATCGCCAAACAGTTTGTTGAAGCGCATGGGGGAAGTCTAAGTGTATTTAGCGAGATCGAGGTTGGAACGGAATTTGTCGTTGAGTTACCGACGTTCCCTGATTCATGAGTTGATGCGCCAGGGATGGAGAGGAGATTAAGCGGAGATGAGCAGCGATAGTTCCTTGATTATCGCCAAAGATGTTCGAAAGGTTTACGAAACAGGAAGCCAAGTGGTTGAAGCGATAAAGGGAGTGTCGATGGAGCTTCATGCAGGCGAAATTGCTGTTATTATGGGACCTTCAGGCTGTGGAAAGACGACTCTGTTAAATTGTCTGTCAGGCATAGATCAGGTAACCGAGGGGGTTATTCAGTTTGCAGGCATGGAGTCCAGCCGGATGTCAGAACGTCAGCGCGATGCGTTTCGAGCGGCGAATACAGGCTTTATTTTTCAACTCTACAATCTGGTTCCAGTGCTCAGCGCCGCAGAGAATGTAGAACTCCCTTTGCTTTGCAGCGGAGTAAAGCCGAAGCTTGCCAGAGAGCGGGCGCTGGAAGCATTAACGAGAGTCGGCTTAAGAGAAAGAGAGCATCACCGTCCTTCCGAGCTTTCCAGCGGACAGCAGCAAAGGGTAGCTTTGGCGCGCGCAATCGTCAATCGACCGAAGATCATCTTTGCAGATGAACCGACAGGCGCCTTAGACAGCAGGACCAATGAGATGGTTATGGATCTGATTGAACATTTAAATCGTACGGAGCAAATATCGTTTATTATCGTAACTCACAATCCGGATGTTGCGAGATACGCACACCGTACCTTCTATATGGACAGCGGCCAATTGATATCGGAAAGACAATCTGGCCGGAGGGGAAGAACATGACTTCTTCGCTGCTGATTATTCTGCTATTCGTGTTGATCCTGTATGGATTTATTGTCAGTATACGATACCCTCATATCAGAAAAATGGCGCTGCGCAATTTGTCTGCCAGCAAATCGTCAACTGCATTAACCGTGCTTGGACTAGTCGTCAGCACTTCGTTGATTACGCTGCTGGTCACGGTCATATACTCGCTGGAGAAAAGCGCGGACGCTTATTTGGACCATCACTACGGCCCGATACACTATGAGGTTCATTCGGTTTATCAACAATCAGTCCCGTTCCCTTATTTTAATGAAGAAGATATCGAAAAGTTAAAATCGTCTTTAGACGAGGAGTCATCGAGCGTTCTGCCCATCATCTCTTATACGGTCTCATTATTCGCTCAGGGTGAAGAGGATAAGAAGCAGAAGTTGATGTTTCCTAATATACATGTTATCGGAGCCGATTTACGGGAGACCAGAAGCTTTGATCAAGGTCAGCTTGCTGCAAATCTGCCATCTTCGTTGCCTATAGATCAAGTTATTATCTCCCGTTTGGTTGCGAATAAGCTGAAAGTAGATGAAGGCGATTCAATAACAATCCTTGATCATGATCAGCTTGCGCATACCTATATGATTAATCGCGTTGTTGACGATGCGGGATTGGCCGGTTATCCGGGCTTGCAGCTGGCGAAGGCATCGGTAATTTTATCTTTGGAAGCTTCCAGACAATTGTTCGGATTGACAGACGGGCTTTATAATAGCGTGCTGGTTGCAGGAGCCCCCCCTCCAAATCCATGGAGCTTTATCCCTGTCAAGGGAAATGCAAGCGAGGAATTATACGGGGCGATATCTTTTATTTCTTATTTATTAGGAATAACCAGCCTTAATGCATTGATTATGGGTCTTGTACTTATGGTTAACTTGTTTAAGTTAATCATAGATGAGCGAAGGCTGGAAAATGGCATTTTACGTTCAATCGGCTTTAGCCATGTTGATCTGAAGAGGATGCTGAGACTGGAAGTGTTGTTTTTCGGCGTCTTATCGGGGGTGTTTGGAGCCGCTGCCGGATTAGGGATGGGGGCAATGTTAACGAGTTCCCTCTCAAGCAAATTTGGTCCGAATCCTGAAATTCAAAGCGTGTATCAGTACTTTCCGAGTGTAAAAGTGATACTCGCTGGCTGTTCACTAGGGTTGAGCATCATTTTTATTTGCACATGGGCGATGACCAACAGAACGGCCAAGCGCTCCGTAGTTGAGCTGCGAAACGTAACGTTTAAGAGCAATAAGCGTCATGAAGCGGGAGCGCGTTTTTCTTGGTATAACTGGTATGCTTTTATTGTCCTTGTTGTATTGATCGGTATGGCGGCAATCCTCTTCGTTCCAGAGATCCGAAGGATGTGGTTCTCGGAAAAGTTCATCCCGATCTTGACGGCATGGATATTTATTTTGTTCCCGCTTCTATCTTTTGCTTCTGTTCGCTGGCTGGAGCTCAGTTATAACGGACTGTCATTTCTATTTCGAAGAACGCCTGCATTATATGGCATGCTGCGACTCGTTATTAGAAATATTAAGCAGTACTGGTCCAGGTCGGGCATGATGATTCTGATGTTCTCAACCGTTTCCTCCTTTATCGTTGTGTTTGTGATTCTGTCTTTCGTCATGCAGATGACGATGAAGCAATCCGATCACCGTCAATTAATTGGAGGATATGACCTCTATGCCTATGATTATTATTCCTACAATGGCGATGTTACGGACACTGATAAACTGGGCATATATCTGGAGGAGGGCGGGTTTAAAGGCTCGAATCAGCCGCAATGGACCACTATTGTGCAGCTGCCTTGGAAGATCAGGACGTCGAAATATGGAGATATCAACTATTCGATCAATGGAATTGATCATTCCTATGCGGAGACGACCAACGTTGCCTTGCTTCAATATGATCCCTCATATAAGAGTGAGCGAGAAGCATGGGCGGAAGTTGCTAAAGATCCGAATGTAATCATTGTATCCTCGAGCACACTCGCTTTAATTGGAGATAGATATGGGATCGGGGACACCGTAGCATTGACAATTGGAAGCAAAACCGTCTCAAAGCGAATCATTGGCATCGCACAAGAAATAGACAGATGGTATGCGTTCACCTTCGGGATTTGGATGAACCATCTTGAAACGATCGAACTGGGAAGAGAGCATAAGGGATTGTATTCCGTGCTGCTTATGCGGTTTCCAACAGAAGATCTGGCAAGAGAGCAGCTTCCGCAGGTGCAGCAGGCGCTTGCGAAGTATAACATCGCTCCTGTTCATCATATAAGCGATTATCAGAATAAGTATTACCAAACCTCTACAATGCTTATGAATTACTTCGGAAACCTGAATAAGCTTGCAATTGGAATCGGGATCATCGGACTCGCTGTCGTGCTGACTCGAATATCTAAACAGCGCAGGCGCCAGTTGGGCATGCTGCGAGCGATCGGCATTCCGTCGAAATGGCTGACCTTCTGTATTTGGGCGGAGGGGATGATATTGGCGATTATCGGAATCACAATAGGGATATTCGTAGGTTTAGCATTTGGTTATATCATCGGGATCAACGCAATCGATCAAGCGGGTTATCAGTTGTTAGCCTACAAGCTGCTTGACATCTTCGGAATCGTTATACTGGTTGTAGCTGGAGTAACAGCGTTTTCAGCTTGGAGCGTGCATCGCATTCCGCCGACTGAAGCAACCAAATATGTACATTTATAGGGGATATCCACCTTCTCACCCGACTGATTATGTTGCGTTTATTATCTTTTTGGCGGGAACTTAGCCATAACTGTAGGTTTGTCGGACTTAATCGGTCTGAATTTGGCGGCTCTCGGTGCCGCATTGACAAGATCAACCTGATCTACCCAGTAAACTTAAATAAACTCCAAACCCGATGTTTCATGGGTATGGAGTTTATTTTCGTTCGTTAAATTGCCGATCGCGTGCAATCCTCCTTAGGAAGATCGCCAGATATTCGCAATTTCTTGACATCTCGATCGTATAATTGGAACTACGATAAACATTCAAAGGACAGGTGCATATGATTAGCCAAGTGCATACTCCTCAACTTCTATTGGCGACCAAATTAAGCATCCCACAATGCCCGTTGCATTTCGTGCCGAGAGCGCGCTTGATGGAGAAAATGTCAGTTCCCGGCAAGCTGTCGATTGTGAATGCGCCAGCGGGATTCGGCAAGTCGCAATTGGTCAGCGAATGGCTGAGAAGCTCTCCCGTTCCCCTTCTAGCGGGATGGCTCTCGCTGGACAAGGGGGAGAATGATCTTCATCGCTTCTGGAGTTATGTGATCGCCTCGCTGGAGCAGGCGTTTCCCGGGATTGGCCATAAGGCGTTATCTCTTCTACAATCGACCATATCGGTATCGATTGAGCATATTATTATCCTGTTTATTAACGATCTGTGCATGACTGAGGAGCACGTGGTCATCGTATTGGACGATTATCATCTCATCGAATCGGAGGAGGTTCATCGGTCTCTATTTTTTTTCCTTGAGCGAATGCCGAATCGGGTTCGCTTGTGCATCATTAGCAGAACCAATCCGCCGCTGACTCTGGGCGCCTACCGGGCCAAGGGGCTGTTAAATGAAATTGGCGTCCAGGACTTGAAGTTCACCGAAGAAGAAATCTCGGCGTTCTGGCTGCAACAGATGAATATATCGTTGAGCCAGCGGCAAACTGAACTGCTTGCCAATCGAACGGAAGGATGGATCGCCGGTATTCAGTTGGCCTCCATTGCATACTCGGGCGATTTGGATCATACGTTATCTCAGTTTACAGGAAACCATCGATATATCGTCGATTATTTGATGGAGGACGTCATTCTGCACCTGCCAGACGAAATTCGCAGATTCTTGTTCCAAACCTCGATTCTTGAGCGAATGAACGACGAACTATGCGCTGCGGTAACGGGGACATCCAGAAAGGGGCAATTGCTATCCGATATTGAACAAGCGAATATTTTCATCATTCCGCTTGACAATGATAACCACTGGTTTCGTTATCATCATCTGTTCCTGGATTTCTTGCGCAGTTACGATAATCAGAAATCGGAAGATGAAATCCGGATCCTGCATTATAGGGCAGGCGAATGGTTCGAAGAGCATGGCTACATCGAAGAGGCGATCGAGCATAATCTGCTCGCCGAAAATTATGATAAAGCGGCCAAGTTGATTCAGGGTCATGCTGTGTTCATGTTCGGAAAGCGGGAGATGGCGACGCTAAGCCGATGGTTTGCCAAGATTCCGGCGTCATTGGACAGGAATCCCGATTTATTGATCATTCAAGCTTATACGGAGCTGTTGCTGGGCCGTTACGACGAGGCTATCGAATATGTTGAGAAGCTGTTGCGTGCTGCTGAAGCGATGCAGACGGATCCGGATTCGTTGGTTGCCATAAGGATCAGAGAAGAAGCGTATATTTGCCTTTCCTTTAAAGCCTGGTTGCAAAGGGATTATCATACGATATACGATCGGATTCATGATGTGTTTGTGCGGGATGCGGTGCCTGGAAATGAGGTTGTGCAGCTTCTCCTGAAAGACGTCATTCACATGAATGACGGAAGCGTGCCGTTAATCAGCGGGTTTTACGGTTTTGACGGCAAGTTGAAGCAAGCAACTTCCTTCCATCGTCTATATGACAACTTTATTCACAAGCATCATCTGGAACAATGGCACTACGTGGCTTATCCGTATACGGCGATGAGCGAGATCCATTATGAGAATAATGAACTGGATTTGGCGCTGAAATATGCCGACGATGCGATAGCGTCCGCTGAAATGCATGGAAGCATTGGAGCTTATGTGCCTGCGGTTATCGTTAAAGCCCGCATATATCGCGCACAGGGACATCCGCATCGAGAGAACGAAGTGATCGCGTCGGCAATGAATAAACTCCGACAAGAGAGGGAGCAGCAATCGTATTGGCAGGATTTGCTGCAAGCTTATTACGTGCGGTGTTGCCTTGAGAATGGGACGATTGAGGATGCGGAATTATGGCTGTGCAGAAGCAACATCAGCAAAGAAGCGAATGCTGCCGTTCATCAGGAATTTGAAATTTCGACCTTGATTCGCATCATGATCGCCAAGAAAGAATACCAAGCAGCTCTTAGCTGGGCCGAAAGAATGCAGGGGGCGGCAAGAGAGAAAAACTTGATCATGTCTATGTTAAATTGTCATTTGCTTCAGGCAGTTATTTTCGATGGCTTGACCGCTACGTATGAATCCATGCTCCATCTGCATTATGCGCTTGTTCTTGGCGAAGAGGAGGGTTATTTACGTACGATCACAGATTTAGGAGAGATATCCGGCGATCTGCTCGCCAAATACGTTGCGATGCGGAAAAATAACTATATTCCGGAAATACAGACGGGGGTTTCGCTGAATTATGTTAAGAAACTCATGTCCCTTGCTCAGCCGAATTGGGAAAAGAGAAAGGCTGCCAGTGCAAATGCGGACGAGTGGAATTCCGAGTATGAGCTTACGGCAAGAGAAATTGAAGTGCTCAAATCCGTCTGTGCGGGCTTGTCCAACAAAGAAATCGCAGAACAGCTTGTATTAACGTTAGGAACAGTCAAGCTGCACCTGAACCGAATTTACAGCAAGCTGGGTGTGAAGGGACGCGTTCAAGCCATTCAGAAAGCAAAACATCTTCAATATTGATGGATGACAGCGGAAGGGGATGAAGATTTTTATCTTATTGAGCCTTCCGTTAGTTTGAAGGACTGAGTGGGGGAGAAACCAAGTCGGCCGCATTACAACGAACGGGATTATTGCGGAATACCCGATTCCGACTCCAAATGCGGAGCGCCACGGTATCGTATACGGTTTGGACGGTGCAGTATGGTTTGCAGAAGAGCGCGACCGTTGTAATCGGTGGGGCTCGGGCTTTGAACATTAGCAATCGATGAGAAACCGGGCCTGCTTTTGGATGATAAAATGTAGACATAAGGAGGTTTCCACCTTGGGTTAAGTTGGAAACTGAAAATTGGAGGGCGCTATTGAAATGGCTAAACTGATCTACCCTGTTAACGTATCTTTGGACGGTTACATGGAGGACGAGCGCGGCAATATCGAGTGGACGATCTCCGATGACGAGGTGTTTGCGTTCTGGACTGACTTTCAGCGGCCGATTGGCACTTACCTATACGGGCGTCGAATGTACGAGTCGATGGTGTATTGGGAGACGGCGAGCGGTAAAATAGGCGATCAACCGGAGGTAATGCGGGAATTCGCGCAGATCTGGCGAGCTGCTGAGAAAATCGTGTATTCCCGGACGCTTCAGGCGGTTTCAAGCACCAGGACTAGGATCGAGCGCGAATTCGATCCTGATGCGATTCGGAGGCTGAAAGAGTCTTCAGAAGCCGACATTACGATTGGCGGCCCTGAGTTTGCTGGGCAGGCGATGAGCGCGGGACTGATCGACGAGTGTCATCTGCTTGTTAATCCGATCGTCTTGGGTGGAGGTAAGCGAGCATTGCCGGACAACCTCCGCATGCGGCTCGAGCTGCTCGGTGAGCGCCGCTTCCGGAGCGGAGTTGTTCAACTTCACTACCGCGTGATCGTCTGACCGCGAAGCTAGAGTGAGCAGATACTCGTTCGGGCCTGCCGCTGTTTGAAATAATGTGTTCTCAGTACCTGAAGTTTTCAAACGCGCCGCCGATCTCATCGCCGTCATGTTCGCAGGCAGCGGTATTAGTTTCTTTTAAATTGTTTCCAATGGAGCAATGCTTGTTCATGGCTGGAGGTCATCATATCGACCCATTGAAGCATATCGAATAAGTTTCGATTAGCAGCAGGAGACGCATTGTTCCCGGCCGCTTTCTCGCCGAGCTCAGCGATTCTCCTCAGGCTTCGAAACCCGTCGATCCTCATCTGAATGGCACGCTCCCAGATCGACTCGCTAACGGCATAGTAATCGATTCGTTCACCGAGCACCGATATTCGCTCTAATAACCCCCCCGACGCCAGCAGTCTGACATTGGTCGAGACACTGCCTCTGCTAACCTTCAGATGGGTGGCAATCTGCTCCGCCGTCAGCGGCTGGCCCGATACAAGCATCAGTCCTAATATCCGACCGCCGATTCGCGGAATGCCATAATCCTCGTAATATACGCCCAATTTCTCTATAAATGACAGCTTGGCTTCATTCAATTCGAATTCTTGTGTGTGCATAAACAGAATTACTCCTCTCAAACATTGATCGACCGATCGCTCAAGAATGAAATAAGTGCCTGGTTAAATGCGGTTGGATTATCTTGATTGGAACAATGGCCCGCCTGCGGAATTTCAACAAGCGTGCAATGAGGTTCGTTAGATGCCCAAGTTGAAGCGATTTTTCTAATGTTGCCCGTCCCATCCTTCTCGCCATAGACGAGCAGGATCGGTTTATTGATTCGATAACCATCCTCGTAGTGCAGGCATGAAGCGGTTGCTAGAAATATGTTAACAAAATCTATTTTGCCAATTCGATTAAATGTTCTTCTTAGATACGCTTGCACGTCCGGCTTTATAGCACTTGCTTTAACACTTTCGCGAACCAAGTATTTCCACGGATACAAGCGGAGTAACATAGGAGTTATTTTCAAATAGAAAGTTTCCAACGTAGACAATTTCATCGTGTTGCACGTGCAGTCGATCAGGACTAGCTTCTCTACTCTGTCCGGAAAATAAAAAGCAAACTCTTGTGCCGCATTCCCGCCCATCGATTGTCCGATCAACGTAGCTTTCTCGATGCCTTCTATATTCATGATCGCTGCTAAATCGTCGACGATCAATGTCATACTGATGTGCTCCCCCATGGGCCGAGACAGGCCGTGGCCTCTTGCGTCCCAGAGCAAGATATTATAATTGTGACTCACTGCCGCTAATTGTTCGAAAAACATCTCGTGGTCGGCACCGGCACCGTGCAAAAATATGAGCCAGGGGCAATTCCCACACTTAGAGATCCAGTAGTGGATATCGCAGCCATCTTTGTTCAGTACTTTATTAATTCCTATGTCCATGAGATCCCTCTTTACAGGATTCTGATGTTTTATTGATTTTAATATACACTAAAATCAATAAAAAACAAAATCGCAAATAGGAGAGGTATTGTGGAGTACTTAAGCGCGTATAAAAGAAAGAGCCGCGGGGAGTCCCGCGGCATCCTTGCGCACGGGGTCATTACCCCAAAAACCTATCATCATGGAAGTCGCTGGCACATCATATTATGGGCCGTCCTTATCCGGGGGCTGAAATACAGACTACTCACAAAGTGTTGCAAATTGATACATTTCTATTCAAGGAAATAGCGTTATATCCTCTATTAATTAAGTTTATTATGAGATATACTAATGAAAGTATCGATAGAATGCTATTTGTGATGCAAAATGAAACAACATGAAACAGGGGGTAAAGGAGATAGGGTAACGAACCCATACTTTTTCAGACTGCCCGCAGAATTGTTTTCATTTCAACAGATAAGCGATTATCGACCAAGAGGCTCGGATATCTGGATTATCACATTGATGATGATCTTGCTGCTCGCGGGAACATGATTGTGGGTTCCATGTATGGCGGAATGGCATTAACATGCGCAAGTACTGCAGCTGTCATGCCGGGAATGTGGAACAAATTTGCAGGGAGCTACTCGCTTAAACAGGAAGAAGGAGCGATCCTATGCGTATCAAAACGTTAGTCGTGGCACCTTACGCTGGACTGGTAGAGTTGACAAATAGCCTAAAAGCCGACCTGGAGGAGTTCGAAATTACAGTCATACAGGGAGATCTCATGGAGGTTCTCCCCCAGATCGACAGCTTTCATCTGCAGGGATATGACTTGATCATTAGTCGGGGGGGAACGGCGACTCTGCTTGGCAAGCATTCCTACCTCCCTGTCATTGATATTCAAGTATCCGGTTTTGACATATTGCGAATGCTGACATTGGTCAAAGGATTTCACGCGCCTGTGGAGATGATTGGTTTTCAGAATGTCATTGAAGGGATTATCTCGGGTTCAAACTTAATGGATATGGATATCTCCTACACCATGATCCATAATCAGGACGAAGTTGATCATGCTCTGCAGGCGGCAAAATTAAAGGGAGTCAAAATTATCGTTGGAGACAATATTACAGTGAAGAAGGCGGCCGGGTATGGGCTGCAGGGGGTATTGATTACTTCCGGCCGAGAATCCGTTATCGCCGCATTTGCCCAAGCAAAGCAAATATATAAGATATCTCAAACCTATAAGGTGAAAAACCAGGCATTCGAAACCCTTCTGAGTACGATGGAGACGGGATGTGCGATTGTAGACCAAGCGGGTACAGTCAAATATGCAAACCATGCATTTAGAGACTTATTAAGAATAAAAGAATCGCAATCCAATCTATTTCAACCCTATCCCTATTTACAAAAACTATTCCTGAATTTGGGCAAGGGAATTACATTGAATCGTCAGATGATGATGGTTGATCCGGAAGGGCAATTCGCGCTTACTGGAGATGAAATTCCAACGGAAGGCGATTTGCGCATGTTTTACCTGAAGGCCATACCTGCAACGCAAGCCGATGCTGACATTCGTTTCAGCTATTCCACCGGACTAAATGATGCATTCCCGCCATTAATCATGACGCAATCCGTCTATGCGAAAGAAAAGGCGAGTTATGCGCTTCCGATGGCCGTTTATGGAGAAGAGGGAGCGGGCAGACGGCTGTTTGCACTTGGCAGCTTGACGGATCATTCGAAAAGTATGGTAGAGATCAAAATATTCAACTCGGCTGAGGCGTCATTCGGAGCATTGCTGGCATTGATTGCAGCATGTGATGAAGATCAAATTTTATATATTAGCGGCGCCGAGAACCTGACGCTTACAGAGCAAGAGACGTTCGCAATCGCGTTGGAAAAGGCCGCGGCCAACACCATTTTCTCCTTTCTCACAGATCCCTCCATCCTGTTAGAGCAATCGCAACTTGATAAGAAACTGTATAACTTCTTTAATAAACAGATTGTTTACATTGCTCCTCTGCATAAAAGAAGAGCAGATTTGGAGGAATATATTCGCGCTTTTCTAATCTCGTTCAATGAGAAATACGGAAAACAAATTGTTGGTGTTCGACCAGAGGTTGCAGAGGCTTTATATCATCACTCATGGGAGAGTAATTTGTTCGAGCTCAAAGATGTTATGGAGCAATTCGTCCGGCATACTTCTGGCGAATATATTGATACGAATGTGCTGCCCATCCTTCACGATTTACAGCAAAATCAAAACAACAAGGACTCTTCAGCTCCGGAACTTACTGGGCTGAACCTAAATAGAACTCTTGATGACATAGAAAAAGATATCATTCAAATCGTATTGGAGCAGGAAGGCATGAATCAATCCCAGACTGCCAATCGGTTGGGCATCAATCGTTCGACTTTATGGAGAAAGCTGAAAGGATAGGGTGTGTGCTTGTGAAGGTTGCTATCATCGCGGACGATCTTACAGGGGCCAATGATACAGGTGTACAGTTTACTCGTAAAGGGCTGTCTACCACGGTTTTACTTGATCTTGAGATGAAAATTATGAGTGAACGGGATGTTGTCGTATTCGATACAGACAGCCGCTCTTCCTCCAGGCAGGAAGCCTTTGAGCGGGTTAATCGGGCGTGCGAATCCATTAAACAACAAGAAACGCTGCCTGAAATCATCTATAAGAAGATTGATTCCACGCTTAGAGGGAATATAGGCGCGGAATGGGACGCCATTTACCGTGCGTTTCAACCAGACTTTATCGTGATTGCGCCCTCTTACCCTAAAGTTGGGAGAGTCATGAAAAACGGAAGTATGTTTGTCGATGGCTTGTTGCTTCATGAGACAGCGACCTCGAACGACCCCAAAAATCCGTCAACCCGTTCATACCTTCCGGAGTTGTTGCAGGAGCAATCGGAAAAGCCGTTCTCGCTCATTACAACCGAGCTGCTAAGAGGCGATCGCGCACTACTGACCGAGCGGATCGAACAATTACATCGGATGGACATTCCTTATCTGCTGTTCGATGCTGAAACGGACGAGGATTTGGATTCAATTGCAGCATTATTTCAAGGGGGGGATTACCATGTGATTTGGTCCGGATCGGCAGGATTGGCTTACGCTTTAACGAGTCAATTCCCGGCCATTGAAGCAAGCCAAGCGCATGTCAACGCCGATTCCGATAGGGTTATAGTTGTAGTAGGCAGTGTAAACCCGGCATCCAGACGTCAGTTGGATTACTTGCTGCAGCAAGATCATGTCATGGGAATCGAATGGAACTCTTTGTTGGCGTTGACGGAAGAAGAAAGACGTACAGAGCATGAACGAGTTTACTATTTGGCTCTTCAAGCTTTACTTGATCGGCAAAAGCATGTCGTTCTTTATTCGTCAGACAGCCCCGCAACGATACAGAGCGCTCGAAGGCAAGGCAGAGAGCGCGGAATGGATGCCGCTCAAGTGAGCAACGCGATAAGCGACGCATTGGGAAATACAGCGGCGCGCATCATCAAGCAATGCGGCATATCCAAACTTGTGCTGACAGGCGGAGATACGGCCAGGCAGGTGATCATGCACTTGGGAGCTGGACAATTCGAGTTGATTGCCGAGATTGAAGCTGGCGTTCCTGTCGGCAGGTTATCTGTTCACAAGGGAATTCATGTGATTACGAAAGCCGGAGGCTTCGGCGGGGATGAAGTATTGCTGCGAGCTATGCGAGCGTTAGCAGGAGGTGAAAAACATTGAAACCGGTCATAGGCATAACAATGGGAGATGCCGCGGGCGTCGGACCGGAAATTATCGTTAAGGCGCTTCAGCATCAATCGATTTACGAGCAATGTCGACCCGTCGTTATTGGCGATGCCCCCATTCTGCAGAGAGCCATTGAGGTCGTTCATGCAGCGGATACGCAGCTCCATCGTATTCAGGTTCTGAAGGATGCGCGATTCACTCCCGGCACGATCGATTGTCTGGATCTCCAGCTGTTGACGAAGGACATTCCATTCGGAAAGCTGTCTGCGGCAGCCGGTAATGCTGCCTTTCATTACGTAGCCAAAGCAGTCGAATTGGCCAAGGAGCGATCCATAGATGCCATTTGTACAGCGCCTTTGAATAAGGAGGCGCTGCGACTGGGGGGACATCTATATCCGGGACATACCGAAATATTGGCAGACTTGACCGGCACCAAGGAATATTCGATGATGCTATCGACGGCCAAGATGAAAGTCATCCATTTGACAACTCATGTCGGATTGCTGAAAGCGATCGAAATGATCACGCCAGAGCGAACTTTCAAGGTCATTCAGCTTGCTTATGACACGTTGAAGCGGGCGGGAAACGAGAATCCCAAAATTGCCGTTTGCGGAATCAACCCTCATGCAGGAGAGAACGGATTGTTCGGAGATGGAGAGGAAGAACGGAAGCTGGTGCCGGCTATTCAACGGGCAGTCGCACAAGGAATGGACGTTACGGGCCCCTATCCGGCAGATACACTGTTCTTCAGGGCCATTCGCGGTGATTTTGACATGGTTGTTGCTTGCTATCACGATCAAGGTCATATTCCCGTAAAAGTATTGGGTATTGAATCCGGAGTCAATATCACCGTCGGATTAAATGGCGGCGTGATCAGAACCTCCGTCGATCATGGCACAGCCTTCGATATTGCGGGTAAAAATCTGGCGGATGAAAACAGCTTGATTGAAGCGATTCATTCGGCTATCGAATTGGCATAAGGGTGAACATTACACAACCGGGAGTGACGACCAATGGAATATAATAAACCTGTAAGGCCGGCGAAAATGGAGCATATTACGATTTACAGGAATCAACAGGAGTTCTGTTCTTGGCCTTTCAACGCGGGAATGTGGAAGATGAATGAGCATAATATTCTGGTGGCTTTTATGAATATTCCATGTGATTATTCCATTCCCTCGAACCTCAGCCATGGACGAGTCGAAACCTATAGTAAAATCAAGTCTGTACGAACAAGGGATGGTGGATTAACATGGAGTGAAGCATCGGAGATCGCCGATAATGTCCAGACCACCCACGATTTGCGTTTTGGAAAGCCATTTACGTATACCGAAGGCTTTGATTTTACCGATCCCCATGTTTTACTGGAATGTTGGTGTTCGCCTAATTCCGGAGAACCGAATGCGACTGCCTGGATCAAGATGTCCAAAGATGGGGGAGAAACCTGGGGGGAGCCGGCACTTCTTCCCAAGTGCGATATCCCCAGGTACCAGGGAAGGCCTTCCTATATCGTTCGTCCGGATGGCGTGGTGCTTCTGTTCTTGACTGCTCAACCGCGGAATAATCCGCACGATCGTCCCGTTGTTTTCGCATCTTTTGATAGCGGCGTCAGTTGGACGTTGATTTCCTTAATGCCTAATAGCAATGAATATCGTATGATCTGCCCTTCACCCGTATTGATGAAGGACGGTACGATATTGGTCGCTGTAAGATGTAAGCCGGATATGATTGCAGCATGGGATGAATTATATGCGTCGGATGATGGCGGGTTGACTTGGCGTTTTGTCTCGCGAATGAACGAGCATGGGGATACGGTTCATCTGACCCTGATGGCAGACGGAAGTTTGTTTGCCGTATATGGCTACCGACGTCCCGGCTATGGCGTACGTGCTCGAATGAGCGAGGACAACGGAAGGACGTGGGGACCCGAGTTGATTTTGCGCGATGATGGAGGGAGTCTTGACTTGGGCTATCCTCGAGCTGTGGAGGTGCGCCCGGGAGAGCTGTTAGTCTCCTATTATTTCAATGACAAGAGCGATCCCATTGGCGTACGCTATATTGGCGGAACGATATTAAGCGTATAATCGCAGTATTGTAACCATCGCATCAAAGACATCATGACCATTACGCCCTCAAGCGACGAGTTGAGGGCGTAAAATCATTATTCATGGAGGCCATATGAAATATCAACTTAAATTCGGCGTTCTAAAACAGTATTTTATTTGGAATGTGCTTATGATTGTTGTGATCATTGGCTTAATTGGGTTAATACTGATGGGCATGATCACGAAAATGGTAGAGAAGGAAATATCGGATATCAATGTTCAGCGAATGACCTATGTGAATTCGATTATCGAGTTAGGCGTGTTGGAGCCGGCGGAGAAGGTTGTGCTGGAGCAATTGCTTGCACCGCAGAATTTGGACTTTACTGGGGGTTACAGCGATGTTGAAGCGTACAAACAGCTGAAGAAGCTGATTGCCGTGCTTCCATTCGTTGAATCTCTGAATATTTATTACCCGGATAAGCGGACGCTGATCTCCAGCAGAGGCATTAAATATGATTATCAGTCTATAGATACTAACGAATTTGTCGATCATTTCATGACGGATCCAAAAGGCAATACGAACTGGTTTCAATTCAACGAGGAAGCCAATCTTACCTTCGAAAGAACAGGAGAGGTCATCAGCTACGCGAGAGCGTCGGCATTTAAGCAGGATGGAAAGCCTGTATTTATTCTATATATTAATATTTACAGCAAATACATTTCCAATATCCTGAGCAGCCAATTGGTTCATCCGAATGAAGCCATACTCATTCAAAATAATCAGAACGGAATTGTCATTCCATCGAATCCTTCCGCTCATTATGCGATGGCCGAGGCAGATGATCTCATCGCAGCCGGCCAGGAAGCAGAGGCGCAGTTGAATATTCATGAGATCAATGGACAACGTGTTATGCTGCTTAGCCATACTTCCAGCTATAATGGTTGGACCTATACGCTGATCATGCCGCTTAGCGATTTCTTTCGCGTATCCGGTTATATTCAGAATATGATTATCTACGTATCGTTAGGCGCTTTTATGATAGGTCTCGTATTTGCCTTATTCGTCGCGGTCAATCAATATAGACCGATCAAGCAAATTATTGCCCACATCTTGCATACGAGCGGCACGCACAAGCTGAATGGTAATGCCTATACTTTTATTAACGATACGATTAAAAATATGTATTTATCCGTGAACGCCCTTCGGATACAGGCGAACAGGAGCAGGCTGAATCAGCTGCTGCGAGGCATTATTGATGATGAAAGCAACGCAGAAATAAGCAATATCCTGAATGAAGAGCGGTGTATCGTTGCAGCTTTTCAAATAAATGAGACGGACATGAATGAAAAGGTATTCGAGCAGCTTGAATATGCTGTTGTTCAGTCGGACTTGATGACAAATTATAATGTGCTGATCACTTCCTATTCCAAAAATATTATGGTTGTCGTTATTAATTTCAGAACCGACGAGAACCTTGTGTATAAACAGATTGAATCGGCAGCTTCCCTATTGTCCAGCACATTCACATTCCCGATCTGTGCAGGTGTCGGATCGACGGTCAGTGAAATCGGACAATTACATGCCTCCTGCGATCAGGCGCTCAGAGCGCTGAAGCATCACTTCCTGCTTAAGGACAAATCCGAGGTGCTGTACAGCAGTGCTGTAGCGAGAATGGAAGAGTTTCGTATACCGGAGATCTATCGACAGCTTGTTCATGCCTTCGAAGCTCACCATGTTCAAGAGATTTATCGTCTGCTTGATTGTATCGCTGCAAAGCTGTCCAAGCAAAGCTACCGAATGGAGAGTGTGGAGTTCGCCATCCATCAGATCATGCAGCTCGTAATTCAGAAAATGATGGAGGCTGAACCAAGGAGCGGTGAGAATATGCTCGTCTACAGGAATGTTCCTGAGGAGTTCTACCGCAAGGAAGACATATTCGAAGCGTTGGAATGGCTGAAGACGTTCATTGGCGACATTTTCTCTTTGAATGTAGAGGAGAATACGAACCCTATCCTCATTCAGAATGTTAAGAGCTACATTGATGCCCATTATCATGGAGAGATTTCATTGGAGTTGCTGTCTCATAAGACATTTATTAGCGCCACTTATATATCAGCGTTATTTAAGAAAACCTTCAATATTGGGGTATCCGATTATGTATCCGAGTTGAGAATGGAGAAGGCAAGAGAACTGCTTGGGAGCACTAACTTGAAGGTGGAGGAAATTGCCGGCAAGGTCGGGATGACCAATAGCACCTACTTTATTACACGTTTCAAACGCAGATTCGGCATGACGCCAAATCAGTACAAATTACACGTCCGAGGCAGTGAAATCAAGAAATCTAAGGAATCATAAGAAAGTGAAGTTTACCCTAAATCCCCCCCTTGTACTCGAATCATGATAAGAAAACGAAGGTATCCCAAATTGTTGAGATTGTCTCCGGCAGCCGCTATCGTTTAAATTAATTTCGAAGGAGTGAAAGCGGTTACGGAAAAAGGGGGTGTTTATGTGGGGATAGTAACCTGGAAGGCTTATGTGAAGTATAAATTTTTATTCCTATTACTCCTTCCGGCATTAACGTACATGATCATTTTCAATTATGCACCCATGTACGGCGTATTGATCGCGTTCAAAGACTATTCTTTTACTAAGGGGGTTTGGGCAAGCCCTTGGGTCGGATTCGAGCATTTCCACCAGCTGTTTAATGCAAGTACCAACTTCACTCGCATCCTGCGCAACACCGTTGTGATCAGCGGTTTGAAGCTAATATTCACTTTTGGCGGTGCAGTCGTACTTGCGCTGTTCATCAACGAGATTCGAAGCACGGCATTCAAGCGTATTACACAGAACATCAGCTACCTGCCCCATTTCTTATCATGGGTGATCATCGGGAGCATCATGATGGAAATGCTGTCTCCATCCAGTGGCGTCGTAAACAAGATTATTGAATTCTTCGGAGGGCAACCGATCTATTTTTTGGCGGACAAGTATTGGTTCTTGTCCATCATCGTCGTTTCGGATATATGGCAAAGTGTTGGCTGGGGCTCTATCATCTATCTGGCTGCCATTAGCGGCATCGATCCGCAGCTGTATGACTCAGCGAAGATGGATGGTGCAGGGAGAGTTCGTCAGATGCTCAGCATTACGATCCCGTGCATTGCCAATATCATTGCCATTATGTTGATTTTGCAGGTGGGCAGTATTTTGAATGCGGGGTTCGATCAGATATTTAATCTTTATAATTTCAAGGTGTTTGAGGTTGCGGATATACTAGATACTTATGCTTATCGAGTTGGCCTAGAGCAGGGGAATTATAGTATATCTACAGCAGTAAGCTTATTTAAAAATGGCATTGGACTCATACTCGTTCTGATAGCTAATAAAATTGTCAATCGAATGGGACATACAGGATTATGGTAGAGGAGGCAAGCCTTGAGGAAACAACGTCTTTCATTGTTTGACATTTTCAACTATGTTGCACTGTCTATTCTCAGCTTGTCCATCCTGTACCCGTTCGTGTACTTGATCAACATGTCATTAAGCACATCAGCAGGATTGTATAGCAGAGATTTTGCGTTATTTTTGTGGCCGGAAGGATTCACGCTAGAAGCGTATCGCAAGTTCTTGTCCATGAATTATGTGTATACGGGTTATGCGAGCACTCTATTCCGCACTGTTGTAGGCACGGCTCTATCACTCATTGTGATGTCGGCGGCAGCGTATGCGTTATCGAAAAAATATTTGCCGCATGTGAAGATTTACACCACGATCTTCATTATTACCATTTTCTTCGGCGGTGGTCTCATCCCGACTTATTTGCTCATGCGTAATCTTGAGTTGCTGGATAATATTTGGATTCTCGTACTGGGACCGATGGTTAACGCCTTTTATTTGTTAATTATCCGCAATTTCTTTATGGGTATTCCAGAAGAACTTGAGGAATCTGCTCGTCTTGACGGAGCAGGAGATCTTCGGATATTCACACAGGTTATCATTCCGCTTTCATTGCCTGTAATCGCTACGATTGGTTTATGGCAAGCCGTAAACCACTGGAATGCTTGGTTCGATTCGTTGATTTACATCAATTCTATGGATAAACATGTGATCAGTGTTCATATTCGTCGATTGGTGATCGAACAGAATGCAGCTATGAACGATCAGCTTACGAACAGTTTGGCTTCCGTCCAGAAGAAGAATATGCCATCGCCAGAATCCATTCGCGCTGCAGCGATTATGGTCACCATCATTCCGATTTTATGCGTGTATCCTTTTATTCAGAAATTTTTTGTAAAAGGTGTCATGGTTGGCGCAGTTAAAGGCTAATGTAATCAACAATGAGGGGGAATTTGTCAATGAAGAGGAAGCCCAACGTAATACTTGCGATGATCTTGGTTTTCACTTTATTCGTTACAGCGTGCGGGAATGGCGGGAAATCGAACAACTCGGGTTCGAATGCAAGCCCGAGCCCGAGCCCGGCAGCAACAAACAACAATACTTCCAGCAGCAGTCCTGAAACCAAAGAAGCGACGATTGCGCTGAAGTGGCAAGGCCCAAACTATCCGTTTGAAGATCACACGTACGGACAGAAATTAATGGAGGAGAAGTTCGATATCTCGATTACACCAGTTCGCGTGGATGATAGCCAGCAGTTGAATCTTCTTCTGGCTAGCGGCGATATCCCGGATATCATGTACCCTGGTTTAAATGAATTGAACGGTCATGTAAAGAACGATGTCCTAGCGGGCATTCCGCTGGACATGGTCAAGAAATTCGCACCAGACTATTATGATATCATCATGAAGCAAGATCCGAATGCATTCACATATGGCACCTTGAACGGCGTTCTTTATGGTCTGCCTCGTTTGGAAACGGCTTCTGCACCAAGAGCCATTGCGATCCGTGGGGATTGGCTGAAGATTATCGGCAGTGATGTTCCAACAACACTTCAAGAACTAGAAGATGTCTTCGTGAAGTTCCGCAATAATGACCCGGATCAGGATGGCAAGAAGAATACCTATGCGCTGTCAAATGCAAGCGACAATAACTCTCTTTGGTTCAACTCGATCTTCGGCGCATTTAACACCAATCCGTTCCTCTTCCTTGAGCGCGATGGCAAGTTAGCATATGGATTCACATTGGACGAAACAAAAGAAGCTTTGAAGCTCCTCGCAAAGTGGAAGAAGATGGACTTGATCGATCCGGAATTTCTTACGGATAAGGGAAGAACAGGCGGGCAAGATGATATTTCTTATAAGTTTGCATCAGGCCGTATCGGTTATATGGATAACCTTACGTACGATGATCATCAGTGGGATAACGATGGACATCTGAATGCCAAATGGGTTACGCAACATCCGCAGTGGCAAGAATTCTTCAGCGATCCTGCCAATGCGTATGTGACTAAGCCGTTCTATACCGTTCCTGAATCAGGACCACAGCCCGTATATGTGAATATGGCACCGCCAATTGGACCTGACGGTCATTCCGGCACATATGCGGAAAGTCTCCTAGCCCGTTTTATCTCGTTTGGAAAGCAAGTTGAGAATGATGAGAAGAAGATGGAGAAGCTTCTGGTCATCCTTAACACACTTGTGTCAGACGTAGATTTCTATGTTTCCATTGAATTTGGTCCAGAAGGTACTGTTTGGGAGTTTAATGAAGCTGGACAGAGAGTCTTCAAAAAAGACTGGCCGGAATCAGCTGAATATCACCCACAAGGTAAAAACCTAGGAACAGGTTTGTTCTTCGATCTAGTGTTCTCTACGAATCCGGACTTCCTTTCCGCATTCGGCGGTCCACGCGCCGTACAACGCTATGAGATAACTAAGCAGATTTCCAACCACACAGGTATTGGAAATGCTGTGAAGGCGCCGCTTCCTTCTGCGTCGAAAATGTCTGATCTCAACGCAATGCTTCAAGAGTATATTTTGAAAGCGATCTTGGGTGAAGTTGACATTGATGCGACTTACGATGCTACGGTAGCCAAATGGCTTGGTTCAGGCGGAGAAGCATTGACCCAGGAAGCGAACGAATGGTTCGCAAGCACGAAGTGATGAACTGATTTGTGAAATTTACCATAGGGAAACCATCAGAGTTATGTTCTGATGGTTTCCCTATTTATGCCGTTCAAAATCAAGAGGTGGGGTGATTGACGGATCTATCTGCAGCTTAAATTGTGTGGGAGACATTAATGCATAGCGCCGGAACATATTGGAAAGGTAAAATTCATTTTTAAAACCAACGGCCGTAGCGATTTCTCTTAGGGGCAGATTCGTTTCCTTCATTAATCTTTTTGCTTGTCGTATTCGGATATCGTTTAACTTTTCAATTAAAGTAAGCCCTGTTTCCCGTTTATACATTCTCGACAGGTTGCGATAGCTCACATGCAAAGCATTGGCAACATCATGCACTTTAAACTCTGTGGCGTAGTATTTTTCCAAGTAGAGGTCTGTTTGTTGAACGAGAAGGAAATTCACATTATGTTTCAATTCAACTGTTCGGGTCTGTTCAGGACGCCAGGCTTCATAGATATTGCTGAGCCAGTGAAGCAATGTTGCTTGTATGGTTGAAACACTCATATCACGATTCAGTTTCAGCAGCGGTATGTTGTACTCTGCCTCAACAGCAATGGGTCTAGGCTGCGAAAAGCATCGAATCCAGTCATTTCCGCAGCTGGTGGCTGCATGACTGGAAATAACCTCAAGCGGTTGAAGCTGCCAGCGTAAGCAAAAGCCATCCTCCACTTCCTTGATATCATGGTAGTGACCATGTATTTGGCCAGGGGGAATCAAGTAGGATTGACCCGCTTCAATACGAAAGGGAACGCCGTTTAATGTAGTTATCGTGCTGCCCTTCAAGACATAATTAAACTCAAACCAAGGATGGCGATGCTCGTCACAGATCCAACCCGGTTCATGATAAGCGGGCAATGCATCCAGGAGCACAAATGACATATCGTTAAAGGCAACAGGCTGCATGATGCATTTTTGCAGAGCGCGCAGTTGTTCTGCATAACCTTCAATCAGAATAGACATGGGGACAGGATACTCCTTGCGGGATTTGGTTTATGATTCTATTGTACCGCATCCCGGCAAGGTAAGAATACTCTGTTGACTACATCTCCAGTAAATTAAGTTCCCTAACCGGCTGAGTCGCATCATCAGGGATCAGAAAGGTTAAGATCTCGCATTTCCCAAAGGTGGCTGTCCATCTGCGGTTTAAGAAAGGGATTTCAATTGTTGTATCCGTCTTGAAGCCTGTGGTCTCATAGCAGCGCAGCACGTAGCCATTTCCGTCCTCCGCTTTTTTGAATACTGTAGCAATGATACCATCGTTGGAAATGTGAATCCCGTCCATCTTTTGCGGCAGTGAACCGTGATGGTAAGTTTCGATTATGGTAATTGGCGGTACATTGAGCTCATAAGCCTTCTTCACAATACTTGCCTCTTGCCATGTGCCTTCATGGGGCACCATGGTGTACTTGAATTCCTGGATCCCTTGATCCATGTATTCACATAAATCGTCTCGCGAACCATGGTGGTAGCCAAAGTGGTCGGCAAAAATGGCTCCGCGTGCGACGGTCATACGAAGGACATGTCCATTGACATCATAGGCATATTTACTGTCATTGAGCAGCGCAAATCCGTATTTCGGTTTGTTCCCATCGACATTAGCTTCGCTTATATCTACCCACTGCTGTCCAGGCTTTTCCTCTCCATCTCCCGGTCTGACCATATAACCATATGGGATTTCATAAGTTGCTTCAGGCTGCCCGGCGTTGATTGGAAATGCGAACTTAAGCATCTTATGCTTTTCCCGCCAATCAAGCTGCACCTTTACTTCAATATCGGCACGGTCGTGATAAAGAAAGAAGTCTTGCCGCAGCACGGACTGATTATATCGACTTGTAATACGTATTCCAGCCCGCAGCGGGCCCTGCTCCACAATTCGAAACTTCGCATCGGTAAACTGACCTATCAGGTTTGGAAACGCCCGGAGATCATGGCTCCAAGTATCTGAATCGTACTCGTCTATGATTTGAGCGACAAGCCCTTTTCCCTTGAAAATATCGAGTTCAAGCCGTTTATCCCAAAGCTTGGCGATGCTGCCATTATGGGGATCGAATTCAACACGGACAAAGTCGTTCTCCAAAGATGTCGAGCTGACTGCAAGTGCAGCAGTCGGCAGCGGCATTTCCTCGTTTTTCTTTTTGGAAATCCAGTAAACGCGGTAACCCATCGCCGGGATACGGCCAATGAACATACTTCCCCACTTGTCATTCTTTCCGTTCGTACGTGAAGCGCGGATCGTTTGGCTCGCGACAGGTTGCCGGGTTTCATCTGTTATGCTTGCGAGCTCGGTTGTAAGATGAATCGGAACATTCACTTCCCATGACAAGGGATTAAAGACGACCAGCGGGATGCCCAAATCCGCTTGCTCCCAAAGCATCCAATCGTTTTCCTTGCTTAATGACTTTATTTCGGGCAGCATCGTATCAATCGACCATGAAATTTTCTGCAGTGCTGCATTAAGCGCGACAGCCGATATATTCAGTGCTTCGCCATAGGACTCGCGCGAGTCCTCGTAAGCTTCTTTAATGCTGCAGCCGCCCATTATATCATGGAACTGGTTGAACATGACGAGCTGCCAGGCGTGTTGAAGCTTCTCTTGCGGGTAAGGGAATGCAAGGATATGATGGGTCAGCGCTGAAAATTTCTCTGCCGTCAACAAGCGGTGCTCTGCCTTGCGGTTGTAAGCTTTCGTTTCCGAATGGGCTGAATAACAGCCAATGGCGTGCATCTGCAGATCCTCTTTTAAGGTAGGGATATCCAGATTCTGCTGCTCTGCGTCAGCAAAGAATGCTTTCGGAGAACTGAACACGAGGTTGTCCTCTCCGTACTTCTGTTGCAGCTCTCCCAATTTAAGAAGTGCGGCAATGGTCGGTCCGCCTCCATGATTTCCTACACCATAGAAAGACATAACCGGATTCCCTTCATGCTCGGCCAATTCCATATGCTTAAGGATTCGTTCTTCCATTCGCAAAGGTCCTTGGTCCGTATAGCTGGTTGGCAAGCGGAACGTCATAACGCGGGCGCCATCCTCGCTTTCCCACCAGAATAGACTATTCGAGAGATCTTTCTCCTTCATATTCGGACGCTGAAACACATAGTAATCAAGCCCGCTCTTTTTCAAAATTTGCGGCAGCATGCCATGATGTCCGAACGAATCGACATTATAGCCAACATTGGCCATGACGCCGAATTTTTCAAGGAAGTATCTTTGACTGTACAGGCCTTGTCTGGCAAACGATTCTCCGGAAGGCAGATTGCAATCCGGTTGAATCCACCAGCCTCCGACGATGACCCATCTTCCTTCCGCAACGCGCTGCCGGATTTCTGTAAACATATCAGGCGCATTTTCCTCAATCCACTGATAATAGGCTGCGCAAGCACAGGTGAAGATGAAATCGGGAAATTCCTTGATTCTGTCAAGCGCAGACCGGAAGGTTGCCTTAATCTCGGCATAACCTTCCTGCCATTGCCATAGCCACACAGGGTCCAAATGGGCGTTTCCGATAAGATGTAATGGCGTCTTCTTTTCCAATTACTCTTTCCCTACTCTCTTCATATTTTGTATCGTGCCTTTTCCATTTCAATGTAAAGGATTTTGGGGTGAATAAGAATGTGAAATAATGACTTTCGTTTATAGTATTATGCCAGCTTATTGACAAAGCCTCCTGGATCAAGTCTATTCCCCAAGCGGTTCGGGGTCGCTCGAAGTATTTGCAGATTCGATTTATTCCCTTGCAAAGGCAGATTCGGATAAATTCAAGCAAACTATAAAAGCGCTTGCACAATCGGATATCCGGAGTATGCAGCTGCTTTCACAAAAGAAGCCAGTGGAACATCCTTATATTGCTTATTTATACCCCATTCCGCCTCATAGTTTAGATGTCTATGGTTCAGTCATTTTTCTAATAAAGCAAGAAAAATTAACGAATTTGATAGATGAGATGTTGGGAGATTTTAAAGGCAGCGTCTACATATTTAATGAACATAAAGAGATGCTGGCTTCTCACAACAGCGGAAAACACATTCAATTGGACAATATTCCGCTTTTCGCTTCTACCTTATGCCCATCCGCAACTTAGCCCATTCCCTCAAATCCAAAAAAGAAGCGGATACGATGTTGGATTCAGGGAGCGACGAAATAGAGATTCGAGGCAATCGAGGCGCCTTCTCCAGGAAATTCAGATTCAAATCGTTCAATTGTTGATGCTGGAAGCGGTCGTTTGGACATAAACCCCTTCATTAATTCTCCCACAACACTCACAATCTGCCGCACTACCGCCATTACCGCATAATAGCAGCTTACCGCATTGGCTGAAGGAGACTCGCATAAGCTCAAATGCCGCTTCTATCTCCGGTATACATGCCTCTAACTCTGGGTAGCGAGTCGTTGTAATTTTCAGAACTTCGTTCACTTAAATACCTCCATGTGATGACTTGCATCCATCTCCATCAAAATATTGCAGGTCTCTTTACTTCAATTATAAAGCCTACCTGTTGGGATACGAATAAACAAAAATGTCAATCACATATAGAATAATGCCAAGGTAAATTCGCGAAGAAAGGCGCTGTGCACGATAGCTCGGTAGATTGGAGCGGCAAAATGAAACGGCTTTATGCCTTTGTCATGGTGCTCGGATATTCCCGGATGATGTACCTCGAAAAATTCAACAAAAACGCTGAAACCATTGAAATTTCAACGTTTTTAGGCTATCTTATCGTTACACATCTCGGGAATGCAGGTTGAATGACGGATTGAAATCTTGGCAGAATGCCGCCGCTCTTACCCTGCTTACTTCGCCTAGCAAGTCCTATGAAGTAGAATTAAATTAGTCAGGTAGTGGGTTTGATTTTTAGGTGTTTAATATTGATAATGAGACGAATAAGGAGATCTGGACATGCAACGCCCGAGTACCTTTCGACTGCCCTTGAACACCTTGTTTTTCAAAATTCTGCTATATTTTCTTTCCCTGTTGATTCCCATCGTGATTATCGGGACAATCGCCTATTTCAACACGGACCGCATGGTAAAGAAAGACGTATCGCAGAAGTTGAGCGACAATCTGCGGTTTTCCTCGCAGACCATCGATATCAATCTGGGCGCCGCCCAATCTACTACGAACAATCTGTTCTCCAGCCATACTATCGAACAGTATATCAAACCGTATGCCACCCTGACGGATGAAGACAGGGTCAATTTGCGATTGGTTGTGGAAGCGATTTCGCAAATAAAAACCCCTATCAGCCCTATCATTGACGAAATCTTCCTGTTCACGGATTACGACCGGGTGTTTACCAGTCAGGAGATGGCCGACTTTGGCACCTTCTTCGACAGGTTTTACCGGTTAGAACGTTACGACAGTGAATATTGGAAGCAAAAGCTGCAAACAAGCAGCTTCTTCGAACTGCTCTCGCCAACGCGCGTCAATTATTACTACGGCAATAATTCCTCCAACATCATTCCCAGCGTTACCACCCAGTATGTCAACGGACGGCTTGTGACGATGGTCGCCAACATTTCCGTCTCCGCAATTCAATCCTCTTTGAGCAACAATTCGATTTTTGACAGCACCCGCTATTTGGTTCTCGATCAAGAGCACCAACCGATTGTGAACGGCGATAATCTGCCTGAGGAGACGATTCGTGAAATCATGGGTCGTTTAAAAACGTCACCTACCGGAGAAACGACCGGTTTCCTGTCCATCGACGGCAAAAAAACATTGGTCGTACACAAACCGTCCGGAGCGTTCGGATGGGATTATTATTCGATTACTCCAGTCCAGTCGTTCAGCAAGGAATCCGCCAGCATCCTGAATCTCGTATTCTGGATATGTATTACACTAATGGTCATTGGACTCATATTCTCTATCATCTTCAGCTATAATCTATACAATCCGATCAAGAACATCCGGAACATTCTCATTCAGAGCGGTAAAGACCCGGATTGGACCGAAGAAGAAGACAGCGATGAGCTCAGACTGATCGGCAGCAGGATCCGCGCGCTCGTGGAGCAGAATCGCAATGTCAATTTGAAGCTAAGTCAATATTCGAACGAACTGCTCGACCAGTTTTTTACCCATTTGTTCCGGGGTCATCTGCCGACGAATCAGGTCAAGTTGCACCAAGTCCTCGAAGATATCGGTTTTCAGGATGAATATTACCTCTGCTGCTGCTTCCTGTTTCAATACAAAGAAAGATTTTACCGCGAACTGCAAGAACCGGACCGATTGCTGATCCAGGAGCGGATGAAGCGTGTGTTATGGGGATTGATGCAGCCGTATGTAAACTGTTATGTACTTGAATATGAGCCAAATCTATATGTCTGCTTGGTCAATCTCAAGCAGGACGAGGAAACCGTCCTTCTGAGGAAAGGGCTGGATAACATACGGCACACGTTCGAATATGACATGATTTACTGCGAATTGAATATCGGAATAGGCAAAGCATATTCAGAAGTTACAGATATCGCCAAATCATACAGCGACGCGATTACCGCCATCGGCCAGATTAAGGACCGCGCGGATTTGAAGATCGCGGACGCTTCGGGGCTTACGATCGAGGAAAACTACTTCTATTCCTTTCTGGATGAGAAAAAAATCGTCAACTCCTTGAAAGCAGGCAATATTGAGACCTTAAAGACGGAGATGGACAAGCTGATCAAGGCCAACGAAAACCGCGGTGTTTCCTATGTTTATTTGGGCGCTCTGCTGGCGGAATTATGGAACACGGGCGTTCGGTATTTGAGCGAAAAAAACGTCGATGTCCGTATTTTAATTCCTCAGGAAGAACAACACGCGTTGGCCGACAAGAGCCTTACTCCTGGTGAACTACAGCAGCGGGTAGAGCGGCTGATCGCCTTTTTCGAACGCATCATCGCCGAGACAACCACTCGAGGGGAAAGACGCACCGGAGACGTCGTATCTTTAATCACCACTTATATTGAAGAGAACTATGACAAGGATATTTATCTGGAGAAGATCTCAGCGGAAATCGGATTGTCGGCGAAATACGTATCCCGCATGTTCAAGGAAACGACGGGCACGAGCATTACGGATTACATCGGTGATATCCGAATAGCAAAAGCCAAAAAACTGCTGACGGACACCGACCTGAAGATCAGCGAAATCGCCAGCCAGGTCGGCATCCAGAGCCGAACGACATTCCTCCGGATGTTCAAAAAGTTCGAGGGGATATCGCCCATGGACTACCGAAAAATCAACGAACGCAGGTAATTCGGGGCCCACATGCGATTTTTTGCATCATAGTGGAGAAATGAATCATGCCTTCCAAGGTGGAATATCGCATCCTGATTCGCTGTTTTGGCAATTTCCGAATTGATCTTGCGCGTTTACAGTGAGAGTGCACCAACACACTTTCAGGGAGGCAAAACGATGGCATTGAAGAAGAAGATGAAGATTTTGGTTTCCGGGTTTCTGGTCACTATGTTGGTTTTCCTGACAGGATGCACAGGAGACAAAGGAAAGGGCGCAACTGAACCGAGCGCAAGTGCCCCTTCGAGCGCAAGTGCGAGTCCCATCGCCGCGCCGGAGCCGGTCACGATTACCTGGATGCGGTACGAGCATCCGATCCAAGTCTTGAATCCCAATTCCGTGGTGATCCAGGAGAGTCTCAAAAGAAAGAATGTACAGCTGAAAATCCAAAGCGCGCCTCAAAGCAACTACGATGACAAGAAGAAAACGCTGATCGCAACGAACACGATGCCTGACGTTCTTCTGGTCAAACAGGATGATATCAGCAATTTCGCGGACACGGGTATTTTTCTCGATCTCACGAATTACTTGGACAAAATGCCCAACTTCAAGCAAACCATTGCCGACAATCCCGAAATCAACAAGAACAAGATTGACGGCAAGCTGTACGGCTTCCCGCTCGCCCTGCGCGCAGGAGCCACTCAATCCGGTCAAGTACCGATGATCCGGGTTGACTTATTGGAGAAGCTGAGCATCCCGAAGCCGACAACTTACGAAGAATTATATGAAGCTCTTAAAAAGTTCAAGGAAGCTTATCCGGACACGTTCCCATTTACGAGCCGTGCTGCTAATGGTCTGACCGGTACCGAGAACCTGCTCAATCCGATCGCGTTCGGCTTTGGCAGCGGATACACGAACATAAGCGGGGCCAAGGTCTACTTTGATCCGCATCTGAACGAGTATAAATTCGGGCCGTTCATGCCGGAATTCAAGGAAGCGGTCGCTTATCTGCACAAGCTGTACAAGGAAAAAATTCTTGACCCGGATTACACAACGGCAACATCGCAAATCTGGCAGGAAAAATTAAGCTCGGGTAAGTCGCTCTATTATCAGGACAATACCGGCTTCGGCGCCGGCTTCAACGAAACAATGAAGGGGAAGGAACCTGGGGCTAAATTCGATATGCTGGATCCGCTCGCAGGCGGACCTAACGGAGTGAAGCGCGAGCAACTCTATCAACTTGATCATCTCTCCGAATCCTATGTCATCAGCTCCAAGGTAAAAAATCCCGATGCCATTATTGCTTATATCGATTGGCTGTATTCCGAAGAAGGCATCCGCTTGACTAACTGGGGCGTCGATGGCGAGCATTACAAGATGAACGGCGACAAGCCCGAGAAAAATAAGGAATTCTACGACAAATTCAAAGACGAGAAAGATTCGAACGCGGTTATCAAATCCAAGCTTGGTGTAGGTTACCTGGGATTTGCGCTGAATACAGATGAAACGTTGGATGCCACGCTCACGCCAGAAGCCGAACAGATTGATTTTTTAAAGCTCGGCGCCGAATGGACGGCCAAAAACTATGAAAAAATCAAAACGGGCTTTGATTTTCGAATGGCTTACGACCCGGCGTTCACCAAGGAGGAACGTGAAACTCTGAAGCAGCTCAGAACGAAGCTGGACGCCTATCTGGCCCAGACAATGGATCGGTTCATCATGATCGATGGGGCGCTGGAAAAGGACTGGGACAGCTTCCTCCAACAATGCCGCGATAATGGCGCGGAAGAGATTGCCCAGATCTACAATACGGCCTTAGCAAGAGTAAAGTAAGGTATGCGGAAGAGAGGGGCCACTTCGACGGTGGACTGGATGGGCCCTTCTCTTTTCGAAAGGAGCGATATTTGCCATCGTCAGACAAAAGATGTACAAAAGCAGATTCCTGTACGGAATGCTGCTAATGCCGTTCGCCTATTTCGTCATCTTCAATTACGCGCCGATGGCGGGCAATATTATGGCGTTTCAGGAATACTCCATTGTCAAAGGTATTTGGAGAAGTCCGTGGGTCGGCGCCAAATACTTCGAGCAGTTCTTGTTAGACCCGTATTTCTGGAAAGTCGTTCGAAATACGCTGATGTTGAATTTATATTCGCTGATCTTCTATTTTCCTGCACCTATTATCTTCGCCATTCTGTTGAATGAGCTGAGAAGCAACAAGTTCAAAAGTCTGGTGCAAACGATTACCTATATACCGCATTTTCTCTCGACGGCGATCATTGCCGGCATGATCGTCAACTTTCTTTCGATCTCGGGTTTAATCAACCAGCTCGTCGTCCATCTCGGCGGAGAAGCGAAGACCTTCCTGGCGATGCCGGAATGGTTCCGGACCATCTATGTCAGCTCGGAAGTGTGGCAGGGAATGGGCTGGAGCTCAATCATCTACTTGGCGGCACTGGCTTCCATTGATCCGGGATTATATGAAGCGGCAACGATCGACGGTGCGAATCGTTGGCACAAAATACGGCATATTTCGCTGCCTGGCATTTCCACAGTAACCACTATACTGCTGCTGCTTTTTATCGGACATATGATGTCCGTAGGGTTCGAGAAAATCATTCTGCTGTATAGCGGGCCGACCTACGAAACAGCTGATGTCGTTCAGACCTTCGTGTACCGCAGAGGGCTAATCGACGCGGACTTCAGTTTTGCCGCCGCCGTAGGTGTTTTCCAATCTGTCATTTCTTTGGCGTTAATCATAGGGGCGAATCAGGTTGCCGGGAAAATGCAAGGAGCCAGGTTATTTTGAGGGGGATAATCCCGAATGAGATTGCAGAAATTTAACGCGTTCGATGTTTGGAATATCCTTGTCATGCTGATTCTGATCGTTATTACGATCTATCCTCTTTATTACATGGGGATCGTATCCTTAAGTTCCGGACATGCAGTTCAACGGGGAGAGGTTATGTTCTTTCCGATCCAATTGAACTGGCAAGCATATAGCATTGTATTCAACGATCCCCAAATCCTTCGCGCCTACATGAACACAATCATGTATACGACGCTGGGCGTTACAATCAATTTGTTCATGACGACGCTATGCGCCTATCCGCTCTCCAGAAATTACTTGTACGGGAAATCCTTGCTGGCGTTTTTCTTCATCTTTACGATGTATTTTGACGCAGGACTGATCCCGAGGTACATCGTTGTTCATTCGCTGGGCATGGTTGACACGATCTGGGCGATCCTGATTCCCGCTGCGATCAACGTCTTTAACATGATCCTGATGAGGACATTTTTTGAAGGGATTCCGGAGGCGCTTCACGAATCAGCAATCATGGACGGGGCAGGTGAATGGACCGTGTTAACACGCATCGTCGTCCCTTTATCCTTGCCTGTGATGGCCACATTGTTTATTTTCTATGCCGTAGCGCATTGGAACAGCTTCTTTCCGGCTCTCATTTATTTGAACGACAAAGACTTGTACCCCATCCAGATCATCGTACGAAATATCGTCATTCAAGGTGATCTGACCACCGATCAGATGAATAATGGTTCGGATGAGGTCGTGTTGGCAATGGCTCAAAATGTCAAGTATGCAGTCGTTTTTGTCGTGATTTTGCCCATTCTCTTGATTTATCCCTTTGTTCAAAAGTTTTTTATTAAAGGTGCGCTGCTTGGCGCTGTGAAAGGTTGAATGTAGATACGGCCGTAAATTGGTGCCGGGTGAAGTGGACAAGGTGTGTGGGGTGCCGTTCCTGAACGACAGCAAATACAGCTATGATGTGCTGGACGGGGAATTTCGGCTGACTGCCGTCCGCAGCCCGATCTTCGCGGATCATTATGGCGTACGAGACGATCAAGTGGAATATATGGATCAAGGAGTACAGGAATTCTCCTACGTGCTCGTTCCCCATGCAGGCGATTGGAAAGAGAGCGGGGCGGTTCGCAAAGCGTACCAGTTGAACGTGCCTCCATCGCAACTCAGGGAAACTTATCATGAGAGTCCGCTCCCGCAGAGCGTCCATGGGATTTCCGTATCGCACGATCGGGTTGTGGTGACGGCATTCAAGCAGGCGGAAGAACGGAGACAGTTGAAACGGCAGGCGGATCAATGGCTGGCCGTGCTGCGGAAGAAGGGATGAGCGCCGTATCCGTTCTGTCGTCCTTGATGACGCAAACGGTTTGCCCATGAAAAGATTTGATTCGGCCGTTCGCGTCTTTGGCGACGCGCCCAAGGCCTATGCGATAAAATTCGTTATGCAATATCGGCATACGTTCAAGCGTAAACCCGATGTAAAACAGCTTGAACGGAGCCTGTTCCCCGGCCAGCCCGAAGTGTACCTCCCCCGGTTTCGTCACCAGCAGCTCTCCCTCGTGTATGCCGTACAGCGTCTTGTCGATTTTGTAAGGGCTATGACCGCTGTCCAGGTAGACGAGCCCGTAATGGTCGTGATAGTGGACCGCCGTGCTCCAATTTTCCGCATGATTGCCGCCGATATAGTAGAGGTTGCTCGGTTCCGGGCCAAACGGGAACTCGCTTCGGTATTCCGTATCGGTATGCACGACGGCCGGCCGGGCGACGTGATGGGCGCATTCGTCGGACACGACCATGACAACGATTATTGCGGCACGTTGCACGGCATTCGCTTATGCTATGGCCGCCGGCTTCAACACCTACGGCAAACTGCAGCGGGGCGCACGCGTGATCGAGCTTCGCGAAGGCGTTCGCGCGTTCGAGACGTGGATCGTACAAGAGGAAGGGCGCGTCATCCGTTGACAGGCAACTGACAGAGCATCCCGCGTTTCATCGGATAGGTCTTTGAGGAACTTTTTCCGACATCCCGGTTACGGGGACAGCAGATGAAGACCGAACGACTTCGACAAGTCCCGCAGCATGCGGACGCCCGCCACGCTGTTGCCCTCCTCGTCAAGGGCGGGCCCGAACAGGCCGAACCCGTACCGATTCGGCACGAACGACACGATTCCGCCGCTGACACCGCTCTTGGCCGGCAGTCCCACTTTCAGGAAAAATTCGCCGGAGCGGTTGTACATGCCGGACGTGATCATGATCGTCGCCACGATCTGCGCGATTTCCGGCGTTACGAGGCCGCGCGTGCGGCAGTTTCCGTCCGGCTGCGTCTCCAGACACCGCCCCCACATGGCAAAGAATAGGCCAATCTTCGCCAAATCGACGCAATCTACTTCGATTGAGCAAGCCTTAAAATACAATTCCAGCGTTTCCTCGATGTTTACGTCGGCGTCGATGACGCCGGTGCTTTTCATGAAATAGGCGAGCGCGCGGTTGCGGTCCCCGGTTTTCCGTTCCGATTCGTATGCTTTCTCATTGATACGAATGTCTTCGCGTCCGACGATTCGGCCGATCGTATCGCATAGCCGGCGCAGCCTCGCGTCCACGCTCCCGCCTTCATGCAGAAGGGAAGCGATCACGATCGCCCCGGCATTGATCATCGGGTTGAGCGGCTTTTTGTGATCGATGGTTTCCAGTTTGACGATGGAATTGAACGGATCAACGCTCGGCTCCATGCCAACCTTTGAGAAGACGCGCTCTGGGCCGCAATCACTCAGCGCCGACATGAACGTGATGATTTTCGATATACTTTGCAGCGTGAACCGGGTTTCAGCCTCCCCCTCGGCGAGCACCGCGCCGTCAGGCGTCGCCGCCGCAATGCCGAGCGCATGCGGATTGGCATAAGCCAGCTCGGGGATATAGTCGGCGACTTTGCCCTGTTTCGTGAAAGGACGGTTTTTCCGGATCAACTCGGCCAGCGTATTCTGCCGGATTTTATCTTGAATTGAAGTCACACGGGACACCTCCGACGCACCTTCTCTTGAAGCTGCCTCATCTATATAGATTGTTCAGGCTGGCTTGAACTTACCCGCCACCTGGAGAGGTGGGGGATTCTTGGGTAATCGAACCTAACGGTTCGAAATTGACCAAGCGATCCCTACGGTTCCCGCAGTTATGTGAGGTTGCGGTCTATATCGCGACGTGCTTGATATTATGCGCCGCATTCTCGTCCCGATCGTGCAGTGTTTGGCAAGCTGAACATTCCCACTGTCGAACGGATAGGCGACTGACTTCCTTGTTGATCTCACCGCAAACATGAGAGGTTTGACTGGTTGGGGCAAATAGCGGCGCAAACTTTCTTCCGGCGTGCCATCCGTCGTTGCCACAACGCAAGCTTCTGTTCATGCTTGCGATACGATTTCGGATTCGCAATATGCTGACGATCCGAGCAGACTGCAAATTCCTTAAGCCCAAGGTCAATCCCGATTTCACCGGTTGCTTGAGGTAATGGCTCTATATTGACTTCGCAGACGATCGCGACAAAATACTTGCCTGCCGCATTCCTGCGAACGGTTGCAGAGAGGATTCGTCCCTTAAGCGGCCTGGAGTTCGCAAATCTGACAAGACCGATCTTGGGAAGTTTCAACTGATTGCCAATGACACCTATATTGCCATTGGTGAACCTTGTTGTATAGCTCTGTACCGGATTCTTGCGACTCTTGAACCGAGGCGCCTCACTCTGTTTGCTCAAGAATCGACTGAAACTGTCTGCCAGATTGCGTACAGCTGACTGCAGCGCAATACTGTCTATGTCGCGGAGCCACTCAAATTGTTTTTTCAACGATGGAATCCCGATTGCGCAAGTGTTGTAAGAGAGGCCTTTGCCAGTAGCAGCGTGTGTCTCATTCCATTGGGCCAGAAAATGATTGAACACATAGCGGCAACAACCTATCGTCAGATGGATAAGATGTTGTTGTCTCTTATTCGGATATATTCTGTATCTGTAAGCCTGGTGGCACAATACGAAGCCCCCCCAACTCGTTGAATATATTCCAATTATAGCACACATGTTCGCATCCCGAAAGCAAACCGCCGATTCATCGAACGACCTATAGAGGTCGGAGTATTCTCGGCTTTTCTATGATAAAATAAATCCATGTTTTCGATTATGTCGAGCTGTTTCGAACGGCTGTAAAATATACAATTGATGGCATTAAGTGAAGCGAGAGGAGCTTCGATAAAATAATTTTCAAATCGCTCCAATACAGCCTAGTCCCGATAATATGCGGTTTTGGGCGTTTTTGCGTGGAAAGCTTTTATTATTCTTTTATCGCCGACAGGTACGATTGAAGATGGCACGTTTGTTTCGGAGGATAGATTGGATGATATAATGAAGGCAACAAAAGGGGGCAACCGACGTGGACACGAAGCAGTGGATGGCAGTCCTGCTATGCCTGGCGACAGCGCTGATGCTGTTCGTTATGGTATTGTCCTACCGGAAACGCCATCTTCCGGTTGCCCGGACGATGATCTTTATTATGCTTGGAGCGGCTTGCTACTCGCTGGGGTACACATTCGAAATCTTGAGCGAGTCATTGCAGGGCGTGAAACTGTCGCTTCAATTGGAATATTTGGGCATTCCGTTCATATCCGCGTTCTGGCTGCTGCTCGTCATCCAGTTCACAGGAGCGGCAGCCAGCCATCGCCGGTGGCTCGTGTTCGCGTTGTTCGTCGTCCCGGCGGCGACGTTCGCGCTCCATCTGACGAATGACTGGCATCGTCTCATATACGAGGCGTACGTTCCGAACACAGACGCGGCCATTCCCGTATATACGACGATCAAAGGACCTTGGTACATGGTGCACGCGGTTTACAACTATACGATCTTACTGTTCGGATGCCTGTTGTTCGTCCCGATGTACTTGCGCGCCTTGCCGATCGTGCGCAAGCAGATTGTCGTGCTCATCATGGGCGCGGCGGCGCCGATGCTGTTCAACATCGCGTATATGTTCAATCATGTCATCGACTTTACGCCGCTCGGATTCGCCGCCTCCGGATTGTTTTACGCGTGGGGCATCTTCCGGTTCGACTTGCTGCGGCTGACGCCGCTCGCGTTCGCGAAAGTGTTCGACACGATCCGGGACGGCGTCGTGCTGTTCGATCACGAGGAACGAATCGTGAACCGGAACCGGGCGGCAGAGGAAGCGTTCCCCGAGCTCGCGTCGCTGGCAGGCGCACCGGTGCGAAGCTCCGATGCGCTGGCCGCGTATCCGGAACTGCTGCGGCGGTTGGCGGCATCGGACGGGCGGGATGACCGATTTGCCTGGCAGCGTTCCGAAAGGGGCTCGTACAAGCATTATAGGTGCACGCTGACGCCGATCTACGATTCCGGCAACCGGATCGGCATCTTGCTTATGCTGAGCGACGTGACGGAGCTGATGGAGAATCAGGCGCGGCTGCGCGAGAACGCCAGGCAGCTGTCGGAGCTTAATGCCTTCAAGGACAAGCTGTTCACCGTCGTCGCCCACGACGTGCGCGATCCGATCGCCCACTTGGTCAGCTTGACGGAACTGCTCGGGGAAGCGGCTGCCGGGCTGGAAACGGAGCATGCCGAAGTGTTTCAGGAGCTTCGCGGCCAAGTCGGAGGCACGTTCCAGCTCGTCGATAACCTGCTCGATTGGTATCGCAGTCAGAACGGACAAGTATCGTTTCGTCCGATGGCCTGGAACGTACGGCAAGTCGTGCGGCAAGCGCTGTCTCTGGCGGGTCCCCGGGCAGAGATGAAGCGGATCCGGATGACGGAGACGATCGATGGGGAAATAACGGTAACCGCCGATAAAGAGATGCTCGACCTGATTCTTCGCAACCTGCTGTCGAACGCGATCAAGTTCACCGGCATAGGGGGCGAGATTTCGGTCGGGGCCAGCAAGCAAGAAGGCGCTGTCTGCATCTCCGTCAGCGATAATGGAGCAGGAATCGACGAGGAAACGTCGCAGCTGCTGCGGCGGGAAGAGATGTTTTTCAAAGAGCACGGCGACGGACGCGATGGCAGTGAGGTTCGATTCGGACTCGTACTGGCGCGGGAGTTCCTCCGCATTCACGGCGGAAGCTTGCGATTCGACAGCACGCCGGGGCAAGGGACGACGTTCGTCCTCATGCTGCCGGAGGCGGCAGACAGCGACCCCCTGCATGCGAATACGGAAAGAGGAGGCGGCATCGAATGAAGGTCATCCTGGTGGACGATGAGCCGGTCATGCATCTGATCATGCGGAATATGCTGCTGAAATTACCGGGTGTACAGGTCGCGGAGTCTTTCACGAATACGAGATCCGCAGCCGATTACTTGACGGACCATCCCGATATCGGACTGGCGTTCGTCGATATTTCGATGCCGGGGGAGAGCGGGCTGGCGTTTGCGGCCAAGGTGGAGCAATCCGGCAGCAAAACCCAGATCGTGTTCGTAACCTCGCACAAGCAATACGCGCTGAAGGCGTTCGAATTATCCGTGCTGGACTACCTGGTGAAGCCGGTCACCATGGAACGGTTGGAGCGGACGATGAATCGCGCGCTAGCGGGCAGGACGGAGTCGCGTGATCCATCGGGTCATCCCGCCGATCCGGCAGCAGAGGAACTCGTCGTCACGGCTCTCGGCGATTTCTCGGTCGGCAACAGGCTCGGCCGCGTGAAGTGGATATCGAGCAAGAGCGCGGAGTTGTTCGCGTATTTGCTGCTGAACCGGGGCAAGCGCATAGCCCGGTCGCGTCTGATCGCCGATATTTTCGGCGGGATGACACAGGACAACGCGGAGAAGTATTTGAACACTGCCATATACCAGCTTCGCAAATCCCTGGAGCCGCTGGGTTTGCGGGATTCAGTGAGATCGGAGAACGACGGGTATGCGCTGGAGCTTGCGAATGCGTCGATCGACTACGAGCGGTTCGACGAGGAGGCGGTCGATCCGGCGAATGCGTCTGTAGCGGAGCTGGAACACTTCCTGCAAATCGAGAAGCTGTATATCGGCGACTTGTTCGGCAGCAAGGCTTACGTATGGGCGATTCAAGAGACGGAGCGCCTGCTCGAACGGCATTTGGCGTTCGTCAAGCAACTCGCCGAAGCGCTCATTGCCCATCGCGACACGGCGACCGCGTCGAAGCTGCTGCTTAAGCTGCATGCCCGCCACCCGCTCGACGAAGCTATCGTCGGCTTATTAATGAAGCTTCACTGGCTGGCGGGCAACAAGAAGGCGCTCACGGCGCAGTATACCGAATACGTCAAGCTGCTCGGCCGTGAGCTCGGCATCCGGCCATCCAAGGAACTGCTGCTGCTGTACGACGGTTATGTGAGCGGCAAGGCTGAGCGTGTGTAAGATAGACAATCCCGTAGGAGGGCAAGCTCGGAGACGAGACTTGCCCTTCTTTATTGTGCGGTAGTTCGTATATACGAACTGAAATTCAAGAAAAATCTATTCAATGAGGCGGATTGACGAGATATAATCGGCTTAACAAGTAATAAGTTCTTCATTACGAAATCGGAACTTTGCAGCAGGAGGGGGATGGCCATGAAATTGGTAAAGTCCGCTTACCGTGCATTGGACGTGCTTGAACTGCTGGCGGACGCACCCGGGGGCTATACGTTTACGGAAATTCTTCAGCGGCTGGAGCTGCCGAAGAGTACCGGACACGAGCTGCTGAAGACGCTGGCAAGCCGCAAATACATTCAATTCGACCCGGTGACGAAGGTGTACGCATTGGGTTCCCGGGTGATTACGCTCGGGATGGAGCGTCTGCAAACCTCGGCGGAGATGCAGGAGGCGATCCGACTGGCGGAACAACTGGCCGAAACCGTAGGTCAAGCGGTTTCCGTTCAAGTCGGGGTGCCGGCAGGGGACCATGCGGTCGTTGCGTTTGCCATCGACCGCCGGCCGAACCATGAGCGGGACACCCGGCCGTTGATCGGCGCCCGGTTCCCGCTCGGCGCTTCGGCGTTAGGCAAAGCCTGCCTGTGCGGCAGCTCCGAACGGGAAATCCGCGAAATATGCACTCGGAGCAAGCAGAAGACGTTCCCGTCGAGCCAGAGCCAATCTTATCTTCACTGGCGAGAGCTTTACTGGGAGCTCAAGGAGGTTCGGGCGCTAGGTGTCGCGTTCGAAGCCGACGAGGCGCAAGGACTGTACCGTCTCGCGACTCCGGTCCGCAATGCGCTTGGGGAAATTGCCGCCGCCGTCTCTATCGAGCTGCGGATGCAGATGGATGAAACAGAGCTGCGAGTTGCCGCCCGGTCTCTATTGCAGCTTGCCGGTTCCGGGATCGGCGGCCCGCCAGCGGCGAACGGTCGTCCACTTGTCTTCGTCTCGCTGCCGAATTTTCACTCCCAGAAGGCGCTCGCCTACCTGCAAACGTTCGAACGAGAGTTCGAGCCGTCGCTGCTTGCCGTAACCTCGCACGATTTGGAGTGGAAGCAGGAGCTGTATCTCGACTGGGCCCTCGATAAGCTGCAGCCGTGCTGCGTCATTGTGTCGCCCGTGAACGCCGCCCGCTCCGATTCGCTGTTTCGCGAGGCGCGGGAGAACAATGTTCCCGCCATTTGCTTTCAGCGTCCCTCCCGAAGCCGCTTCGTCGATTACTTCGTCGGCGGCGACGGATACGAGCAGGGCGTCATGCAGATGGAATATGTCGTCAAGCGGCTGAAAGGGCGCGGGAAGGTGCTGCTGCTCGAAGGGGACCCGTACAACGACAACGCCCGCAACATGTCGATGGGACATCAGGCGGTGCTTAAACAGCATGAGGAGCGCATGGAAGCGGAGTTTGTTTCCGTTCCTCTGTGGAGCAAGGAGGAGGCAAGACAGATCGTCGCGGAGTTCCTGGACGCCGGAGCCAAGCTTGACGCCGTCATCGCCGGCACCGATCTGATGGCGGAAGGCGTCATCGAAGAGCTGGTCCGACGCAAGCTGGCGGGCAAGGTGCTCGTGGTCGGCGGAGACGGCGATCAGTCGGCGATCCGGCTGATCCGGGCAAGGCAGCAGCATGCGACGGTTTACCAACGGCCGGACGAAGCGGCTGCTGCGGCTGCCCGGATCGCTTATTCGCTCATGAACGGAATGCAAGCTGACGTGATGGAGCGAAGACCGCTCATCCGGGATTTTCCCGGGAAGGAAGTGTGGGTGTATCCGATCCCTTATGCGCTGTACGATGCGTCCAACCTGGGCGAGCTGGAGAAGCGGTGGGCGGACAAGGATGTCTATTTCGAATAAATGATTGTGAAGCGGGAGTGGGAAAAGTGGCACAAAGAACGGTAACGTATAATTTCAGCGGAAAAACCGCCGTTGTAACCGGGGGAGCCAAAGGGATCGGCGAAGCGGCGGCGCGCAAATTCGCCGAGGCCGGCGCCTCGGTTGTCATTGCCGACACGGATGCCGTCAAGGGGAAGCAACTGGAGGAACAGTTGCTGTCGCACGGTTATCGCGCCCGCTTCCAGCGGACCGATGTCGGGTCGGACAGCGATGTAAGGCAACTGATGGAGGAAGCTGTCGCGTGGACCGGGCGAATCGATGCCGTGTATAACAACGCGGGCATTGCCGTCCCGGGCGAGGCTGCCGGGATGAGCGAGGAAGATTGGCAGCGGGTCATCAACACCAACCTGGGCGGCGTTTTTCGAGGCTGCAAGTACAGCCTCCCTTATATGGAGAAACAGGGAGGCGGCGCGATCGTGAACTGCAGTTCGACGCAGGCGATCAGAGGATTTCACGGTTGGGCGGGATACGCGGCGTCCAAAGGCGGGATTCTCGCCTTGACCCGGCAGATTGCGATCGACTACGCGCCGAAGGGCATTCGAGTGAATGCCGTCTCGCCGGGGACGATCATGACGCCGATGAACGAGAAAATTTTCGAAGAGGCGGACGATCCGCAAGCGCTGATCGACACGTGGAACCGGGCGCATCCGGTCGGACGGTTCGGACAGCCGTCCGAAGTCGCGGATATGGTCCTGTATCTGTGCAGCGACGCGGCCGGCTTTATCACCGGGCAGACGTTCGTCATCGACGGGGGCCAAACAGCTCGCGGGGAATAGAAGCTGAGGAGGCGGGAACGAACATGGACCACGATGCAACAACGAATGTGCCGGTATATGTTTTTTTGGCGCTGGAGCGAACGGAGCGCGTGCTGACGGTGACGATCCGGCGCGAGGATAAGCTGAACGCAATGAACGATGCGATGATGGAAGAGCTGACGGAATGCTTCCGCTGGATTCATCGGCAGCAGGACATTCATGCGGTCGTACTGACCGGCACCGGCAAAGCATTCATGGCCGGCGCGGATATCGGCGGTTATCACGATTTCGATGTGGGGCAGTTTTTTGCCTTTCAGGATAAGGGACGCGACATGTACCGTTCCATCGAGACGTGCGGCAAGCCGGTTATCGCTGCGGTTAACGGCTATGCGTTGGGCGGCGGCTTCGAGCTGGCGGTGGCCTGCGACATCGTCATCGCCTCCGAGAAAGCCAAATTCGGCCTTCCCGAAGTGAAGCTCGGTCTCGTGCCCGGCGGCGGCGGCGTGCAGAAGCTCGCTCGCGCCGTCGGGACGTTCCTGGCCAAGGAGCTCATGATGACGGGCCGATTGATCGATGCGGCCGAAGCCAAGGAGCTTCGCTTCGTCAACCGGGTCGCGGAGCATGACAAGCTGCAGGAGACGTCCCGGCAGCTCGCGGCACAGCTGGCGCAGCAGGCCCCGCTGGCGGTTCAGGCGCTCAAGAAGCTCGTGAACGAGGGGCGGGACGCCAGCTTGGAAACGGCTCAGGCGTATGACCGTTCTTTCCTCGCGAACCTGTTCCACAGCGAAGATGCCAAGGAAGGCATTGCGGCGTTCGTCGAGAAGCGGCAGCCGCTTTTTCAAGGGAAATAAGCGCGCAGGGGAATCCCATGATGGAAGCGCGGATAACGAGAGGGGAAACAGACATGGACAAGGCGTTAACGGGAGTCAAGGTGCTCGATTTTACCCATCTGCTGCAAGGACCCTTCGCCACGCAGATGCTCGGCGACTTGGGAGCGGACGTCATCAAAGTCGAGCGCAAAGGCAGCGGGGACAGCTACCGGGCATGGTCGTTCCTCAAGTATTGGGTAGGCGGAAGCGAATCTCCTTGTTATCTGGCGTTCAACCGGAACAAGCGGTCGCTGGCGCTTGACCTGAAGACGCCGGAGGCGAAGGAAATTATTTATAAGCTGGCGGAGGAATGCGATATCGTGGTGGAGAACTTCCGCCCGGGCGTCCTGGCGAAACTGGGCTTCGGCTACGACGACCTGAAGCGCATCAATCCGCGCATCATCTACTGCTCCAGCACCGGCTACGGACAGGACGGCCCTTATGCGGAGCGTCCGGGACAGGATCTGATGATCCAGTCGCTGAGCGGGTTGACCACCTTGACCGGGCGCAACGATGCGCCGCCGACGCCGCTCGGCACCGGCATCGCCGACCAGCTCGGCGCTTATAACATCGTCTATGGGCTGCTGTCGGCGCTCTACTACCGGGAGAAGACCGGCAAGGGGCAGAAGCTGGAGGTCAACCTGTACCAGTGTCTGCTTACGCATCAGCTGCAGGAATTCGCGGTTACGCTGAATTCGGGCAAGCTGTTCGAGCGTCCGGGCTCGGGCATCGCGCATCCCGGACAGTCGGCCCCGTTCGGCATCTATCAGACCGCCGACGGCTATATGTGCATCTCGGTCAATCCGATTCCCGTGTTGGCCGACGTTCTGGGCGACGAGGGCTTGAATGACTTTAACGACCCGCAAACGCTATACGATAAGCGGGACGAACTGTTCTACCGGATTCAGGCGAGCGTGATCAAGCAGAGGACGGCCTACTGGATGGAGAAAATGCTGGCGCGCGATATGTGGGTATCCGAGGTGAAAAATCATATCGAGGTAGAGCAGGACCCGCAGGCGGTCCATCTTGAGGCCTTCACCACGTACGAGCATCCGACGGCCGGCCCTGTCCGCACGGTGAACATTCCGGTCAAATTCAGCGCGACGCCCGGAGAGATCGTTCGCCATCCGCCGTTGATCGGCGAGCACAACGAGGAAATTTTGCGCGAGCTCGGCTATACGGCGGATACGATCGGTTCCTTGGGGGACAAAGGCGTGATTTGACGCAAGGGAGGGAATTATCACCGTGGTGACGCTTAAAGGCATGACCTGGGATCACGCCCGCGGTTACGAGCCGGTACGGGTCGCTTCGGACGCGTTCCGTCGGCTTTATCCGGACGTTCGGATCGAATGGGAGAAGCGTTCGCTCAAAGACTTCGGCGATTATCCGGTCGATGCGCTGGCCCGCGCGTACGATCTGATCATGATCGATCATCCTCATGTCGGCATCAGCTCCGCGCAAGGTGTATTGCTGCCGCTCGATCTCCACCTTCCGGCAGCATATCTGGCCGACCAGGCGGCGCATACCGTAGGCCCGAGTCACCGCAGCTACCGATGGAACGGTCATCAGTGGGCGCTTGCCGTGGACGCGGCCGCCCAGGTGGCGTCGTATCGGCCGGACTTGCTTGGCGCGGAGCAGCTGCCCCGCACGTGGCAGGAAGTCGTCGAGCTTGCGCGATCGCTGCCTGCGGGCCGCAAGATCGGATGGCCGCTCTGCCCGACGGATGCGATGTGCAGCTTTCTCACGCTATGCGCAGGGGCGGGCGGAGACGCATTCTTCAGCGAGACGGCCGGCATTCCCCGTCCGGTAGGGGAAGCCGCCCTTGAGCGGATGCTCGGCTTGCTGCCGCTCTTGCACGAGTCGTCGCTGGCGTCGAACCCGATCCGGATGTATGACCGGATGGCGCAGGAGGACGACATCGTATACGTCCCGCTGGCATTCGGCTATTCGAACTACGCCAGAAGCGGGTTCGCGGAGAAGCTGCTTCGCTTCGCGAACATCCCGAGTGAGACCGGCGCGCCTACAGGCGCGCTGCTGGGCGGTGTCGGAATCGCGGTGTCCGCGTCGTCCCGCGCGATTCCGCCGGCCGTCGAGTTCGCCCGGTTCCTCGCGGACGGCGAATTGCAGCGGACCTTGTACGCGGAGCATGACGGACAGCCGGGACATGCGGCCGCTTGGCGGGACGCCGAAGTCAATCGTTACACGCACGGCTTCTTCGCGGATACGTACGAGACGCTGGCCGCCAGCTACTTGCGCCCGCGCCATGCCGCGTTCCCGGCCTTCCAGGAGCGGGCGGGCGTGCTGCTGCATGAAGCGCTCATGCGGTTCCGGCAAGGAGAAGAAGTGAACAAATCGCGTCTCGTCGACGACATGAACCGGTTGTACGAGGCCGTACGCAGGGAAACGCTCGTTTAGGGCGGGGATCCTCTCGTTCAGAACGGATACGATAGTGAAGTGTCTAGCCGATCGGCTTCCGATCGGCTTTTTCCTGTTCGGAGCAAGAGCCGGACAGACATTGCAGAAAATGAATATGCAGCGAAAAAAGATGAATATAGGCGTGCTGCTGCGTGGGATTCGAAGCGGTGCATCGGAAATACCCAGTTCATGAATATCGACCTGAACGGCCATTACTCAGTACATTGTAGAAGCGGGACAGGCCCCGATGGGTAACGTTGAAAGGATGGATAACCTGTGAAATTTCAATTGGAAGACTTTGCTTTCGATCTGCGGGCAAGTCTGGCGCCGTCCAATCACATTTGGGTCGGAAGCGGTTATAGCACGGTTGCACCGCTGGCGAACACGGTTGCGGGAGTGAAGGGCTTGTTCTCTCCGCCGTTTGCTGCGCGAGATGCAGAGCTGCAGCTAAACATCGAGGCCGATGGGCATATCGTAAGCGATACCGGGAATTTGGGCAAAGGGGATTGCGGGCTCTTGTACGCAGGGGCCGAATGGCGGCCGGACCGCATCGCGAGGCGCGGGACGTACCATTATTTTCACGAAGGCCGGCTGATTTCTTTGTTCGTACAGAGCCGTCTCGTACCGCTTGCGGACAGGGCCGGGTTTCTGCTGGCCGTGCGAATCGCCAATCGTACGGAGCGGAGCATCGAGGTGTGCGTCAAGCCGGAACTGACGCCGGGACGACTGTGCCTGCAAGCGCTGGACGACTGGGATTACGGGCTTCCGGCGCCGGGAGAAGCGGCGTTTCCAATTGGCGATAACCTGTGGGAAAACAACCATGTGCGAATGACGGTATTGAAGGACGCCTCCCCGCCGTCTCCACTGCTTCCGGGGGAGGAAGCGGTGTACCGCATGGCAGTCGTGTTAACGCGTAACGGAGAGGAAGCCGTCGTAACCGTAAGCTTGGCCGCTTGGGAAGAGCGTACGGAAGCGGTATGGCAGGAGCGGATCGACCGCCTGTGCGCATCCGTGCCGCAGGTGGAAAGCGACATCCCCGGACTGGAGGATTACTACCGGAGGTCGCTCGTCAGCGGCTTGATCTGTCTGTGGGAGCACCCCGACTTCGCCATGCAGCCGTTCCCGGTCGTGTCGGGCATCGAGGGTGCCGGCATTTGCTGCTACCCTTGGGACACAGGCGGTTATGCCGGCAGGCTGCTCGCTTTGATGATCGGAAGCGATGGCATGATCGAACTGGCGCAGCTTATGGCAAACAGCGGAATCGAGCGGCATTCGCGATTTTCGCCAAGCGGCGTCGGCAAGGACGTTCCGTACTCTTACAGTCTGTGGTCGTTCTTCAATCTGATCTGGAGCAATGTCGAGCAGCACGGCGAAGGCCAAGCGCTATACGACGTGATGCGGAATTTGCTGCTCAGCGACGAAGACAGACTGCCTGCTTGGGGCGAGCTGCTCGATTACGGCAAGCAGCATAATTTGCTGGAGATGCGCAGCGCAGCGCATGAGCATGTCGTCTCCAGCCCGAACGCCGAACGGGCCTGGTGCTACGACCGGCTGGCCGATTTGGCCGAACAACTGGGCACCGGGGAAGCAGCCGAGTGGCGAGACAAGGCGGAACGAATCAGGCAAGCGATCCGCGATCATCTATGGGACGACGAAGCGGGCTGGTTCCGTTGCCGTTATCCGGACGGGCATATCGAGAAGGTGTACACCATCCAGGCATACGATACGCTCCGAATGGGCGTATGCACCGAGCCGATGAAGGCTGCCTTGCTATCCCATGTGCGCGACGGCGCATTCCTCGCCCCTTACGGCGTCAGCAGCATTTCGGCCGAAGATTCGATTCATTACGAGCTGAACGATCCGGATTGGTCCGGCGGAGGCAGCTATACGGGCGAAGCGACGATGCTGGCTTTGACGCTATGGGAGATCGGCGAAGCCGGATTGGCGTGGGACGTGCTGGAGCGGCTGCTCTGGATGGGCCGGCATTTGCCGTATTTTCCCCAGGAGCACTACTGCGACCGGCCGGCGGTTCCCGCCCACAAGCGGGCCAACGTCATCGCCGGATTGTCCGGCGCGGAAGCGATCTTGTTCGGCATGGCCGGGTTGAAGCCCGGCGCGGACGGCACGTTGACGGTATTTCCGCAGCCTCCGCATGAAGGCAAGGTTGCCGTCACGGGATACCCGTACCGGGGCCGGATCATCGATATTCATATGCAGCCCGGATACTGCCGGATCGTCTGCGACGGCGCCGTCATTCACGAAGGCGCTCCGGCGCCGTGCACCCTCTGAGCGGTGAAGAAGATGACAAGCGCTTGGCAGAAAATGATTGCGCCTGCCCCGTCAATCGGCACTTTGCAGGCAGCGTCCGTAAATAAGCAAGGAAATGACTATCGACGGAAATGAAATTCCGCCCGTACACTGGGGATGTCGAAACTTCCTAAAAGGTGAGATGGTGAGATGGATCAGACTGCGGTCAGGAATGGGGAGGGGCGACCGCCTTCGTTGTTGAAATCGAACGAACGAGGGTACATGAAGCAGCTTGCGTTGGATATTGGCAAAGACAGGTTGCTCTATATGATGCTGCTCCCCGGTATTTTATTTTTTGTATTGTTCAAATACTTGCCCATGCTGGGGCTCGTCATCACCTTCCAGGATTATCAGCCGTTCGCCGGCATCTTGAAAAGCCAGTGGGTCGGGCTGAAGCACTTTCACCGCTTCTTCACGGAACCGGTATTTTGGATGCTGTTCAAAAATACGCTGCTGCTGGCGGTGTACAACCTGATATTCTTTTTCCCGCTGCCGATTATTCTGGCGCTTATGCTGAACGAGGTTCGGAAGCAGTTCTACAAGCGGTTCGTGCAAACGATCATTTACATTCCGCACTTTATTTCCTGGGTCGTCGTAGCCGGCTTGACCTATACGATGCTGACGACGGAAGGCGGCATCGTCAACGAAGCGATTGCATCGCTCGGCGCGAACAAAATCAATTTCCTGCTCAGTACCGACTGGTTCCGCACGATGATCACGTCGCAGGTCATTTGGAAAGAAACGGGCTGGGGGACGATCATCTTCCTCGCTGCGCTGGCGGGCGTCGACCAACAGCTGTATGAGGCTGCCCGTATCGACGGAGCGGGCCGCTGGCACCAGCTGTGGCATGTTACGTTTCCCGCCATCCGGACGACGATCATCATCCTGTTGATCTTGAGGCTCGGCAGCTTCCTGGACACGGGCTTCGAGCAAATCTTCCTGATGCTCAATTCAGGGAACCGCGAAGTGGCTGAAGTGTTCGATACGTACGTTTATACGTCCGGCCTGCTCAATGCGCAGTTCAGCTACAGCACCGCGGTAGGGTTGTTCAAATCCGCAGTCAGTCTCATTCTCGTCATCTCCGCGAATTCGCTGGCGAAGAAATTCGGCGAGGAAGGGGTGTATTAGCTTGAGGGATCGTTCATGGGGAGGCAAACTGTTCGATACGGCCAACTACACTGTGCTGCTGATCGTCGGCATCGTGACCGTCCTGCCTTTTCTCTACGTCATTTCGGGTTCGCTGGTCAGTTCGGAGGAGCTGCTCGTCCGCAAAGTCGTGCTCGTTCCGACGCACATTACGTGGGATGCTTACCGGTTCATATTTGCTTCAAAAACAATCTACCAAAGCTTGATAAGCACAGTCTTCATAACGGTCGTCGGCACGTTCATCAATTTGCTGCTGACGACGCTGATGGCGTACCCGCTGGCCAAAAAGACGCTGCGCGGCCGCAGCAAGCTGATGCTGCTCATCGTGTTCACGATGCTGTTTAACGGAGGCATGATTCCGACCTATCTGGTCGTCAAGAGCATGGGAATGCTGGATACGTATTGGTCGCTGTGGATTCCTTCCGCGATCAGCGCGTTCAATCTGATTTTGCTGCGGAATTTTTTTCAGCAGCTGCCCGAAGGGCTGGAGGAATCGGCGAAAATCGACGGCTGCAACGACCTGAGGATTTTGTACAGCATCGTCGTGCCGCTGTCGCTGCCGGCGATGGCCACCTTCGCGCTGTTCTATGCCGTCGGGCATTGGAACTCGTTTTTCAGCGCGGTGCTCTACATCAACGATTCTAAGATGTGGCCGATTCAAGTGTGGCTGCGGCAAATCGTGATGCTGTCGTCAGGCGGATTTACGGACGCCAATGCCCTCTCGGAAGCCGTCGTGCCGCCGGAGAGTATCAAATATGCGGTCATTGTGGTGGCGGCGGTGCCGATTTTGCTGCTGTATCCGTTCCTTCAGAAACATTTTGCCAAAGGTGTATTGCTCGGTTCGGTAAAAGGATAGACCTTCCAAGGTCCGGCAGGCTATCTTTTTATATAATAAATGATATGGAGGGTATTCAATGGAGACGAAAAAGAATTCAGGCATTTGGAAAAGGTGGGCGGCAGTCGGTGCAGCTACCGCTTTGGCCGTATCCCTGCTGACCGCTTGCGGAGGGAAGACGGACAGCGGCGGCAGCTCCAATTCACCGGAACAGAGCAGCCAGGCATCCGCCAGCGCTGCGCAGCAGCCGTTCAAATTCAGCGTGATGGCGCCGTTCTTTGGCGCGCAGCCGCCGGCGACGGACGACTCCAACCCCGCGTTCAAGCTGCTGGAAGACAAGACGGGCGTCAAGTTGGACGTCACCTTCGTTCCCGGTTCGGCTTACGACGAGAAGGTGATCGTGACGCTCGCTTCCGGCAATTTGCCGCAAGCAATGGTCGTGACCAACAACAAGAACGCCGCGGTTCTGAATGCGATCCGCTCCGGCGCATTCTGGGAAGTCGGCCCGTACATCAAGGAGTTCCCGAATCTGCAAAGCTATTGGAACGACCAGATTGCCAACAACATCTCCGTGGACGGCAAAGTTTACGGCATCTATCGCGAACGTCCGGTTGCGCGCAAAGGCCTTCTTTTCCGCCAGGATTGGCTGGACAACCTGGGCCTGGAGCAGCCGAAGACCGTCGATGACATCTACAATATCGCCAAAGCGTTTACGCTGAACGATCCGGACAAGGACGGCAAGAACAACACGCTTGGCCTGACGATATCGGATGACAACTTGGCAAATGATGCGATGAGAGTGCTCGTGACGGCGTTCGGCGGCTTCAACCAGTTTGGCATTGTAGATGGGAAAGCGACGCCTGATTTCACGACCCCGGAGTACATGGAAGCGCTCAAGCTGCTGAAAAAAATGTACGATGAAAAGCTGATCAACCAGGACTTCGGAGCGGTAAAAGGCACGAGATTGATCGAATTGATCAACGAAGGAAATGCCGGGATGCTCATTACGAGCATCGATGACGCAAATTCCAAATTTACGTCCTTGACCAAGCTGATTCCGGACGCGAAGATCGATTTCGTGCTCGGCTTGGAAGGGCCGCAGGGCGTCAAACTGCCGGCGAACTCGGGTTATTACGGCGAGTTCATGTTCCCCAAGTCCAGCGTCAAAACGGAACAGGATTTGATGAATATCTTGTCCTACTTTGACAAGCTTCTGAATACTGACATGTTCAAGCTGTTTGATTTCGGCGTCGAAGGCGTGCATTATAAAATGGAAGACGGAAATCCGGTATTTACAAACGAAGAACTGTGGAAGAACCAGGTTCCCGATCTCGGCCAGCTGCGCATCGCGCCTTCGGATTTGGCCTGGCCGACGGAATCCGACATCATGAAGAAAGTAAAGAAGCTGTACAAGGAAGGGCTCCCGAACGCGGTGCCCGACATCACCGAGCCTTACCTGTCGCCAACCCAAGCGGAGCGCGGCACCGAGTTGAGTAAAATCATCAACGATGCACGCGTCAAATTCATCATGGGCTCCATCGATGAGGCAGGCTTCGCCAAAGCGACGGAAGACTGGCACAAACAGGGCGGAGATAAAATCATCGAAGAATTCACCCAGGAGTACAATAAAGCGCAGAAATAATAACCGATAACCCGATGTCATTTTCTTTTCCAACGCCTTCCCGCCTGAGTTGCTTCGGACGGGAGGCGTTGCTAGCGTTATTTCACGTGTTTGACGCAGTAAATGAAATTGGCCGTGCGCAACAGCGCACAAGAACACGATCGGCGGAGGCTTAACCATGAAATACCGTGCGTCGTCCTTTTTGTCAAAGCTCATCTGGTTCAGCTTGCTGCTCGGAACGTTCCCGGTTATCGTACTGGGCGCTTATTCCTATTATACGGCGTCCGGTACGTTGCAGGCGAAGGTGAACGAGAGCAATCAGCAGATGCTGCAGCAAACGGAGTCGCAAATCGAGCAGTTGCTGCGCCTGATCGACTATTCGGCCATCCAGTATATGAACCAGCCGCTCGTCGTCGCCTCATTGCGGGAAAGCTTGCGAAGCGACGTCAGCGGCGTGGGCACGGTACAAGATCTGCTCGAAGCCATGAGCAAGCTGCAAAGCAGCCAACTCGTCGCCATGAGCACGGAGTTGGTCAGTCTGACAGGCAAATGGTCGGTCGGCGATGCCGGATTGTCTGTACTCCCCGCGATCGACGGGGGCGAATACGAGCAGTGGTTGAACGATCCGAGAACGTCGTTCTGGTCCGCCGCTCCGAACGCCATGAATCTGATCAAAAAAATTCCGGCCTATTCGGCCGAACCGACCGGGCTGCTGATCATGTCCATTCCGATCTTCGAAATCAACAAGCTGATCGGCAGAGAGTCGAAACTCGGCAATGTTCTGGTCATGGATGAAGCGCGATACGTGTTCGCCGGCAACTATGGGTCCGCCCTGGGCAAGCGGTTCGACACCCTCCCGTTTGGCGGCAAGGCGATTGCCGCAGAGGAGTATGGCTACTATACGGCTCGCGCGGACAAGGAGCGGGTAGGGGTTAGCTACCGTATATCGTCATACAATGGATGGGGATATTTGTCCGTCGTATCGATCGACGAGCTGAACAAAGAGTCCCGGGATATCGGCTGGTTCACTTTGCTCTTATGTCTTGGCATATTGGCGGTTGCCCTGCTCATCTCCTATCTAGGATCCAGGAAAATGTACAAGCCGATCCGGAGCCTGTATGAATTGGTAAGGAATGCGCCAGAGGTCGCCGGTACGGCTGCCGCCGGCAACGAATTCGAATTTATGAACGAGCGTTTTCGCGGGCAGCTGCAGCGGGAGAGCCGGCTCCTGCAGGAAATGCAGGGACAATCCCTTCAAATGAAGGAATATTTCGTGTTCAAGCTGTTTCAGAGCGATACGGCCAAGGCGGAAATTCACGATAAGCTGGCAATGTTCGGACACCCGCTCGGCTGGAGCGACATGTGCGTCATGGCGATTCAGATCGATACGCTGGCAGGCACGCGGTTTCAGGAACAGGACCGGGATTTGCTCATGTTTGCCTTGAACAACATCGTTTCCGAGCTTGTTGCCGCAGAATGCCGGCTGCATCCTGTCGTGATGGGAGATTCGCAGGTGACTTTGCTGGGCAGATCGGCGTCCGACGCTCAGCCGTTCAAGGCCTACCTGGATTCGATGGCGCAGCGCGTCATGGACATGGTCAGCCGCTATCTGGAACTGAAAATCAGCATCGGCTTCAGCCGGGTCTTTGCCGATTTCAAGCATATCCGCGAAGCGTATCGGGAAGCGCTGATCGCGTTGAAATACCGGATGAAGCTCGGCGAGGAGTCGATTTTGTTTATTGAAGAAGTGCAGCCGGAGCAGAGCGTTCCCCAGCATTATCCGGATGCGCTTGAGCAGCAGCTGCTCGACGCGCTCAAGCTGGCAGATCGGGAACAGGCCGCATTGCTGCTGCCTCAATTGATAGCCGCCATTGCCGCAGACGAGCGGACGCACGAGGCCTATTTCATGTCCTTCGTCCGCCTCCTGCTGCAGATGCTGCAGGCCGTCAAGGACGCCGGAGTCAATCCCAATCGGCTGTACGCCGCAGAGCAGGATTTGTTCATTCAGCTGTTTGGCTTGACGACGGCCGGCCAAGTGGAACAGTTCTTTCAGCACGCCGTCATGTCGCCGCTGCTGGAGCATTTGGAGCAGCGGCGGGACGAGCAATATCAGAGCATTTCCAGCGAAATCATCCGCTTCATCGAAACGGGCTTCGATACCGACTTGACGCTGGAGGTTTGTGCCCGCCGCATGAACTACAGTCCCAACTACTTGACCAAAGTGTTCCGCAAAGAAACGGGCGTCAATTTCAGCGATTATTTGTCGGAGTACCGCATGAGGATGGCCAAGAAATGGCTGATTGAAACGGATATGAAAATATCGGAAATTGCCGAGAGGCTGAAATACAATACGTCGGCTAACTTTATCCGGTATTTTCGCAAGCTGGAGGGCTGCACCCCGGGTCAGTATCGGGAAAATTATATCAACAGATAATGTTTTTCATTCCAATGGAGGCCGCTGCGCTACAATCTTCGATACGCCGAAGGCGCATATCCGGTAAAACGTTTAAAGAAGATACTGAACGTGTGAATAGAAGAGAACCGAAGCTCTTCGGCGATTTGCGAGATCGGCTTGGACGTTCCGCGCAACTCCGACTTGGCTTTATCGACGCACAGATTGCGGATGTACTGCCCGATCGGGATGCCGACGGCGTGCTTGAATTCGCGCGCAAGGTGGGAGCGGCTGACGGGAATCGCGCGGGCGATCTTATCCAAGTCATAGTCGTAACGGATTTCGCGGTGCAGTTGATTGATGACTTGGATGATTGCGGGCTGCAGCGGCTTCGGCTGTGTCTCTCCGACGAGGTCGGGGTCGCGCAGCAGCCTTAGCGCCAGCACCAGCAACTGCTGGAATAACGCCTCCACCATCGGCTGCATGAAATCCCGCTGCCGACGCAATTCGGACAACATCTGCTCGAACAAAGATTTGATGCGGCCGTGTGCGTCTTTGGCGACGCGCCCAAGGCCTATGCGATAAAATTCGTTGTGCAATACTGGCATCCGTTCAAGCGTAAATCCGATGTAATACAGCATGAACGGAGCCTGTTCCCCGGCCAGCCCGAAGTGTGCCTCCCCCGGCTTTGTCACCAGCAGTTCTCCCTCGTGTATGCCGTACAGCGTCTTGTCGATTTTGTAAGAGCTGTGACCGCTGTCCAGGTAGACGAGCTCGTAGTGGTCGTGATAGTGGACTGCCGTGCTCCAATTTTCCTTATGATTGACGCCGATATAGTAGAGATTGCTCGGTTCCGGGCTGAACGGGAGCTCGCTTCGGTATTCCGTATCGGTATGCACGACAACGGGCCGCTTCGGTGCTGTCTCCCTTACGGAGAGCGGGTCAGTCATGGACGATTCCTCCTGCGGATGAATGATCATAATGTTTAAAATAACGCAAACTTCCTCTAAATACTTCGCTAAAGATGCGAATTATTATGATCATAGAATTAAAATTATAGGATGACAAGAGGTGCTGGCTATGGCAATGAAAGCGCGGGAGACTATTGTGCCGGAAGAAGAGGACATTCGGTTCTTTAAAGAAAACGGTTATTGGGTATCGCCGGTCATCTTCTCGGCCGACGAACTGGCCGAAATCGTCGACCACCAGGATCGTATGTACAAAGGGATCTATGAGACGGGGAGGGAACCCGTCTGCAATTGGCTTGAGGCGCATGATAATCCGAGGGCATTGCGCAAGACGGACAATTCCCATTGGTCGGATCTTACGCTTCGCAAGGTGGCGACCGATCCGACGATTGGAGCGATCGCGGCCAAGCTGATGGACACGTCGATGATTCGTCTGTTTCATGACCAATTGTTGTTTAAACCGGGCAGGGGCACGGGCAAAGAGACGGCGAACGTCGGCTGGCACCAGGATTATGTGTATTGGCAGTGCTGCAAGGAGCCGACGCTGATTACGGCATGGGTCGCGTTCACCGATGTGGATTTGTCCAACGGTTGCATGCAAATGGTTCCGAGAAGCCATCAATGGGGCTTGCTGAACGTCAACGACTTCTTCGAGCAGAATCTGGAGAAGCAGAAGGACATGATGGACATTCCCGAGAACGAGCGGTTCACCACGGTTCCGATCGTGATGAAAGCCGGACAAGTCAGCTTCCATCATGCGCTGACGATCCACGGCAGCGGCGCGAACGTCACGGATGCCGCGCGCCGTTCGATGGCCGTCCACCTGATGACCGGCGATACGCGGTACAAGTACGATCCGAAAGGCGATTCGCACTTTAACGCCCGGATGATGCAGGGACGCGAAGGAGAGCGCTTCGAAGGCGAGGCGTGGCCGATTCTGTTCCAAGCATAGCATGCATCGACGAATGTAGTATTAATTTAAAATAAATATTTGTTGTAAATCAATAAATTTTCGTGCTACAATCAACGTAAACTTACGTTGAGAGGTGCGAGGGATGGAGCGCGTATCGACTCTTTTTCTGAAGATCGCTTTATATGTTATCGCGATACCGATTGTTGCCGCATGTTTATTGGGGCTGCCTCAGTTTGCGAGCGGTCTGAACGAACATTATGAAATGTGGACCGTCCTGCCCGTGATCGTCGGTTTGTACGCCGCGGCGATCCCGTATTTCATTGCGCTGTATCAAGCGTACAAGCTGTTGAACTACATCGACAAGACCATTGCATTTTCGGATTTGTCCGTAACTGCTTTGAAGAACATCAAATATTGCGCCATCGCGATCAGCTGCTTGTTTGTGGCCATCTTGCCCTTCTTGTATCTGATCGCGGAGGATGACGACGCCCCTGGGCTCATCGTGATCGGCATGGCCATCGCATTTGCCTCCATCGTGATCGCCTTCTTCGCCGCCGTGCTCCAGAAGCTATTGAAAAGCGCCATCGACATCAAATCCGAAAACGACTTAACGATCTGAGGTGGATGAGATGGCGATCATTATCAATATCGACGTCATGTTGGCCAAGCGGAAAATGAGCGTCACCGAGCTGTCGGAGAGAGTCGGCATCACGATGGCGAATCTGTCGATCTTGAAAAACGGCAAGGCGAAGGCGATTCGCTTGTCCACGCTGGAAGCGATCTGTAAAGCGTTGGACTGTCAGCCAGGAGATATATTGGAATATCGGTCTGAAGAGTGAAGGTGAACGCTAAATAGGTTTTCAGCCCGCTTCTATTCGGTTTATCTCGAACTGAAGTCACACAGGACACCTCCGACGCGCCTTCTCTTGAAGCTGCCTCATCTATATAGATTGTTCAAGCTGGCAAAAAATAAATCCATGTTTTCGATTATGCCGAGCTGTTTCGAACGGCTGTAAAATATACAGTTGATATTACCGTCAAAAACAGCAAATATCCAAAAAAGCTGTATAAATGTATCCATTGATCGGAATGGACGAACGCCCCTAGTCGTTCTGCCAGTTTTTCCACAATGGACATCAACAGGCTAGCAAACAAGATCAAGCATGCTTTCCCTAATGTATTCACATGGGTGAGGCAGTACAAAAAAACCATCGTTAATAGAGGCAGCCCGATTAAAGTGAAGACGATATTAATCGAGAAAATTTCCGGCAGCAGCCGGTGAGGAAACTGATACAGCCCTTTGCCGACAAAATAAAGATCCAAATAGGTACCCACCAGGGATGACAGGAGCGCGCACGCTAAACGATCTTTATTCCAAAAAGGATATCGTTTTTTGGGCAAGTGCGGCAGCCTCAAGCCGTCCCAATGTTTTACAGTATTCACTCTTAATCTCACCGTCCATTATTTCGAGGTCATCCTCTAAATAATTCACTACGCCCAGGTCTTGAAACCAATCTCCTGGTTCTGCCTCAGGTTGACTTACATTTTTCCAGGCATGCTCAAGTTTGGGGCTATAAATTCTCTTCGCTCCTTTGCGAAGCCGGCAGGATTTTATCCTTAAGGGATATGTGATTCCCGGTGTGCCTTCGTTTACATAATGGAACAAATGCGGCCAGTAATCCCTCCTGGATCCCGTGTGCCGATGACGTTTCGCCCAATCCAGGGCCTGCGCGTTGAAATCCTTATTTTTAAATAAAATGGCATACAGCCTTTTTCCGAGCAAGATACGCTCATGAAGAGACTGGAATTGGTGAAGGGTTTGCCCCTTGATATGCTCGCCTTCCGAAGGAAAAAGAATTTGATTAAAGGACAGCCAATCCTGAAGGAGAAATTCGAATTTGGATAACACTTCTTTTTGATAATGGGGATTATGAACGACCCTTTGTTCCAAGTAGCTTTGTTCGTTGATGACTAACGCGATACACAGAATATAGGAGTCTCGGGCTCTCCAAAAATAGTTCCAAACCGTCTCCATAAAAATCGAAACATTTAATAAGGGCATCAAATAAAACAAAGGTTTATTTTGCTTCAGACTCTCCTCGTAAAGTAGGAATTGCGGGTATACATCTTGGAAAATCAGCCAATTGCCGCGTTCTAAAAAATGAAAGAAGGTTATCTGCTCCTTCTCCGAGAGCAGTTTGGTTAGAAACTCGCCCTTGAGATCGGTCATATTCCATCCGCCATTGCGTGAGACCATATGGCCCAAGAATGCCCAGTGGACTTCAGGATGCCGGAGATAAAACTCGAGATAGGCTTTCGTTCTCGTTAAATTATTCAGGTTGTGCTCGTGGGTCATCCATTTCATTTTGTTCAAAAGCTTGTGATCTGAGAGGGCCAACTCATTCGAAGCGGCAGGAGTGTGTTTATTTCGTTTCCTTAATTGTTCGCGAATCGACTCAAGCGGTGTTTGATGGCGGTTTCGGATGAAAAGAATAGCCTCTTCCCTCCCTTATGAATCCTCTTTAGAAGCGCCGAATATGTATAGCCTATAGATGCTTTCGTGGGAGGAAGGAGTGCCGGGATGATGGATACAGATAAAGCGAGAAGGTGGATCTTGGATACGCTTCGAAAAGACCAATCTCCCGACGGCTCGTGGGCTTATCCATTTGAAACTGGCATTTCTACCGATGCTTATATGATTATTTTATTACGTACTTTAGAAATTGATGATCGGGATTTATTCGAAGGGCTTTGCCGAAGGATCATAAGCAGGCAGCAGGATAATGGCGCATGGAAGCTTTTCTATGACGAAGGAGAGGGCAATGTAACGGCCACCGTAGAGGCTTATTACGCTCTGCTTTTTTCCGGATTGTACCGCAAGGATGATGAGCGTCTTCAAGCCGCTAACCGATTTATTCTCGCGAACGGCGGTTTATCGGAAGTGAGTACCTTTACGAAAATCATGCTCGCATTGACCGGGCAATACGAATGGCCCTCCCATACCCCGCTCCCCATTGAAATGATTCTGCTCCCCTACCACTTTCCGATCAATTTCTATTCCTTTTCCGTGTACGGGAGAGCCAATTTGACTCCGATCATGATACTGGCAGAACGAAAGTTTTCCATTCCATCCGCCTATGCGCCTAACTTGTCTGATTTGAAAGGGATGAGAGATGGAGAGGACGAATGGGTTCACTCAAGGGAGTGGCGATCGCTGTTCTCCTTGATTCAGGACGGAGTCAAACGATTGCTCGGCGTCCAAAGCGAGCTGCGTCGCTTAGCCCTGGAGCGTGCCGAAACATATATGCTGAACCATTTGGAGCCGGACGGAACTTTTTACAGTTATTTTAGCTGTACCTTTCTGATGATTTTTGCCCTGCTCTCTTTAGGGTATAAGAAAACGGATCCGGTTATTATCAAGGCCGTCGAGGGACTTCGGGCCATGAAATGCGAAGTAAAGGGTCTTCCCCATATGCAATACACCACGGCAAATGTGTGGAATACCTCGTTAATCAGTAATACGCTCCAGGCGGCGGGCGTTTCGCACGATGACCCTATGGTGACGAAGGCGAATCAGTATTTGCTGAGTCGACAGCATGAGCGCTATGGCGACTGGGCTGTGCACAATCCGGGCGTACCGCCTGGCGGCTGGGGTTTTTCGGATGTGAATACCATGAATCCGGACGTGGACGATACAACGGCCGCGTTAAGGTCCATAACCAGAATGGCGTCGCACCAACCAACTGCCTGGGGAAGGGGCGTCAGTTGGCTGCTGTCGATGCAGAACGATAATGGCGGCTGGCCCGCTTTTGAGAAAAATACCGATTCTAAACTTTTGCAATTCCTTCCGCTTGAGAAGGGCCAGTTTTTGCTGATAGATCCCTCTTGTGCGGATTTGACCGGGAGAACGCTTGAGTTTCTAGGGAACTATACGAATCTTCCCGACAGCCATTCGGCCGTCCAACATGCGGTGCAGTGGCTATTCCAAAATCAGCGGGCTGACGGATCGTGGTACGGACGGTGGGGGATTTGTTATATTTACGGCACATGGGGGGCGACCACAGGCTTGAAGGCAGTGGGCATACCGAATAGTCACCCTAGCATTCAAAAAGCGGCGGCATGGCTGTTGAGCATTCAGAATCCGGACGGCGGATGGGGCGAATCGTGCCAAAGCGACATTCAAATGACCTACGTTCCGTTAAAGACGAGCACGCTGACGGACACGGCTTGGGCGCTGGATGCATTGATCACGATTGCTGACCGGCCGACTGAAGCCATCCGGAAAGGAATCACCTATTTGCTGGATTCCTTTGAGAAAGAGGATTGGACCACCGACTATCCAAAAGGCCAAGGTATGGGAGGAGCGTTCTATATCCATTATCATAGCTACCGGTATATATTCCCTCTACTTGCTTTAACGAATTATCGAAGGAAGTTTGAATGAAGAAAATATTAACTTATGATCAGTGGAAGCAAGCCGCGGGCAATCAGCAGGTGTCCTTTATCGTTAGGGTGAATGGGAAACGAACCCGCTGTGCCGTCCTCCAAACGTCCGGTTCGGTAACCCGCCAGGAGTGCGGCTTGTTTGCCTTCGAACCATTGATCGATCGGCGCCATCTCTGTGCGGTACTGGGAGGCGGCTCGTCGTGTAATCCCATTCAAGGATTGAATGACCGGTGCGACTGCAGGGGTGTTGGGAAAAGGATTATATTGCGTGCACAACACAATCGATGTGTTGCTGATTCGACGAATGGTTTTAAGGATCGCGGTTAAATCATTTTCGTACTGTGACAATGACTTCGGGAAGGCCTTGAGCCCCGCTCCTCGCAGGGCAAGCAGCCCCGCCGCAACCAAATTATCGCCGCCAATCCAGATGCTCGTGACGGTAGATCTGCGAACGGGGATATAGTCATGTACCGATAAGGCGCGCCGTAAATCGGTACTTGTCCAGCCAGTATGCGCGAATGTGTCCACTGCCGTTTTCGAGGATTGTTCGCATAATAGCTTTGAGACGACAGAAGGGTATGCCGTTGCCTTTGAACATGCCCCCACACCTGCGGTAATGGAGTCTCCGAGCGCGACATAGGTTCTCATTTGGCTTCCGGTCCCGCCTTCCCTGAATATAATTTCAGGGTATGCGTGATTTGCTCGGCATGCATGGTTAAGTATCCAGCTCCGCCGATTTGGCAAAGTACCCGACGAGAAAGTCGCGGAACTTGCGCGCGGCGAGGGACAAGTACCGCTTCTCGTACCACACAATTTGAAAATTACGTTGACAAACGGGGAACTCAATAGGCAGCAAGTTCATCCGGGAGTCCGGGCCGCCGCAATTTCCAACAAGTGCAACACCCAGCCCTGCCTGGACAAGACTTGCAATGGCGGCAGGCTCGTCGACCCGGCAAACGAAGTTAGGCGCTATCCCGGCTTCTTGAAGTAACAAATCGTTCATTTGCTGAAAAGGAAACCCCTCTTTGTACCCGATAAACGGGTCCTCCGCCAGCTCGCTCAAGCGAATGCTTGTTCTCCCGGCAAAACGGTGTCCTTGGGGAACAGCCAAATAAACATCTTCCTTATGGACGGACACCGCGCAAATGTCGGGCCGATCGATCGGCAGCGGCGTAAAGATCAGGTCGACCTCACCACCCTCCACTAAATGCGTGATCTCTTCCATCGAAGCCTGCGTAATCCGAAAGTTGACTTCCGGATACAGCGCAAGAAATTCGCCCAGCGCATCCGATAACCGATCCAGCGTCGATGTCGCGAGGTGAATGCTCCCTTGCTCGAGTCCCGCCAGCTCGGACACTTCTTTCTTTCCTTCATCCAACAGGGCGAGCGCTTTCTCGACTTTGTGCAGAAACGTCTTGCCGAACGCATTTAGGCGAATCCGCCCTCCGTACCGGTCGAACAACGGAACCCCTACATCTTCCTCCAGCCTTGAAATCGTCTTGCTCAATGCAGGCTGTGCGATACATAGTTCCTGAGCCGCCTTCGTCATGTGCTCTAACCGGGCTACCGTTCGAAAATACCGCAACTGCAGCAACTCCATACGCTTCTTGCCTCCCCATATACCTGAGTATATGACCCTTATGTTAAAAGATATATTTTTGTTTATCTAAAGGTGATTGTAAAATAATAAATGTACAGAAAACAAGACCCTGTTGCAAAAAATACAGCACAGGCGAGCCAACATGGATGGAAGGAGGAATTAAAATGAAACAATTAAACATCGGTATCATTTTAGGAAGCACACGTCAAGGACGGGTAAGTCCGCAAGTAGGAAATTGGGTTAAAGAAATTGCCGATGGGCGCGGAGATGCGAATTATGAAATCGTAGATATCGCAAGCTTTCAATTGCCTTTTGTTGGAGAAGGCACAGGGAATGAGCCTGGATTAATCGCTTGGCCAGAAAAGCTTTCCAGCTTGGACGGGTTCGTGTTTATTGTCCCAGAATACAATCATAGCATTACGGGAGCATTAAAAAATGCACTGGATTCAGCGCGGGACGAATGGGGAAATAAGGCCGCCGGCATCGTTAGCTACGGTTCAACGGGCGGGGCCCGCGCAGCCGAACATTTACGCGGAATCTTAGGGGAATTGCTCGTAGCAGACGTTCGCGCACATCCAACATTGTCGATGTTTACGGATTTTGAAAACTACAAAACATTAATGCCTGCCGAACGGCACATTAAGAAAGTAAACGCAATGTTAGATGAACTTATCGCATGGAGCGGCGCATTAAAAACTTTACGATAAACGCTTCAAAATAGGGGTAAGAGGGGAGAATTGCACAATGAAAGCAGCAGCATTTCGTTCGGCCGGAGGACCCGAGGTCATGGAGGTCATGTCATTTCCCGATCCGCAGGCCGGTCCGGGGCAAGTCAGGGTCCGGGTGAAAACAGCCGGGGTACAGCATTACGACTGCTCAGTGCGCAGCGGATGGACGCCGTCGTATGGGCCGGCGGTGAATCTTCCGCAAATTCCAGGCAATGAATTCGCAGGAATTATAGATCAGGTAGGGGACGGTGTAACCGGCTTCTCCGTGGGCAGTGAAGTGCTCGGTTTCGCCCTATTGAATTGCTACGCCGAATATGTGGTCGTCGGCACCGACCAAATCGTGAGTAAACCCCAAACGATGTCCTGGGAAGAGGCAGGCGGGCTTACCGGCAATGGCCAGGGCGCTTATATCGCATTGAAAGCTATCGGTGTTGGCCCTGGAGAAACTGTACTGATCAACGGCGCTGCCGGATCTCTGGGAGCGTTTGCCGTACAACTGGCTAAGGAATGGGGGGCCAGTACCGTCATCGGCACGGCCAGCGAACGTAACCACGACTATGTTCGCTCGTTGGGCGCTATTCCGATTACGTATGAGGAAGGTCTGGTCGAGCGGATACAGGCGATCGCTCCGGGCGGCGTCGACGCCGCATTTGATACCGCCGGAGGAGAAGGGCTTCGAGCTGCGGTAGAGCTGGTGGAGGACAGAAAACGCATCTGCACGTTCTATGCCCACGACCTCATTGAGGAACTCGGCCTTCAAGTCGTCCGCGGCGAACGCTCGGCAGCCCGCCTTGCGGAATTGGTTGATTTGCATTCAAAGGGAAAGCTTCGCATTCAAATCCGGCAGACCTTCCCGCTGGAACGAGCAGACGATGCGCACAGGGCCATCGAAACGAGGCACGGCCGCGGCAAGATCGTACTTACCATCGACTAGCCTCGCGAAACGGCCCGGTGACGTTGAAGTTTTTGGAAGCATGGGAACTGGGCTGAACGCCTAACGGCCGGCAACGAACGCTAGAGGATTCTGCCAATCTATGTCGAAATGGAATGATAGAGACGATCCTCGACATAGGGAGTGGCGTGATAGTGATACGGAAGACCATGGCAAGCGCGATCGTCTGCGTTGCGCTCCTGTTCGGCAGCTTTGCCGCGGCCGATGCCTCCAGTCAGGCTGCGCCTACGGAATACGCGAGAAGCACGGTTGACGTGTTGAACGTTCGCGCTGCACCGAGTTTGACGGCCAAGATCGTGAGCAAGATCGGTAAATCCCAGAAGTATGCAGTGTTGGACAAGCAGACCGAATGGACAAAAATTCGACTTGCGGACGATGCTTCAGGCTGGGTGTTCGGGCAATACATCAAATATGAGGATAGCGAGTCGGCCAAAGCCACGGAGAAGAAGGCAGCCGCAGATGCGCAATTGAAGCAGGCGACCACGGTCAAGATCATCGACGTGACGAATTTGCGAAGCGGACCCGGGACCGACTATTCCATTATAGGCAAGGCGAAACCCGGCACAACGTACCCGATCTCCGGCACGGAGGGCGAATGGTATAAGGTCACGCTTCCGAACAAGAGCAAGGCCTATATTGCCAGTTGGGTCGTGGAGACGGATTTCCTGAGCCGCAATGCCGCGTTGACGTCTCCCGCGAAATCCGATAAGTCTGCAACGCCAACGGTATTTATCTATCATTCGCACAACCGGGAATCGTGGAATCATGTCATGCTGGAGAAGAAAGGATCGTCCCCCTCCGATGATGAGGTGAACATTACGCTCGTCGGCGATCGATTCGCGCAGCTGTTGCAGGATCAAGGCATACCGGCATTGACTGGCGAAGAGGACTTCTCGGAAACGCTGAAGCGGGAAAAACTGGACTACGGCCAGTCTTATGCGGTATCCCGCCGTTCCGTCGACAAGGCGCGCGAAGCCTACCCGTCCATTCGCTATTTCTTCGACCTTCACCGAGATGCCAACATCGCGCGCGAGAAGACGACCGTCACGATCGACGGCACGGCTTATGCGCGGATCCTATTCGTCATCGGCACCGCTCATGAACGGTACGAAGAGAACAAAGCGTTCGCCGAAGCGCTGAATAAACTGCTGAATGACAGATATCCGGGATTGTCGCGCGGGATTCTGACCAAGAGCGAGCATCAAGGGAACGGGGAATACAACCAATCGATCTCCCCCGGCAGCCTGCTCGTCGAGATCGGGAGCGTGAACAACACGCTGCAGGAAAGCTTGCGCACGGCTGAAGCGCTTGCGGACGCTTTCGCGAGTTATCTGGAAGATCAAGCACCTCATGCAGAGGAAAGCTTGACGGCGAATCGCGGACGAGCAGCCAGCCTCATTGCATCTCCAGAACCTGCATATCCACCGACAATAGGGGCAGCCCGAGGAATCGGCCATAGCTCATAGCGGCAGCCCGCAGCTCATCCGCTCGGTCATCCTGCTTCACGAACGGATGCAGAACGATGTTCACGCCTTTGGACTTGATTGTGCGTTTCCATATGCCGGCCACTCGACCGTCTATGACGATCATCTGCATGAAAACGCCGTTGTTGCCGGGGGTGACGAAGCGGGCATGCTCTTCCCGCATTACGGCGGAACGGTCCTTGTAACCGAGTAAATATTCGTCGAAGCCGGCCAGCAGATAGACAGACGGCTCGGTATATGCGTTCTTCTTATCCGTGGTGCCGGCTGCCGAAGGCGCGCTCCAATACGCTTGATCGCCGATAGTCGCCGATTCAAGCCGATCGCGGACGAGTTCGACCGAACGGCGGGCATCCGTAAGCGTCAAGCCCGCCCACCACGCGAAGTCCTGCGCCGTCGCCGGTCCGTGACCGGCAAAGTACCGTTCGGCAAGCATCGCAATCGCTTCTTCCCGCGGCACGTTCCGCGCACGCGGTATCCAATCGTCCAGCAGCGCGAACGTCTGCTGCTTGCCTTCCCGCGGCCCGAGGCAGATCAAGCCTTCTTGCGCCAATCGCCACAGCAGATGATAGCCCCGCTGACCGTCCGTGCGGATCCCCGCATCCTCGAGCAGTTGCATGAGGTCCGGGCGTGTGACGAGCTTGCGTTCTTCGAGCGCGCGGAGGACGAGCTCTTTGCTCCGATCCAGAATGTCCGGAGTCAGCTCCAGCTGCTCCAGCCTGCGCTTATCCCCCGCAAGCAGACGCGGTGCCAGGGCGGCCAGCATCCACCGCGCGTTTTCCGGCGGCACCGCATGAATCGTTCCTCGCATCGACCACGTCAGTACGATGTCACCATTCGTGATACTTCGCTCGATATCCGCGACAGCTGCGCCCTGCTCCATGCGCGAGGCGATCGCCCACAGCGCTTGATGATAATCCTGTGCCTGCACGGCGCCTAGATGACGCACGACATCGCCGGGATTTGCGAACCGTTCGCCCGCCACTCGCTGATTGCACAATCGTCGCATTCCGATTTCAGAGATCATCGCTTTATTCCAACTCTCCGCTTTGTACCATTTTTCCATCATTGTAACATAGTAAATGAGCCACGTTCACGACGGATGCCCCGAGAGCATCTTCCGCATGAGAAAGATAAATTGGGGATCGGGAGGATAGTTGGTGAATCATGGAGAATTAATGATAGAAAATGCGAATTCACTACTTGAAACGAGGTGCATGATGTATACATACGCCAGTCAGGACGTGAAACGAAATGTTCAGCTCAAACGCGATCTCGAGTTTGAACAAGGAAAGTCCAAGAAGGATGGGTTATCTGCCGAATCCCGCTCCATCACGCAATTGCAGCAGACGATGGGCAACCAGGCGGTCATGCAGCTTTTAAGCACTCAGACGACTGTGCAGCGCCAATCCGGTTTGTCGGAAACACCGAATGCGAGCCGGGAGAACCGCACAGGCATGCCCGACAACCTGAAGTCGGGGCTGGAGCAGCTCTCGGGCATGGATTTGTCGGATGTGAACGTTCATTATAATTCGGACAAGCCCGCGCAATTGGATGCGCTCGCATATGCCCAGGGCAAGGACATCCATGTCGGGCCGGGTCAGGAAAAACATCTGCCGCACGAGGGCTGGCATGTGGTACAGCAGATGCAGGGGCGCGTCCAACCGACCACGATGGAAAAGAATGCGGCGATCAACGACGATGCTGCGCTCGAAGCGGAAGCGGATCGGATGGGTACGAAGGCGCTCCAGATGAAAGCCGCTCCTGCGGACGCACGGACACTTCAAATGAAAGCGGAGAGCGCGGGGGACAAGACGCTTCAGAAGAAGGTCATTCAGCGTCAGCAGACGGAAATTTACGTCAAGGACGTTACCGGCACATACACGGACAATACCGGCAGCCACGAATTCACATGTCCCGGCGACACTTACATTACGACAACCAAATCGCATCCGAAGGGCAAAGTGAACTACGATGATCAAGTGAAGAAAATGTTAAAGAAGAACGGCATCGTACCGAAGACAGTCGAGGACAGCAAGATCACGGTTTCCTACCAGCAGTATGGCAAGAAGCTTTAGACAGTAATAATGATGGCTATTCAGGGGCTGGCGGCAGCCGGCCCCGTCGTCGATCGCTTCGGCGTTCAAGTGTGGTTCTTCTGGACCGGTATCGTCGTCATCGCTATCGGTGTGTATCTCTTCCTGCGATTCTACAAGATGGAGGAGCGATCGAATGCCGATTCTTACAACGAAGCTGTTCATTCCTCAGCCAAGGACGAAGGTCGTTCGCAGGCCGCATCTGATCGAGCGGCTGAATGAAGGTTTGGACCGCAAGTTGACTGTGATTGCCGCCTCCGCCGGATTCGGCAAAACGATGCTGGTCAGCGAATGGGCGGCTGTTTGCGGCCGACCTGTTGCTTGGCTGTCACTGGATGAAGGGGACAATGACGCGGTACGGTTCCTGACTCACTTTGTCGCAGCTCTGCAGACGATAGCGGGCAAGGTTGGAGAAGGCGTCATAGGCGCGCTGGATTCCCCGCAGCTGCCGCCAATCGAATCGTTGCTCACGAAGCTGCTCAATGAAATCTCGGCACTTCCAGGCAAATACGTTTTCGTCCTGGACGACTATCATGTTATAGGCTCCAAACAGATTAACGACTGCCTCTTGTTTCTGCTCGAGCATATCCCGCCTCAAATGCACCTGGTCATGGTCACCCGTGAAAATCCGCCATTGCCCCTTGGCCGGTTGCGCGCCGGAAGCCACTTGACTGAACTGCGTTCCGCCGACTTGCGGTTTAATTCCGCAGAAGCGGCTGCCTTCTTCAACCAAGTGATGGGCCTTGACCTCCTGCCCGACGATATTGCTGCACTGGAAACCCGTACGGAAGGCTGGATTGCAGGACTCCAGCTGGCAGCACTTTCGATGCGGGATTGCCATGATATTTCGGCGTTCATACGATCATTCGCCGGAGATCATCGGTACATTGCGGATTATCTTATCGAAGAAGTTCTGCGGCGTCAGCCCGAAGAGATTCGGAGTTTCTTGCTTCAGACGTCGATTCTCGACCGGCTGCATGGATCGTTGTGTCATGCGGTCACCGGCCAGGAAGAAGGACATGCGCGGCTCGAATTTCTGGAACGAGGCAATTTCTTCGTCGTTTCTCTGGATGACAGACGCCAATGGTATCGATATCACCATCTATTCGCCGAAGTTCTTTCTGCGCATCTAAGGGCGGACCGCCCGGATCAAGTTGCGGAGTTGCATCTGCGCGCGAGCCTATGGTACGAACGGAATGGCTCGGCGGCTGACGCGATTCGCCATGCGTTGGCTGCCAAGGATTACTCGCGGGTGGCGGACTTGATCGAGCCGGCATGTCCAGCCATGGCCAGAAGCGGACAAGAGGCTGTAATGCTGAGATGGGTGAAGGAGCTTCCCGCTGAGTTGGTACGTTGCAGGCCTGTGCTCAGCGTCTGGTATGCCGGGGCGTTGCTGGCTGGCGGCCATTTGGAGGAAGCCAGGGAACGGCTGCGGGATGCCGAGCGCTGGCTGGAAATCACGGCAGACAGGCGTGAACGGCAAGAAGAATCGGATGCCAAAATGGTCGTCGTGGACGAGGCGGAATTTCGCCGTCTCCCCGGTTCGATCGCCATGTACCGTTCCGGGATTGCTTTGATTGCGGGCGATATGCCCGCCACCGTGGAATATGCCCGGCAAGTGCTCGATCTCGCCCCGGAGGACGATCATCTCCGGCGCGGAGCGGCAGCGGCGCTCCTGGGACTCGCATCCTGGAGGGACGGAGATCTCGAGGCTGCCCACAGGATGTTCTCGGACGGCATAGCGAATGTGCAGTTGGCCGGAGCCATTCCGGATGCCATCAATGGCGCAATCGCTCTGGCGGATATAAGAATCGCCCAAGGCCGGCTCCGCGAGGCGATGCGTACCTATGAACGGGGATTACAGCTTGCAATCGACCAGGGCGAGCCTAAGATGCGGGGAACGGCGGACGTTTACGTGGGAATGAGCGAACTCTGCCGCGAACATGACGACCTGCATGCGGCAACGCAGTATTTGCTGAGAAGCAAGGAGCAGGGCGAGCATACCGGATTCCCGCAGAACCGGTATCGCTGGCGCGTCGCCATGGCGCGAATACGGGAGGCCCAAGGAGATCTGGACGGGGCGCTCGAGCTGCTCCACGAAGCAGAGCGGCTGTATGCGAGCGACTTCTTCCTCAACGTGCGTCCCGTAACGGCGCTTAAGGCCCGGTTGTGGATCGCGCAGGGCAGATTAGGCGAAGCCCACGAATGGGTGCGGAAGAGGGGCCTGTCCGCTCAGGACGATCTTAGCTACCAACGGGAATTTGAGCACATCACCTTGGCCAGAATACTTCTCGCTCAGTATATGAAGGATGGTGCGGGTCGTCCGATGCTTGAGGCATGGGGACTCTTGGAACGCCTTCTCCAAGCGGCAGAGGATGGCGGGAGGACGGGCAGCGCGATCGAAATTCTGGTAGTACAAGCAATGGTCTACCGTGCGAAGGGCGACATCCCTGCGGCGCTGGTGCCATTGGCGCGCGCCCTGACTTTGGCTGAGCCGGAAGGCTATGTCCGCATATTTGCAGACGAGGGACGACCCATGGCGGAACTGCTGAAAGCAGCCTCCCAACAAGAAGCAGCCGGGTACGATGTCCGACGTCTCCTGAGCGCATGCAGCAAGGATGGGGGCAAAGCATCTTCCAAACAGGATGCAGTCGAACCGCTGACCGAGCCGCTAAGCGAACGTGAACGCGACGTGCTTCGACTGCTCGCAACGGATTTAAGCGGTCCGGACATCGCCCGCGAGCTTATCGTGTCTCTGAATACTCTACGTACCCATACGAAGAACATCTATAGCAAGCTTGAAGTGAATAACCGTCGGGCCGCCGTTCGGCGCGCCAAGGAACTCGATTTGTTCTAGAGAGCCACGACATCTCACCACTCCAGCCCTGGCAGGCCTGCCAGGGCTCCTTCCTGTTTCCCCGGCGACTTCGAAGCCGCTCGAACACCACAACGATCACCATATGTGGTGATGCCAACTCCCTTTATAAGCATGTATCCTATGATTAGGTAAGGAAACTGCGCAGAGGTGCGAAGGTGCATCCGCGCAGGAAGATGAAGGAGGCCCCGAATGAGTGAAATGCACTTCTCAACAGAGAATCATCGCCAGCACGGAGTGTACAGGGCAGGATGGCTCGTACCTGCGGCACTTCTCCTGCTCGGCGTCGTTCCGCTCATTGCCGGCGCCCTTCGTTTGAATGAGCTGTCTGGAGGCGCGGCAATCCTTCCAGCCGACGAAAGGTTTCATGTATCGCCCTTGCCTGTCGTCCTGCATATCCTGAGCGCCACCGTGTATACCTTCCTGGGAGCGTTCCAGTTCGCGTCCGGTTTCCGACGGCGCCGGCCCGGCTGGCATCGTGCTGCCGGAAGGATTCTGGTTCTGAGCGGTCTTGTGGTCGGCCTGTCGGCGTTGTGGATGACTTTGTTTTATCCTCGTCAACCGGGTACTGGCGAGCTGCTATATGCCTTGCGGCTTCTGTTGGGGTCGGCTATGGTTGTATCCATCTTGCTCGGCGTTACTGCGATCCGGAGAAGGGATATCGTCCGGCACCGAGCATGGATGATGCGTGGATACGCGATTGGGCTCGGCGCGGGTACGCAGGTGCTGACTCTATCGGCTGGACAATTAGCCGCCGGTCCGCTAAGCGAGCTCGGCCATGCGCTGCTGATGGGCGCAGGCTGGGCGATCAACCTCGCTGTAGCCGAATGGGTGATTCGGAAGAGAGAGGATGCGAGCGCGTAATGCAGACGATGAAAGCCATAGTAGCTGCCAAGTATGGATCTCCGGATATTCTTGGGCTCGTGGAGATCGAGAAGCCTGTGCCTAAAGACCATGAAATACTGGTTAAAGTGCACGCGACAACCGTCAATGTCGGAGATACCAGAATGCGCAGCTTTACCGTTCCCGCCATCGCTTGGCTCCCGGCCAGAATCGCCTTAGGCTTCAGAAAACCGCGCAACCCCATTTTCGGAATGGAGCTGGCCGGGGAAGTCGAAGCGATCGGCAAAGCGGTCAAGCGATTCCAAGTCGGCGACCAGGTCATTGCATCCACGATGAAGTCAAACTTCGGCGCCCATGCCGAATACAAGTGTTTGCCGGAAGATGGGGCGGTGGCGATCAAACCGGCAAATATGACTTACGAGGACGCTGCCACGCTTTCGATTGGAGCGAATACGGCTCTGCACTTCCTTCGGGAGGGCAAGATCGGTCGCGACATGAAAGTTCTCATTATCGGCGCATCGGGCAGTATTGGCACATTTGCCGTGCAACTAGCCAAGTATTTCGGGGCAGAAGTAACCGGAGTGTGCAGTGCCGCGAATATAGAAATGGTCAAATCTCTCGGAGCGGATCGGGTTATCGATTATACGCAAGGAGATTATACGAAAAATGGCGAGACGTACGATATCGTGTTTGACACGGTGTTGAAGACAACTTTCAAGCAATGCAAGAATCTGCTTATGAAGAGAGGGTGTTACCTTACGGCTGGACCATTGGCGTTAAGACCGTACTATCAAATGACAACCGGCAAGAAAGTCATTGGCGGGGGCGCGGTACTAACGACGGAAAAGCTGGAATTTCTCATAGAACTCTGCGAGTCGGGACGGCTGCGTCCGGTTATCGATCGCTTTTATCCGTTGGAGCGAACGGCCGAGGCGCACCGATACGTCGATCAAGGCCACAAGAAAGGGAATGTCGTGATTAACGTGAAGTGAATCTGCGTTTTGAATCGTGAGCGGCAATTCCGCAGCCGATCGATATTCCGTCACCTGACCGGAAATCGATCGGCTTTTTCCATATTCAAGATTGGCCTATGGCCGGCATCTTCACGAACGGATCAGCATGATAAACATATTTATGAATGTAAGTTTTTGGCTGTTCATCATCGAATAGAGTGAGGGTATTGGTCATCGATTCTGCAAAGCTCTCTTCTACATCGATCTGGAATTCGAACTGCACCTTCACGGATGCATCCCAAGACAACCCAATTCCAAAATCATTTCTAAAAATGTGTACCAAATCAGAAACGTCTTCCCATTCAGATGTTTCAAGTTGGAAGCGTAGGATTTTCTTCTCTCGACCATCATCGATTCTAGTTGTGACATCGGGAATAGAGGTATGTTTCTTGAGATATTCCAGAATTTTCAAGTTGTTGCCGGAATAATAGTAGGATTCATCGGGTCCGGTTTCGTCTTCCCATGGATCTCGATTGAAAAAACGGGATTTCCTGGTGTCAGTCTGATTATTCGAGTAGAGTTCCTGATACACTTCATTCTGATAAGAGACCTTGATGTAGGATTGCAGATCCTTGGACCAGGAACCTTCAATTTGAATGGGACCGGGCTGCAATTCTCCGCTGTAGCTATAGTTCATTTGGAGCATATGAACAACGGCTTCATTCAAAACTTCCAATCCGGTATTGGAGATGACGATATCCTCGATCGGTTCTACATCTTCATAGTTGTAATCAAAATGGGCATCGTAATTACCGGACAGCTGTTGCCCATCCAAGTTAAATGTAACATCCGTACGCTCTATTCGAAGATTCTCGGCATCGACAATCAACGCGGCACTGGCAAACATATTGAAGTTAAATGGAAAGTTGGTGTCTGTTGTCAGATACGTCTCGAGAATTCGGTTTAATGGCGCAGCGCTTATCCCCGTATACTCGGAACTGGGGAGCGTAAAGACCAGCTTGCTCGGAACGCCGGCACGCTGGGATTGAACTTCAACATCATCGTAATTCAACAAGAAGAAGGACAATAGATGTTGTAAGGATCCGCTAAGGTCATTCAATTCATCAAAGTTTTTGGTTTGATACCTGCTCCAACCGGCCCCTTGATTCAGATAAGCATCCCAGGTGCTGCCGATATATTGGACGAATTCACGTTGAACCTGACTTACCTCATTGGAATTATTCAAAGTGGCTGCGGTCGTATAGGTAAAGGTTCCATCTTGATATCTGCCCGATCGTTTACCGTGGGTCTTGCTAAATTGGTTTTCATCCGTCAATTCGAGATTCATCTGACCTGAAAACGAAAAGGGTTCCGAAAAAGTAGGGTAGTCGTTGAAATAGGAATAGTGGTCAGAGTAGAGGATTTCAAAAGGCGCGCCGAATTGTCGCAGATAAATGCGGTATAACCAATTGTATGTTTCATCATAGGATTGCAAGGTTGCAATCTGGTCTTCTGCATTCCACAAGATTTGGTAGCCCAAAGTTTCTCCGATGAATCTCAAAGGGACCATTACTCGTCCATCGAGCAATATCGGCGGTACTTCCAATATCAGTTCGAACGAATTTATTGCTGCTTCTCTGTGATCCACCTTCATCGAGATGACCAAGTCGCCGAATGTGATCCCAATGTCACGTGTTCTCTGATCATAATGAACCTCAGCGCCTAGTTCTTCCATAATCGCTCTGACGGGAACGAGTAGTCGTCCGTTTACCTGAATAGGAGGCACATCGAACGCAATCGGCTTATCGTTAAGGTAGACTTGAACATCCTTGTTTTTCGCGGCATGTGCCGAAGGAACCCACGCCAAAGATACAATAAGCATTGCTAGCAACGGTATGTAACGGATCATCACGGCAACTCCTTAGCAATAATCATTAATTATACTATTGTTTTCCTATTTTCACAGCAAAACATTGGAGGCTCGCTTTTCCAACGGGGCCAATCCCGGACAAGATTACACGACGTTCCAAGCAGGGCGAAGATATTCCGAAAATTGTCACTTCGTCATAAATCATGCGCTTATTTCATTGGAGGAATCGGTGTATAGTGAGGGGAGGGACAAGAAAGGAGCTGTTTTGGCATGACGGATCTGCATTATGAAGTGCAAGCGCAATGGAGCGGGACGGGAAGGCAAGGTTCCGGCAGCATGATCATCGGCGAGCAGACTTTCGAATATTCGGCGCCTGCCGATATGGGCGGCCAAGGCATCGGATACAGTCCGGAGGATCTGCTGATCAGCGCAGTAACGTCCTGTTATAGCGGTACACTATTCGGCGTCCTGGTCAGGCAGAAGCTGACGGTCAAGCGGATCGGAGTACGTGCGGAAGGGCATATCACCGGATATCCGACGGAGACGAAATTTGCCCGACTGGTCGTGCACCCTACGATTTATGGCGGGGACGAAGCTCTATCGGCGGCTTATACCGAGGCTGCAGCCGCAGCAAGAGATCGATGCTTCATCGGGAAGACGATCGCGGGCAATGTAGCCTATGTGGTGGGCGAGGTGAAAGTCGTCCGATTATATATGGAACAAGAGCAAGTGGATGAATTGGTGGATCGATTTTATGCCCGGCTATCGAAGGAACCTTATTACATCAAGCTGTTCGCTGAGCGCGGTGTCGATCTGGAAGTGATGAAAGAGCGTCAGCGCGCCTTCATCGCCCGATTGGCCAACACGAGATTCTCCACAGCTGAGAGCGAATCGCAGCAGGTCAGAAGCCGCCATTCATTCGCCATGACGCCGGAGGCGGCCGAGCAATGGCTCACGCATATGAAGGCAACGATGGCGGAAATGGAACTGGATGCGGCTGTTAAGGAGACGTTGCTTAAGAAAATCGAGGCGCTGGCTCGGAATATGTCAGGGGGCTGATCTCGTGTACTTGCGCAGCCTTGAGATAATCAATAAGCCGGAGGCCGCTGAATATCCATTCCAAATCCCCGCCATTCGGCAGATGGCCTCGCTAACGTTCGGATCGAACGTTACTTTCTTCGTCGGGGAGAACGGCTCGGGCAAATCGACCTTGCTGGAGGCGATCGCCTACCAGTGCGGATTCCATACGGCAGGGGGAAGCCGCAATAACCTGTACGAGGTCGATGCCTCTCATGCCGGCTTAGGCGATTACGTCCGGCTGTCTTGGCTGCCCAAGATCACGAACGGCTTCTTCCTGCGGGCGGAGACGTTCTATCACTTCGCTTCCCATCTGGATACGATGCCGGAGAGCTTGGCCTCGTACGGCGGCAGATCCCTGCACAAGCAATCTCATGGGGAAGCGTTCCTCTCGCTGTTCAAGCATCGATTCGGCCGCAAAGCCATCTATCTGCTGGACGAGCCCGAAGCGGCGCTGTCTCCGGCAAGACAACTCGCATTCCTTCGCATCATCAAGGATCTGGAGCACGAGGCCCAGTTTATTATCGCGACACATTCCCCTATCCTGCTCGGCTACCCGAGTGCGCAAATCCTGAATTTCGACGAACCGCCGGTACGGGAAATCCGCTACGAGGATACGCTGCACTATATCGTAACGAGGCGATTCCTGGAGAATAGGGACAAGGTGCTGGAGGAAGTATTTCACGATTAGCCGCAGCTGTGTTGAGCAGCAATTGACCTTATTTGATATGCTCCTGGTATTTCAGATGACCTCCCCTTGACTTCGTGTCGACAGGGAGGTCGTCTTTTTCATGTCGCGTTAATGCAGGTTCGCACCGTCTCTTCCGTCATCGCCCGGCGGTTCCGTCACCGGGTCGGCCCAGCCGTCATTCGGATAAGTCTCCAGGCATAGATGCAATTTTGTCGATCTGTTCCATTTCGCCATTCCGGTCCGGCCATCCACAAATATGAGACACATCCACAGTTCTGCTTCTTTACCCGCCGATTGCGGGCTTCCTATAATTTGAGCCATGAGCTGCGGCTTACATTTCACGGGGAGGGTGGATCTTCAAATTGAGACGGCTCACATTCATCGGGGATTTGAGGAGGTATTACCAACTTTATTTGCTGGCGCTTCCGATGATCTTGTTCTTCATCCTGTTCGTGTACACGCCCATGTACGGAATTACGATCGCGTTCCAAGATTACTCGTTCATCAAGGGCGTGTTCGGCAGCCCATGGGTCGGGCTCGACAACTTCCGCAACGTGTTCCGCAACATCTTCTTCGAACGGGCTTTCGAGAATACGTTGATCATCAGCGCGGGGAAGATCGTATTCGGGTTTCCGTTCCCGATTATTCTGGCTCTGCTCTTGAACGAACTGAGGGTCAAATGGTTCAAAGGGCTGTTCCAGAACGTCATGTTCATCCCTTATTTCCTGTCCTGGGTCGTCTTTGCCGGCATCATCGAGAGCTTGCTGAACGCTTCCGGCGTCGTGAACGGCCTGTTGGTCGCCGGCGGCAGGGAACCGATCGGATTTCTGGCGGACAGCCGTTGGTTCCTCGGGATCGTCTTCGCGACGGACATCATCAAGGGAGCCGGCTGGGAATGCGTGATCTACCTCGCCGCGCTGTCGTCCATCGACCCGCATCTCTATGAAGCCGCCCAGGTGGACGGCGCAGGCCGGTGGAAACAAGCGATGTATATTACGATTCCCGGCATCATGAATACGATCGTGGTGCTGCTCATTTTGCGGGTCGGGTATTTGATGTTCGCGGGATTCGAGCAAATCTTCGCCATGTATTCGCCGATCGTATACGATTCCGCGGACATTCTGGATACGTTCGTCTACCGGATGGGGATCGAGCAGGGCGACTTCAGCTTTGCCTCGGCCGCGGGACTGTTCCAGGGCGTCGTAGGGCTGATCCTGCTGTTCGCGGTGAACAAGATCGCCAAGAAGCTCGGCTCCGACGGCCTATATTGACAGGCAAGAGCCCGCGAAAGTTCGCTTAGGAGAGAATGACATGAACAATCGAAGTCCATGGTATTCGCAAGCCGCCATCATCGCCATCCTGACCGTGATCATCCTGATGCTGCTGTTTCCGTTCTATTACGTGCTGACGCTCTCGGTCATGCCTAACGAGAATTATGCGACGAAGGCATATCATCTGATCCCCGACGGGTTCTCGCTCGAATATTACCGGTTGATCTTCAGCGACGAACGGCTGCAGCAAGCGATCCGAATCTCCATCTTCGTGACGGTTATAGGCACCGTGCTCAACGTGCTCGTGTCCGCGGCAGGCGCGTATGTCCTGATCAAGAAAGCGCTGCGCCTCCACAAGCTGTTGAATTGGATGATCATCATCCCGCTCATGTTCGGGGGCGGCATGATCCCGCTCTATCTGGTCATCAAAGGCGTGCACTTGACCGGAAGCCTCTGGGGACTGATTCTGCCTTTCTTGTGCAACTCGTTCTACATCATCTTGATGAAGAACTATTTCGCGGGACTGCCGGTCGAGCTCGAAGAGGCGGCGTATATCGACGGCGCCAAGGAATTCACCGTATTCACCCGCATCACGCTTCCGTTGTCCAAGCCGATTCTGGCCGTTATGACGCTGTTCTACGGCGTGTTCCATTGGAACGAATTTTTCTGGTCCGGCATCATCGTGGGACCGGACAAGTATCCGATGATGGTCTTGCTGCGACAATTGATTCGCCGGGCCGACACCCAGATGCAAGTGCAGCTGCCGGGCCTCATTCCGATGTCGCTTACTTCCGCGATTATAGTCGTCATGGTTATCCCGATCGTCGCCGCTTCGCCGTTCATCCAGAAGTTCTTCGTCAAGGGCATGGTGCTGGGCGCGGTGAAGTCGTAATCGATTCGGCGAGAGCCCGGCGGTTGTAATAATAAACCAAGGAGGATTCCTCATGCACAGTAAAAGGTGGTCGATTCTCGCAATGGCGGTGGTCATGGCAATGCTGATCGCCGCATGCTCCAACACGAAACAAAATAACGAAGCCGGTTCGACCGGCACGACCGCGGTTCCAACCGCCGCCGCTTCATCGTCCTCGCCGCCCGCATCCAGCGAGGCGCCGAAGGAGCCCGTCCCGATCTCCATCTTCGCTTACGACAGAACCGACTATAAAGACGATCGGGTCATCCGGGAAATCGAGAAGCTGACGAACACGAAGCTGGACATCCAGCCGGCGATTCCGTGGGATCCGCAGCAGCTTGACATTATGTCCTCATCCGGCAATTATAAGGACATTATTACCGGTATCGACAACGATACGTTCAACCGAACCGGGCAATGGATTCAGCAAGGCGTGCTCGCGCCGCTGACGGACGAGATGCTGGACCAGCTTCCGAATTTGAAAAGCTTGGTCACGCAGCCCGAGTTTGCCGATCTGAAGGTGGACGGCAAGTACTATTTGATCCCGATGAGGGACGAACCCCCCTTGGGCTCCGCAGGACAATCCGTCTTCCAGATCCGCAAGGACTGGCTCGACAAGTTGAGCCTGCCGATGCCCAAGACGACTGACGAATTCTTCGATACCTTGATGAAGTTCAAGACCGAAGATCCGGACGGCAACTCCAAAGCGGATACGTACGGACTGATCACGAACGGCTTGGACAAACTCGTCTCTTACAGCGTCGGATTCTGGGGGCTTCCGCACGACGAGCGGAGCACCGGGTTCCTGAAGGTCGGCGATCATTACGAGTATTGGGCCGTTCAGCCGGAAGTCAAGGAAGCGCTGAGATGGGTCAAGAAGCTGAACGACAACAAGCTGATCCATCCCGACACGCTGACGCAGACTAATATCGTGAAGACGCGCCCGGTGTTCGCGGAAGGCCGGATCGGCGTCACCGTCGAGAACATGAACTTCGATCAATTGGTGAATCGCAACAAAGATCTGAAGCGCAACGTCCCGGATGGCGGAGTGATCGAAATCGCGGCGCTCCAAGGGCACGACGGCCCGTACGGCTATACGCAAGGGAACGGCCACTGGGCGTATACCGGCATCTCGAGCAAAGCCAAGGATCCGATGGCCGCGGCGCGGCTGCTTGATTTCCTGATCTCCGAAGAAGGCACGAAGCTCAGCCTGGTCGGGCTCGAGGGCGTCCACTACACGATGCAGGACGGCAAGCTCCAGTGGAATCTGGACGAGAAGAAGAAGGACCCGGGCTTCAATGAGAACACGTCCGGCCAATTCCACGAGATGAACTGGGGCATCGTCCGCTGGTCTCCCATGGTCAGCGACTTCTACATCAAAGCTTCGGAGACGACCGTTCCCGAATACGGGGCCATCGTGCAGGAGAACCTGGACCGCGTCAACCAATACTTGATCGAGCCCGCCTCGTTCAATGCGATAGATGAAACCTGGTCCAAGTTCATGGGGACGGGGAAGACGCTGCAGAACGAGTTCTTCATCCAGGCGGTTCTCGGCAAGGCGGATATCGACAAGGGCTTCGACAATTTCGTGAAGCAATGGAAGGCCGCCGGCGGCGAACAGGCGATGAAGGCGATGAGCGATGCGATCGCGAGGAGCAAAGGCGAATAAAGGATATCCGTGATATAATTTCAATATCATTTCAGGTGAGGGGGATGGCGGCCATGAAGAGAAGGGATGCGGTGATTGCGACGATCGCGAGCGCGCTGCTGCTGCTTCCCGGATGCTTGTCTTGGCCCTCCTCCCCGGAGCTGTCGAAGCCTGCCGCAGAACGTTCCAGAGCTGTGAGCATTTACAGCTTCGACAGACAAGACTACGACAATCACGAAGATCGCATTCTGGCGCAGATCGAGCAGCGGACCGATACGGATCTTCGTATTTTGACCGGTACGTGGGACGACACCCAACTGGACGTTCTGGTGGCCTCGGGCGAATATCCGGATGTCATCACGATCGTGGACAGCGAGAAGACGGGACGGTTCAACAAATGGGTGCGGGAAGGCCATCTGGTCCCTTTTTCGAACGTGCTTTTGGAAGGGCTTCCTAATTTGCAGCGGCTGTTCTCGAATCCGAATTACGAAGGCTTGAAGATCAACGGACAATTTTACGGCTTGCCCTTGCAGGATGAATTCCCGCCGAACAGTCCCGGCCAATATGTCGTCATTCTGCGCCAGGACTGGCTGGACCGGCTTGGGCTGCCGATTCCGGAGACGCTCGAGCAGTTCAAGGCGGCGCTGATCGCCTTCAAGACGCAAGATCCCGACCGCAACGGAGCGAATGACACGTACGGCCTCATTTCCAACGGGTTGTTCTCGATCGTCCGCAACCTTGTCGGCGCTTGGGGCCTGCCGTCGGACGCCAGAAGCACGGGGTTCTTGAAGGTGGGAGACCATTACGAATATTGGGCGATCCAGCCGCAGGTCAAGGAAGCGCTGCTCTACGTCAGGGACTTGTATCAGAACAAGCTGATTCAGCCCGATACGCTATCCGCGAATACGAACGTACAGGTCCGGCCGAAGTTCATCGAAGGCAGGGTCGGCGCGCTCTTCGACAACATGAATTTCGACGAGCTCATCAAGAAGCAGGAGCAACTGAAGCGATCGAGCCCCGAAGCCGAACTTGTGGAAATATCCGCATTGGAGGGGCCTGACGGACAAAGAGGGTACAGCGCAGGCTCGGGGTTCTGGGGATACACGGTCATTACGGATAAAGCCGAGCATCCGAGAGCCGCGGCCGAGCTGTTCGAATTTTTGCTGTCGGAGGAAGGGCAGAAACTGACCACGTACGGGGTCGAGGGCACCCACTATACGAACGACAACGGAAGATTACGGTTGAATCTGGAGGAACGCCGCAAGGACATCGGCTTCGGGCAAAATCCGGGCGTTCAGCATGAACTGAACTGGGGCATCGCCAGTTGGACGAGATTGACGGCCGAACCTTACTTGCAGCTCAGGAATTTGACGTATCCGGACTTTTCGTCGATCGCAAGCGACAACTTGCAGCGGGTCAACCGGTATTTGATTTACCCGGCCTCCTATAACATCGCCACGCCGAAATGGATTTCTTTCAAATCCAATTCCGACGAGCTCAGCCAGGATTATTTCGACAAAATGATCATGGGGGAGATGGATGTGGACAGCGGCTTTGACACGTTCGTACGTAAATGGAAAGAATCCGGCGGCCTGGACGCGATGCGCGAAATGAGCGACGCAATCCGGGCATCCAAAGGAGAATCCGAGTAACGGTGGTTGAGGTTATGCCCAATTGGTCGCGCAGCTTGCACAAGGTGATCCGAAGCCGCTTGCCCCTCTATTTCGCTCTGCTCATCTTGATGGTGATCATCCTGCTCATTCTCCCGCTGTATCTTGCCTTCACGGAGAAGCTCAAGACGCAGATCACGGAGATGAACACGTCTTTACTGTCCCAAGTGCAGACCAACCTGGACGGACTGCTGCAGGAAATCGACCGTTCCTCGATCAAGCTGTCCGAAGACGTCAGCTTGAAGCGATTCATCTTTCTCGAGAAGAACGGGCTGTTCGGCAGCGAAGAGGACTACCAGCTGTTCCTGAAGAAGATTTACGACGTCATCAGCAACGAAGAGAAAATATATGCCAACCTGACCGGCATCTATCTATACGTGCACCAGACGGATAAGATCGTGACGGATGACTCCGTGGAGAGCTTCGAACGATTCCCGGATCGGGCATTCGTCGATTCGATTGTCCAGGATGCGGCTAGCGACCATTGGAGCGGGATCAGAAAAACGCAGTTTTTCCGGGTAAGCGGGTACCCCGTCGAGAAGGACGTGATTACCTTCTATCGCCATATTTCCAATGACGGTCTGGTCAACGACGCGACCTTGTTCTTCAACGTGCGCATCGAAATTTTGCAGCAAATGTTCGAGCAATTCCACACCGATTACCCGATGACGATGATCATTACGGACCAGGCCGGCAACGCGATCATGCATGTCAGCCAGGACATGGACTCCTTCGGCCGAAACCCTGAGTTGGCCGAGCCGGGCGATGACAAACGGTATGTCGTGTCCGAAATCTCCTCCAAATATAGCAAGTGGACGTATACCGTCATCATTCCGAAGGCGTGGCTGTTTGCGCCAATGAAGTTCATCAGCAATATGACGTTCCTATTGACGGCGGTCGTGCTCCTGTTCGGCTTGTTCGTGTCCGTCTACCTCTCCCGAAGATTTTATAAGCCGTTCGATGCCATCCTGTCCCCGTGGAGAAAGCTGCGTGCGGGCAAAGACAACCCGAATCCGGAACTGTCCGGGGATACGTTGTACGATGCCGTTCAGCGGCTCGTGAACGACACGGAGGTATATGGCAAAGTGCTCGACGAGAACCGCAACATGATCAAGAACAGGATGCTGCTCGATCTGCTCAAGCACAACCGATGGCCGGAGGAAGGGCTGTTTACTCTGGGTATCAAGCCGGATCGGCGTCATTATCAAGTATGCACGTGGCAATGGGACGATCCGAGCGCGCTCGATGAGCGGGATGTCGGGTTAATCTTGTTTGCCGCCGTCAATATCGTGCAGGAGACGTTCCAGCATGGCGATTACGAATCGGAAGCCGCCTTGATCGACGACCATTCCTTCGCAATCGTGCTGTCGGATGACCGCAGGGACACGGAAATCGAGCTGCATCAGACGGTCGCGGACGCTCAGAACAATTTGCTGCGCTACCTGAAATTCAGTTGGACCGTCGGGATCGGCAACCGTTACGATTCGTACCGCATGATTTCGCAATCGTATAAGGAGTCCGGCACGTCCGTCATTCACCGGATCTATCGGGGCAAAGGCAGCATCATCTTGTTCCGGGAATTGAACGTGATGGACCAGTTGCCGCTGCGGATGGACGAATGGGTGAAGTCCAAGGATGACATCGTCGGCGCGGTGAAATCCCGCGACGCGGAGCGGATGAGGCAGGCGGTCGACCGCCTGTGCGAATGGATGGGGCAGCTGCGGCAGACGGACATGAACCGGCTTCATTTCATCTTCTACTCCATCATGTTCGACCTCGAGCAGATCATGTACGACCTTAACATCGATCGGAAGATCGTGTTCTCGCAGGGCCAGTCCGTCATGGCGGTCATCGATTCGGGGCAGACGATCGTAGAGAGCAAGCAGCAGCTCGTCCAGGTATGCGAGAAGCTGATCGATCATCTGTCTTCCAAAACGAACAGCGTCAAGTCGTCTTTCGTCGCTTCCGTCGTCGAATATATCCAGCTTTATTACGATCAAGAGCAGCTGACGCTGGAGAACACCGCGGAGCGGTTCGGCATGAACCCGTCCTACCTGGGGCAGATGTTGAAGAAGCAACTGAACAAGACGTTCCTGCAATTGCTGAGCGAAGTCAGAATCGACAAGGCGAAAGAGCTTCTGGCCGATACCGGCATCAACGTGCAGGAGGTGGGTCAGAAGGTCGGTTACGCCAGTCGCTCGACGTTCATCCGCGTGTTCAAGAGCCATGTGGGCTTGGCGCCGAGCGATTACCGCAATCAGCTTATTTTGCAGCGAAAGCATGGCGGCGAGTAAGGGGGATCTGCGACTATAGCTTGGCGATCACCGTCCGGAGATATTCGGATGGCGACATGTCCGTGCAAGCTTTGAAATGCCGGGAGAAGCTGTGCACGCTGTCGTAACGAAGCTTGTCGGCGATCTCGGTGAACGTGAGGCTTTGAGCGCGGATCAAGCTTTTGGCGTGTTCGATTTTCAATCCCCGATAGTACTTCATGATGCTTGCACCGCGATGATGCTTGAACAAGGCGAGCGCATGGCTCTTGCTCAAGTTGAACGCGCGGTAGACGTCCCCCAGCCTCAAGTCGGCATACACGTGCTGCTCCATGTATTCGCACATGCGGAGGACAAGATCGTTTCCGCTTCCGTGCATCGCGATCGAAGGCAGCCGCTCCGCTGACCGGGCCGATCGATCCCCGGTATCCCGCAGCCGGATCAGCAGCATTTCCAGATGGATCTTGATCAGCTGCTCCGCGCCCGTCGGGGCGTTCGGATTCCTGCGCAGCGTATGGTCGTGCGGATCGTCGTACGGAGGGAGGAAGGAGGCGAAGCCGCTCTTCATGATGCCTGCGAGAATGTCCTTTTGTTCGGCGTCCAGCGTAAATATTTTATTGTTGAAGTAGGCCATTTCCCGCGATGGGCATACGAAAGAAAGAATGATCACGTTCGGCGCGACTTGGCGATTCGCGCGTACCCCGTGAAATTCATTCGGCTTGTGGAAGATCATTTCTCCTTGCTTCAGTGGATAGCGTGCCGTGTCCGCGAACACTTCCAATTCCCCTTTGTCGACATAGACGAATTCCCAGAAGTCATGCTTCTCGCCCTCGAACGCGAAGTTCTTGGAGAACTCGAAATAATGGAACGAAATCAGCTGTTTGATCGCGAACGGCTCTGCAAGCTCGGTGGTAGGAAAGCGCGAATCCGGAATCGTCATCCGATCAGCTCCCGGGCATAATTGCTTTGAACCTATTATAGCATGGCGTCGGCGGCATCGGACTTATTGCTACGTTTTGCGATCTTTTTGCTAAAGCGGGCCGTCGCGGGAATCGATTACACTTGGGGGGATAAGCGGGGCAATCGAATCGGGGAGGGTGACGCAATGAACGTGCTGGCGGTAGGGTGCCATCCGGACGATCTGGAGATCGGCTGCGGCGGGACGCTGGCGAAGCTGGCGGCGCAAGGCCATCAAGTGACGATGGTCCATGTGGCGAACGGGAACAAGGGCCACAAAGTGATTCCGCCGGAGGAATTGAAGGAGATCCGGAGGAAGGAAGCAATGGCGGCCGGCGCGCTGATCGGCGCGGAAGTCATCAGTCTGGACGTGCCGGACCTGGCGGTGAAGTCGGACCAGGACGAGCTGGTCGGCAAGCTGGTGAGGACGATTCGGCGGACGAAGCCGGATTTCATCATTACGCATCCGCCGGAAGATTACATGAAGGACCATATGGAAGTGTCCAAGGCGGTATTCGACGCCAGCTTCGCGGCGACCGTGCCGCACTATCAGGCGGAAGAAGCAGAGGAAGCCCATCGCAAGGCGGCGCCGTTATTTTACATGGACACGCTTGCGGGAGTAGGCTTCCTCCCTACGGAGTACGTGGATATCAGCGACCATATCGAAACGAAGATACGGATGAACGACTGCCACGCCAGCCAGATCAAATGGCTGTACGAGCACGACGGGATCGACTTCCTCGATTTCGTGAGGACTGTCTCCAAGTTCCGCGGGCTGCAGTGCGGCAAGCCGTATGCGGAAGGGTTCAGGCAATGCCAGGCATGGCCGCGCTTGACGACCGAGAGACTGCTGCCTTGACGCCGATGGCCGAGGGGCATGGGGATTCGCACGCTGACTGACATCGATGAACGACGGGTTGAGCATACACACGCTGACGAACATCGATGATTGATGGGCTACGTACGCTGACAACCGAATTCGATCATGAATCGCATAGGAGGGTGCCGAACATGAATTTCAATCAAACCGTTCAAGGATCCTTGCTGGAGGGCTTCTACCCGGCCGGCTGGGACATGGAGAAGATCGACCGCTGCTGCGCCCATGCGCCGGAGTCGATCGGCGAGCGTCAGGCGTTCTGGAATGAGCGGTTCCAGCCGGTCGCCTGCGCGGAAGTCCAGGAGCTGGACGTGAAGATGGGCCATGAGATCGCATCGGAAATCCGCCGGAGCAAGCTGGAGAACCGCAAGATCGCGTTTATTTTGCCGGTCGGTCCGATGGGCATGTACAAATGGGCGGTTTATTTTCTGCAGGAATGGAAAGTCGACTGTTCCCACGTATACGGATTCAATATGGACGAATGGAGCGACAAGGACGGGAACACGCTCCCGCCGAGCAATCCCGGCTCGTTCCAGCATGCGATGGAGCATGCTTTCTACGGCCCGCTCGGCGAACTCACGGTTCCGCAGAACCAGCGCCATTACGCTACGAAGGATGTCCTGCCAAGCTATGCCGACAAGATTGCTGGGTTAAAGGCGGAGGGTGCGCGGCTGATCACCGTGTTCGGCATCGGCAGGATGATGCATATCGCGTTCTGGGAGCCGCACTTCGGCGGGGAATTCGACAGCGACGCGGAATGGCGCAGCCAGACGCACCGGATCGGCGCGCAACTGCACCCGCTTACGATCGAGCAGAACGCGATCACGAGCTTCAAGAGCCGCACGACGCTGGTGCCTTGCCGCGCGAATACGATCGGCCCGGGGCTGTTCCTTCAGTCCGACCGGATCATCGGCGGCTGCGACGGCGCGCTGGGTCGGGGCATGCAGTGGCAAGGATTGTCGCTGTGGACGACGCTGCGTCACGGGCCGGACCGATGGCTGCCGTCCACCTATATGCCGACGCTGCCCGGCAAGCTCTTCTATTTGCAAGCTTTGGCGGGACCGCTTGAAGCGGACGTGAACTGACATCCGCATTTTGTAGCGGCAACACGGCTTTCTTGATCCGCATATCCGTCAAGCGCTGATAATTGATTCGTTCGTTAATCTAGCGAAAAATGGTATAATAGATTCGTGCAACGGGATTCGGCGCTCAGGGGCAGGTCGGCTGATCCTCCGATAGGAGGTGATGCCATGACAGTATTCGAAGCGGTAAGTCTAATGATCGCTTTTGGATTGTTAGTTGTCGCTATACTGTCCTTCGATAAACGAAGATGACCTCCCCTGTGCTTTGGCGAGCCGGGAGGTCATCTTCTCTGGTAGATCCATTGCCGACTGCCCTTGAGGGCAATCCTTGTTGCCGGGTATGACCGTCGATGTTAGCCGCATCGGCGGTCATTACTTACTTACTCCAAAACACAAAGCCTTATACATCTGATATGACTTTATCATACCACAAAATGCAAATATGGCAAAGTGAACGCGCTTGACGGCAAATAACATGCGATGAAAATTATTGGGTAGAAAGGGGCTGGAACGATTGAGAAGCGAACAGCAGATGATGGACCTGATCCTGGACGTTGCGGCTCGCGATGACAGAGTTCGTTTGGTCACACTGGAGGGATCGCGCACGAACGTCAACATTCCGCGGGACCGGTTTCAAGATTACGATATTTCCTACTTCATCACGGACATGGCATCGTTCAAGGAGCACGATCGGTGGCTGGATGTGTTCGGCAAGCGGCTTATTATGCAGAAGCCGGAGGATATGGAGCTGTTTCCGCCGGAACTGGGCAATTGGTTCTCTTACCTGATGCTCTTCGAAGACGGGAACAGGATCGATCTGACGTTGATTCCGCTGGAGGAGACGGACGATTACTTCGCGAATAGCGACGGCCTGGTTCGGGTGCTGCTGGATAAGGATCGCCGCATCGAGCGGGAAGCGACGCCAAGCGACCGCCAATATTGGATCCGCAAGCCGACGGCCAGGGAGTTCGACGATTGCTGCAACGAGTTCTGGTGGGTATGCACCTATGTCGCGAAGGGGCTGGCCAGGCAGGAAATCCTGTACGCGAACGACCATCTGAACGGGATCGTGCGGCCGAACCTGCTGCGGATGATAACATGGCTCGTGGGCACAGAGCATGGATATACGTTCAGCGTCGGCAAAAATTACAAGTTCATCGACTGCTATCTCCCTGGGGAAGATTGGGAATCGCTGCTGTCCACCTTCCGCTGTTCAAATTACCCGGAGGCGTGGGAATCGTTGTACCGGTGTCAGGCGTTATTCCGAAATTATTCGACAGCTGTCGCTGCAGCATTAGGCTATCCGTATCCGGATTACGACGACGCGATTACGGGGTATATCCAGCGGGTAAGGCAATCGCTAGGATAGAGTTATTTGCCGTGACTTTTGGCCCCGTGCTGTACGCTTGACGTTGCGGGCACGGCGGGATACGATGGAATTCGTGGGATATCCATTAGGTGTTGTGCCTGACTATGAGATGATTGATCAAGTAAGACGAGGAGCGAGGCGTGAAAATGGCAGAACACTACGCGAAACATGGAACTTATGAGAATGTACCGGCGGTGTATTTGAAGCATGGCCGTTATTCCGCGATTTTGCTGCCGACGATCGGCGGCAATCTGATTTCATTCCGGGACGATGAAGCGGGTTACCGGTTCATTCGCGAGCCGGAAGGCGAAGAGTGGGCAGGGTTCGCCGAGCGGCCGATGGTGCACGGCATTCCGGTGCTGTTCCCTCCGAACCGATACGATGCCGGGGTGTTCGAATTCGATGGCCGGACCTATCGACTGCCGGTAAACGAAGAGCGGACAGGCAACCATCTGCACGGATTTCTGTATGCTTCCCCATGGGAAGTTGCCGATCTTGCGAGCGACGAGCAGGGCAGCCGCGTGACGGTGCTGATCGTTTTCGACGATCAGCATCCGGACTTCAAGTATTTTCCGCATAAGATGGAATTCCGCCACACGTATACGCTGTCGGAGAACGGCCTGGAGCAGCGGTTTGAAGCGCGCAATGACAGCGAGCAAGCAGTTCCGTTCATGCTGGGCTACCATACGACGGTCAATGCGCCATTCGCTGAAGGCAGCACGGTGGAGGATTTGGAAGTCGGCCTCGCGATCGGAGAGCGTTGGGAGCTGGATGAGCGCATGCTGCCGACCGGCCGCGGCCTGCCGTTGAACGAGGGCGAGCAGCGGCTGCGTGAAGGTCGTGGGAATCCTTATTTCGAAGGGCTGGACAACCATTATTCGGCGTCGCCCGTGAACGGCAAGAACGCGATGACGATCCGCGACCGGCGGGCAGGCGTCACCTTCGTCTATGATGCCGGGGACGTGTACAAGCACTGGATGGTCTATAACGCATCCGCCAATGGCAAGTTCTTCTGCCCGGAACCGCAACTCGGTATGGTCAATGCGCCGAACGTGAAGCTGCCTGAGGAGACAACCGGCCTGCTGCGACTGGAGCCGGGTGCGAGCTGGACGGGCGTCAGCCGGATGTACGTGGAATAAACAATCGTGATAATTAGAACCGCTATCTGGTCTCCGTGGAGATCGGGTGGCGGTTCTTTGTCTTTCATAATTCTTTCAGAGCGGTCTGGTAGAATGCGGAATGGATCTAGCGATCTAGAATTACCCAACTGGAGGGGAAAGCATGTTGAGAAGAGCGGCGCTTCGCACGATGGCATTGTTGGCTTTTCTAACCGCCGTCTGGACGCTAGTCCCTGGACAACAAGCCAAAGCGGCATTGTCAGGCGACTTCAATTACATGGATAACGGGGACGGAACAGCGGCGATTACGTCATACGTGGGAACGGATACGGACGTGATCATTCCGAGTGAGTTGGAAGGACTAACGGTAACCGGAATCGGGAAAGATGCCTTTTTGGGCAGAAATCTTGCCAGTGTCACCCTTCCGGACACCTTGACCAGTATCGGAATGAGAGCCTTTGGGTCCAACTACCTGACAAGTCTCACGATTCCGGATAGCGTGATGACGATTGGAGATTATGCATTTCGGAGCAATCGTTTGACCAGTCTGACGCTCTCGAACGGCTTGAAAAGTATCGGGATTTATGCGTTCGCGGTTAACAAGCTAACCAGCGTCATTCTCCCGGAGGGCCTGGAGTATTTGGGGGACGCCGCTTTCCAAGACAACCAATTGACGCACGTCGCGTTCCCGAACAGCATGACGGGGATTGGGCGTGAAGCTTTCCGGTACAATCAACTCATCAGTATCAAGCTTCCCAATCATCTGGAGAGCATCGGCGGTTATGCATTCGCCAGCAACGATCTGACAAGCATTGAAATTCCGGAAAGCGTGACGAGTATCGGGGAGTATTCATTTATTAATAATGCATTGACTCAAGTTACCATCCCCGGAGATGCGACAAGTATCGGAGTGAGTGCTTTCGCAAACAATCAAGTGTCCCCGGACGACCTGACCTTCATCAGTTATGACCCCTCACCGGCCAAGGACTATGCGGTTGCGAAAGGACACGCTTTTCAAAAGCTGATGCCGGAACTGAGCGGACTAACGTTGAGCGAGGGCAGCTTAAGTCCGGCGTTTGCCTCGGACTCCCTTGCTTACTACGCTTCAGTGACGAACAGCGTGTATGCGATCACAGTGACGCCGACCGCGAGCTACAGCACCTTTGCCGTCACGGTAAACGGCGATGCGGTGACGAGCGGCCATGCATCGGCGCCTATTGCGCTTCATGTCGGTGACAATACGATCGCGATCGAAGTCATCACGATCGACACCACGACCAGAAGCTATACGATCGATGTGACCCGTGCGCCGTCAAGCGATGCTTCCGAAGATGACGACAGTGAAGAAGACAGTAATGGCGGGCAACAGGAAGTTCCGGCTCCGACACCTGTCATTCCGCGATATGTCATGACGTTAACGACCGGGGATAATGAATCCAGAACCCTCTCGTATGAACAAGATGATTTGCTTTCGGATGTCGTTGAGGCGGATAGCGGCGAATGGCAACCGGCAATGCGCTCGAACGCCTGGACGCTTACGATCCCGGTACAAACGATGCGGGTGTTGGAAGCCAATAATCCCGAGGGTTTGGTGCGGTTAAGGACCCCTTTGGCGAATTACGGCTTGCCGGTGGCGGTGTTGTCCGAGATCGACACAGATGAGGTATCTGGAACGAAGCTAACGTTCCGTCTCGTCGATTCCATCCTCCTGCGCGATATGGAGCAAGCCGCGGCGGCGATCGGCGCCCGATTGGCTACGGTACCGGTAGAGACCGATTTGGCGGTGATGACGGATGACGGAGAACGGAACGTAGATCGATACGCGGAGTATGTTTCATTTACTTTGACTTTGAATGACACAGGAGATCCGGATATCCATATCGGGGCGCGCTATGATCGATCGAATCAAACCTACCATTACGTACCGTCCCGAATGGAGGGAGCCAAAGCGGCGTTTCAGAGCCGTTCAGGCGGCATCGCTGCCGTGCTTGTTCACCAGAAGGCATTCGAAGATGTGAAGGGCCTGTGGTCGGAAGAGGTCGTCAATCGGCTCGGCTCGAAGCTGATTGTCAGCGGTATGGATGACGCAAAGTTCGCTCCGGATGCTCCGGTGACCCGCGCGGAAATGACGGCGATGTTGGTGCGATCCCTGGGTTTGCAGGCAGCGGCGGGGGGAGTGGCCGGATTCCGGGATGTGGACCCGGCAAGCTGGTATGCCGATGCGGTGGTTACGGCCTTCCGTGAAGGATGGGTTCATGGGGACGAGACGGGCGGGTTCCGTCCCGATGATCGAATCAGCCGGGAAGAAGCCGCGGTCATGATCGTTTCGGGGATGCGCTACGCGGTTGATCGACCGGATCGGGCCGACGATGGGATCCTGACTCGTTTTCGAGACGCAGGCGAAATATCGCCTTGGGCGAAGGACGAGATGTCCGCGGCTTTGCAAGCCGGACTAATCGTAGGTAACGGGAACCATCAACTGCTCCCGAAGGAGACGACGACAAGAGCGGAGGCGGCCGCGATGATCGACCGCATGCTGCGGAAGATTGGGTTTATCGATTGAAGATGGTTTATAGTGGAATACGACAGAAGGAATCCTGTTCATTCAGGATTCCTTCTGTCGTAATTTATGCAGTATTAAAAATACTAAGCTTCCATCTTCTGCGCCGAATAGAGCTTGTAATACAATCCCCGCCGCGCGAGCAGTTCGTCGTGCGAGCCGCTCTCCGCGATGCCCTTGTTCGACACGTACATGATGCGGTCGCAGTTTTTCACCGTGGACAGGCGGTGCGCGATAATGAAGGAGGTCCGCCCCTTCAGCAGTTCGTTCAGGCCGCGCTGCAGCAGCCGCTCGGTCTTGGCGTCGATCGACGACGTGGCTTCGTCCAAGATGAGGATGCGCGGGTCGGCCAGCAGCGTACGGGCGAAAGAGATGAGCTGCCGCTGTCCCTGCGACAATTTCGAACCTCGCTCGTTGACTTCCGTCATATAGCCTTGCTCGAACTCGCGAATGAACTCGTCGGCGCACACCGTCTTCGCTGCTGCGATAATTTCCTCTTCGGTCGCATCAAGCTTGCCGTACCGAATGTTATCCAGAATGGTGCCGGAGAAGATGAAGCTGTCCTGCAGCATGATGCCCATCTGGCTGCGCAGCGATTTCAATGTAACTTGTGAAATATCCTGGCCGTCGACCAGAATACGGCCGCCCGTCAAATTGTAGAATCGCGCGATGAGATTGACGACCGTCGTCTTGCCGGCACCCGTCGGACCGACCAGCGCGACGCTCTCCCCAGCCTTGATGTCAAAATCAAGATGCTCCAGAATGTTGACTCCCGGATCATAGCCGAAGGTGACATCATTGAACGTTACGCGGCCTTGCACGGGCTTCAGCGGTTTCGCATCGGACACATCGCTGATCGTCACCGGCTCGTCCAGCGTTTCGAAGATGCGCTCGAGGTAAGCTACGGCGTTGATGAAGCCGTTGTACAAGTTCGACAGGTTCTGAATCGGCTGCCAGAAGCGAGCGGCGTAGCTGCTCATCGCCAGGATGACGCCGAACGTCACGCCTGCGGGGCTGAGCGCCAGCAAGCCGACCATATAGATCGCCGCCGTCACGATCGTGGACAAGTTGTCGACGGTGAACGGGATCAGGGCATTATACCGGATGGCTTTCATCCATTCCCTGCGGTAATTGCCCGCCAGGCGCGTAAAGATGCCTTCATTGTGCTGCTCGCGGGTGAAGATTTGCGTCACGCCGATACCGGTGATGCTCTCCTGGGTATAGGCGTTCAGATTCGAGCTCTTGTTGGACACCGCCTGCCATCCCCGCCGCTGTTTCGTTTTGATCGCCAGCATGAAGCCGAGGAAGACGGGGAGACCTGCGAGAATGACGAACGAGAGCCGGACATCGACCGCGAACATGAAGGCGGCGATGAAGATCAGGTTCAGCAACTCGAGTATGAAGTTGATGATCCCGTTGGACAGAACATCCGATACGGAATTGACGTAGTTGACGACGCGAATCAGAATTTTGCCCTGCGGGCGGTCGTCATAGTACTTGAACGGAAGATTCTGCAGATGCTTGAACAGATCCGAACGAATATCGAATATGATGTCTTGTCCGACGACCGTCATGATGCGCGAGCGGATCGTGGCGAGCGCAACGCTGGCTACGATGGTGAACAGCATGAGCGCAGACCATCCAATGAGCGGACCTACGGCCTTCGCGGGAATAGTCACGTCTACGACATGCTGCAGAATGAGCGGCGCCGAAAGCCCGATAGCCGCGGAGAGCATGCTCAGGAGGAAGGCTACGATCATCGGCTTCTTCTTCCGCTTGATGTACACCAAAGCCCTGCGGAAATGCTTAATATCGAATGGCGACTCCAGGTTCTCGTCGACGTCGAATTTATTCCTGGCCATGCGGAGTCACCTGCCTTCCGATTCCTTCGTTCTGAAGCATGAACACGTCGTAGTAGTATCCCCGCCTGGCCACCAGCTCGGCATGCGTGCCTTCCTCGATCAGACGGCCGCCGTCCAGAATAAGAATGCGATCAGCCTTGGCCGTCGTCGATACGCGTTGCGCGACGATGATCTTCGTGCACGGAAACGCCAGGTTTTCCAGACTCTTCTGAATGTGCTCCTCCGTCTCCAGGTCGACGGCGGAAGTCGTGTCGTCCAGAATGAGAATCGAGCGGCGAACCGCAATGGCGCGAGCGAGCGCAATCCGCTGCTTCTGGCCGCCGGACAAGCCGACACCGCGTTCCCCGACAATCGTGTCATAGCCTTCCGGCATCTTGCGAATGAAATCGTGCGCGGCGGCGAGCTCGGCGTAGGCCGTCACTTCTTCCTCGGGCATGTCGGGTTCACCGAACGCGATGTTGCCGTCGATCGTGTCGGAGAACAAGAGCACATCCTGCGTCGCCACGCCGATATTGCCGCGCAACTCGTCGAGTTCCAGCTCCCGAACATCGACGCCGTCGATCAACACGCGTCCTGCAGATACATCGTAGAAGCGCGGAATCAAGTTGACGACCGTCGTCTTGCCCGCTCCTGTCGCGCCCATGATGGCAATCGTTTCTCCGGGCTCGACCCTGAAGCTGATGTCGTGCAGCACTTCCGTGCTGTCGTACTTGAAGCTGACATGGTCGAACTCGATGCGGCCTTCATACCGGCGGGACTCCGTCAGCTTATGCTCGTTGGAGATACCGGGTTTGGCATAATAAATATCGATGAGCTTGGCTACGCTGGCGAAGAAACGCTGAAAATCGTTAATAATAATGCCGATGTTGCGCATCGGGTTCGAGACCGCCCAGATCAGGGAAGAGAAGGCGGCATATTCGCCGAAGGTGATCCGGCCGTTCATGACGAACAGGCCGCCCGCGATCATCAGCACGACGTTGAATCCTTGCGCGAACGTCTCCAGATAGGGGAAATAATCCAGCCATACGAGCGCAGCTTTCTTGTTCGCGGTAGAGTAGGCCACGTTCTTCTCGGTAAATTTCTCGATCTCGTACGTCTCGCGCGCGAACGCTTTGACGACGCGGTTGCCGGCGATATTCTCCTGCGTGATCGTGTTGAGCTGCGACAGCCGCTCGCGCAGATTGATGTACATCGGACGGACCTTCTTGGCGAACAACATGGCCACGACGAATACCGGCGGAGCCAGGATTAGCAGCCACAGCGTCAGTTCGGCATCGATCATGAAGAAATAGACGATCGCGGCGGCGAAGATCGTCACCGATTCGATGATCGTCTTGATAATCCATGACATCGTATGCCGCACCATTTCCAGGTCGCCCGTCATCTTGGTCATCAAGTCGCCGGTGCGGTTGCGATCGTAATACTCTTGATCCTGACCCTGAATCTTGTTGTACAAATAAATACGAATTCGGTAGAACATGTTCTGCGAGGAGCGTTCGTACTGCATCATCGTCACATAGGCAAGCCCTGAGCGCAGCAGTGTAAAGCCGATCATGCCCAGACAGAGCATGATGAGCAGTCCGCGCTGTTGCGTCAAGTTGTTCACCGCGTCATCTCCGGCGATGAACGTGTCCACGATGCGTTGGCTGAGATACGGATTCACGATCGTCAGCGTGGATCCCGCGACCGACAGGAAGAGTGCGACGATATACCTCGCCCGGTCGCCCTTCAGATTCAGCCACAGCCATTTGATTTCGAACAATCATACCACCAGCTTCTGTAAGTACTGTTAATCTTGCTGTCAATTCCCAAGCTTGATTCGTCCAATAAACGAAGTGATTATACCACATCAATCGACATTTGAAGTCGATTGCCGCATATTTTTGTTGGGAGAAAAATATTGTCATATCAGGCTTCATTCCAGGAAGATCGTGTCGAACGGATAATCGAGCCGCTGCGCCCGATATTCGCTGGGGGACAGCCCCAGGTACAGGCGGAAAGTTTTGCTGAAATAGCTGGGGCTGCCGAAGCCGCAGCGCATGCCGATGTCCTGGGCGCTCAGGTCGGTGGCGCGCAGCATGGTGACGGCGGCTTCCACCCTCCGGCGGCGCAGGAATTCGAGCGGAGAGGCCAGATCGTTCTTGCGAAACAGTCTGCATAAGTACTCCCGCGAGACGCCGCTGTGAGCCGCGATCTCCTCGAGCGTCAGAGGGAGCGCGTAGTTGTCCCGCATGTAGCGCTTTGCCCGGTTTACGATGGAGCTGCTGCCCGGGCTTGGGGCAGTGGATGCGGTGTCCGGCGTCAATAGTGAGAGCATAAACCGGTATAGCATGGCGGACAGTTCGGCCGAATCCGAGAGCCGCTCCTCGGACACGGCCCGATACAGGTCCCAGAATCTCGCCATCGGAGCAGCATTCGCGCCGATACGCAGCAGGTTGCCTTCCCGTTCGATGATCCGCTCCCATAGGCGCCTGGCATCCTCGCCTTTGGCGTTCAGCCAGGCGAATTCCCACGGCTGCTTGCTCTGGGCGGCATAATAGTATCGGTGAGCGCTCGGGATGGTGATGGCGAACGCCGTTCCCGCAGGCAATCTGTGCGTTTGGCCATCCAACTCGATACAACCTTCCCCACTGAGGGTATACTGGAAAATGATATGTCCGCGATCCGTGCGTGCTTGTCCGTCGTTGCGATACTGCGGAGAATCCGCGCTCTGCCAGCCGATCGTATCGAGCAGCATATAAGGAAGCGCTTCGGTATATCGGAATGCGAACGAGCCTTGCTTCACTTCTGTTCTCTCCCTCTGCCTACGACTAATCTCATTAAATCCCGCTAACCGGGTTATGTCAATATCGTTATAGTTAAGCTAATATATTCGGATTGATAGACAGCCCGAGGATTGTTAAGATGAAGCCAACAAGAGCAAAGGTGGAGATATTATGACCGACGTACCAGCCAGGTTGGAGACGCGTTGTCTAAGCTCGCTCAGCAAAGTATTCGCCGATGCTGAGCTTCACGATCAGGCAGTCAACAGAGGAACAGCCTTGTGGGGAGAAGCTTTCGCTTTTCAGGTCGCTTTTCGCTCTTCCGCATTGACCAAATTCCTGCAAGTGACGGTGGAGTCGGAATTGCAGCCTTGGGCCGAAGTCCGATCGGTGGCCTTGTCTCCGTCGGATATGCCGACGTTCGCCGATCCGGACTCGGGCTATTTGCGCACCACGCCGGGGCTGTATCCGGACTTGCTGCTCCCGCCGGAGCAAGGCGTGCATGCCGTTCAGCGGCAGTGGCGTTCGGTCTGGGTTACGATCGCTCTGCCTGCGCAGGAGGAGATGGGAATAGACGGTGCGGCCTCCTACGGGATTACGGTAAAATTCGCGGATCGCGAGGGCCAATTGCTCGGACAAGAAGAGTTCACGCTGGATGTCGTCCCGGCCGATCTGCCGACGCAGCGGCTGATCCATACCGAATGGTTCCATTGCGACTGTATCGCTACCCAGTATGACGTCGACGTTTTCAGCGAAGAACATTGGCGATTGATCGAGGCTTATGCGAGCAATGCGGTGCGGCATGGGGTGAACATGCTGCTGACGCCGCTGTTCACGCCGCCGCTCGATACCGCCGTCGGGGGCGAGCGTCCGACCGTGCAATTGGTTGGCGTGGAGCAAGCAGGCCCCCGCGAATATCGTTTCGACTTCAGCTTGCTTGAGCGTTGGGTTGCCATGTGCAAGCGCGTGGGCGTGCAGTATTACGAGATGTCCCACCTGTTCACGCAATGGGGTGCCGCGCATGCGCCGAAAATCGTGGCGCGCACGGATGGCGGGACGAAGCGAATTTTCGGCTGGGAGACGGATGCGGGCGGCGAGGAGTATCGAGCTTTCCTGGAGCAATTCCTGCCGGCGCTGGTCGCATTCATTCGCGCTCAGGGCATCGAAGAGCAAGTCTACTTCCATGTATCCGATGAGCCGCATATGAATCATCTGGACAGCTATCGCACGGCCAGCGAGATCTTGAAACAGCACCTGCAGGGCTTCAAATTCCTGGACGCGCTGTCGGATTACGAATTTTACAAGCTAGGGTTGGTGGACATTCCCGTACCGGCGAATGACCATATCGAGCCGTTCCTCGAACAGCAAGTGGATCCGCTGTGGACCTATTATTGCTGCGGCCAGCATCGGGAAGTGTCCAACCGCTTCTTCGCGCTGCCGTCGGCACGTAACCGGATTCTCGGGGCGCAGCTGTACAAGTTCGGCATCCAGGGATTCCTGCATTGGGGCTACAACTTCTGGTACAGCCAATATTCCGCGCGGCCGATCGACCCGTTCCGCGTCACCGATGCGGACTGCGCGTTTCCGTCTGGCGATGCCTTTGCCGTCTATCCGGGAGAAGCCGGTCCGCTGGATTCGATTCGCTGGGAAGTATTCCGCGAAGCGCTGCAGGACCTGCGCGCACTGGAACTGCTGGAATCGCTCGCCGGCAGGGAGAAGACGCTGGAGTTACTGGAGGAAGGGCTGGCGGAGCCGTTGACGTTCAGCCGGTATCCGGCCGGGATCGACCAGGTGCTCGGCATGCGGGAACGGATTAATGCAGCGATTAGGGATGCAAGACAGGCAGTCTAAAGGAAGAAGCCAATCGGCCCGCAGGCACGGGTGATTGGCTTCTTGGCTTTATATAGCGCTCAGTGATCCGAAGGGACAATCGGATCATATGCCCGTTGCGGCGAAATGAAGTCCCTCCCTGGCCGGAGGGCTTCTTTGCGTTTAATTGACAACCCGACCCGTTCGACATCGTTTTGACACGGAGCGCAATTATGATGAAGAAAGTTGGGCGAAAATGGGGTTTTACGCCATCGGGCGATCAAGAATGGAGGGGCATCATGTTCCGAAGAACCATCATACATGCGCTGCTGGCGCTGCTCGTCGCGATGCCGCTGGCCGGCGCATTCTCGCGCGATGCATCGGCGGCTACATCCCGCGTAGCGATCGTGAAGGAATGGAAGGGCACCGTGACGGTGAAGAAGTCCGGCGGCTCCAAGTCGTTCAAGGCGTTCGACAAAATGAGTCTGAACCAGGGCGATATTTTGCAGACGGGAGCGGACAGTTCCGCGGTGCTGCAATTCGCGAACGGCTCTTCCGAGGACGACCGGATGACGGTTGCGGCGAATACGACGCTGACGTTCTCCAAGCTTAGTCACGCCAAGGGGACGAGCACGAAGGTCAGCATGTGGAGCGGATCCGCGTGGGTAGACGTCAAGTCGATCGAGACGAAGGACGACGAGTTCACGCTGCAGACGCCGACGGCCATCATGGGCGTGCGGGGGACGCATCTGCTCGTGACCGTCGATCCGGAATCGGGAGCTACGCATTTGACGGTTGCCGCAGGCGTCGTATCGGCTTCCGCCACAGTCGGCGAAGACGGGCAATCCAGGCAGGTGCATCCGACGCAAAACGCTTTGTTCACCGATGACGAGGAGATCACGATTGCGCCGGTCGATCTGGAGCGGTTGATGAGCCGGACGAATGCCGACATCGTCGCGGCGATTCTGGAGAGCGCCGCCGCGATCATGCTGGAGAATGAGCAATTCATCGAGCGTTATGGACGAGATGGCCTTCCGGCCGAGCTGGGCGTGTCGGATGAGGATTTGGCCCGGTTCAAGTCGAATACGGACAATCTGCTGGGCGGCATCGCAAGTCAGGCGGTAAAAAGCGGATTGCTGACGCAGGAACGGCTGGATCGGATTATTACCGAAGTGAACAACCAGTCTGGCATCGTGATCGACCCCGGCAGGAATACGTTGACGCTCACGGAACAAGAGAGGCAGCGGCAGTTGGAACAACAGCGGAAGGAAGAGGCCGTCGCATCGCAAGCCGAAATCCGCAAGCAGCAAGAAGCAGCCGACCGCAAGGCGAAGGAGACGCTGCTTCGACAGTTGGAGATGGCGCGCATAGCCAAGGAAGAGGCGAATCGGCAAGAGAAGGACAAGAAGCGGGAGAATGCGAGGCAGGAATACGAAACGAAGCTGACGGAAGCGGAGAAATCGCGGTTCGATGCCGACAAGCAGAACCGCGAGACGGAAGCGAAGGACAGGGGGTCAAGTCCGTCGCCGACGCAGGGCGCTGCTCAGACGCCTTCGGAGACTGCGACGCCAACGCCTTCACCTTCGGATAGCCCGCCGCCGGAAAAGTCCGCTAATGCGGAACTGGCGAATCTGGGGATCGGGTATTTGCTAGCGGATGATTCGATCGTATACGTCGACCTGCAGTCCGGGTTCGATCCGGCGCAGACAGACTATTCGGCTGAACCGGTGCCGAATACGACGTCCGAATTGATCGTCCAGCCGGTTGCCGCCCACCAGGGAGCGACCGTGGTCGTGAACGGATCGCCGTTCTCCGGTTGGGCCGCCGTGCCGCTTGGCGCAGCGGGCAGTACGACGCAAGTCGTGATCGTCGTGACCGCCGAGGACGGAGCGGCGACGAAGACGTACACCGTGAACGCGGTTCGCGCGCCTTATTTGGTGAATGCTTCGGATGTGACGGTCGAAGGGCTTGCGGCATTCGATCCGGGACAATTCGCGTATACCCTGAGTCCTGTAGACAAGTCTTCCATCTCCATGACGTTCGGCGCGGCTGATGGCGGCTTGACGATCAGCGCGAAAGCGGGAATCCAGGGTGGCCAGATGTCGCCGGTTATGCCGTCGCCCGCGCCTGGCGTCCCGTTCGAGGTGCCGCTGTTCATCGGGACGAATGAAATTCAGATTACGGCGAACAAGCAAGGCTATTCGCCGCCCCAGACTTATACGTTCACGGTGGAGCGTACACTTTCGGACAAGAAGTCGATTACGTCTTTCGATGTTTACGTAGGACAAGGGCAGACGGTGACAGGCGCCGTCTATGAAGACAGCAAGACAATCCTGCTCGTCTTGCCGTATGGCACGGTTTTGACGGCGCTGGAGCCGACGATTGGCTACGACGGGGCGAGCGTGTCGCCGGATTCGGGGACGATGCAAAGCTTCGAGTCTCCCGTGACCTACACCGTGACGGCGGAAAATGGCACGACGCAGGATTACACGGTGGTTGCGGCGGTGGAGGGATACAATATCGCACTGAATCCGACATTAGGACAACAGCAAGGCCAACAGCCTTATCCGAATGTTTCGGAATCCTATTATTTCGCCGATGCAGACGACTTCCCGTACAATGTGGTGAATGGCAAGATTGATTTTGGAAATAACCCGCATGACAGGTGGACGAATTACGGAGGCGGGATCGGTCAGGACTGGCTCGTCGTCGATTTCGGATCGCGGAAGGCCTGGAACCGAGTTGATCTTTATCTATTTAGCGAAGGTTTGCAGGGAGGCGTGCAGCCCCCGGCCAGCTATCGTATCGAGTATTCTGTCGATGGTGATGATTGGCACGATGTATCGGGCTTGACGTTAAGCCCTGCGACGCCGGAAGCCGCTGAGCAGGGTTCTGCGACACCGGCCAATACGTTGAACACGGCTACTTTCGATACGGTCATCGCATCCAAGTTGCGTGTCACATTCACGAATGGCCATGCGTCCGTCGGCGTTGTCGAACTGGAAGTCTACTATGGCGCGCCGTTCGGATCGGGCAATTGAGACCGCCAACGATCCATTGCGTCACCGAATCGGCCCGCTTCCGTGCAAACGGGGAGCGGGCGTTTGTGTATCGTCGGATAGTCGCAACCGATCAGGGCTCTTGGTTGACAGCCGGTCATGATTGCCCTACAATGTGACTGGCAATGATATTCATTCTCAGTATATTGACATCATCTAGGGGGATCAACGTGCATTCATTCGCAAAGACAAAGCAACTGTTTTCACTCGTCATCCTGTTCAGCTTCATCTTGCTGGCCGCGTGCGGCAGCAACAACAATACACCCGCGGCGACACCGTCGCAATCAGCGGCTAGTCCGTCGGCAAGCGCCGATGCGCAGACGATCACGATCCAGCATGCGATGGGAGAGACGCCGGTGCCGGCCAATCCGCAGCGTATCGTGATCTTGACCAACGAAGGGACCGAAGCGCTGCTGGCGATGGGGATCAAGCCCGTAGGGGCCGTGAAGTCGTGGCTCGGCGATCCTTGGTATGACCACATCAAGGATCGGATGGAAGGCGTGGAACTTGTCGGGACGGAACTGGAAGTGAATCTGGAGAAGATCGTAGCGCTCAAGCCGGACCTGATCATCGGGAACAAGGTGCGCCAGGAAGCGATCTACGACAAGCTGAAGGCCATCGCGCCGACCGTCTTCTCCGAGACGCTGACCGGACAGTGGAAGAAAAACTTCGCTCTCTACTCCAAGGCGATTAATCAAGAAGCGAAGGGCCAAGAGGTGCTGAAGCAATTCGACGACAAAGTTGCGGCGCTGAAAGGCAATCTGGGAGACAAGGCGAATCTGTCCGTATCCGTCGTACGTTTCCTGGCCGGAACTTCCTATATCTATTACACGGATTCGTTCTCGGGCGTCATTTTCGATCAATTGGGCTTCAAGCGCGCCGAACAGCAGAAGGAGATGTTCAAGCCGGACAACAAGCTCGGCAACTTCTCGCTCGAGGTCGGCAAGGAAGCGATCCCGAAGATGGATGCCGACTTGCTGTTCTACTTCACTTATGCGCCCGGCGGCGATCAGAAGGCGCTCGACACCGCGAAGGAGTGGACCGGCGACGCGCTCTGGCAGAACTTGACTGCGGTGAAGAACGGTAAGGCCTACGAGGTGAGCGACGCGGTATGGAATACGGCAGGCGGCGTTGTCGCGGCCGGACTGATGCTGGACCAGTTGGAAGGATTTCTGCTTGGTCAATAAGATAACGATACAGTCTATCTTTTAAAGGCGAAACCAGAGAGGTATGGTATAATACTTCCTGGTTTTGCTTGTTTTCGACATCATTTGTACGACGCTGGGAGTCTAGCCATGCTATTTCTAACTAAGCGAAGCAGAACGATCGGATTGGCGGCAGGTCTCGTGCTTGTGGCGCTGCTGATGGCAGCCAGCGTGATTTATGGCTACACGGATATCGGCTGGAAAACCGCGTACGATGCATTCACCCGGTTCGACGGTTCCAACGGGCACATCATCGTGCGCGACGTTCGCGTGCCCCGGGCGATCATCGCCGCCGTAGTAGGCGCGAGCTTGGCGACGGCCGGCGCTATCATGCAGACGTTGACGAAGAACCCGCTCGCGTCTCCCGGCATTATGGGCATCAATGCAGGCGCCGGCTTTTTCGTCGTGTCGGGCATTACGCTATTCTACGCCAACTCTCTGCAGGGATTGGCCTGGCTGGCTTTCGCCGGCGCTGGAGTCGCGGCTGTCATCGTATACGGGGTAGGCTCGATCGGACGCGATGGCATGACGCCGTTGAAGCTGACATTGGCCGGAGCGGCCATCGCCGCCTTGTTCTCATCATTGACGCAGGGAATGCTGGTCATGAACGAAGCGGTGCTTCAGCAGGTGCTCTTCTGGCTGGCAGGATCCGTACAAGGAAGGAAACTCGAGTTGCTCGTTTCCGTCTGGCCATACCTTGCGATTGCCTTCTTGATAAGCGTGCTGATCGCTCCGAAACTGAACGTTTACATGATGGGCGAGGGGGTAGCCAGAGGGCTGGGACTGCGGATGGGCGCACTGAAAATAACGGCTGCCATCGCGGTCGTGCTGCTTGCGGGCGGCGCCGTCTCCATCGCGGGTCCGGTCGGATTCATCGGCATCGTCGTCCCGCATCTGGCCCGATATCTTGTCGGTAACGATCATAGGTGGCTCCTTCCTTATACCGCGATAGCGGGCAGCATTCTTCTGATCGCAGCCGACATCGGCGCCCGGTTCATTATCATGCCCGAAGAAGTGCCTGTCGGGGTCATGACGGCTTTCATCGGTACTCCGATCTTCTTCTACATCGCTCGCAGGGGGTATGTCGGCAAATGAGAAAGCATATCCCGCTTCGAATCGGGCGTTCCCAATGGAAGCTGGACATGAGGGCGATGGCGGTAACCGGCGCACTGTGCTTGGCTGTGTTGATTGCGATCATGCTTAGTGCGGGCATCGGAGAGACGTGGATCAACCCGATGCGGGTCTTGCGAACGTTGATCGGAAACGGCGGGGAGATGGACACTCTCATCGTCCATTCCTTGCGGCTGCCGCGCGTGCTGCTCGCGCTCGCGGTCGGCATCGGCCTGGCAACGGCCGGCGCGATTCTGCAAGGCATCGTGCGCAACCCGCTTGCCGCGCCGGACATCATCGGCGTCACGAGCGGCGCGTCCGTTGCGGTCGTGCTTTTCCTGTACTTGTTCAGCAACACGAACAACGCTTTGACGGTCAGCATCCGATGGATGCCCGTCGCAGCCGTATGCGGCGCCGTGACGGCAGGCTTGCTTGTTTATGCGCTGGCGTGGAAGAAGGAGGGGGCCTCTACTTTCCGGCTCGTGTTGATCGGCATCGGGCTGGCGATGTGCGCTCAGTCGCTGACGACGCTGCTCATGATCAAGAGTTCCATCTACCAAGCCGCGCAAGCGAACGTATGGATCACCGGATCGGTCAGCAAGGCAACCTGGGAGCAAGTGCGGATCATCGCGCCGGTGACGATCGTCCTGCTAGCGCTGTGCCTATTCTCGATCCGCAGCCTGAACGTCCAACGGCTGGACGACAGCACGGCGGTAGGAGTCGGCAGCCGGGTGCAGCGGGACCGGTTTCTGTTATTGCTCTTAAGCACGGCGCTCGCGGGCGGGGCCGTCGCCTTCGGCGGAAACATCGGCTTCGTCGGGCTTATGGCGCCTCACATCGCGCGTCGCATGGTTGGGTCGTCGTTCGGGGCGCTGCTGCCGGCGACGGCATTGATCGGCGGACTGCTCGTCATGCTGGCGGATCTTCTCGGCCGGACGCTATTCTCGCCATACGAGATACCCGCCGGCGTATTCACGGCGGCGATCGGCGCGCCTTATTTCGTTTTCCTCTTGTATAAAACGCGGAAATCGTAATTCGCAATGGGGGCTCTATACTCGTGAAATATGCGCCGTTATCGCTGCGGATGATCCAGGTGTACGTCCTGTCCATGCTGTTCTTCACGGCTGGTTCGGTGCTGACCGTGGTATTCCCCTTGCAAGCGTCGGACAGCGGCATGTCGGACGGGGAGATCGGCGTCGCGATGGGATCGTACATGCTCGTCTGCATGATCTTGCGTCCGTGGGCGGGGCAGCTAGTCGCGAAGCACGGCGCGCTGCGGACGATGCTCCTGCTGCTCGTCGGACATGCCGTTACGCTGCTTGTCTACGTTGCGTTCGGCATCGGCAGCTTGTACGCGGTGCGCATCATGCAAGGCGTGGTGACGGCATTCTTCTCCATGGCCATCCAATGGGGCATCGCGGACCTGCTTGCGGACCGGGATCGCGGGCAAGGCATGTCGCTGTACGCGATCTCCTCGATCATGCCCAGCCTGTATGGACCGGCAGCAGCGCTATGGCTGTGGCTGGAGGCGGATCGAAGTTATTTGCCGCTGTTGGTTGCCTCGCTGGCTGTAGTTCCGCTGTTGCTGATGATCCGCTCCCCCTTGCCGCAGCATCGGGAGCCGGGCGCGTCATTCACGTTGCGGGACATGCTGCAGGCGCTGAAGCAAGCCGGCCGCCATCGGGGGTTGATTTCCGCTTCGATCACCATGGTTGCGGGAGCATGCGTGTTCGGCGCGATTACGACGTTCTTGCCGCTGTACATGAATCGCGAACAGATCGGCAATCCGGCGCTGTATTTGTTTCTGCAAGCAGTCGTCGTTGTCGCCAGCCGTTTCGTATTACGCAAAAGAATTCCTTCGGACGGACAATGGCACCCCAGGTTCATCGCGCTTGTGCTGCTGGGTTTCGCCGTCGGCACCGCGCTGTTGGGCTTCGGTTCCACGCTCGGGCCGTTCGTCTACATCGGCGCGCTGTTCAGCGGATTGGCTACCGCGATGCTGTACCCGACGATTACGACGTATTTCACTTTCGCCGTGCCGCCCGCATCCAAGCACATGCTGCTAGGCGTATTCTTAGCAACGTACGATCTTGGCACGACGCTGGGCAGCTTCGCCATGGGGTTCGTCGTGCAATGGACTTCGTTCGCGACGATGTTCTTGGCGTGCGCGGGGGTGGCGGCTCTGGCGTCAGGCTATGCCATTGCCCGGTCGCGTTATGCTTGAGCCTTCGACAGGAATTCCTCGAGGTTATTCCAGGTCGATTCAATGCCCTGGATCATGCCCATATCCAGCACTTTCTGAACATCCTCAGCCGTAGCGTACGTGGTCTCGCAGACCAATACGAGGGAATTAGCCGATTTCGTTGGGTAACTGCCCGCGGAAAGGCATCGTACGAGGGAAATACCCGATTTCGTTGGGTAACTGCCCGCGGATCGTTTCTTAGCCGACCAGATGTCCTAGGGGATTGCATACACGTCCGGAACGCTTTGCAAGGTTTTGATGTTCAAGTCAAATCTAGCGAAAAGACGCCTTCCTTGGGGATAGGCGTCCTTTCGCTTTCACGTCTGAATACAAGATTGTTAGTTGAATCCGTTCGTCCGATCAGCGCGAAGCAGGGGCAGGATTCACGATCTGACGAGTCGCGACATTGAACCGATTCCACATATTCGCGGTCGCAATGCCGGCAATAAGCGTGGCCAGCGCCTGTTCGCCATACTGCCGAGCCGCTTCGTCGTAGACTCCGTCCGGTACCGGGTCCGCTTGATCGTGAATGCGGGCGATCTCCTCTGCAAGCGCCAGCGCCGCGCGTTCTCCGTCGTTGAACTGAATCGATTCACGCCAGGCGGCGACTGCGATGACTTGTTCCGTTGTGGCACCCGCATTCTGGGCATTGCGCGAATGGAGATCGACGCAGACGCTGTCTCCATTGATCTGGCTCGTGCGCAGGTAGGCCAGGAAGAGCGTCTTTCTGGGCAGATCGGATTGGTCGGCGGAAGCGAACAACGCTTGGGCCAGCGATTGCAGCGCAGGCATCGCTTCGGGTACGATCATGACAGGACTGTTCATACGGGATTGCATGGTACACACGCTCCTTCGAGAGAATGGATTTTGGGAATCGCTGCTTGCGTCCCTTCAATACGATGACGGATGGGGTCGCGGGATTGTGACAGATGATGTGCGATAAGGGAACGGGATACAAGTTGGAAAATCACGCTATAAGTCGGGGAAGCGGATAGCGAGGGCGGTCCATGTCACAACAGATGCCCCTTATACGTCTCATTAATAGAGGATAATATTAAAACGAAGGAATGTGGACAATGGGCGAAAACGAGTGGTTGGCGGCGCAGTTTGAAGCGAATCGGAGCCGACTGAGGGCGGTAGCTTATCGCATGCTGGGCTCGCTCGGCGAAGCGGAAGACGCGGTGCAGGAGTGTTGGCTTCGGCTTGGCCGCACCGACCCGGACGGCGTCGGGAATCTGGCAGGCTGGCTGACCACGGTCGTCTCCCGCATCTGCCTGGATATGCTGCGCTCGCGTAAAGCCCGACGCGAAGAGTCGCTGGAGGAGCTCCTTTCGGACGAATTGGCGGACGTGGATGGGCAGGCTGGAGACCCCGAGGAGGAAGCCGTTCTGGCCGATTCCGTCGGGTTTGCTATGCTCGTGGTGCTCGGCAAGCTGAGCCCGGCGGAGCGCATTGCCTTTGTGCTGCATGATATATTCGCCGTATCGTTCGAAGAAATCGGATCCATCGTCGGCAAGTCTGAAGCTGCAGCCAGACAGCTTGCGAGCCGCGCTCGCCGCCGGGTACAGGGGGCGGATGCGGAATCGCCTGCCGACGTGGTTCGCAAGCGGGAGCTCATCGATGCTTTCCTTGCCGCTTCCCGCAAAGGCGACATCGAAACCTTGCTCACGGTGCTGGATCCGGATGTCGTGCTGCGGGACGATCGCCCTGCCGTCGCAGCGACCGTTACGCGCGGTTCAGCCGCCGTGGCGCGACAGGTATCCATTGGCCGGGCGCAAGGCGCATGCCCTGCTCTCGTGAACGGCGCCGTCGGCATCGTCGTCGCCCCGCTCGGTCGGCTGATGTTCGTGATCGAAGTGACTTTCGGAGAGGGCAAGATTGCCGGGTTCGATTTGATTTCGGCTCCGGCACGCCTGCGTAAGATGGATTTGACGGTGCTGGGAGATTAATAGAGACGACTAATAGTGTAAGCGATGGACTTGCTTTATAATGGTGCTAGCAAGCAACCTTGAAAGGAGAATTCCTCGCCTATGCAAATCCGCTACGACCGATTTCCTGGAGGCGTCCACAAGGCGCTTACCTTGAGCTTCGATGACGGAAGAGAATATGACCGGCGGTTCGTCGCCAAGCTGAACGAATACGGACTCAAAGGCACGTTCCACTTGAATTCCGGCTTCTTCGGAAGAGATGGATACATACGGGCTGATGAGGTGGCGACCCTCTATCATGGACATGAAGTGTCCGCGCATACCGTCGATCATCCTTTCCTCGAGCAATCGCCACCTGACCAAGTCGCGAACACGATCATGGAGGACCGCCAAGCGCTAGAGGCGCTGGTCAGCTATCCCGTGCGCGGCATGAGTTATCCCTTCGGCACGTACAACGACCGCGTCGTGTCTATGCTGCCGGCGCTTGGTATCGAATACGCGAGAACGGTAGCCAGCCATGGTACGTTCAGGATGCCGGATGATCCGCTCACCTGGCACCCGACCTGTCATCACAAGCAAATGTTGGACCATACGGACTCCTTTCTCGCACAACCGCGTCACTCCAGGCTGCTCCTATACTACGTATGGGGGCATAGTTACGAGTTCGAAAATGACGGCAATTGGGACCTGATCGATCAATTCGCAGAACGTGTAAGCGGCCGAGACGACATCTGGTATGCGACCAATGCGGAGATCATTGCTTATAAGCGCGCGCTGGATTCGCTTCGATGTTCCGCCGATTGCAAGATGATTCACAATCCGTCCGCGATAACTGTATGGGTGAGCGCGAATGGGGAGTCCGTCGAAATTCCGGCGGGTCAACTCGTTAAGCTGTAATATCAGTTTGTAGATCTCGGGGAGGCAAACGTATGATTCGGGTTATCGCGGTCGATGATGAACTGCCTGCGCTCAGACGGATCGGCAAGCTGCTGGAGACGTTCGAGGACGTTCAGGTGAGCGGCTTGTTCGATAAATCCCAGGCTTTCCTGGAACATGTTCTGACGACATCCGAGCCGCTCGATCTCGTAGTGCTGGATATGGAGATGCCGCTGCACGGCCTGGAAGTCGCACGCAAGCTGCGGGCGTTCCGCCCGGAAATCCACATTGCATTCCTGACCGCGCATGAGACTTATGCCGTGGATGCTTTCGATGTAGAAGCGCTGGACTATCTGCTGAAGCCGGTGGAGCGGGAAGGCTTGGAGCGGATGCTGGATCGCTATCTGAATCGCGTCGGCCGCGCAGCGGCGGTCGATAAGGAGACCGAGCCCGGATTGACGGTGCGATGCTTCGGGCCGTTCGAAGTTGAGACGGCTGCGGGGCAGCAGATCAAGTTTCGAAATTCGAAGGGCAGAGAACTGCTCGCGTATTTGCATGCCTGCGGTGGAAGGCCGGTCAGCAAAGCCCGGATTATGGAGGAAATCTGGCCGGGCGGGGACGAGGAGCGTACGCGGGCGAATTTGTATTCGACGATGTACCAGCTTCGGAAGGACCTCGAAGCAAGCGGTCTCGACGAGATCATCGAGCAGACGAAGACGGCCGGCGGGAGCTACCAGCTGCAATGGCCGGTCACCTACGACGACGTGGACGCGTTCGAGCAGGAAGTTCACTTGTATCGGCAGACTTCGTCGATAAAGCATGTGTTGAGCGCCGTACAGTTGTATGGCGACGGTTATTTGTTCGGAAGCGGTTATGGCTGGGCGGCCCCGCGCCAGGCTGAATTGGAGCTGATCTATACCGAGCTGCTGGAGGCCATGTCCGACACGTATGTCCGCCAGCAGCGTTACGCATTCGCGTTGAATCCGATGGAGAAGTGGGTGCAGCTCGCTCCGCTGAATGTACGAATCCATGCGAAGATGGTCGCGCTATTGCTGCTGATGGACAGGCGAGCCGACGCGCTGGAGTACCATCGGCTGGCTTCCGAGATTCTGTCGGGGGAAGAATCGCTGGCTGAGCTGGATTATGCACGCATTGCCTCAGATCCTGCGGCTCTGTTCTGAAGTTGCTAGCCCGCCAATCCGCAGCACATGTTGCTGTCCGCACCATGTCCACCTGCATCTCGACAAATTTCTTCCCGACTGAACGCGAAAACCTGACATGGGACGCGTTCTTTTTAGTTTACATGGAGATTGCTCGGCTAATCTGAAGATAATTCCGCAGATTCACGACATGCAAAGGAGGGAGACACTTGCTTCGCAAGGTTATCGCCACCTGCATACGATCGTCTCCTGTACTTATCTTGTTCATCTTGGCAGGCGGGTTGTTCGAGCTTCTGTTTCACTATTTGTCCGCAATCAGCTATCAATATTTGATCGACAAAGCCTTGCTGCCCAAGGACGCATCGGTATTGGTGCTCATCATAGGCGCGCTGCTGTCGATCGGGCTGCTCAGCGTGGTGGCGAGCATCGCAGGCGACTACGCCGAAGCCAAGCTCGGCAGCAAGCTGGCATACGATTACCGAATGAAGCTATACCGTCACACACAGATGCAGTCGCACCGCTTCTACGAGCGGTTTCGGATAGGCGACTTGCTCTCCAGGCATACCGAGGATATCCCTAGCATACATACAGCAGTCATCGAGACGCTGACGAGCGGATTCGTCTCGGCGCTGAGCGTGGCCATCGGCCTGACGATTCTCTTCACCATGGAGTGGCGGCTGACGCTGATCGCGATCGTCGGTTCTGCCATCGTGTTCATTCCCTATCGGCTGCTGAAAGCCCGTTCGCTCCGGCTGAACGAAGCTTACCTCGCACAGCTCGGGCAATTCACGTCGGACATCGACGAGAATGTCAAGCTGCACAAGGTTATCCGCGCATTCGATCTCCGAAGCGCCATGCGCGTCCGCATCGAGAACCGCCTGCAGACGATGCTGACGATCGGCGTTCGCAGAAGCTTCATTCACGCGAGCCTGAGCCGTATGCCGCTGCTCGCCGTAGCCGTATTGACGGCGATCATCCTCGGCTACGGCGGCTACCTCGCGTTCCACGATCGGCTGTCGATCGGGACGTTCATTGCCTTCAATTCCATCTTCGTCACGGTCGGCCAATCGCTTTTCGGTGTCACCCGGCTGCTGCCGCGTATTCTGTCTGCCCGCACGAGCCTTCAGCGGCTGCAGGAAGTGCTGGATTGGCAGCCGAACGTGATCGAGCAAGGCACCCGCGAACTGCCGATTGTCCGGGACCGGATCACGCTGCAGCAGACCACTTTCTCTTACGGGCCAAGCGGCCAACCGGCGCTGCAAGAGCTGAATCTCGTCATCCCCGCTGCCGGTTTTACGTCGATCGTCGGAGCCAGCGGATCGGGCAAGAGCACGCTGCTTCAGCTGCTGATGAGGTTCGAGGATCCAACGTCGGGAAGCGTGCTGTACGACGGCGTAGATATTAGGGATTGCACGTACCCTTCGTTGCTGCGGAACATCGGCGTCGTTTTCCAGGATTCCGTTCTGTTCAACGCCACGATTCGCGACAATATCCGGATCGGAAAGCCGGATGCCAGCGAGCGGGACATCGTGGAAGCCGCGACTGCCGCGGGCATTCACGAGACGATCGCCGCGTTCCCGGAAGGGTACGACACCCTCATCCATAACCAGGGGGACAGCCTGTCCGGCGGGCAGCGGCAGCGGCTCGCCCTGGCCAGGGCGCTCATCCGCAAGCCGCGCATGCTGTACCTGGACGAAGCGACGTCCGCGCTCGATCCGGAGACGGAACGGGCGGTGAACGAGACGATCCAGTCGCTGGCGCGAAGCTGCGCGGTCGTCTCCGTGACGCATCGTTTGGCTTATGCTGCAGAGTCCGACCGGATTATCGTGCTGGACCGAGGGAAGGCGGCGGAATCGGGCACGCATGACGAACTGATGGCAAATCACGGTCCGTACAGCCGGATGTGGGACAAGCAGCAAGGATTTGCGCTGTCCAAGGGAGGCGGCGCCCAGGTGGATTGGCAGCGGGTCGGCCGGCTGCCGTTCTTCGAAGGGTTGGACACGGAGGAACTAAAACAGATTTCCCGTATGTTCATGACGGAGAGATTCGTGCCGGGCACGCGAATCGTCGAGCAAGACGATCCAGGCGACAAGTTCTACATTCTCGTACGTGGCAAAGTCGAAGTGGTCGTGCGGGATTCGAAGTCCGGCGAACGCAGGAAGGTGGCCGTCCTGGAGGATGGGGATCATTTCGGCGAGATCGCGCTGCTGCATGACGTGCCCCGAACGGCAAGCATCGGAGCTGTAACGGCGTGTATTTGCTTAACGTTAAGCGGTGAGGATTTTCGGCCGTTCATTACCCGCCATCCGGCGATTCGCGACCGATTGGAACGGACGATCCGGATACGCAACGAGAGGAGGTCTGCGCCATGATCGCTTGGCGGATCGCGCGCGACGAGACGGATCAAGAACGAGGCATTCAGTTTCTGTGCCGACATGGAGGTAAGCTGGGGATCCCTTATAGCTGGATTACCGTGCTGAATTCCATCATGTATTCGCTGGAAGACCGAGGATTTCTGATCGGCGTGGAGGAAGACGGCACGATCGCGGGGGCCTTGGTATTTACGGTGGGCACGAGAGACGATCGCTACAAGGATCCAGGCAGGATCGAACTCCATCTGTTATGCCTTGACGAGCCGCGCAGAGTTGGGGCGGTGCTGCTCGGAGCCCTGCGCGCGTTCGTGCAGCAATTGCTGGAGTTGCCGAGAGAAGTGAGGGAAGTCGTCTTCTATACGGCTGCGGATACGTACAATCGGGGACTGTTCGGCAAGGCGGCGAAGCTGACGAGTACGGCGGAACAGCCCTGCGGCATGCTGGACTTCTATTCGATCAAGTTGGAAAGCCTGCTGAGACTCGATCGGTAGACGGTGCATCGGAAGTTCGAAAGGCCGGCATTTCTGCCGGCTAGCCGATATGCCGATTCCGGGTTATACCTGCGCCGGATCTCTTTCAACCCCTGATGCCATTGGCGCATTGCAGGCTGGTGCTCCCATTGCCACTCCTCCTTATAATAGATTATATAGAAATATAATCTATTAATACCATAATTGCAACAAAAATGTGTCGAAAGAGAGGAGGCGAATCGAATGGTGCAATTCACCATATGCCAATCAAACGAAGATTGGAGCCGATATACCGCTTTTTACCTGGCGCACCGGCAGCAAGTGATTCCGAATTATCAAGTCAAGCACGTGCTGCTCGACGTCATCCATTGCATCAAGCATGGCAGAGCCGCGCTGCTGACGGACGAAGACGGCCGTATGATCGGCATCGGAGGGTTCGTGCTCGGGCTCGAGCATCAGAAATTCGAGCGCAAGGACATCGCCGTGCTGAACAACTGCTGCTTCGCGGCTTCCCACCAGGGCAACCGAACGTTCATCCGAGGGCTGCAAGTGCTGGCGGATCAGATCGCAGACATGCAGCCGGATGTGTCGGAGGTGCGGATCCCGACAATGGCCGCCAATGCCTACACAAACGGGCTGTACCGGAAGTTTGCCGAGGTTCTGGAAACAAGAGATACCGAATACGGGCCTGTCCATACTTACACGACGACATTCGAAGGCTTCGCCCGTTTCTGCGACCGATTCCGCTAGACGGATTTCGAAGACAACCCGAACGGAAGCTGCGACGACCTTGCTGTTCATACGGGGACGCGGCCTTAACCACTTACACGAGGAGCATACTTCCAAATGAAAAACGTCAAAGTCTCCCTCTTCCTGCTCATCAGCCAGATCCTATACGTCTTGATGTCGGCCGTCTGGCTGATCACTGCGCTTATGTCATTCATGATGTTCGACTCGCCAGAAGCGCTGACGAGCGCCCCGACCATCTTGATCTTTCTCTTTGTGTGGCTGTACCCGATCGCCTTGATCGCCTCGGGCGTGATCAGCTGGATCCTGTACCATAAGCGAAAGTTCAAGGCTGCGACATGGACCGGGCTGATTCCGCTCTTATGGGTGCTTCCCTTGATTTGGTTGGCCATCGACACCATGCTCTGACGGCAGACGATGGACAAGCCGAAACGCGAAGTCGACGAATGGTCTGACCTGGCCCAATCTTATGCCATCGAATCCCTCTATCATCTCGGACACACAAGACGCCTGAATTACGGTATGATGAAGTCAAACGTTGCGAAGACGAATACCGGGCGGGGCGGGAAGTTCTTGGTGCGAAATCGGAGATTCAGATTGGCTGTGCTGCTGGCGATGTTCGCCGTGCTCGCAGCGGCGCTGGCGTTCCCGATTGTCGGTCTGACGGCCGAACAATCGCAGCCGAGTGCGGAGAGCGGCGTGCTGGATTTGCGGGAATGGAGCTTGGAACGCGACGGCGCCGTTCGGTTGAATGGCGCTTGGGCGTTCTATCCGGGGCAGCGGTTGACGACAGAATATGAAAATGGCGGCGGGAACGCGGGGAGCCCTTACGAGAAGGTGCCGGGAGAATGGACGCAGGACGGAATGCCGGGGCGCGGAACCGCGACTTACCGGCTCCGCGTGCTGACGCGCGGAGATGTCGGCACGCTCGGCTTGCGCATCCCCGCGATCGCGCCGGCTTACCGAATCTATGTAGACGGACGGGAAATCGCGCATGCGGGCACGCTTTCGACGCAGCAGGGAGAAGGACGTGCCGCGTATCGGCCGCAGACGGCGATCTTCACGCCGTCGGCCGGCTCGTTCGAATTAGCCGTTCAGATCGAAAATCGAATCTATCCGGAAGGCGGCATCTGGTTCAGCTTGACGCTCGGCCCCGCGCAGGCCATGCAGCAGTCGGAGGAGCGCGCCTCATTCGTGAACATGGCCGTGTTCGGCGGCTGCGCCCTGCTCGGCCTGTACCAGATCGCGGTGTTCGCACTGCGGCGCTCCGAACGGTCGACGTTGTATTTCGGCATCTGCTGCCTGCTCGGCGCGATCCGCCAATGGGTCGTCGGCGGAATCTACCTGGTCGAAGTATATCCGGAAGTCAGCATACGCGTCATCATCGTGCTCGAATATTTGACGTACTACGGCGGCGTGACGATGGCGATGCTGTTCGTGCGCGAGCTGTATCCGCAAGAGTTCGACAAGCGCGTCGTCCGGCTGTTCGCCTGGGTCGGCTGCGGTTTCGTCGCGACCGTGCTGCTGCTGCCGGCCGAGCTGTTCACGAGCCTGATCGATTATTTCAAGATCGTGTCCCTGCTCGCCCTCGCTTACTTGCTCGGCGGCTTCTCGCTCGCCTTGTGGCGCGGACGGGAAGGGGCGCTGCTGCAGCTCACGGGCTGGCTCATCTTCGTCGCCTCCGCCATGCACGATATTTTGTACAGCAACGGCTGGATCATCTGGATCGATCTGCAGCTCGTGCCGTACGGCTTCATTATCCTGGTGTTCATGGAAGCGCTCGTGCTCGCGGGCAGGTTCACGAATGCCTATCGGACCATCGGCGCGATGTCGGAGCAGCTGATCGCGATGAACCGGTTGAAGGACGAATTTCTGGCCAATACGTCGCATGAACTGAAGACGCCGCTGCACGGCATTCTGAATTTGTCTCAGGCGTTATCCGAGGGCAAGTCCGGTCCGCTTAACGAAAGCCAGCGGGAGCAGCTTACAGTCGTCGTCGCAGTAGCGCGCCGCATGACCAATTTGATCAACGATATTCTCGACCTGAGCCTGCTGAAAAATAACGGAATCCGGCTGCAGCTGGGCAAGGTGGACGTCCGGGCGGTCGTGTCGGCGCAGGAGGAAGTGTTCCGCCACTATATCGGGGGCAAGCCGGTGTCGCTGCGGCTGGAGTGGCCGGAGTCGCTTCCTTACGCGCTGGCGGACGAGAGCCGATTGCTGCAGATCGTGTACAACCTGATCGGCAACGCGATCAAGTTCACGCCGGAGGGCGATGTCGTCGTCTCTGCCCGGGCGGAGGGCGGCATGCTGCATATTGCCGTCGCCGACACCGGCATCGGGATTCCTGAGGATCAGTATGAGGTGATCTTCCAATCGTTCGAGCAGGCGGGCACCGCCGTGGCGAAGGAATACGGAGGTGCCGGGCTCGGTCTGGGCATTACGAGACGGCTGGTTGAGCTGCATGGGGGAACCGTCTCCGTCGCTTCGAAGGTTGGCGAAGGCTCCGTCTTCACGTTCACGATCCCGACGGCGGGCGTTGGCACGGGGGCGGCCGATCGCGACGGGAGCGGGGGGGCAGGGGCCAGGGACGAGATGGCGTCACGTCTGTCCATCGGCAGGCTGGAAACGGCGGCTGCGCGGGAATCCGCCGTCGCGGCTGCCGAGCCGAGGCATGGTTCGAACACCGCTGCCGCCGCCGCAAAGCCGGGGCAGGCGATTCTGGCCGTCGACGACGACCCGGTTAACCTGCGAGTGCTTAAGTCCGTGCTGTCGGAGGAGCCGTACGCCGTCGTGACCGCAGCGAGCGGGATGGAAGCCTTGCAAATATTGGAGCGGTCGGACAGCGGGATCGGACTGGTCATCCTGGACGTCATGATGCCCGGGCTATCCGGCTACGAGACTTGCCGCCGCCTGCGGGAGAAGTATGCGCTGACCGAGCTGCCGGTGCTATTGACGACGGTCAGGAGCGAGCCCGAGGATCTGATGTACGGATTCGAGGCGGGGGCGAACGATTATCTGACCAAGCCGTTCCGCCCGCAAGAGCTGCGGGCCAGGGCGCGCACGCTCATCGAGATGAAGCGCTCCGCGGAAGAGGCGGTGCGTTCGGAGATGGCGTTCCTGCAGGCGCAGATCAAGCCGCATTTTCTGTACAATGCGCTGAACACGATCGTCTCTCTATCGTTGGATGAACCGCAGACGTCGCATGACCTGCTCCTGCATCTCAGCCGCTACCTGCGTGGCAGCTTCGATTTCAACAACAAGCTGCGGCTCGTGCCGCTCCGCAAGGAACTGGATTTGACGGAGGCGTACTTGCAAATCGAACAGGCCCGCTTCGGCGATCGGCTGCGGGTTCGTTATGAGATAGAAGAAACGGCCTTGTCTTTGTGCCTGCTGCCGCCAACGACGCTTCAGCCGCTCGTGGAGAATGCTGTCCGGCATGGCGTGACGAAGAAGGAAGACGGTGGGACCGTGACGGTGAAGGTGCGTTCCGAAAATTCGGAAGCGCTCATCACGGTCGAAGACGACGGCGTCGGCATGCCGGCTCCGTCGGCGGAAATTCTCGCAAGAGAAGCCGAAGGCGAGGGCGGCGTCGGCTTGCGCAACATTCACCAGCGCCTGCTGCGGCAGTACGGCCATGGGCTGGAGATCGAGAGCGTGCCCGGACGGGGCACGAGCGTGACGATTCGTGTGCCGCTGATCGGCGAAGATTAACATTCCCCGCACATAGACCTTAGAAAGACCCGAACGCTTGCGAATTCGCTGCGACCGTTGCTCCTACGGCGCTGCGTGAATTTCGCTGGGGTTTTTTTTTTTTTTTTTGCCAAATCGCGCTAAAACCTGACATGAAACGGCTTCCTTTCAGTTTGCCTGTAGACCCTAGGCTTAGGATGGAGGTAACCATAGCGGATACAGGAGTGACTTTCATGTACGCCAATCGGAAAAAGTCAAAGTGGATGCTTACATTGATGGCCGCCATCGCGGCGGGAATGCTGGGACTGCTTGCCATGGGAGGAGGCCAGGCTGCTGCTGCCGGCGACTATAAAGTGACCTATGACGGCAACGGAAGCACGAGAGGGACAGTTCCCGTCGACAACAACACGTATGCAGCTGGGGAAGTGGTAAATATCGTGCCTCTCGGCGATCTCGGCAAGGAGGGCTATGTATTTGTCGAATGGAATTATAGCCCGGACGGCAGTGGTTATGGCTTCCAATATGAGAGGACTCCTTTCTTTGGTATGCCGAGCCGTGATGTGACGTTATATGCGAAATGGGATATAGGCTACTGGTCTGTCTATTATCACGGTAATGGCAGCACGGAAGGCAGCGAATTTTCGTTCGGCGGGGCATATGGAGAAACGATTCCCGTGTTTCCCCAGGACTTGAGCGGTTTCAATAGAATGGGTCATACCTTCACGGGGTGGAACACGATGCCGGATGGCAGCGGAACGCCTTACGTCCCGGGAACGAATATGACCATTGGCGAGGGAGACATTCACCTATACGCACAATGGGCAATCAATAGCTATGATTTGAATTATTATGGCAACGGCTTGACGAGCGGTTCCGCTCCGGATGCCGTCCGATTGCCGTATCAGACCGAAGTGACGATTCCGGGTATCGAAAGCATGGTAAGGGAGGGTTACTCCTTCCTCGGATGGAATACGAAGCTGGACGGCACCGGCACGTGGTATCACGAAGGCGACAAATTGACCATCGGTACGGCCAACGTGGATCTGTACGCGCAATGGCAGACGAACGGCTATACGGTCGTGTACAACGGGAACGGCCATACGGGCGGCACGGCGCCGATTGACGGGGGCAGCTACTCTGATGTCCTCCCCGCAACCGTCATGAACGCCGGCGACCTGGTCCGGGAGGGGCACACGTTCAAGGGATGGAATACGAAACCGGACGGCAGCGGGGACGGGTTCATCGAAGGACAATCGCTCGGCGATCGGGGAAGCGTCGTCACCTTATATGCGCAGTGGCAAGCCAATCCGTACACGGTCAGCTTTGTCAGTAATGGTGGCTCGGAAACGGACAGTTTGACGATCGACTTTGACCAGCCGGTTCCGGAGCCGGCCGACCCGTCGCGGATGGGGTATACATTCGACGGATGGTATTCGGACGAAGAGTTGCAGGATCCTTACGTGTTCCGCGAACCAATGGGAGCGGCCGACATTACGTTGTATGCGAAATGGACCCTCATCCTCTCCAAGGTGTTGTATGACGATAACGGTAGCGAGGGCGGAAACGCACCGATCGATGGCGACAGTTACAGCTTTAACGAAGAGGCTGTGGTACAAGGATACGCCGATTTATACAAGACGGGGTATCACTTTGCAGGCTGGAGAACGGCGGTGGACGGCAGCGGGACGTTATTTCAACCGGGCGACCCGCTGATGATCGGCGTCACGGATGTCACGCTGTATGCCGTATGGGAAGTGAATTCCTATACGGTCAAATTTGACGGCAACGGACATTCGGGAGGCAGCGTTGCGCCTATCGATGCGAATTATGGCGCAACCATCACATTGCCAGGCCGCGGCAGCCTCTTCAAAAATCAACACTCGTTCGCAGAATGGAATACGGAAGCGGATGGCGGCGGGACGGGGTATCAACCGGGAGATTCGCTCACCATCGATTTGTCGGATATCACTTTGTACGCGATTTGGGAATTGGTGACCTATACGATCACATTTGATGGCAACGGACACACAAGCGGCAGCGCACCCGCGAGTATCACGGAAGCTGAGGGCGATATTGTGACTCTGCCGGACGGCGGCAGCTTGGCCAGAACGGGCTATACGTTCGCGGGCTGGAATACGGAGCCGGACGGAGGAACCCCATATCAGGCAGGCGAAGGGTTCTATAACGGGTCGGTGGATGCCACGCTGTACGCGAGATGGACGGCCAACACCTATACGATCGCATTCGACGGCAACGGAAGCGCGGACGGCGATGCGCCAAGTATAGGTGCGGATTATGGCACGACCGTAAACTTGCCGGGCCCCGG
>JAEWAQ010000035.1 GCA_023391635.1 Bacillota bacterium | reverse complement strand
TGTCTGGTGATAATGGCGGAGGGGTTCCACGCGTTCCCATCTCGAACACGACCGTTAAGCTCTCCAGCGCCGATGGTACTTGGACCGCAGGGTCCCGGGAGAGTAGGACGTTGCCAGGCAGGATGCTTCAAATATTCCCTGATAGCTCAGTTGGTAGAGCACTCGGCTGTTAACCGAGTTGTCACAGGTTCGAGTCCTGTTCGGGGAGCCACTTGGAGAGATGTCCGAGTTTGGTCGAAGGAGCACGATTGGAAATCGTGTAGGCGTCACAAGCGTCTCGAGGGTTCGAATCCCTCTCTCTCCGCCAGTTTATTCGACAGCAATCGTTTATCTCGCATGGCCCGTTGGTCAAGGGGTTAAGACACCTCCCTTTCACGGAGGTAACAGGGGTTCGAATCCCCTACGGGTCACCATCTTCTTCTCTCTGCCAAGTGAATAATTCGGGGTTGCAATTGCAACCTAAAATGCGGTATGATAACACATGTCGCCTCTGCAGAGAAGACTTGTCAACGTCGCGGGGTGGAGCAGTCCGGTAGCTCGTCGGGCTCATAACCCGAAGGCCGCAGGTTCAAATCCTGCCCCCGCAACCAAACAGATGAAGAATTGATCATGGAGCCGTGGTGTAGAGGCCTAACATGCCTGCCTGTCACGCAGGAGACCGCGGGTTCGAATCCCGTCGGCTCCGCCATTCTTCAGTCCAGATGTACGATACGAACGACGAATCGAAGACATGGCTCGGTAGCTCAGTCGGTAGAGCAGAGGACTGAAAATCCTCGTGTCGGCGGTTCGATTCCGTCCCGAGCCACCATCTAACGAAAATTATGCCGCTGTAGCTCAACTGGTAGAGCAACTGACTTGTAATCAGTAGGTTGGGGGTTCAAGTCCTCTCGGCGGCACCACCAGAAATGCTCCATTGACATGGAGGCTTAGCGAAGTGGCCAAACGCGGCAGACTGTAAATCTGCTCCCTCTGGGTTCGGTGGTTCAAATCCATCAGCCTCCACCAGTTGTACCCTTGGCGTTGACTTCATCAACTGCTCGGGCATGCATACAGCCTTGGCCAGGCTCCCATACTTACCATAGGGGCATAGTTTAATGGTAGAACAGCGGTCTCCAAAACCGTTAGTGTGGGTTCAACTCCTGCTGCCCCTGCCAATTGAATAGCGTGGCGGTCGTGGCGAAGGGGTTAACGCACCGGATTGTGGCTCCGGCATTCGTGGGTTCAAGTCCCATCGATCGCCCCATCTTACAACAACATATTGGGGATTAGCCAAGCGGTAAGGCAACGGACTTTGACTCCGTCATTCCTAGGTTCGAATCCTAGATCCCCAGCCATTCAATATTTGCGGACGTGGCTCAGTGGTAGAGCATCGCCTTGCCAAGGCGAGGGTCGAGGGTTCGAATCCCTTCGTCCGCTCCACTTTGTTTATGGCGCCATAGCCAAGTGGTAAGGCAGAGCTCTGCAAAAGCTCTACCCCCAGTTCGAGTCTGGGTGGCGCCTCCAATTGCATATGCGCCCTTAGCTCAGCTGGATAGAGCGTTAGACTACGAATCTAAAGGCCGGGAGTTCGAATCTCTCAGGGCGCGCCATTTACAACTTCATATGCCGGTGTGGCGGAATGGCAGACGCGACGGACTCAAAATCCGTTTCTCGCAAGGGAGTGGGGGTTCAAGTCCCTTCACCGGCACCAACTAAGAAATGAAGCTCTTAAGGATGTTTATCCTTAGGGCTTTTTATTGTGTATAAACAACAAGATCCCATTGCCTGTAGATGGAAATTATGAATTTATTTCGGTATTCACAAGGGCGGTCTACGCTGCCTGGCCAAAATCGGCGGCGAACCGTATGTCTACCTCGCATCCTCTGCTTCCAAATAAATGACGGGGCACAATCTGGTTCTCGACGGGGAATGGAGCAGTTGGTAAGAGCATTCCCCAGCTTCAGGTCAAGATGATCGATTGCCAAAAAATCGAGAAAATGATGACGCTGGCATGCGGAAAATCTGAACTTCTCCTTAGCCCTTGTATTGCATGAGTCCCATTTTTTTGGTACAATAACTGACGAACGTTCGTTAAGTAAGGAGTGACGTTAATGAAAATCAAAGAAATCAAAGCGGCTGCGCTCAAATATTTCACGCTTCATGGGTATGAAGGAGCCTCGCTTGCTCAAATCGCAGACGAAGTCGGATTGAAGAAACAATCGATTTACGCTCATTTTAAAGGAAAAGACGATCTCTTTTTACAAGTTTTACGCGACGCGAAAGAGACGGAGCTATCATTGAAACGCCAATATTTCAGCAGCATCGGCGCGCAAAATCCCGGGAAAGATTTGTACGGATTTCTGCAGTTGACGATCGATCTGTTTCAAAAAAACGAGCAGTTGAAGTTTTGGCTGCGCATGTCATTCTTTCCGCCGGCTCATCTTGTAACAGCGATCGAAGCGGAAGTGATCGATATCGAGGATCGGGTGCAGGCGATTCTGGAGCGCAAGTTCCAAGAATGGATCGATGCGGGCGAAATCGCCGGGCATTCAGCGAAGACGCCGGCTCTCGCCTTCTTGGGCGTAGTGGATTCCATTATGCTGAGCCTAGTTTACGAATATGACGAAACACGATTCAAGGATAAATGGGAGGCCTCCTGGACCGTATTTTGGAGAGGAATTTCACATCATTGACATTCACATAGTGAGGTAGTTTTTATGAAGAAATCAATTAAACAACAAAAAACCGTATTGATTATTTTGTTAAGCAATATTTTTATCGCTTTTCTGGGCATCGGACTCGTCATCCCCGTTATCCCTTCGTTTATGAACATCATGCATTTATCGGGCAAAACGATGGGATACCTTGTCGCTGTGTTTGCGGTCTCCCAGCTCATCATGTCGCCGCTCACAGGACGCTGGATTGACCGCTACGGCAGAAAAAAAATCATTATTATCGGCTTATTCCTGTTCGGCATATCCGAACTGATCTTCGGCTTGGGAACGAACGTATCCCTGCTCTACGTGTCGAGGATGCTGGGAGGAATAAGTGCCGCCTTCATTATGCCGGGCGTAACGGCCTATATTGCGGATATTACATCCGATGAAGAGCGGCCGACAGCGATGGGCTATATGTCTGCGGCCATTAGCACCGGATTTATAATCGGCCCCGGTATCGGCGGATTTCTCGCGGCATACGGTATACGCGTCCCGTTCTTTTTTGCGGCGGCGGTTGCTCTAGTTGCGTGTTTATCATCCGTATTCTTTTTGCGAGAGCCGCTAAACAAGATACAGCTAGCGGAAATGGCCGCGAATGCACAGCGTTTAAGCTTTATCGGCGATTTAAGAAAATCGCTTCATCCTGTCTATTATATCGCCTTTATGATCGTCTTCGTGCTCGCTTTCGGCCTCTCAGCCTACGAAACGGTTTTCAGCCTGTTTTCCGACCATAAATTCGGCTATACGCCCAGGGACATTGCGGCCATTATTACGATCAGTTCGATTTTCGGCGTTGTGGTGCAGGTATTTATGTTCGGCCGAATGGTCGATAAGCTCGGCGAAAAGAAACTGATTCAATGGTGCCTCATTGCGGGCGCGATCCTGGCGGCGGCATCAGCGACGATCTCCGGATTCATGCTCGTGCTGACGGTAACCTGCCTTATCTTCCTCGCTTTCGACCTGCTTCGTCCTGCGTTGACAACGTTTCTCTCGAGAGCCGCCGGCCAAGAGCAAGGGTTCGTCGCCGGAATGAACTCGACCTATACGAGCTTGGGCAATATCGTAGGGCCGGCGATGGGTGGCATCCTATTCGATGTAAACATCCACTATCCGTATTTGTTCGCTGCCGTTATTATGGCCGTGGGCCTCGGTATCACGGTCTTCTGGAAAGAAAGGCAATGGGGAACGTCTTCTTGAACAAGCTGGTTCTTCTTCAGCCTGTGAGAGGCGCCTTGGTCGTAAAGCTCGACGAGTTCGGCTAATCGGGCGGCGGAACGCTGGCTGCGAATGGTGCGGACGCCCAACTCGGGTGCCCGCGCCGGCCTTGTTTATTTTAATCCTTCATATAAGGAAAAGTCATCACGACAATCGTGCCCCAATGGGTCTTGCTGCGGATCTGCAGCCCGTATTGGTCGCCGAATCTCAGCCGGATGCGCTGATGAATATTGAGCACGCCAAGCCCTTTTGAATACTGGTATTGCGGCTTCGGCTGGGCCAGTTCCGACTGCAGCTTAAGCAATTTGTCCCTGGCAATGCCGTTGCCATTATCGGCGATCCGAATTTCGAGATGTTGATGGATGCGGCGAATCTTGACCCGAATCCATCCCCCCGCGTTCTTCCCCGACATGCCGTGCTGTATGGAGTTCTCAACGAGAGGCTGCATCAGCAGCTTCAATGTCTGCGCATGTAACGCGCTTTCGTCCGCATCAACCTCGAATTTGAACAAATCCTCTTTCATTGCCTGCTGCATATACACGTATTGCTCCAAGTGCTGCAAGTCTTTCTCTACCGTTACGATATACCGACTATGATCGGTCACATATCGGAGATTATGGGATAGCTGGAGCAGCATGGCGGATACGGCATTATCCTTGCCCAATCGGTCGATCGCTTCCCAATTGATCGTCTCCAGCATGTTGTAGAGGAAGTGCGGATTGATCTGGGCCTGAAGGGCGAACAGTTCGGTCTCCCGCTGAAGCAGCGTATTCTCGATGAGCGACTGCTGAATCTCGTTCTTCTCGATAAAGTTGCGGATAATATGGAGTGTAATATAGCCGTATTCATCATCCTTCGTTAGCTTGAAGCCGGACAGATCCTTGCCTTCGTTGTAATAGCGAATCACCTCAAGCAGCGTCCGCACGGGCTTGTAGCTCTTCATCGTATAGCGGTACGCCAGCAGAATGCCGACGAGGAAGGAGAAGACCAGAATCCATATATTGATCTGCTTGATGAAGTCGAGCCGTTCTGTCAGTTTCTTGGTCGGGAAGACGGAAATATATCTCCAGTCATAATGCTTGGCTTCCACATAGGAAACCAGATACGATTCGGTCGCCGTCTTCTTGACCATATGGCCGTGCTCGCTCAGATTCGCAAGATCGTCCATCGACAGGAAATCGGAGAGCGCTTCGCCCGAGTTGTTGTACAGCACATTGCTTGCACTGTCCATAATGAAGATGGTCTTATCCTGGGTGTCGGGAATATTGGAGGTGAGCGAATCGAAATATTTGGTTTCCAGATTCAATACGATGACGCCGACGCCTTGACCGGGCTGCGTAACGTAGATCGGGACCTTGCGGAACAACGTGAGCGTCTCTACGACACGCGTTCCCGGATATTCCACGTTGCGGACTTCGATCCAGTAGTTCCGCTCATTCGCATTCATACGATACGATTCCAGCCAGCCGCTGTCGATCATTTCATTCACATTCTTGATCCCTTCCGTTGTGAAGACGATCCTGTCGTTATGCTCATGATAGAAGTACACGGAGCGGATGTAAGGCTTGGCCAGGAACGTCCGGAACGTATTCTCCATAACAGAATTCAAGTAGATGAACCGGGAGGGCGACAAATTACCATCCTCTTCGATCAGGCCATCGATGGCATTGTTAAATGTATGATCGAATTCCAGCAAGGAAACCAATTGCGTAATATCATTCAATATCGTATCGAGTGTCTGTCCCATCAGAGATAGAAATTTGACGTCCTTCTCTATCTCCAGCTCCTTCATGTTGTTGCTCCAATACGTAATATAGTAAATATTCAGGATAATAATCGGAACAATGATAACGATCACGAGGGAGACGAGATTTTTCGCGAGCACTTTCCTGCGTTGAGTGAGCATGGCGGGTTAGCGATCCTCCAAGACGCGAATATTGTCCCTGAATTCAGAAGGGGTCAGCCCGGTGCAGCTTTTGAACACCTGGGAGAAGTGCTTCGTGCTGCGATAACCGACCCGGTCGCCGATCTCGTAAATTTTGACGCTGGAGTCGCTGAGCCATTCCTTCGCTTTCTCGACCCGTACCGCCGTTACATATTCCACGAAGCTGAGTTCCGTAACTTTTTTGAATATTTTGCTCAGGTAAGCCGGGCTCAGATGAACCGCCTGCGAAGCAGAAATCAACGAAATATCCTCCATATAATGATCGTCGATGTACGCCTTGACTTGATCGACAAACCGATGGCTCGACGGGATCTTGGAGTGGAGCAGCGAGGCGACGCATCTGTCGATACAGCTTAACAGCAACACTCGAAGCTCATGCGGACGATAGGTTTCGGTCGCTGCTTGCAGCGGAAATACTTGCTCTCCGATCATCGCGCTTATGTCGATGTGGAAGGAGCGCATCGCGGATTCCACGGCAAAGTAAACTCTTGCGAAGCATTCCCGGTAAGCCTCCATCGTGGAATGCCGCTCCTCCAGATAAGCAAACATGTGACGGATGGCCGCTTCCGCCGCAGGCTGATTCATGGAAGTGACTGCGTGGACGAGCTGCTTCTCCAATTCATACGGGTACGCCCGGCTGGCCGATGAGACCGACGCGCTGCACAGCTCCGGGTAATGATACACAGAGCCTGGAGATAGCGCGGACAGATGGCTGCGCATCTGCACGGTTTGCTGATAGCCGTACAGCGTATCGAACAGCTCCGTATACGGTTCATTCAACAGCGCAGCCAGCGGCGCGCCTTCATATTCGGTCAGCCTGCTCATAACTGCCAGCGCCAGCTGTTCGATGTCAAGCGGATAATCATAGTTCAGCAGCAGATGAATTCCTTCATTGCGCTTATAGATGAATGGATGCGCGGCAACAGGGTAGCGCTGCACGCATTCCCGAATAGCCAGAAATAAGGGCTTCTTCTCCGTATATTTCGGAGCCTGCGAAATAGGGATCAAGTTGAGCAACTGATAATGCGAGTAGGGAAAGTGCAGTTGATGCTCATTCAAAAATTCATTGATCGATTCGATCGTATGCGTTCCGCCTTCGACCAGCTCAATCAGAAATTGTTCGACCACAAGATTCATCGCTTCCAGGTATTTCTTCTCGATGTTTTTCATGCGGAATTGCTGGCGGTCTCTGCGTTCCAGCTGCTGGCTGATGTCCTTTATAATCTGACTGAATTGATTCAGGTCGGTCGGCTTGGTCATGTAATGCTTGACCCCGAATTGCATCGCCTTCTTCGCATATTCGAACTCGCCGAATCCGCTGAGTACGACGATTTGCGTGTTGCGGCTGAGTAAGGTGACCTTCTCCGTCAAGGCCAGCCCATCCATGAACGGCATCCTGATATCGGTAATCAGCAGGTCAATCGGCGTTCTTCGCATGCACTCCCAGGCTTCCATGCCGTCCGCCGCTTGCAACGGTTCGCCGTAATTCAGTGCCGACCAGTCGATATGACGGATCAAACCCTCCCTGATCTTCTTCTCATCGTCCACGATTAGCACCGAATAGCTCATTGTTAGCCGCCCTCCTGATTATCCGGTATAGTACCTTTCATTGTAGCTTGATCGGCGAAAATTACGCAAGCGTTTACATCGATGAGTTTCGCAGGAAGCGATGAATTAGAACGGTTGGACAAAATATCGAACCTCGATAGCGTGGCCATACGTCTCGCAGCTTGCAAATACCCCGACAAACGGCTGATTTTGCGAACCAAATAACGCAATAGCGTCGTTTCATTGTTCGTCCTGGCTAAGTAAAATGAAAACGCATCCTTAAAGCGGTGTGCGCGAACAACATAGAGAGCGGGAGGAACCAAATGGAGATAAGGAGAACAGGGAATCGCGCGGCAGGGGTCTGGTCGCATATGCGAAGCAACCCGTCGCTGTACTTGCTGCTTGTGCCGGGATTGCTATATTACGTTGTGTTTCATTATGTGCCCATGTACGGGATTACGATCGCGTTCAAGCAGTACAGCATTTTCGGAGGGATGTTCAAGAGCGATTGGGTCGGATTCAAGCACTTCATTGAATTGTTCGGGAATGAGAACTTCTACAAGGTGCTGCGCAATTCGCTGCTGATCAGCCTGTATAAGATCATGTTTAATTTCCCGGCGCCTATTATTCTGGCCATTCTATTAAACGAAGTGCGCAAGATGGCGTTCAAGCGTACGATCCAAACCGTCATCTACCTTCCATACTTCTTATCTTGGGTCGTCATCGCCGGGCTTGTGATCAATTTCCTGTCGCCGTCCACCGGCGTCGTCAATATGGTCATTGAAGCGATGGGTGGAGAGCCGATCAACTTCCTGGCCAACAAAGCCTACTTCCGCACGATCATTGTATTGTCTGACCTGTGGCATGGCATGGGATGGAACACGATCATCTTCCTGGCTGCGCTGACTGGAATCGATCCGCAGTTGTATGAGGCGGCACGCATGGACGGGGCCAGCCGGCTGCGCCAGATTATGCATGTGACGCTTCCCGGCATCAAGAGCACGATCATCGTGCTGTTGCTCATGAAGATAGGACATATGATGGACAACGGCTTCGAGCAAATCTTCCTGCTGAGCAACCCGCTGGTCTACGAGGTCGGCGATGTATTCGAGACCTATGTATACCGCACCGGGCTGGTCGAGACCCGCTATGATTTCTCCACGGCCGTCGGATTGTTCAAATCGCTTGTCGGCCTTGTGCTGCTGCTCATTGCGAACTCGCTTGCGCGCAGATCCGGAGAGAGGGGGATATTCTGATGCGAATTCAGACGAGCTTGGGCGATAAAATTTTCGACAGCTTCAATTATATATGCCTGACCGTGCTGGGCATGATCACACTGTATCCGATCCTGAATGTCGTATCGATCTCGCTCAGCGATTACGCCGCCTATGTGCGCAACCCGCTGATGATCATTCCGATCGATCTTGATTTGTCGGCTTACCGCCAAATTTTGACCAGTCCGCTGCTGCTGTCCAGCTATCGCAATACGATATTCGTGACGCTCTTCGGTACGGTGTTGAACGTTATGGTTACGGTATTAACCGCGTATCCGCTGGCCAAATCGAAAATTCGCGGCGATCGCTGGGTCATGTTCTTCATCATTCTAACGATGTTGTTCAGCGGCGGCATGATCCCAACCTTTCTCGTCGTTAAGGGGCTTCATCTGTACAACACGCTGTGGGCGGTTATGATCCCAACCCTGATCAGCACGTACAACTTCATCATCGTAAAGACGTTCATCGAATCGATACCGGATGCGCTGGAGGAGTCGGCGAAGATTGACGGGGCAGGGCATTTGTATATTTTGTTCAAAATCGTGATCCCGCTGTCGCTGCCGCTTATGGCTACCATCAGCTTGTTCTACGGCGTAGCCAATTGGAACCGATTCTTCGAAGCGATGCTGTATCTCAACGATCGCTCGAATTGGACGCTGACCATTCTGCTGCGGGAAATTATTACGGAGAATTCCGATCTGTTTGCCAGCACGGATCCGATGGCGACGGAGAAGCTGTATCCGAAGACGATGCAGAGTGCGACGATCGTCGTGGCAATTTTGCCGATTCTGTTCTCGTACCCGTTCCTGCAGAAGTACTTTATCAAGGGCATTATGCTTGGTGCGGTTAAGCAGTAACGAACATGGTATAATCCCCGTATCGAAGATTGTCCCATCAATCTGAAGACGGGGTTATATATTACATTCATGACGAAGGGGAGTAATGCAATGTTGAAGAAGTGGTCCGCAATAAGCATGTCGCTGATTATGCTCGTTATGCTTGTGCTCGGTTGCTCGCAGGGCAATCAAGAGTCGGCGAACAACGGCGGGATCAAGGAAAATAATCCGTCCGCCGGACAGAAGGAGCAGCCCGCCGTAGAAAGTCCCAAGAAGCCGGTAGAGTTTACGATTATGCTGAGGGCCGGCTCGGAGTTTGTGCCCGAGAACAATGCCTGGGTAGAGGAAATCAACAAGAAGGCGAATGCCAAAATCACATGGATGGCTGTTCCGATTGCCAATATCTGGGAGAAGCGAAACGTGCTGATGGCATCCGGCGACTATCCGGAAGTGATCATCATGGATCCGCCAATGGATAATATGTACAACGAAATGATCAAGAACCATATTTTGCTGCCGGTAGACGAGTATTTAAGCAATGCGCCCAACATCATGGCGTATACGCATAAATCCTCATTCGACGCAGTTCGTGAAGACGACGGCAAGACGTACATGATTCCGCGATCGACGATTGTCCGCGAGGACTTCATGGGCGTCCGCAAGGATTGGTTGGAAGCGTTGAATACGCCTGCGCCGCAGACGATTGAGGATTGGCGCAATTTCTTCAAGGCTGTCGCAACCGGGGACCCGGATAAGAACGGCAAGCCGGACACTTACGGCATTACGGAATCCAACGAAATGATGTCCATAAACGGCACGATCAATCTGGAGTTCTTCGCACGCGCCTGGCATGCGGACAAGCTCTGGTATGACAACGGCAACGGCGAGGTGTTCTACGGCGTATTCGCCAAGGACGGCCGCTTCAAGCACGCGCTGGAATTCTACAAGCAGCTTATTGAAAACAAGACGATGGACCCGGATATGATCACGAACAAGGGGATTGCGTCCAAGGAAGACAAGTTCACTCGCGGTGTTACCGCATCTATGCGCATGTTCGCAGGGAATCTGGACAGATACTTGAACATCCTGCGCAATATTCAGCCCGATACGGAGATCGAGCTGGTTGAATTCCCGACTGCCCCGGAATCGGAGCAATATCAAAATGAACAACCGGTATTGACGAATGCAGGCATTTATAACGCTTGGGCGCTGACCGACAAGGCGAAGGGCAAGGAAGCCGAGATCATCCGGGTATTCGACTGGATGCTGAGCGATGAAGGCTGGGATCTGATGAAGAACGGCGTCGAAGGCGTTCATCATAAGAAAGATGGCGATACCATCGTGAAGCTGGAGCCGGAATTCGGCGATCTGTCCAAGTGGATCGGGCATCTGATGATGTTCCGCCGGCCGAATGACGACGACTTGTGGCTGAAGAGGATCGTTCCGGAAGCGTATCCGTATCAGAAGGAATGGCTCGACAAGAGTGTCAATTACATGCTTGACAATTACAAGCAGCAGGGATTGTTGGGCATCGTTTCGGAGAAGGAGACGGAGTTTTACAAGAAAGAGATTTACACCAAGGAATATGTGGAGGTCGTAGCCAAGATCATTTACGGCGAGCTGCCACTGAGCGCTTGGGATAATTTCCTGGAGAAAGTGTATGCGAACGGATGGGAAGATGTAACGCGGGAATACAACGAATACTATCAGAAAAATAAGTAACTCCCATACAAGAATGGAGAGTGATCTGATCATGGCCAAGCGCGGTCCATGGCTTGCAGGTTTGTTGCTTATTGTTGTGTTCGCTGTTCTTGCACCTTCGTCAGTCCATGCTTCCAGCTTGTTGATCGATAACGGAGATACCGGCTACGCCGAGACGGGAAAGTGGACGACCAGCGGGCTTGCCGGCCAGTATGGCGCGAATTCCCGATACGCGCCCAGCGGCAGCGGTTCTTCCAAGGCCAGGTGGACACCTATGATCGCAAGTGCTGGCAATTACGATGTGTACATCTGGTATCCCGCCTATAGCAATCGGGCGACGGACGCCCCGTTTCGTGTCGTCCATTCCGGCGGTTCAGCGGTGTATCCGGTCAACCAGACGCTGAACGGGGCGCAGTGGGTGTATCTCGATACGTTGGCCTTTGCGTCGGGCTCGTCAGGCTATGTGGAACTGTCCAACAACGCCAACGGTTATGTGAGCGCCGATGCGGTCGTGTTCGTGCCGGAGGGGGAGAGCCCGCCGTCGCATAAGAGCAGCAGATTGCCTGTACGGATTACGCCCGACTATCTCTATACGCAAACATTATTCGATGCCGACCCTACAGGTATAGACAAATATTTGGCATTTCCGACCTTGATGAAAATTGACGATTCCAGAGTTGTCGTCTCGTATAAGCGCGGCGATGCCCACTATATGGAGTCGGAGGCATCTCTGGAGACAATGATCTACAATCCCTCATCGGGAACGGTTGCTTCCCGTACAACGACCGATCAGACAAGCGGCGTCATCAACCAGAATCCGGAACTGATGAGGATGCCTGACGGAACGTTATACAATTACGTGGATCAGCAGATCGGCGGAACGAAGACGCGGATGGGCGTTAGGGTGTTCAAATCGACGGATGACGGCAGCAGCTTCACTGACGAAGGGGCATTCCCGCAAGTCGGCTCTTATTCCTACGGTTACTTCTTCGATGATTACAATGATGATGGAACCGTATACATGCTGGCAATGTCGTTCCCGGAATTGACCGGCGGACAGCGGGCGGTTCACGTCATCAAGACAACAGACAACGGCGCAACGTGGAGCTATGTGAAAAACTTGAACACGGAATTCGCCTTTGCCTTTAACGAAAGCTCGATCGAGAAGGTGGACGGCGGATTCATCATCATCGCCCGCGGCGACAATCAGGTGACCCGTATATTCAAGACTGACGAAAGCTTCAATCTGGTTGCCCAGCAGAACTGGACGTCTTCGTATTCGGCAATCAACTATATCGGCCGGCCGAAGCTGTTCACGGCCGACGGAAACTATTATTTGCTGTCTCGGAACATAGAAGGTTCGACTACTCATCTTGTGATTTACAAGCTTAATCCGGATACGCTGGAGTTGGAAACATACACGATTCTGGACAGCAACACGTTCTCGGCGGCGGATTCCTATTATGCGGAGCCGTACTTCATCACCAAGGCTGGCACGACCTATATCCAAGTGATCACCTACCAGAAAGCATCGTCGGCGGACCTGCCCAACATCGTGCTCTACGAATTGGTCTGGGATGAATTGCAGGCATTGCTGCATGAAGACTTCGACGGGATGTCCGATGGTCTGCCTCCGGCAGGCTGGTTGATTGGAACAGCCGGCGGAAGCGTGATCGTCGAACAATGGCCGCTGGACAGCGAGAAGAGCTTGAAGCTCACAGATAGCAGCTCTTCCGAGTTGGTGGAAGCCCGCAGAGCTTTCAGCTCCGCCGCGGACAGGGTGACGCTTCAATACAATGCGCGGATGAGGCAGACGAACGGGGTGTTCGGCGTCAGTCTGCGCAATGCGTTAGGCGTGAACGGCGTAACCGTAGCATTCGATTCGAACGGGACGATCTACAGCTATAACGGCGCGGCCAAGACGGTGATTCAAGCCGGGTATTCGGCGGATCAGTGGTATTCGGTCAAGATCATTGCGGACATTGCCGCCCAGACATGCGACATCTATGTAGACGATGTGCGATTGGCGGATGATTTCGTCTTCCGCGGCGCCGTTGCGGAGCTGTCGGAGGTGCGGATCAACAGCACGGGCGCAGCGCAAGGAACAGCAGTCTGGGATGATATTATGGTCTATTAACCCATCCAACATAACAGAACATAGGCACTGCGACGAAATAATGTACCTCTGAATTTCGTCGCAGGCCCTTAATTCGGAGGAAAGCAGCAATTATGAAAATCATCGATCCACGGTTATCGGGTGTGTATGTAGCGATGAATTCCTGCTACGACCGGCTGGGGCGCATCGATTCGGAAGCCGCAGCGGCACTGACACGCTGGTTGATCGACAAGGGCGTCCATGGTTTATATGTCGGCGGCGGAACCGGAGAAGGCATGCTGCAATCGACGGCTGAGCGGAAGCAGATGCTGGAAGCCGTAATCGGCGAGGCGAAAGATGAGGTGGTGGTGATCGCTCATGTGGGCGCGATCACCACCGAAGACAGCGTCGTGTTGGCCGAACACGCCGAGTCCGCCGGCGCGGATGCGATCTCCTCGATCCCGCCTTTCTATTACGCTTATTCGGAGCAGGCGGTGAAGCAGCATTGGCTGGCCATGATGAACCGGGTTGATCTGCCGTTCATTATTTACAATATCCCGGCATCTACCGGCTTTACGATGACGACATCGTTCTTGCGCGAACTATGCGCGCATGAGCGTCTGATCGGCATGAAGACAACGAGCTTCAGCACCTACGAGCTTGAGCAGTTCAAGGCGGTCGGCGGAGACGACTTCGTTATATTCAATGGCCCGGACCAGCAATATTTGGCCGGCCGGGTTATGGGAGCAAGCGGCGGCATCGGCGGCACCTATGGCGTCATGCCCGAGCTGTTCCTGGCGATCGAGAAGGCGTACCGGTCGGGAGATATCCTCACCGCCCAGCAAGCGCAAGTTGTCGTGAACCGGTTCATCACCGAGATGAGGGAGCTGGGGTTGTTCGGAGCGATCAAGCAGCTTATTCGCCTGAGAGGCATAGACTGCGGGTTACCGCGGCTTCCGCTGCCGCCGCTCGCCGAGCAACATATGCCCCGTGTGCATCGATTGTATGAACAGATCGTGGAACAGGTTGAGGGATTGCGATGAAACACGAAATCGTACGAACGGATATTTCCGTAATCGGCGGCGGATTATCGGGGATATGCGCCGCGGTGGCGGCGGCCAGGTTAGGGCGCACGGTCTCGCTCGTCCATAATCGCCCGGTGCTGGGCGGCAATTCCAGCAGCGAAATTCGGGTATGGGTCAGCGGCGCTTCCGCCACGGGCGTGAACCGTTATGCGAGAGAAACCGGCATTATGGGGGAGCTGTATCTCGAAAATCAATACCGCAATCCGGAAGGCAATCCCTACATCTGGGACTTGGTGCTGCTTGAGAAGGTGAAGGCCGAGCCGAATGTGCAGCTGTTTCTCAATACCGATGTCAGCGATGTGGATGCGGTTGATGAAGCGGATGGCCGGAAGATCGTCTCCGTCACGGGTTGGATGATGGGCTCCGAGCGCCGCATTCGTTACGAAAGCCGGTACTTCCTGGATTGTACAGGCGATGGTTTGGTCGGGCATCTGGCCGGGGCGAGCTATCGGATTGGCCGGGAAGCAAGCGCGGAGTTCGGCGAGAATATGGCGCCCGAGCAAGCGGACGATATCACGCTCGGCAGCACGATCCTGTTCTATACGAAGGATGCCGGGCATCCGGTGAAGTTCATTCCGCCCGGCTTCGCCAAGGATATTGCCCAAACCTCGATTCCGATGAAGCGAGTAATTCGCAGCGGTGATTCGGGCTGTCATTACTGGTGGATTGAATGGGGCGGGGAAGTCGACTCCACCCATGACAACGAGCAGATCCGAGACGAGCTGTGGTCGGCCATTTACGGCATCTGGGACTACATCAAGAATTCGGGACAATTCGCAGCGGATACGCTCACCCTGGAATGGGTCGGTGCGATCCCGGGCAAGCGGGAGTACCGAAGGTTCGTCGGCGACTATGTGTTGAACCAGAACGATATTGTGGAGCAGACCGTCTTCCCGGATACGATCGGGTTCGGCGGCTGGTCGATCGACCTGCATCCGCCCCAAGGCATGTACGCGGCAGAGGGCGGCTCGAAGCACTATCATGCCAATGGCATCTATCACATTCCGTTCCGCTGCCTGTATTCGGTGAATGTCGGCAACTTGCTGTTCGCGGGCCGCAATATCAGCGCCTCCCACATCGCCTTCGGCACGACGAGGGTGATGGCTACCTGCGCGGTCATGGGCGAGGCCGCAGGGACAGGGGCTGCGCTGTGTGCGAAGAGAGGGGTGACGCCGCGGACTTTGTACGAGCGCCATATGAGCGAATTGCAGCAGCAGCTGTTGCGCCAGGATGCATCGATGATCGGCTGCGCCTATGCCGATCCGCTTAACCGAGCGGGAGAAGCCGAAGCGGCAGCTTCCTCCGCGCTGCGAAACATCCATGTCGAAGCGTCTGATGAATTATTTGCGCTGAACGCGGATGCCGCCGTCTTGATACCGGTAGATCCGGAGCTGTCGGTATTGGAAGTACTGGTGGATGCGACCGATGATTGCCTGCTGACGGCGGAATTATGGGAGACAGGCCGGGGAGAGAACTATATCCCGGAGACGCGAATTGTCGAGGCCTCTGTACAAGTGGCGCGCGGAGCGGGCCGATGGGTGAAGCTTGAATGGGCGTGGCGGCCGGGCGTCAGGAAGAATGCGTTCGTCATCTTCAGGAGCAACCCGTCGCTATCCCTGCATCTGTCCCATCGTCCGATCACAGGTTTGCTGTCGTTCGTAAGGAAGGCCGAGAGCGGGGCCGCGGATGCGCTTGAGGTGAAGAACTTCGAGCAGCCGGTGCTGCAGTGGAGCATGAAGCCGGTGCAGCGCAAGCTGTTCTGCATCCGCGTATCGCCGGACAGCGAGGCGTATGCGCCGGATAAGGCGGTCAATGGCTATACCCGGCCGTTCGCCGGTCCGAATATGTGGCTGTCGGATAAGATGGAGGCGGGCAAGGAAGAATGGCTGATGCTGACATGGCAAGCGCCGGTCCGCATATCCGAAGTTCAGATCCTATTCAATGATGATGTGAACGAGTATGTGAACAATCTCCATTTTCTTCGCACGCCGTTCGATGTGTTCCCGGAGCTGGTCCGTTCGTATCGGCTTGAAGCGCATATATCGGGCGATTGGCGATCGATCGCGAGCGTGACAGACAATCGCCGGCGTATGCATACGGTCAAGCTGGCCGCTTCTGTCGAAGCTTCTCGCCTTCGGCTCGTCGTCGAATCGACGAACGGCTGCGATTATGCGTCTGTAACGGATATTAGAGTGTATTAGAAGAGCTTCATATGAGAATAAAATAGGATCCCCATTTAACTGTTCCCCCTTGCCATGCAAGGGGGAACTTTCTGCTTAAACGCAAATGCACCCAGATATTGACGCGCTCAAGAAGCGCCTCTTCCTTTACGATCACGACAAATAAAAACTATTTTTATTAGATCTGAAATTTTGATCCGCGAAAAAAATTGCATCATAAATGATGAGGAAATCTGAATCCTCAGAAGGAATGATGAACATTCCAATTCCGATTAAATTGAGGTAGCTTTAGGCTATGCCTTATCCCCCAAATACTTATGAGTCACAGAGGTTAATAAAGCATGGAATTTTTGGTTTTTCGTTCACGACAATGTTAATTTTCGTTATCCTTTGTTAATTAATTGGCATGTTGAACGGGAATCTTGGCGATTAGAATGAAAGATAGTTCATACATAAAGGAGGTAAATTTTATGGATGATGGATGTTGTAGGCGTTTGCAAATAAATACGAAAGGAAGGGATAACCGATGAAGATCCGCAGAAAACAATGGCTGGCCTCCGTGTTGGCGATTGCCATGTTATCGGTGTATCTGCCGATCATCGCTGCGCCAGCTGCAGCAGCAGCATTCGGATGGACTGAAGAAAGCTTCGATTATGCTGCATCGACCAAATTGAATACGACCGAACCTGAGAAAGGCTGGTCAACCGGCTGGTTGAAAGACAGGGCATTATCGATTCCTTTGGAAGATCAATATGTCGTATCCGAACATCACTCACTTGTACGAAATGAGAGAGTGGATATGTATCGTGGATTGAATACGCCTATACAGCTGGGAACGGATCAAGTCTATTACCTTCGCTGGACGATGCAAGTGGATGGACCCGCTTCGACGAATGGAGCCTCGCGCGCAAGATTGGCTTTGAGCGATAATACTTTCTTTGGCATGAGGACGATTGACGGAACAACGGATCGATTATTTTCAGGCCGATTTCTAGGGCAACAAGTGGATGGGATGTCATTCGAGTTAGGCAAAGAGTATCAGATTGTCGTGAAAATCAGTGCAAGCGCTTCCGGCGCAACGAAAGTCGGGATGAAGGTATATAATGCCGGGGAAGTGTTATCCGAGGAACCCGAGGCATGGGATTTGTCCTGGTCAACGCAAAGTAAAGTGGCGTTTCAAACGATCGGACTTGAAGCGAACTTGTACAATCCGAAGGGACAGATCACATTCGATCGAATTGCGTTAAGCGCCAGATGGGCGGATATTGCCGGCACTGCTGTTTTTCATTCAAGAGAAGATTTCGATTATTCGGAAGGAACGCCGCTCAGCGACACAACCGCTGACGGGGGCTGGAGCAGCGGGTGGAAGGCGAATGCAGCGTTAACCCATGCCATGGACCCGTCAATCCGCGTTACAGAGTTTGCGACGATACGCCAAACCGGACAGTTGGCGATGTATCGAGGGCTGGTCGTGCCTGTTGATCTGAAGAAAGATGCAGATTACTACTTGAGATGGAAATTTTCCTTGGAAGATGGAAGCGACCCTGCGGGACGAGTGTGGCTGATGTTGGATCCGGGGAACTTCTTTGGCGCTGCGATTCAGACGCCAGGAAGTTCCGCTTATCAGTGGACAGCTAAGTTCCTCAACCAACAGCAATTTGGTCCAGCAATCACGGAAGGCGAGGAATACACGGTCGTTGTCAGAATATCCGCGAAGGAGAACGGTACAGATAAAGCTTCCATGAAGTTTTACGCTTCAACGGAACGCCTAACGCTCGAACCTGACGTTTGGGATATCGAAATAGAGGGAGAGAGCGATGCCAGGTTTAACGTAATGGGCTTTGAAGCGGAGCTGAATCAGACGAATAGCTGGATCACGCTGGATCATATATACACAGGATTTTCCTGGGAGGACATAGCGGAATCCAGAAGGTATTACATGCAAGATTGGTTCGATCAAGGAGCAAACAGCCCGTTAAACGCAACGTTTGCAGCCGAAGGCTGGACAAGCGGCTGGAAACAAGATCCGCAATTGCTTGTTCGTCTGCCGGATTCTTTCAAAACGACAACGGACGGAAACATAAGACTGGCCGATGGAGAGAGCATGTATCGGGGCATCATGCCGATGTATATGAAGAACAAACAGAACTACTATATCAGCTGGAAAATGGCTGTCGAGCGTGAGGCGTCCTCATCGGTTGCCGCTTCTGTCTATCTGGATCCTGCCCATTATTTCGGCATTCGGGAGAACGATAATCGTCCGCATGAATTACAGTTTTATGCTTCTTTCGGCGAAGCTGAAGCAGATGGGCCAACGATGGTTCCTGGCAAATGGTACACGATCGTTGCCAAGATCGAGACAAGCGATCTGGAAGAGGTACAAGTTTACGTGAAGATATATCCCGAAGGGCACTCCGCGAGCCTAGAACCGGCGGATTGGGATATCAGGTTCTCCGTCCACGACGCTTCCGTATTTCAAGCTATCGGCTTCGAATCGATGCTCGGAGACGCCGGCCCATTGGCTATCGATCAATTAACGATCGGAACGACATGGGAAGAGGCGAGCCAGTCGGAAGAAAGGACGGTGGGCAAGGACTTGTTTAGCCGCATTGATTTATCGCTTCCGGAGCTTGCGGAGGTGAAGCGTCTCGCCGATAGGGAAGATTACGAGGCAGCTTTGCATGCGTATAAAGACTATTTCATCGATAAGCTGGCCCGCTTGCAATTAGGAAAAGAAAGACCCGGATTCGGCAACCGGGGAACGGCGGAACAAGCGATGAACGGGTATATAACGGCGTACACGCCGCCGGACGGCACTACCGTTCATTACATTGGCGAACCGGGTCAAGTGCAGTGGTATGTCGTATCGGAAGAGGATCCCAATTATCCGGGCACCCTTGCGGAAATGGATTTCACTCTCTTGCTGAGCGATGCGTTTGTCGAAACCGGCGAAGTGAAGTATATGAAGCGATGGAACGATTACTGGGATGATTTCACGAGAAATAATTTCAATCAATGGACGGAAGCGTTGAATTCGCCCGACCGTGACAAGTTCCATCCGCTTAACGATACCTGGTCTTCGAGATTGCGATTGGCCAACCGCAGCGATATGTTTTTGCAACAGCTGAACAAGGCAGCTCTCGCTCATGCGGAGTCATTGAAGCAGGCGATTGATCCGGTCACCTTGGCATTGACCCTGAATTTGCTCGCGGACACGCACTTGAACCGTCTGGTCGAGATACAATCGAGGCCCGGCGGAGCGCCGAATCAAAACTTTCAAGTGGCGATCAGTCTATTTCGCGCAAGCTTGACTCTGAATGACTATTTCGATAAAGACAAATTGAGAAATACTTCCGATCAAGTCGTTCATGCTTATGTCAATGAAGTGAACGGCGTTATGATGCGTGACGGATCGGATCTGGAGCAGTCATTCAATTATAATGGAACATTGCTCGAGCTTACTGAACAACTGAAAGCGTTATATGAGATGGCCGGCGAGACGTACGACTTTTCTTACAGCGCGAGAAGATTGCGCTTCTTGTCCAGTCTGATCCGTCCGATCGGCAATATGCCCGGCTTGTCCAAAATGGACAATCGCCCCTATTTTGACAAGCTGAACGATTGGCAGGCGAACATACAGGATGAAACCGTGCAACGGATATTGGATAACGTTGTGTGGAATCCGGGGGATGTGCCCGAGGGAAATCCCGACCGGAGTCCGCTGCCGGCGTTTACTTCCATCTACTATCCTTATGGCGGATTCGCGGTGATGCGCTCAGGCTGGGATCGCAATGCCTATCACCTGTTCATGAAGACCAGTCGCAGAGGCTCCGGACATCTCGACGAGAGCGGCAACCAAATTCAGTTGACCGCGTTTGGCAAAACGATGCTGGTCGATGCCGGACCGGACTCCTACAGTCCGGCGGATACCGAAGCCAATCTGAACGATTACTTCGTGTCCAGCTTCGCGCACAATACGATGGCAGTCGATCATTTGACTCAACTGATGTATAAGACGCCCGGCGCATTTACCGGTTACGAGCAGCCGATCCAGGCCAGATGGTTAACAAGCGACAAGTTCGAGTTCGTTGAAGGGACCTACGACAACGGGTATGGTACCGGCTATGAGGAAGCGAAACCGAGCCTGACCGGTGTCCAGCATGACCGTCAAGTCATTTATGTGAAAGAACTCGGCGCCTTTATCGTCACGGATCGGATGATTTGGGACGATAAGAACGATCAGGCCAGTCACGATTATACGCAAATGTGGAACTTCGACCGATCGTATGCCGAAAATGATGTCCAGATACTCGGCAACAGCATTTTTACATCAGCGGCAGAGGGGCCGAATTTGGAGATGTATCATTTTTCCGCTGCCCATCGCGCATCCCAGGATCCATCCTCGTTGTATACGAAGTATTATGCGAATAGCCAGCCGCTGCTCGGTTATTTCAGAAACAAGACAACGGAGAAGGCCGAACCGAAAGTGGATGTTCATGTGGATTGGGAAGGCCACGGCGATCAGTTGATCGTCACGCTGATCCATCCGTTCCAAAACAACGTAGCTGCCGAAAAACTCAACATGATGCCTGGGACGAATGCCGATCATCCGGAAGCGGAAGGTTTTCATGCGAAAAAAGCGGGAACCGATCTTTATTATCAGACAGCCAAAAACGGGAAAGAAGTATTGCATGCCGGCTTTATTACAGTGAAAGGAGAAGCGTTGCTGGCAGTGAAAAGTGGGGATGAATGGCGCGGTATCGTTCTCGGAGCGGAGTCATGGTCCGTGAATGGCAAGGAGCAACCGCTTGCTTCGGCGAATTTCGAGTTCGAATTCCGCAACAGGGATGTCGCCGGGAATAAGCCGGGAAATATCCTGACCCAGGAGTTTGGCGTGCCGGAAACGTTTCAATGGGTTGAAAGAAATGGCGGGCTCGTTCCGGCCTACCGTTGAGCGTAAAGCCTGCCGCATGACCGTCGCTCGCGGAGAACAAGATGCCGATCTTGTTCTCCGCGGGCGGCATTAACCGCCTTGGCCGGTCGAAGTATCGCGTGCGTACGCATCCGCGTTTTGCCGGGGCAATCTCATGCGGACGGTCGTTCCGGTTTCCGTGCAGCTTACTTGCAAGCCGAAAGGCTCGCCGTAAATCAGCTTGATGCGCTGGTTGACATTTTTCATGCCGATATGGCGTTCATCGAGATTGTACTTCTCGTGGAAGGATTGATTCAAGGCATGTAAATGTTGCGGGTCGATCCCGGCACCGTTGTCCTGAACGAGCAGATCGACATGATCATCGCCTGCGGCGCTGACGACGACGATATACCCCTGCTTTCTTTGGGGAAGGATTCCGTGGTTGAGTGCATTTTCAAGCAGCGGCTGCAGGGCGATTTTGACGATCGTATTGTTGAGCATATCGCTGTCGATATGCCATTCGACGACGAAACGATTCGGGTAACGAAGTTGCATAATATCGAGATAACTGCGCGCATGATAGATTTCACGGCGGATTGTCGTCAGCGGGTTGTCCGAATCCAGGCCGTATCGGAGTAAATCGGACAACTCGGTTATCGTTTTGGATACGGCGTTCTGGCCTTTCGTCAATGCGACGGCCAAATATTTGATCGATTCCAATGTATTGTATAGAAAATGCGGGTTGATTTGCGTTTGCAGGGCTGTGGTCTGAGCGCGATGGAGCAATTGCTGCCGAAGCTGCAATTCTTTCTGCAGGATGCGTTTGGCGTCAATCGTCTGAAATATCGAATGCGTAATATATTTTAATTCATTCAGATGCTTGCGCTCGGTCCATTCCATCGCATATTCGACTTTCTCCTGCTCATGGATCAAAGACATGATTTGGTTGACGGGTGACAGACTTTTGAGCGAAATGACGATGGAAACCGCCAGCAAGACGACGGCCCCGATGCCGAAGAACAGCACGATAAAGAAATTGAGCTGATCGATCTTCTCGCTATACCGATTGAGCGGAATCAGGGAAATATATTTGAATGGTTGCTCTTCGTCACCTGAAGTCAGCATCGTCACCATATAGTGCTGTCCATTAATACGCTGCAAATCCGATTGTTGCTGAAGCGTCAGATCCAGTCCTGAAAGCAGCGGCACTTCAGCGGCTTGCAGCATGAAATCGTCACGCTGATGACTATACATAATTTGATTGCGTTGGTTGACGATAAACAATAAATCCTCGTTATCGAAGCGAGACCGATACCATAATTTTCGCAATTCCTCGATATCGATGTTGGTCGTGACGGCCCCGATTTTTTTCTCGAAGTAATAGGCCGGCCGCGTGAACGAAATGTAATAAGGGTACACATCATTTCTTAATCTCAGTTCAACGGAAGCGCGATTATGTTGAATTTTGCTGTACACTTGCGAATACCACGACTGATCCTTGAAGTTGTCCAGGAGGGTGCTTTCCCTGTTGGAAATAAAATACCGATTGGTGTCGGAATAAATATAGACCGAGTCAACGTAAGCGTATGTGCGCGTATACATCGAGATTTTGTCGTAAATATTCTGATAGAGCGCGGAACTGAAATTGTTCGTGTCGGGCTTGAGCAAGAAGTGATGAACGTCTTCCTGATTGATCAATTCAAGCGAGATATGATCCATCTGGAAGAAGATGGTGTCCATCACATCGCGCACGCGCAATAAATTGCTCATGCTGACGGAGCGCGTTTCACTTTGCACCGCTTTATCCATCTGCACATAAATGACATAAGTCATCGCGGAGAACGGAATAATGACAAGAAAAAAAATGAGCAGCAAACTTTTAAAGAACAAGCTCCGGAATCTGAAATTGCGAATCGTGCGCAGCAAATTAATATTGCTTCTCATTGCGATGTCCGGTTCAGGCGAAATTGATGCAAATATTTTTTGGGACTGAGTCCGGTGGCCTGTTTAAATAAACGGGTAAAATATTCCCTATTTTTGTAACCGATCAATTGCGGAATTTCGTATATTTTGTATTGTCCGGATTCGAGCAGTTCAATCGCTTTTTGCACTCTCACCTGTTTGAGGAAATCGATGTAATTCATGCCCGTCGCTTGTTTGAACATCCGGCTGAAGTAAATGGGATGCAAAAACACATGATGGGCGACATCGTCTAGCGACAGTTCCTGATCGAAGTGTTTCATAATATAGGCTTTGGCTAGCTCGGCGGAATCGTTGGAACAGGTTTCTTGCTGGACGGATAGCATATTCATGAGCTCGGACAAAAAGCTTTTCGACCACGCGCGGATTTCTGGCAGCGCTTTCATGTTGACGACTTGATGGTAGTCATAGCGTTTTTTTTGCATCTCCTTGCTTAAAATGCCGTGTTCCAGCAAAGCTTGTGTGATATGAGCGAATAAATCCATCACCAGATGATGAACATTGGAAATCGGCAATTGCGAAAATTCGTCCATAAACCGATCGAACAGATGATGCACCTCTGCCAGATTGCCTTCGCTAATATGAGAGAATAATATTTTATATTTTTGCAGCAATTTATCGTATTCTTCCGTTTCGAGACAAGTTTTGCCGTCTTCTTCATGAAATACAAGCTGCAGCGGCTTATTGTAGGCGGATAGCACATTCAAGCCAGGAAAGGCTTCTACATCGTCGACATAAAGTTCGAAGCCGAACAATCTTCTGATTTCATCGGCTATGAACGTATTCCGCTCTTGAAGATAGCGCCGGAAGAGGGTCATCTCCTTCGTCTGTATGGCGATAGCCAGCATCCGTATTCGCCGGTCCGACCGATAGATCGAATAGTAGCGAATGGCGGTCAACTCCGATTTGAAAATGTGCTCGATCGCATGCAGAATGCCGGCTTCCGGAGCGACAGCGGGGGCGCTTGCATCGTGTGCCATTTCAATGTCCAGCAAACAGCAGGGCGAATGCTGCAGATCGGCATCGAATTGAATCAGGCTTCCCCGCTTCACCATTTCCTCTTCGTTGCGAAAAACCCCCATCGCGACATCAAGAACAAATTGCTCATGCAGCAACGGCAGCAGTTCCTTCAGTCTGCGCTGCTCCTCTTGGCGCATCGAGTGTTGGGCAGCTTGTTCATCCAGCGTTTTCTTCAACATCGTAAACACTTGCAGCATGTCATCATACTTGGTAGGCTTCAGCAAATAGTGTTCGACGTTATATTCGATTGCTTGCTTCGCATATTCAAATTCCTTATACCCGCTAATAATGACGACCTTGGTTTGCGGAGAGTTGTGATAGACCCACTTGGCGACAGCAAGACCGCTGGTTTCCGCCATATGGATATCGGTAAGGACGACATCCACCGGATTGGCCTGCAGAAATTCAATGGCTTCCTTCCCATCTTCGAAATCCGTCACGATATGAAACCCGAGGGCATGCCAGTCCAGAAAATAAAGCAACCCTTTTCTCACAATCTCCTCATCATCAATCAGGATGGTCTGGTACAACCGCGATCCCTCCAAATCTGATTGTTATAAATTATAACACAAGGCGTAAGGTGCAACTATGCGAAACGGCCGAATTCCAAGAAAGTCAATTATGGTTACAGAAGTTAAAAGAATATGGAGACAATCGGCGCATCGCGAAAAATCCGTTGATTTGACGGGATAAAAGTTCATTTCGCCCGATGGGGCTCTCGCGGTTTTTTTTCTATACTGAATCCATAAGCCGAGGAGGGGAGCCATGAAGCATTTTCATTCGATTACCATCCGAAATTTGCAGGCTGCTTTGCGAGCTGTTCCGTATGCGCAATGGAAAGAAGCGGCGGCGACGGCCGGAAACAGCGCAAGCCAGGTTCGCGACGAAATCTTGTCCCCTTATTGGACGGAGCTCGAGCAGCGGGGCGCCGGTTTCTCGGCACACCCGATTCCGGTACTCCCATTCAGTTTGTTTCAACGGTTTGGACAAGACGGGGATCGCAAGCAGTACGAACTTCATTATTTCGAACGACGTACGAGACTAAGCACTCTCGCTATGCTCTGTCTCCATGAGCATGATGATGGACGAAGAGCACAGTGGCGCACCGCGCTGGAAGATTCGATTTGGGAAATCTGCAACGAGTACACTTGGGTTTTGCCAGCGCATGTAGGGCTGTTCCACGCGCAATATCCGCGAGGCATATGGGATCGCCCTGCGCCGCCTCGCGAATCGGTCGATCTGTTCGCGGCAGATACGGCTTTCGCCTTGGCGGAAATCGTCACATTGCTTGCAACCGAGCTGCATCCATGGGTCATTAGCCGCGTCAAGGATGAGCTGGATCGCAGAGTGCTGCGCGTCTATTTCTACGATCCGGTACCGCAAAACTGGGAGATGAAGACGAACAACTGGCCGGCGGTATGCGCAGCCGGAACCGGCGGGGCGGCGCTCTATGAAATCGCGGATCCGGAGAGACTAAGCGGGATGCTCTGGCGCGTGCTGCAAGCTTTCGATGCCCACCTAAGCGGATTCGATGAACAGGGAGCGACGCCGGAGGGTGTCGGCTATTGGCAATTCGGGTTTGGCTATTTTGTTTATTTTGCCGAGCTGCTGCGCGAGCGAACAGCAGGAAGCGTCGATCTGTTGGCGATTCCGGCTATACGGGAGATCGCCAAGTTCCCTGCCCGCTGCTCGCTGTCCCATGGCATGATGATTAATTTTTCGGATTCCGCGCCCACCGTCAAGCTGTCGCGCGGATTGCTGTCCCGGTTGCGCCGCCTCTTCCCCCATACGTGGATGCCGTCAGGCGAGCTGCAAACGACGGATTTTCAAAGCAGTTGGATTCCGTTCAGCCGAAACTTATTTTGGGCGGAAAAGGAAGTCAGTCGGGTCGCCGAGATCGAAGAGGAGCTGTTTTTTCCCGGACACCAATGGGTCATATCGAAAGTCGCCGGCGGGAAAATCGCTTTTGCCGCCAAAGGGGGGCATAATGGAGAGCCGCACAATCACAACGATCTGGGACATTTCATTCTCCATGCCAACGGGTGCAATATCCTTGCCGATCTGGGAACCGGGGAGTACACGCGGCAATATTTTCAGCCCGAGTACCGGTACGACACCTGGAACGCAGGGTCAAAAGGCCATTCCGTGCCGGTGGTTGACGGTAGCGATCAAGCGGCAGGCGAGGCGTATTGTGCGCAAGTAACGGAATATACCCGGACCGAAAGCGGCGTCAAGTTCGGACTGAACTTGACCAAGGCCTATGCATGCGCGCGTCTTGAACGGCTTGAGCGAACATTCACGTGGGTCAAATCACTTCAGAAACCGGTATTGACGCTGCAGGATGAAGCCCTATTTTCATCGTGTCCGGACAGCTTCGTTGAAGTGTTTATCTCATCGATAGAGCCGCGGGAGGAAACGGTCGGCACGATCAAGCTGGGAGCGGTGCGGATGCGCTATGAGCATAGGCTATGGGAGGCAAATTGGGAGCGGCATACCGTATTCGCGAGCGGCGACATGACGACCTTCTGGCGAATCAAGCTTAAGCGCAAACATTTAACCGCAAGCTTCCAGTGCGAGATCCGTTTCGAGCTGGATGGGGACGAAGAGGTTCGTGAAGGAGAGAAAGTGAATGACAACGGAGTTCGGCAGCTACAGGAATGACTGTGGCGAACCATTGCGTCTTACGGTCGTCAAGCCGCCGAATTGGCATTCGTCCGATCGCCGGACAGCCATTGTCTGGATTCACGGCGGCGCCTGGAAACACGGGGCCCTCGAACTCGTGTTGCCGAATTGCCGATACGGCGCTCGTCAAGGCATGGTCTCTTTCGGCGTGCAGTACCGGCTGATCGGCGCAGCGGCAGACGGCCGGGAGCGTGCGACCTTGGAGGACTGCATCGCAGATTGCCGCGCGGCGTTGCGACATATCGGGGAATTTGCGGAGCGCTATGGCGTACATCCCGAGCGGATTGTCGTGGCCGGGGATTCGGCCGGGGGCTATTTGGCCGCTTGTCTGGGGCTGCAATACGAGGAAGCGGGCGTGAGACCGGCCGCCATCATTAATTGCAACGGGATCAGCGATTTGACGCGGAAATGGAAGCATGCGCTCATCGAGGATGAGGGCGCCTACCCAACAGAGCAGCAATGGTTCGGGCTGCATGAGCGTGCCAAACGGTTATCGCCGATCCATCATGTCACGGGCGGCCGGCCGCCTATGCTTCTGATCCACGGCCTGGAAGACCGGGTCGTCGAGCCCGAGGATTCGGTTGCGTTATATGAAGCGATGCTTAAAGCAGGCAATGAAGCCCAACTCCTGTTGTTGCCAAACAAAAAGCACGCGTTTATTTTATACGACTATTTATACGCCCTTGATGAAGTGGATGAGACGATGCGCTTGATTGATTCGTATTTGCAATCGCTAGCCTTGCTCGGGGGAGAAGTTGAATAAAGACACGAAGGTCAAATTCGCATCGAAGAAGATGCCGGATGTCGTTGATAATGACGCCTGCTTGTTTATTTTCAAGGGATACGCCGCGGCGCTTCATCCCCTTATACTTGAATCATCAACCGCATGACCGAGAGGTGAATCCGTATTGACATTCGCACGATGGAGCAAGTATGTCAGAATCAATCTTCCTTTATTGTTGTTAGCGCTTCCTGCCATGCTCTATTTCTTGATCTTTCACTATTTGCCGATGTTCGGGGTAGTGCTGGCATTCAAGGATTACAAGTATAGCGAAGGGATCCTTGGGAGCGCCTGGGTAGGTCTGAAAAACTTCAAGTTTTTCTTTACTTCGCAAGATGCGGTTCGCGTGACGAGAAATACAGTAGGATACGGGGCCGTCTTTATTGTTTTCGGCAATATAGCGGCGATTACCGTCGCTTTGCTGCTCTATGAAATTCGCAACAGATTCGCGTTGAAAGTTTATCAAACGAGCATGATTCTTCCACGGTTTTTATCCTGGGTTATCGTAGGGTATATTGCCTATGCCTTGCTGAATCCTACGTTAGGTTCGCTGAATCAATTGATGAACGCGCTAGGGTATGAATCGGTTGACTGGTACTCCAACCCGAAATATTGGCCGTACATTCTTGTCGCGGCAGATACATGGAAGCATGTCGGACTGAATTCGATCATTTATTACGCGGCGCTGATGGGGATCGATCCCGAACTGTACGAAGCGGCCAAAATGGATGGCGCGAGCCGGTGGCGGCAAATGCGATCGATCTCGATTCCTCTGCTTACGCCGATTCTGACGATCATTGCCATTCTGGCCATCGGGAATCTGTTCCGAGGCGACTTCGGTTTGTTTTATCAGTTGCCCAGAGACGTAGGCGTGCTATATCCTGCCACAGATATTATCGATACGTATGTGTATAGAGGGTTGCGGCAAGGCGATATCGGCATTACGGCAGCTGTCGGATTGTTCCAATCCGCCGTCGGGCTTGTCCTTGTCATCATCTCGAACGGGATTATTCGCAAAACGAAACCGGATAACGCGTTGTTTTAAAACATGCAGCATGGAGTGAATATCGTGAAGAACGGAATCTCTAAGCCCAACATCGTCATTCATCTATTTTTCATCTTGTTCAGCCTCCTGTTTATTTTTCCTTTATTATTGGTCGTCGCGGTCTCGTTCTCGAACGAAGACGTCATCCAGCGTTACGGCTACAAGCTGATTCCGCTGCAACTGGATTTCCATGCCTATGCGCTCGTGTTCAAGCAACCGCAACAAATATTGGACGCTTATACGATCACGGCTTTTCAATCGTCTCTGGCCACATTGCTCGGATTGCTCGTCATGTCTTCATGCGCTTACGCGCTATCGAGAAAGTATTTTGCCTTCAGAAAAGCATTCGTGCTGTTTATCTTTTTCACGATGCTGTTTGGCGGCGGTTTGATTCCGTCGTACATCCTGAATACGCAATATTTGCATCTCGGCAACTCGGTATGGATTTATATTTTTCCCGCGCTGGCAAATGCCTTCTATATCATTATATTCCGCACCTTTTTCATGGACTTGCCGGATGCCTTGGTAGAGTCCGCCAAGATGGATGGCGCGAGTGAATTTCGGATCTATTTTCAAATCATATTGCCGCTGTCAAAGCCGGTTTTGGCGACGATTGGATTATTCATGCTGTTGGACCGCTGGAACGACTGGTTTACCGCCATGATCTATATACGGGATAACAAGCTGTTCACGCTGCAATATTTGCTGCAGAAGATTTTATTGGAAGTAGAATTTTTGAAGTCGACAATGACGATGAACGTTCCGGCAGACATGAACGTGAATTTGTATCAACTTCCTTCCGAAACATTGCGTTTTGCGATGGCTGTCCTCGCCGCGGGTCCTTTGTTGTTCGTATTTCCTTTTTTTCAAAAGTACTTTTCCAAAGGACTTACGATCGGCGCGGTCAAAGGTTGATCGACTAGTGGTTGCAATGGCGTAAGCCAATTGGAACAATAAATATAACGAGAAAAAGGGAGAGTTGTAGCATGGTCAACACGATAGCGAAGAGAACGACGAAAGGGTTGTTTCTTTTCCTGATCATGATGGTGGCAACCGCATTGGCTTTATCGGCGTGCACCTCGAGCAAGCCTGATCAGGGGCAGCCGGATAGCGGGAAAGTCAACAGCGATGGAGGAAAAGCAGATGGTGAGAAGGATGTGAAGCCGGTCACGCTGCGCTGGGTTTTCCCCGGTCCGGGCAAGCAGAAGGATTCGGAGGAAGTGTGGGCGGAGTTTAACAAGCGTTTGCAGGAGGTCATGCCAGGGACGACGATTCAATTCGAGGCATATCCGGTTGCCGAATATGCCGATAACTGGAAGCTGCTGGCCGCTTCCGGCGAGAAGATCGATTTGGCCTGGATGGGCTACGTGCAGGATGTCGCGGCAGAAGTCAATAAAGGCTCCTATATGGAGCTGGACGAGCTGCTTCAAGCCTCCGCGCCGAACATTGTGAAGGAACTGCCGGAATGGTTGCTGGATCTGGCCAAGTTTAACGGAAAATTATACGGGATTCCCAACTATCAGATCGCAACCGATGTCCGATTGGGATTGCGGGTTCCGAAAGAGTTCGTAGATGCCAACTATATCGATGTTAAACAAGCGCAAGAGACATTCTACAAGTATGGACCGATCGCGAAGGAATCCTATGACGTGATGGAACAATATTTGGCCAAATTAAAAGAAAAAGGACAGCTTCGCCAAGGCGCGAGTACATTCTCGATAGGCTTCGCGCCAAGCAACCACGGTACGATCGGCTCCCATTATTTGATCAAGGGAGATCTCAACGACATCAACAGCCTCTATGTCGCGAACATCTACGATACGCCTGAGATGAAGATGGCTTTCGACGTGGCGGCGGATTGGTTTAAGAAGGGCTACATTCGGAAAGATATTTTGAGCCTGCAAAACCCGCGGACGGACGAGGGGAAGCCGGACGGATATGTGACCTGGATTCACAACTATATCGGAGACCAGTCCGCAACCGAAAGCGCGCGATACGGATTTCCGATCGAAGTCATCCCGATGGAGCAGGATTACGTCATTTCCCGGCCGATCTATACGACGATGACGGCGATTGCAAGAACGTCGAAAAACCCCGAACGGGCGCTGGAATTTCTGGAACTGATGAATACCGAGAAGGGCAAGGAACTGTACAACTTGCTCGTCTGGGGAATCGAAGGCAAGCATTACAAGAAGCTGTCGGATACGCGGATCGAGACGATCGGATACGCAGGGCAAGGGACGGCTGATTCGAATTACGGACTGTGGAAATGGGTCATGGGCAATACGGCCAACAGTTATGAAACGCAGGCCGACCCGGAAGGCTATAACGAGCTTTGGAAAAAGATTAACGAAAGCGCTATGATCTCTCCTGTGCTCGGCTTTAAGCCGGACTCCGAGCCGGTGAAGACGGAAATCGCCCAAGTGGCGGCTGTCGTCAAAGAATTCAGCGTCAGTCTGCAATCCGGCGCATTGCCCGACCATGAACAAACCTACAAAGATTTTATCGAAAAGATGAAAAAAGCGGGCTCGGATACCGTCGTTCAAGTGTATCAAAAACAGTTGGATGAATTTGTGAAAAATAAAAAATAGGCGAATCCAAGCGTAGTGGAAAAGAGCCTTGCGTTGCCTAGAGCGGCAGCGCAAGGCTTTATAAGCAAAGGAGTGGTTCCGTGGTAGAGATGACGATGCTTATCGATACGCATGTTCATTTCTGGGAGTTGAAACGGGGCGACTATTTCTGGCTAAAGCCAAGCAATCGAACGCTATATCGGGATTTTACGATCGACGATTGGCATCGTCAACCAGATACCACGCAAGTGGCCGGATGTATCGCCGTTCAAGCGGCGCCGACGATAGCCGAAACGCATTATTTGCTGGCATTGGCCGAAAAACACGATAAAATCGTCGGCGTCGTCGGTTATCTGGATTTGCATGCGGCTGATTTCGAGCGGCAATATGAGCGGCTTCGGCAGCATGAGCGGTTTGCGGGCATCCGGTATACGTTGAACGGTTCGGATACGTCATCATGGGAGCCAGACGCTCGGCTCAAGCAACATTTGCGCCGTTTGGAAGCCGATCAATTTCCCGTCGATGTGCTCATGAAACCAGCGAATATCCCCTATTTGGTCAACTTGCTGCAGATTGCCCCAAAGTTGAATGTGGCGTGCAACCATCTGGGTTCGCCCGTTCTGACCGAGCAAGTCCATCCTGATTGGAGTCGCGGCATGGCCATGCTGGCAACCTACCCGAATGTGATGTGCAAGCTATCGGGAATGGTCACGCAAATGGCCGCCGGCAATAAAGGAAAGGAAATCGTGAAAGATCATGTGCGGCAGCTGATGAAGCGGTTCGGTACGCGCAGGCTCCTATTTGGGAGCGACTGGCCGGTCTTGCTGATGAGAAGCAGTTATGAGGAAATGTTGAAATTGTTCCGCGAGGTAATCGGAACTTCCATAAGCCAGCCGCAAATGGACGAGATGCAATATGGCAATGCAAGCCGATTTTACGGATTGAAGCGAGCTTCTCTGGAAGCGGGAGGATGCGACAGTGGAGTATAATCTGTTGGGCAAAACCGGATTTCATGTTTCGCGTCTCGGACTGGGCGGCGCCCCGCTAGGCGGAGATTTTGGCGGGGTGACGGACAAGCAAGCCGTCGACGTCATTCATCGCGCGCTTGATCTCGGCATTAACTTTATCGATACCGCCCCTCTCTACGGACATGGCGATAGCGAAAGAAGAATCGGATTAGCGTTGAAAGGGAGGCGCGACCGCGTCATTCTGGCATCCAAAGCCGTGAAGCGCGGAGAAGCCTATTCCTACGAGAATACGATCCGTTCGGTGGAACAGAGCTTGCGCCGCTTGCAGACCGATGTCATTGATTTGCTGCAAATTCATGAGCCGAACGCAGAAATCGCCGAGCAAATTATGCAGGAAGCGGTGCCCGCCCTCCTAAAGTTGAAAGAAGAAGGGAAAATTCGCGCGATCGGCATTAATGGACGAGAACTGAGCTTGCTAAGAAACTTTATTGAAACCGGACTTTTCGATACGACACAAATGTTCTCGCGCTACATGCTGATCGATTATTCGGCGAAGGATGAGTTGCTGCCATTGACGAGAGAGCAACAAATCGGGGTCATTAACGGGAGCGTGCTCGGCATGGGGCTGCTTGCCGACGCTCCTCCGGAATTTCTGCTCCGAAACGAACGAGTCGTAGAGGAAGCGGGACGGAGAATCGCGCAGCTCGATTTTTTACGAAAAACGGAACCGCGAGGATTGATCGAACCGGCGATGCGCTTTAGTTTAAGCTGTCCGGATATCCATGTCACCTTAATCGGAACGACCTCTCTTCGCTCGTTGGAATTAAATGCCGGCTATTGCGACGGCCAAGGCTTGCCCGATGAAGAACTGGCACGATTATTGGCATTGTTTCCAGGACAACCGATCCGGTGGGAACGATCATAATGGAGGTCGGAATCATGGAGCTTGAACCGGCAATTACGATAACGAGTCGCATGACGCCTCCCAAGTGGGCGCTCATGCAGCGACAATTAATCGAAATATTGAACGAAAGTGCCGAAGAATTTACAGCCAAATATACGCGTCCTGACGGCACACTCATATGGCGCGACAATTGGCCCGGCATGGACGGTTCGGATGATCCGTACGAAGCGTTCATGAACTTTGCCTTGCTATATGCATTAGGCGGCAGCGAGCGCGTCTATGAACTCGCTTGCAAGATGTGGGATGCCATTACTTGGCAGTGGACGCAATATGGGCAAATTCATGACGAATTCGATGCTTATTATGACTGGATGCATCATGGGGAAGGGAACTTGTTCCACTACTTCTTCGGACTGACGAAACCCGATGTGTTGAAGGAACGGCAGCGCGCGGTCAAATTTGCCGAGTTGTACACCGGTGATCATCCGGAAGCGGCGAATTACGACAAAGAGAAAAAGTTAATGCGCTCCCCCATTACGGGCAGCAAAGGGCCCAGGTTCGAGATGACCGAAGAGGACTGGGTGACGCATCGAGGCGTGCTGGACGATTATTTGGCCCCGTTCGAGGATATTCCCGGCGTCGATTTTGCCAGCGGCACTTGCCAGTGGTCGGATGATCGAATTTATCGGGAAATTATACAGCGCATGAACGAAAGAATGGCTAAAGGGGATGTGCCGCTCAATCTGAACGCCACGAGTTTGATGGCGCATGCCTATATGTATACGCAGGATGACAAATATAAAAATTGGGTAACCGAATATTTGGCCGCCTGGGAAGAACGGACTGCGCGCAACGGCGGGCTCACGCCCGATAATGTCGGGTTGAATGATCAGATTGGCGAATATCATGACGGCAAATGGTGGGGAGGCTACTATGGCTGGCGCTGGGCGCACGGCTTTCAGTCTATTATCGAGCCTCTGCTGAATGCCGGCATGAATGCCGTGTTGCTCACCGGCGACGATTCGAAACTGGATTTGACACGCGCCCAGTTGGACCGGAATTGGGAGCTGGGGAGATGGGAGCAAGGGGAATATGTTGTGCCCCATCGTCATTTTGATCAGGGCTGGACGGATTACCGGAGCGCCAATCCGCGTTTTCCGATCTATCTGTGGTATGTCTCGATGAAAGAGGAAGATGCGGCAAGGGTCCGCCGCATTGCGCTAAGCGATCACTGGCGCGAAATTGAAATTCCGCAGCGTTCCGGGCGCAACCCGGTAACGATGAAGGAAACGAAGCATTACATCGGCAATACGGTTCCCTGGTTTCTCTACATGCAGGGCGAGTATCCCGATTATCCCGAGCAAATTCTGGACGCCAATTATAAGCTCATTACACAACAGTTGGATAAAATGAGGTCTCCGGCCGGAGATCCGCACCAATGGGATTGGGATCATCCGTATTGCATACATCTGTGGCAAGAGATGTGTCCCGTTTATTTCGAGAGTCTGGTTCAACTGATGCTGGGCGCCCCGATGCATGTCTCGCACGGTGGACTGCAATATGCGACCGTCAGGTACTTTGACGCCCGGAACAACCGGCCGGGATTGCCGGAGTCAGTATCGGCTCTGGTGCATCAGGTGACGGCCGATACGGTGATCCTGTCGCTCGTAAATACGAGCTTGTTTGCCCGGCGACATCTCATTATTCAAGCCGGGGGCTTCGGCGAGCATTGCTTTACAAAGGCAGAGGTGTTTGATGCCGACGATCAAGTCGTACGATCGACTTTATTAAACGGCAAATGGCTGCCGGTTCAACTGGATATGGGAAGTGGCGCCAAACTCAGGCTGACGATGAAACGATATCATTCTGCCCCTACTTATGCAACACCTTGGAGTCAGTTGGCTGGTCAACCGGATCTGATCCAAGGCAGGGCGTCACAACGGGCCGGGGGAGCAATGGAATGATTATCCGGGCGATGCGGCAATCGTTCATTCAACCGGGGCATGAGCAGCTGTTTCGTTATCGTCTGAACGAGCATGGGGATAGCTTGCAGGCGGCGCTGCAGGAGCGAGGTATCGATGTTTTTTCTATCTTTATTCAAAATGATCGGTTGTTTTGCTATATGGAAAGCGGCAGGCCGATCGCCGGATTTCCGTGGCCGGACGCGCTGCGCCGCCTTTTGGTGCGTTTGCCGGAACAACTAGGGGCAAATGATGCAGTGCATCTTCAGGATATTTATCATAGCGCCGTCCCGCAATCAGGGGAAATTTGGCGGGATAAACACAAGGTGGAGCAGCGTATTGGATGTATTGCGCAACTGGAAGAATCGATGTACGCCAGCTATGTCTACTATCATTATCAGCGTCAAGAGGAGCGGCCCGTTGCGGAGAACAAAACCTATATGATCGGCAGCATCGGACGAACCTTGTTTTCCTATCAGGAACGGCCGATTGTCCGTGAGAAGATCGCGGCGAAGGGGCTTTTGGACAGTACGAATACGCCGCAGAATTGGAGAGAGGTGATGGCGCCTCACTTTCAGTGTTGGCCTGAGCATGGCGCGGGCGAATGGATCTGGAAAAGGATGGAGCTTCTCGCATGCGATTTTTGAAGAGAGTGATAGAGGCTTCCTGATAGGCCATGCTTTTATCACAGCCATGTTCGCTTGAGCGTCCGCAGATATAGCATTAATGCTTCTGTGAACGCTCCAATGCCATCCCCAAGCGATTCGAGGAGCTTGCGGACATTTTCCGTTGTTTCGCCGACGTAAGGAGCCTGCCATCTTCGGGTGTTGCGATTCCAGAACAATCGGGAGGCGGCCGATCGGAACGCTTGAGACATCTCGTCGTTATGGCTAAGCGCAATCAGGTCGTCCAGCAAACGGAATTCGAAATCCGTCAAGGTATTCGGAGCTTCCGGCGGTTTCTCCATGAGCGCGCGGAACTGTTCCTGCTTGACGGCTGCAGCTTCGAGAAGCTTCTCGCGATCGGCAATCCAGGTGACGCTGTAAGAGAACAACACGGATGCGCCGATCATGTCAAGCAAGTTTCCGACCCGCTCGGAGGACGAGTCCAATATAAGGACGCCGTGTTTCGAGACGATGCGAACATACCCTTCCAACTCCAGCCGCTGAAGTGCGGCACGGACCGGCGTTCGGCTCATGTCCAGCATCCGGCCGAGTTCGCCTTCTGAAGTCGCCGCGCCCTTCGGGAATTGTCCGCTTTCGATCGCGGTCCGTATTTTATCGTACGCCAGATGGCGCAAAGACCGATCTCCCATTGACCCTACCCTTTCGCCTGCTTGATCAAGTATGATAATAATAACATACGCCAGATTGAAAGGGAGATATCGTCCGATGACATTGCCGGGCCCGACCATGAGAGAGACGGCTTTTCAGACCATTAAACAAGGGATCGTAAACGGCGTCTGGGCAGGGGGGACGTTTCTATCCGAGAAGAAGCTCAGCGAACAGCTGCAAATGAGCAAAACCCCGATCCGTTCCGCGTTGGACCGGCTGGAAGCGGTAGGCTTGATCAAGCTGGTTCCGAACCAGGGGTTCGTCGTCCAAGAGATATCCATGAAGAAGATCATGGAGATCTACGAGCTGCGCCTTTCGTTGGAAACGTTCGCCGCCAACCATTTGACCGGTAAAATGGGACCGGAATTCTTCGAACGGCTGGATGCCATTTTGGCGGAACAGGCTGCGGCGACGGAGCAGGAAGACATCGTGCGATACGTGGATTTGGACCGTCAATTTCACGAAAGTATCATCCTCGGAATGGACAATGAGGAGTATGCCGAAGCGATGGCAAGAATCCAGGACAAATTCATCATGGCGGTTCGCACGACGTTCTATCGAAACAAAGCCAGATTATGGGGGAGCTTGGACGAACACCGGCAAATCCGTTCGGCTCTGGCCGAGTCGGACCCGGCGAAAACCGTCAACCTGGTAGCGCATCATATTCAATTCGTGGAGCAAATCATGCTCTGATGTATACAAGTGTGACATCTTGAGAATCTCGTTTGAACCGTGCTACGTTTATTTCATCGAAGAGATGGAGGGAACGCGGCATGAAGATCACGGAAATATGCACGTATATCGTCGGAAACCCATGGAAGAACTGGTTGTTCGTGCAGGTGGATACCGATGAAGGCTTGACCGGTCTGGGGGAAGGAACGCTGAACGGGTTTGCCAAGACGGTCGAAGCCGCCATTCACGAACTGAAGCATCTGGTGATCGGCATGGACCCGTTTGACGTGGAAACGATCGGGCTTAAGCTGATTCGCGACGTCTATTCCGATGGCGGTCAAATTCAGGGCTCCGCGCTGGCGGCGATCGAAACGGCGTGCTGGGATATCATGGGCAAGGCCGTCGGCCAACCGATCTACAAGCTGCTTGGCGGTCAATGCCACGATAAGCTGCGGTGTTATGCGAACGGTTGGTACCGCGGGGGCGCGGACGAAGACAGCTTCTATCAACAAGCCCGGGAAGTCGTCGACAAAGGCTATACGGCGCTGAAGTTCGATCCTTTCGGCGCTGCATGGCGCACGGTGGAGAGAGCCGACTTCGCGAAGGCCGTCCGCAACATTGCTGCCGTAAGAGATGCAGTCGGACCGGATGTCGATATTTTGATCGAAGGCCACAACCGCTTTAGCGTGCATACGGCTTTGCAGTTCGCGGAAGCGATGGCGCCCTATAATCCCACCTGGTTCGAAGCGCCTGTTCCTCCTTACCGGGTTTCGTCGGTCGTGGAGGTGGCGAAGCGCAGTCCCGTGCCGATCGCCTGCGGGGAAGATTACTATAACCGGGAACAGTTTGCGGAGTTGCTCAAGCACGATGCTGTCCACATTATCCAGTTGGAGCCGCAATTTCTGGGCCTCAGCGCGTCGAAGCAAATTTGCGGCATGGTCCATGCGCATAACGGCGTGACGGCACCGCACAGTGCGCAAGGTCCGATCTGTTCCATCGTTTGCTCTCATCTGAACATGGCGACCCCGAATTTCTTCCTGCATGAAATATTCGACGACTTCAACCATTCGTGGGCGCAGGATATCTTCACACCGCCTTTCCGTGTCGTGGACGGGTACTTGCAGCCGCCGGAACGTCCGGGCCTCGGGGTGGAGTTCAACCTGGAGGAAGCCGCGAAGTATCCGTACGAACCGGGCCATTGGCTTCCGCTGTTCAGGCAAGGCTGGGAGAAACGGGAGAAGGTGGAATAGGTCATGCAGACACAAATGCAGGCATTTGTATATGAAGGTCCTCGCAGCATGATCATGAGAGAGTTCCCTCTGCAGGAGCCGCTGCCGGACGAAGTGCTGATCCGCGTGGAACGGGCCGGCATCTGCGGGTCCGAGTTGGGCGGCTACCTGGGGCACAACTCTTTGAGAAAACCTCCGCTTGTGATGGGTCATGAGTTTTCGGGCGTCATCGAACGGTTGGGAGCGGATGCGGGCGAATTTCAAGTCGGCGACCGGGTGACCGCGAATCCGCTCGTTACTTGCGGAACCTGTCGCTATTGCCGTAGCGGGGAATCCCAGCTGTGCCGGTCGAGAAGCTTGCTAGGCGCTCATCGGCCTGGCGCGTTCGCGCAGTTCGTCGCGGTGCCTGAGCGCAATGTGTACCGGCTTGCTCCAGGCATCACGTTCGAGGAAGGCGCATTGACCGAGCCGTTCGCCTGTGCTGTCCATATAGGCAGACTGCTGCAATTAACGCCGACCGATCGGGTGCTGATATACGGCGCCGGGCCGATCGGACTGTTCGCCTTGCAAGCGGCCCAAGTGTACGGCGTTCGGGGCGTTGTCGTGGCGGACCTGAACGAACAGCGCCTTGAAATCGCCAGAGAGCTGGGCGGAACAGCTGTCACCAGCCTGGCGAGCGCGGGGATCGAGCCGGGTTTCGATGCCGTCATCGACGCGGTTGGCGCCGAGGTCACCAGGCAGGCCAGCGTGAACGCGGTCCGGGCGGGAGGCAGAGTCGTCTTTACGGGGCTGCACGAAGCGGACAGCAAGCTCCCTGTGAACGATATGATCCGCAACGAAATTACGGCCAAGGGTGCGTTCGCGTATTCTCAGGATGATTTCGAAACGGCGTTGACCTGGATCAGCCAGGGGAGGACCAACCTGCTTCCTTGGTCGGAGACCGCACCGCTTGCAGAGGGCGGAACGTGCTTCGAGAAGCTGATATCCGGGCCCGGGAAGACGGCCAAAATATTTTTGAAGCCGCAATGATCCATAAGGCGAGGTGATCGAATTGAGTTGGTCGGATAAAGTCGTGATCGTGACGGGAGGCGGCAGCGGGATCGGTCGCGCGGTCGCGCAGCGGTTTGCCGAAGCGGGGGCCGAGGTCGTCGTCGTCGGACGAACCTTGAGCAAGATCCAGGGCGTTGTCGAGGAAATCGAAGGGAAAGGCTATCGCGCGGTTGCGATGGAAGCGAACGTATCGTCCGAACAGGATGTCACGCGGGTCATTCAAGACACGCTCGCTCTTCATGGCCGGATTGATGTTCTCGTCAACAGCGCCGCCATATGCCCCCAGGTGCGGTTGACGGACATGAGTCTGGGAGAGTGGAACGAAGTGATTACGAATAACCTGACTTCTACGTTCCTGTTCTGCAGAGGGGTGATTCCGGCTATGCTGGAACAGGGAGGCGGAGCGATCGTGAATGTCAGCTCCGTCCATGCTTTGGCCACGCTCGATGGCTACTCGGCGTATGCGGCGTCGAAAGCCGGCATCGCGGGCCTCTCCCGCGCCATTGCGCTGGATTACGCCAAGACGAACATCCGCGTGAACACCGTGCTGCCCGGCGCCGTTCAGACCCCGATGCTGGAAAGCAGCGTGAAAAACTTGACCACGCCCCGCGAGCAAATTATGGAGCAGTGGAATCAGTCGCAGCCGATCGGCCGCGTCGGCCAACCGGAGGAGATCGCTTCAGTCGTCCTGTTCGCGGCAAGTCCGGACAACTCGTTCATGACCGGCGCGACGCTCGTAGCCGATGGCGGCATGACCGCGGAGCTATAGGAAATGTTCAGCAAGCGCTAGCGAAAGATGCGCTTCAGGAACTTCAGCCCGTTCGCCGCCAGTGCATCCTGCGATTCGGCGAGCGATTAAGCGGTTCGACGGCCAGTCGAATCCCTCGTTTGGCTGCGTATGGCTGCAAACTAATGAAAAAAGTCGGCATTGTGCTATAGTATGTCGTTATCGTGGCTCGTCTCCGGACTGACCGAAAGGATATGCTAGATCCATAAGCATTTCTAACTTACCCCAACTATCGGAGGTGCCTTATGAGATTCAGGCAAGTCCATCTCGACTTCCATACGTCGGAGAAGATCGGTCAGATCGGCGCCGATTTCTCCAAGGAACAGTTCCAGAACATGCTGCGACGCGGCCATGTCGATTCGATCACCGTTTTTTCCAAATGCCATCACGGCTGGGCGTATCATCCGTCGGAAGCCAACGAGATGCATCCCGGGTTGTCGTTCGACTTGCTCGGCGCGATGATCGAGGCTGCGCACGAGATCGGCGTCAATACGCCCGTCTACTTGTCCGCGGGGCTGGATGAGAAACTGGCCTGGGGGCGCCCCGAGTGGCTCGTCCGCAACCGGGATCAAAGCACGACCTGGGCGGCGGACTTTCAGCAGGCGGGCTATCATTCGCTGTGTATGAACACGCCTTACCTGGACATTCTCGTCGCACAGATAGAAGAGGTCGTGGAGCGGTACGATGCGGACGGAATCTTCCTCGATATCGTCGGCGTTCGCGAATGCTATTGCAACAATTGTATCCGAACGATTCTGCAGGAAGGCGGAGACCCTCGAGACGAAGCTGCCATGGCTGCGTTATGGGAGCGGACGTACCGCAATTACGCCATGCGAACGAATGAAGCTGTCCATAAGCATAAGCCGGGATTGCCTGTTTTTCATAACGGGGGCAATATCATTCGCGGCAGAAGGGATCTCGCCGGATACAACACGCATCTGGAGCTTGAGTCGCTGCCGACCGGAGGATGGGGTTACGATCACTTTCCGCTGTCGGCGAGGTACGCTCAGACGCTCGGCATGGATTATCTCGGCATGACCGGCAAGTTCCACACGACCTGGGGCGAATTCGGCGGATATAAGCATCCGAATGCCTTGCGTTACGAGGCGGCGCTAAGCTTGGCGAACGGCGCTCGCTGCTCTATCGGCGATCAGTTGCACCCGCGCGGTCGGATGGACGAGGCAACGTATGCGCTGATCGGAGAAGCTTATGGGGAAGTGGAGGCCAAGGAAGCTTGGTGCGTCGGCGTGGAGTCGGTCGCGGATGTAGCGTTGCTCAGCGCAGAAGCGCAATTCTCCGGCGCCTCCAAGCATCGTGACAACCATCCGGGCGCATCGAGCGATGTCGGCGCGCTGCGCATGCTTCTCGAAGGCAAGCTGCTGTTCGACGTTATCGACAACGAAGCGGACCTCGCGAAGTACAAGATCGTTATATTGCCTGACGTTATTACCATTGATGACAAGTTGTCCGCCAAGCTGGACGTGCTGCTGCGGGCCGGCGGCAAAGTGCTCGCCACCGGGCGTTCCGGCCTTGCGTCGGACGGGAGCCGATTCGCGCTCAAGCTCGGAGCGAAGTGGAAGGGCGTCAGCGAGAACAAACCTTCCTACTTCCGCCCTGCATTCCCGATCGCCGGCTTGCCTGCCGCTTCTTATATCATGTATTCCGAAGCACAGATCGTGGAGCCGGCCGCAGGGGCGTCGCAATACGGCGTCATGGAGCATTCGTATTTCAATCGCGATCTGCTCTCGTTCTGTTCGCACCAGCATGCGCCCAGCACGATGGAAGCCGTCGCGCCCGGCATGACGGAAGGCGAGCACGGCATTTATTTCGCTTGGAACGTCTTCCAGGAGTATGCGGAGAAAGGCAGCTTGTCGCTGCGCGAATCGGTACTGTACGCGATCCGCAAGCTGCTGGCGAAACCGACGCTGACGACGAACCTGCCGGCGCAGGGTATCGTGACCTTGCAGAGCCAGCCGGAACAGGGACGCTGGGTGCAGCACACGCTGTACGCCTCCCCCGTCAAGCGCGGGTCGGGCATCGAAATTATCGAGGACGTGCTCCCGTTGTATGACGTGGCGGTCAGCGTTCGGGTGCCGCAGCCCGTTCGTCGGCTCTATCTGGCGCCTTCCATGGAAGAGCTGCCGTTCGAACAGCAGGGAGAGACCGTCAGCTACGTGCTGCCGAAGCTCGTCTGCCACCAGATGGCTGTGCTGGAGTTCGGCGGAGCGCGCTGACGATTGGACGGAATATAGACAATATGGTTTAATACGGAAAAGTCACACGCAAGAGATGTGCCAATCATAAAACACTGTCACAAAAGAACCGTCATTTTTGACGGTCAGATTGTTGGTAAAGCCCCGTTTTTTGGGGTCCGTTGCTTTTGGGAACACAAACGCAATGGGATGCAAGCTGATTCTGATCCGAAATGAAGAAGATCGCCTCTTATCCCGCCTTCTTGGCCAGGA
>JAEWAQ010000078.1 GCA_023391635.1 Bacillota bacterium | reverse complement strand
GTAGGCGGGTTTGACCGGGTTCGGGCGTTTGGACGGGAGGTCGGCGGTGCTGTAGGCGGTTTTGATCGGGTTAGGGCATTTGGAAGGAAGGTCGGCGGTGCTGTAGGCGGTTTTGATCGGGTTAGGGCATTTGGAAGGAAGGTCGCGTATGGGTACCGAACACGAAGGGAGAAACTGTTGAGTATTTCTGCGCCTTACATTTGTTGAAACCCGTCGACGATCCCGTGATGGGTTACTGATTCATATTTATAAATATGTTATATCATACATATAGATGTTATTGCGTATATATGCTATATTGAAATAAAATATGCAATATTGACCAAAAGGGGGATGCAAATATGGCGAGCCGAGCGTTCGCGGCCGAACTGAGGCGCAACCTGGAAACGCTTCGGGAGCAAGGGCTGCATAACAGGATCGATACGATCGACGGGCCGAACGGACCCGAGATTGCGATCGGAGGACGAGTGTTCGTGAACTTGTCTTCCAACAATTATTTAGGATTGGCGGGAGATTCTCGGCTGGTAGAGACCGCCGTGGAGGCGACGAAGCAATACGGAGTCGGCAGCGGCGCGGTGCGGACGATCAACGGGACGCTCGCGCTGCATGCCGAACTGGAAGAGCGGCTGGCCGGGTTCAAAGGAACCGAGGCCGCGATTGCCTACCAGTCCGGGTTCAACTGCAATATGGCCGCGATCTCCGCGGTGATGGGGGCGGGCGACGCGATCTTGTCCGATCAATACAACCACGCATCCATCATCGACGGCTGTCGGCTGACGAAATCCACGGTCATCCGCTACGCGCATTCCGACATGGACGATCTTCGCGTCAAGGCGAAGGAGGCAAGAGAATCCGGGAAGTACGGCAAGATCATGGTCATTACCGACGGCGTGTTCTCGATGGATGGAGATGTGGCCAAATTGCCGGACATCGCGGACATCGCGGAGAGCTACGATCTGATCACGTACGTCGACGACGCGCACGGCTCAGGCGTACTCGGCGGGGGAGCGGGCACGGTCAAGCACTTCGGCCTGTCGGACCGCATCGACTTTCAGATCGGAACGCTGTCGAAGGCAGTGGGCGTCGTCGGGGGCTATGTCGCGGGAACGCGCGATCTGATCGAATGGCTTAAGGCGCGCAGCCGCCCGTTCCTGTTCTCGACTTCCTTGCCGCCCGGAACCGTGGCCGCCTGCATCGCGGCGATCGATATTCTGAAGTCGAGCGGAGAGCTGCAGGAGCGTCTATGGCGCAATGCCGCCTATCTGCGTTCGGGGCTTCGGGAGCTCGGTTTCGATACCGGGCATACCGAGACGCCGATTACGCCTTGCATCATCGGCGACGAGCGAACCGCGCAGCAATTCAGCGCCAGGCTGTACGACGAGGGAATCTATGCGAAGACGATCGTGTATCCGACGGTGCCGCTCGGCACGGCGCGCGTTCGCAATATGCCGACGGCTGCCCACACGACAGAGATGCTCGACCGGGCGCTGGCAGCCTATGCCCGGGTAGGGCGCGAGCTGCGCGTGATCTGAACGGAGGGCGACAGCAGATGAGGAGAATTCTCGTAACGGGCGCATTGGGGCAAATCGGAAGCGAACTTACGGCATACCTGCGCAGCTTGTACGGGGAAGACGAGGTTCTGGCCACCGATATTCGGCTGCATGGCGGGCTTGCCGCGCAGAGCGGCCCCTTCCAGGTGCTTGACGTGCTGGATCACGAGGCCGTATTCGAGGCGGCGAAGCAGCACCGGGCGGACACGATCATGCATCTGGCGGCACTGCTGTCCGCAACGGCGGAAGCGCAGCCGCAGCTGGCCTGGCACCTGAATGTAGACGGTCTGGTGCATATGCTGGAGACGGCGCGGGAGCTGGGCTGCCAGCTGTTCGTGCCCAGCTCGATCGCCGTGTTCGGCGAAGGCACGCCCCGGTCGGCCACGCCGCAGGATACGCTCCAGCGACCCAATACGATGTACGGCGTTGGCAAGGTGGCGGGCGAATTGCTCTGCGATTATTACTACGCCAAGTATGGCGTGGATGCGAGAGGCATCCGGTTCCCCGGATTGATCTCCCACACCGCTCCTCCGGGCGGAGGGACGACCGACTACGCGGTCGAGATGTATGTCTTTGCCGCATCGCAGGGACGTTATACTTCTTATATCGCTCCCGGCACCTACCTCGATATGATGTATATGCCGGATGCCGTTCGCGCCATCGTCCAGCTGATGGAGGCAGACGGGTCGCGGCTTACGCACCGCAACGCCTTCAACGTCTCGGCGATGAGCGTCGATCCGGAGGCGATCGCGCAGAATATCAGGCGGTACGTGCCGCATTTTCAATTGGATTACAAGATCGATCCGGTGCGCCAGCGCATCGCCGACAGCTGGCCGGATGCCCTCGATGTCTCGGCCGCTCGCGAAGAGTGGGGATTCGCCCCGGCCTATGATCTGGACCGCATGACGGCGGATATGCTGCGGAATCTCGGGGGAGCGGGTGGGGCGGCATCCGACGCCAATGGAGCGATGGACGGAGCGGGCGCCGTTCGTGTACAATCGAAGGCAGAATGTTGACGGAAAGGAAGAGCGCGGATTGGACGGGATTCACAAGAAAGTCGGCCGGAATTTGCAAGCCATTCGGAAGTCCAGAGGCCTCAGCCTCGATAACGTCGCGGAGCTGTCCGGCGTCAGCAAGGCGATGATCGGTCAGATCGAGCGGGGCGACTCCAATCCGACGATATCGGTGCTCTGGCGCATCGTGAATGGCCTTGGCATTTCGTTCACGGCACTGATCGAGCAGTCCGAGCCGACGGTCACGCTGATATCTCCGGATGAGCTGGAACCGTTCTCGGAGGAGGATGGCGACTATTTGGCCTATCCGTTGTTTCCGTACAATTTGCGCACGAAGTTCGAATGCTATCTGGTCCGGATGGCGCCCGGCTGCGATCATGGCTCCGATCCCCATAATAACGGAGTCGAGGAGTACATTTTCGTCCATGAGGGAGAATTGGAAGTGCTGGTCGACGATGCCAGCTACCGGGTCCTTGCCGGGCAGGCGCTTCAATTTTCCGCTGACCGGCCGCATCGCTATCGCAATCCCGGCACTGAGTCGGTCCGGTATTTCACGATTATCCACTATGCAGACGCGGCTGCCAGAGGGCAGCAAGGTTAGGCTCTGCCGACATAAGGCGACTTCTGCGGTCTTGACGACCCGGGGGTCGCTTTTTAGTGTCAGAACAAACGATTTTATAAAAATTTGAAATGGAAGTTCCCTATCGTAATGGCTATGCTCGAAATGATAAGGAGTGTGAGGTCTATTGGAATATGCGGTGCTTGGAAAGACGAATTTCCGCGTGTCCAAGCTGGGGCTTGGCGGCGCGCCGCTCGGCGGCGATTTCGGCGAAACGACGGATGCGCAAGCGCTGCGGGTGATCGATGCGGCTCTTGATCTGGGCATTAACTTTATCGACACGGCTCCGTTGTACGGCGGGGGTGAAAGCGAGAGAAGAATCGGGCTAGGCTTGAAGGGGAAGCGGAGCCGGGTCTTTCTGGCTACGAAAGCGGTGACGCGCGGCGTTCCTTACACCTACGAGAACACGATGAAGTCGGTTCGGGAGAGCTTGCAGCGGCTGCAGACGGACTATATCGATCTGATCCAACTGCACGAACTGGAGTCGGTGAGTTACGAAGAAGCGATGGAAGGGACGGTCGCGGCGTTCCTCAAGCTCAAGCAGAAAGGCATCGTGCGCGCCATCGGCGTCAATGCGGGCAAGCTCGATCGGCTGGAGCCATTCATCAAGGATGGCATCGTCGATACGATTCAGACATTCGGCAAGTATACGCTGATCGACTATACCGCCAGAGAGCAATTGCTGCCGCTGGCCAGGCAAGCGAACGTCGGCGTCATTCACGGGAGCCCGCTCTGCATGGGCTTGCTGACGGACCGTCCGGCTCCTTTTTTGTACAAATACCCGGCCATGCTCGAAGAGGGGAATCGGCGAAAACAACTGCTCCAGTTTCTTCAGCGGGGCGACTCGAACGGTCTGGTAGAGCCGGCAATGCGCTTTAGCCTGGCTTGTCCCGATATTGCCATCACGCTGACAGGCACGACCTCCGTGGAGTTTCTAGCTCAAAATGCCGCTTATTGCGACGGGCAAGGGTTGGCTGAGGACGATGAAGCAAGGGTGTTTTCTTTATTTCCAGGACAACGATGGCAGTAGCATGCGAGGAGGGACAGATGTGGCTCATTCGTATTACGTTGCATTATACGGCGATGACGACCATGACGGCTTGACGCTGCAAAAGCCGTTTCGCACGATCGGCAGAGCGGCGCAGGCGATGAAGGCAGGGGACACCTGCTTCATTCGATCGGGCACTTACCGGGAGACGGTCGTTCCGGCTTGCAGCGGACAAGAAGGCGCGCCGATCCGATTCGAGGCGTACCGGAACGATCGGGTGGTAGTGAGCGGCTGCGACGAGATCGCGGCATGGACGCATCATGAAGGATCCGTCTACAAAGGGAAGATTGGCTGGGATTTGGGAGATGGCAGTACGGCGCTCGTCTATTTCGACGAGGAACTCGGAATCGAAGCGCAGTGGCCGAATATGGGCGACCGGCTGGATCGTTCGCAGTACGCCCGCGTAGATGCGGCGACAAATGCCTACCCGACCGGCACGCTGTTTGACGAAGAGTTGAAAGCGTTCCCGGACGGCTACTGGGATGGGGCGATGGTCGCTTGCGTAAACGGAGTCGGCTATTTCATGTCCACGGCCAAGGTGACCGGATTCAAGGCAGGCACGCTGCATCATGATCAATGGGTCAGTTCGGCAGAGCATTACCATACGAAACCGGGAGACTTGTATTTCATTACCCGCACGCTGCGAGCGCTGGATACGGAGAAGGAATGGTATTACGATCCGGAGGAGCGCATGCTCTACGTGATCGCGCCAGGCGGGAATCATCCGTCTGCGCATACCGTGGAAGTAAAGCGGCGCGATTATGCGTTCGACCTGCGGCGCAAGCAGCACGTTCACGTGGTCGGCATCGATTGCCGCGGCGCGACGATTACGACGGAAGAGGCCCGTCATTGCCTGATCGCAAAGTCTCGCCTATATGGCTTGGATCGCGTATTCGGTTACCGGCAGTCAATCTATGGACGTACGCGCGGCGTCGCATTGGGCGGGACGGATAACGCGCTCCGCGATTGCGAAATCTCCCATTTCGAGGGCAATGGCATTACGGTATCGGGCGAGCGCAACGCCGTGCTCAACTGCTACATCCACGATGGCAACTTCGAAGCGTCTTATGCGAGCATGATCTGGCTCCAAGGCGCGGAGCACACGGTCAGCCGCTGCACGATCACCAGAGGAGGCCGGACTTCGATCTCCGGCGTATTTTCCCGTTCCACGATCGCTTATTGCGACATCTCTTTCGCCAATGCGTTGACGAAGGATTCGGGCATGATCTATTTGTTCAACCATGACTTCGATCAGACGCAAATTCACCACAACTGGCTGCACGATAATTTGTCCGACCATCTGAGCTTCGGCTTTTACATGGATGCCTGGACGAGCGGGATCAGCTTCTTCCGCAACGTGATCTGGAATATCCCCGAGCGGGGCATGGTGCTGAATCGGCCGATCCAGCGGACGCTGATCTACAATAACACCTTCTACCGCAAGGCGATTGCGGATTCGTCCGTGTTCTGCCTGGACGATATGTACGGTACGCATATGGCGAACAATCTGTTCGCGGACGGGGAAATTCGCCGATGGGGCGGCCACAGCATCGTGTCGCACAATCGCTTCGATTCGGATCCGCGATTCGTCGACGCCGAAAGGGGAGATTTCCGACTGTGCGCGGATTCCCCAGTCATCGGCCAGGGCGTCCACATTCCCGGGGTGACGGACGGCCACCAAGGCACGGCGCCGGATGTCGGGGCTTATGAATTCGGAGGCGAGGCGTGGGTGCCCGGCCATCGCTTCGACGAAGGTGCGGAGGACGCGGGAGGCTGGGCCGGCGCGCAGGCGGAAGAGTCGTTGGGCAGGCAAATAGACGCACAAACGGGAGAGCATGTGGGCGTGCATACGGGTGAGCAGATGGACGCGCAGGCGGAAGAGTCGTCGGGCAGGCAAATAGACGCACAAACGGGGGAGCCGTTCGTTCGCTTGTTCCACGAAAGCCGGATTCGCAACGGAGGATTCGAATCCGGGGGATTGGCGCCCTGGGTCGCCGCTTCCGGTGCGCCTCGCGTCTTGTTCGAGTGTGCTTGGGATTACAGCCGCAGCGGCGGATATCCGACGGTCGTTCGCAGCAATAAGTATGCGGTCGTCCTTGCTCCCGGCGAGCGAATTGAGCAGCGGGTGAACGGCTTGAAGCCGCATACGTCATATACCTTCTTCGCCGGCATCAAGTCGGGAGGCCAATATCGGCTGGCGGTCGACCATGCCGAGCATCACGCGCGCGGACAATGGGACTTGGAGCCGGACGGCAGCCCGGCGATCTACCGCGATGTCCGGTATGTCGGGCCGATGCGGGCGAACGAATGGGTCAAGCTGTCGGGTGTCGATTTCGGCGTGTCCGGTCAGTATGATCTCGTGTCGATCGGATTGAACAAAGTGCTCGGTCCCGTAACCGTGGAAGTGCGCGTCGACCGGCCGGACGGAGAGTTGATCGGCACGGTCGCGCAGCAGGCGGATTATGACGGGGTCTGGCGTTACTTCAGCGTTCCGCTGGGCTTGGTGGAAGGCGTGCGCGATGTGTATTTGCTGCAGCGGGGGGAAGGCCAAAGCCTGCTGCACAATGTGGTATTCCATAACTCGTTCCGAGCCGGGGCGGCGCGGATGTCCGTCAGCGGGCACGGCGGACCCGAAGCGCAGTTGATCGTGAATCGCTGGAACTGGGAGAGTACGCTGTCCGAACTGCATTTTACGACAGGTCCAGAGGCGGCAGACGTTACGGTAGCGATTGAAAATATCGGCGCTCTCGCCGTGATCGGGATGCCGGCCCAGCAAGTGTATGCGGACGACTGCGGATTGTGGGAGAAGCCTCAGGTCGGGTAAGGAGGCGAAGCGATCGTGAAGCCGAACGCAGGTGCATTGGCGAATTGGCTGCTGACGTGGGTGCAAGATCACGGGGCGATATTCGGATTTCACAATCATTCCGTGTGGGGGTCGAATCCGTACCGATGGAACGATTATACGAGCGGCCACAGCACTTGGGCGAGTCCACTGTTGCCGGCCCTCGCGCTCATGCTGCAAGCCAGACGGAACCCGGAACTCGAAGACACGCTGCGGCGTCTCATTCGATTTCAGTCGTCTTCGTATCAACCGGACGGGCAGTATGCGCACATCGGCTTTCAGATGGGCGAAAGCCTTGCCCGGGGACTGATTCACAATATGATGCCGAACGTCTCCCTGGCCCTGACGGCGCAGTATGCGGGAGATTGGTTGCCGGAGGAAGACGCGCGGCGGATACGCGACAGCATCGCTTCCACGATGGCCGCCTGCGACCGCATCTATCCATTCGGCGTCATGTACGCGAACGGAAGGGCGATCAGCAACCAGGAGTACGCCCGGCTGTGGGGCAAGCTGCTGTATGAGCGCGTGTTCGGGGAGCATCGTTGGGGAGACGAGCTGCGGCGGCAGCTGGATGCGATGATCGCGGAGTTTCATTTCGCCGGACTGCCGGACCGTGATTGCACCGCTTCCTATCGGTATGCGGGAGATGCTTCCAGTACGGAGCCAGCGGAATATTACGGCTTGCTGATCGCGCCGCTTGTGCTGGCCTACGAGATCTACGGCCGGGAGCAATATCTAGAGCAAGCGGGTCGCCTCTGTCGCCATCTGGCGCGCTCTTCCTGGCATGATCGTCGCGGGCAGCTTCGCTTGCACCGGGTTTATTATTATTCCGGGAGCAGATGGGTCAAGCTCAACGAGCCGATGCTGATCGCCGGCATGGGCATGTCCTTGTTCGGTATCCATCAATATTTGAGCAAGCGGAAGGACGCGGAACTAACCGAATTCTTGGCGCGGTGCGACCGGACCTATGCGGCGTATCAGAACTCGCGCGGATACTTTGCTTCCGCCACGGGCTGGTACAACGAAGCGGATATCGCGCCCGGCAGCGCCTGGCACAGCCACGACTTGTTGTATTTGATCGCACGGCATGGCGCCGGGGATGATGTGTGGCGCGATCTGCGCCGAACCGACAACCGCCGCCTGTCTGTGTTGCTCGGCGATGGCTGTATCTGGATGGAGCAGGGCGATCGCTGGACGATAACGGATTACCAAGCGATGGACGTGTATCAATTGCTCGGGCGCAAGGACGAACCGAGGTTCGGCCGCGATATGGGCTGGGTCGGCGGGGAACGCGCGCTGCCCGAACGCTTCGGATTCCCGGAGCGCCCGCAGTTCGTCAAGACGGATGAAGGCATCTTCCTGCGCAAGGGCGCTCTGAGCGAGCAGGACATGCTGCTGTCATCCGTAGCCGAAGTTCCCTATTTGGGCGTATGGTCTTAGCAAATCTTACAGGAAGGGAGAACGATCGCGTGAACATTGACAATCGGCGTTCAGAGACGGGGCTTCCGCGAATCGTCGCCGCAGACAGTTGGTCGGCACCGGCGTGGGCGCTGCAAGAACGGGCGATCCTCGACAAGCTGAACCGGGCAGCCGTCGAATATGCGGCGCGATACACCCGCAGCGACGGCACGCTAATATGGCGCGATGAATGGCCGGGCATGGACGGCTCCGACGATCCCTATGAAGCGTTCATGAACCTGGCGCTGTTGTACGCACTGGGAGGAAGCGAAGAAGTCGGGCGGTTGTCCCGTCTGATGTGGGAGTCGATCACCTGGCAGTGGACGCAGTACGGGCAAATCCATAACGAATTCGATGCTTATTACGATTGGATGCACCACGGGGAAGGCTACTTGTATTTCTACTTCCTCGGCTTGTCGGATCCGCAATCGGTCAAGCTGAAGCAAAGAGCGGTCCGGTTCGCCCGGATGTACAGCGGAGACGATCCGAAAGCGCCGAACTACGACAAGCATAATCGGTTGATGCGTTCTCCGATCACGGGGAGCAAGGGTCCCCGGTTCGAAATGACGGCGGAGGACTGGGTGACGCATCGCGAAATCTTGGACGACTACCTGGCCCCGTTCGAGGATATCCCCGGCGTCGACTTTGCCAGCGGGAAGTGCCGATGGTCGGACGATGAAATCTACGGCCATATTATCAGGCTCATGAACGAACGCCAGGCCAAGGGCGACGTGCCGCTCAATCTGAACGTGACGGGGCTGCTCGCACATGCCTACATGCTGACGGGCGACGAATCGCTGCACAAGCAAGTGCAGGAGTATATCGGTGCATGGGAGGAACGGACGGTCCGCAACGACGGCTTGATTCCCGACAATATCGGCCTGTCCGGGGAAATCGGCGAGTACAACGACGGCAAATGGTGGGGTGGGTATTACGGCTGGCGGTGGCCGCACGGCTATATGACGATCATCGAGCCGGTGCTCAATGCGTGCGCCAATGTGTTGCTGCTGACCGGGGACAAGCAATGGCTGAAGCTGGCCAGAACCGTCATCGACAAGCAATGGAGCATGGGACGATGGCAGGATGGCGTCTGGGTCGTGCCGAACCGTCATTGCGATGCGGGGTGGACGGACTGGCGTCCGTTCAATTCGCTGCATCCGATCCATCTCTGGTATTTGTCTCGGGAGCAGGAGGATTTGGAGCGGGTGCTGCGGATCCAGATCCCGGATGAGTTGCAGCGGATCGACATTCCGGTCAATTCGGGAAGGAACGCGGTCACCGGCAAAGAAACGAAGCATTTCATCGGCAATACGATTCCCTGGTTTCTGTTCATGCAAGGCCAATACGAGGACTACCCGGAGCTCATCCTGCAGGCCAATATGACACTGATCGACAGGCAGCTGGAGAAGATGCACTCGGACGCTGGAGATCCGCTCCGGTGGGACTGGCAGGATCCGCTCAGCATCCACAAATGGCAAGAGTATTGCCCGCTTTATTTTGAAGGATTGCTGCAGCTCATGTTGGGCGCGCCTGCGCATATTTCCCACGGCGGCTTGCAGCATGCCAGCATCCGCTATTATGACGGCGCGCTGCGCAGGCCCGGGCTGCCGGAAGGAGTGGCGGCGCTGGTAGACAAGATGGAAGGAACGATCATCGAGTTGACGTTGATCAACACGGACGCGTTTGCGGAGCGTGAGGTCATCGTGCAGGCCGGTTCCTTCGGAGAGCACCGGTTCGCCGAGCTTGTCGCTATGAACGCCGCCGGACGAACGGTCGATCATCGGAAGCTTGACGACACTTGGTTCAGCGTCGTTATGGCGCCAGGCAGCGGATTGAAGCTGCGGCTGACGATGAAGCGATACGTAAATAAGCCTAGTTATGCGACGCCTTGGTTCGATCCGGCGGACAACGTCCCGCTGATCAGCCCGAGGCGGGAGCACACCGTATCGTGAAGGGAGAATCACGCGGCATGCTGTCGATGCGAGCCTATTCAGACGTTCTACTGACCCATCCGATGGTCGCCGCCGGGCCGATCCCGAGCGCCCAAGATCCGGACGGCGTATACCCGTACGAGCATTACGCGGAAACGAGCCGCCGTCCGATCCTGCAGTCGTATCGGTTCGTAACGATAGAGAACGACCGGGTTCGGGCGACGATATGCCCCGATCTTGGCGGCAAGGTGCACTCCCTGATCCATAAAGCTTCGGGCAAGGAAACGCTATTCGTGATCCCTGCGGTTCGTCCCGTACGGATTCTTCCGCGACAGTTTTTCATCGGAGGAGGGATCGAAGTCAGCTTTCCGATCTCTCATTCTCCCGTGCAGATCGTGCCTGTGCACTATCGAACGGCGGAAACGGAGGAGCGGCTGTTCGTCTGGTGCGGAGAGCGGGAAATCCGCTTCGGCATGCAATGGACCGTCGAGTACTCGCTTGGCAAGGATGATCATTTCCTGACGCAGCGGACTTATTTTCACAACCCGACGTCCGAGCCGCATCCATGGATGTCCTGGTCCAATGCGGGTGTGCCGGCTCGCGCGGACAGCGAATTCTGGTTTCCGAACGGACCGGTGCTTGAGCATGGGGATGAGATGAAGACGATCGACTGGGCGACGGAGGGGCCGGCCAGGCAGGCGGACATCAAGCGGATGACCGGGTACTTCTGGCGGGAACCGGATGGCCAGGCTTTCGGCGTGTATACTCCGAGTCTCGGCAGCGGGTTGTTCCATGTTGCCGATCGGCGGTTGACGCCGGGCATGAAATTGTGGTCGGACGGCATCGGCAAGCATGAAGCGTGGGTCGACCAGTATACGCTGGATGGGGAACAGTGTCTGGAAATTCAGGCAGGCCCGATCATCGATCAATCGATCAAGAATGAGTTGGCTCCTGGCGCCTCTCACGTTCACGTGGAGTTCTGGATTCCGACGGATCGGCGGTTGGATATACGCGCCTTGAAGGTACCGGAGGTTAAGCTGCCGAATACGAAGCAGATTCCCTTGTTCGGCTTCGCTCGCAGCGAAGAGACGGAGCTGTGGGAGCGGGTGGTGGAGGCTTGCCGCCAGCAGAGTACGGAGCTTATTCCGCCCCCGCCCGGATTGGACGATAACCGGTGGGCCCTCACCGGGTGCGAGGAGTTGGAGGAGGCGCTGCGTTATGCGGCGGCCAGCAAGCCGGAGGAAGCGAGCATCTGGCGGATGCAGCTTGGGGCATGGTATGCGGGCAGAGACCGGATCGACGAGGCGATCGCGGAGCTGGAGGCCTCGGGAGAAGACCGGGCATGGGCGCTGGCCGCGCGGTTATACCGACGGAACAAAGGCGATTGGCACCGGGCTGCGGCATGTTACCGACATATTCGTTCCCGAGCGCTCGCCTTGCATCCTCAGGTGATCGTCGAGCGGGACCTGGCGCTGTCCGGCATCGGGCCGGAGGCATGGGCCGAACGGGAATATTGGCTGTCGCAGACGAGCGCGCTGCAGGACGAATGGTTGACGGAACGGCGGGCTGCATGGCTGGCAGACGTGGGGAAGTATGAGGAAGCGAAGCGGCTGCTTCTGCAAACTTCGTTTCAACTGGTGCACCAGCGATATGCGAGAACGAAGCTGTGGCGCCGGATTATGGAGGGGTTGGGCGATCCGGAACAGGAAGCGCCGGCTTCCTTGGGAGAGGACGACTTGTTCGTATTCGGAGCCTACAGGGAATATCAAGAGGATTAAACCGGTTCCGGGCGGAGAAAGTGGGGGTTTGGCATGTATACGGATACGCATGTGCATGTATGGAAGCTGAGCAGGGGGGATTATGGCTGGTTGAAACCGGAGAATACGGTCCTCTACCGCGACTATTTACCCGACATGCTGGCGCCTCATCTTGCTGCGGAAGCAGTTGAGCAAGTCGTGCTCGTGCAGGCAGCCGCGACGTTGGCCGAGACGGAATTTATGCTCGAGCTTGCGGATCGAACCGGGTGGATCGCCGGCGTAGTAGGCGGACTGCAGCCGTTCGATGAGGGATTCCGCTCCGACTACGGTGAGGTGAAGGGCCGCAAGAAATGGTCGGGGCTGCGGTGGAACGGAACCCTCTTCCGCGAAGCGTCCTCCGGCACGAACGGCGAGACGAAGCTGTTGGCCACCATGCGCCAGCTGTCGGAAGACGGCTGTGTACTGGACTTGCTCATCCTGCCGGGCGATTTGCCGCATGTATTACCTTTCGCGGAAGCGGTCCCCGAGCTCGCCATTGTGCTGAATCATTTGGGCGGACCGGGGCGAGCAGATGTAGAAGAAGGGAATATGCAGCCATGGCAGCGCGAAATGGCGCAATTGGCGGCGTGCTCGAACGTCCATTGCAAAATATCGGGCACGATCACGATGGCAGCAGGCTTTCATCCGGAAAAACTCGCAGCGTACGTTAATCATTTGTTCGAGGTGTTCGGTTCGCAGCGGCTGATGTTCGGGAGCGACTGGCCTGTTGCGCTGCTGGGCGGGAGCTATGAAGAGGTGGTCCGTCTATTCGAGGCTCTGCTGCCGTCCGGTCTGCGGGAGGATGAGAAGGCGGCCGTGCGTTCGTATAATGCGAAGCGGGTGTATAAGCTGGCCAAGGAGTGTGCGGAATGAAGCGATGGATGTATCGGGCTTTGTGGAAGGATGAGCATGTGGACGCAGCGGCTTGGGTGAAAAGGTATGCTGCTGAATTGGATGACCATCTGAATTGCCAGAGCGCGCCTGTTTGCACGTGGTTTTCAGCAGACAATCAACTCTATATCTATGCGGAAACAATGGACGATACGGAACCGTCGGTCATTCCGCGAGACTTGGCCGGCCGGTATTGGCAGGAATGGCCGGGTTTGTCGGGTCCGAGGCCGGTCGTGCCGATGCTCGATGTGTTCCATGACGGGGAACCGATCGACTGGGAAAGCTGGCGTGGCAACAGGCCGGTACAGCGGCGCGTCGGTTCGATCGCGCGGTTGAAGCCGGAGATGTACAGCAGCTATATTTATTACCATTACCAAATGCAAGAGGAACGACCCTCCAGCTTTAATCAGACGTACATGATCGGCGCGCACGAAGATATGCTCTTCTCTTACTGCGAATTGCCTGCTTCTCTGGAAAGTCCGAAGCGGGAAGGAAGGCTGAAGACGAATCTTACGCCGCAAGACTGGCATGGGCTGATGGAACCGCATTTTGTCCCGTGGGGGAAAGAGGCGTTGTGGCGCGAGTTGCCAATCATCTACCATTATGAGTCGCCAACATAAAGTACGGCTGTTGCCGAAGAGCCCATCGTCTTCAACCCGTTACGGGAGCAGGCTGCGATGGGCCTTTCGGATAGAACTGTAAGTATCATTGGTTCAACTTAGATCCATCGTTTATCTCCATTTGTTGTCCACTGGACTGGCTTTTTCGTAATAGAACAAATGTAACCAATGCACCGATGATCATTCCTGCAGCAGCGAGATAAAAAGCGATTCGTTGTCCCGATGCTACGGCTATCAGAAGCTGCTCCCCACTCTGCCCGTGAATTCCTGCATTTGCTACGGCAATCAAGATAGCAAGACCAACGGCATTTCCTATATTTAATGTTGTTGAAGCCATTCCTGAGGCTACACCTTGTTCTTCCGGGATGACACCCATCGAAGCAACGATCCACATGTTTGTCCATACGATTCCCTGGCCAATTCCAGAGATAATGAGACCGGGAACGATCATCATATAATGACTGTCGATGTTTGCACCTATTGGAAGGAGAGCTGTTCCAATCATTCCAATCGTAAAACCGATCAACATGGAAATCCGAGCTTTATATCGCGTAGCTAATCGTGCGCCAAGCTGAGTTCCGGCGGCAATGGATACGGATGGAACAAGAAAAGCGAGTCCTGTTTGAAAAGCGTTGTAGTGATGCACATTCTGAAACAAGACGGTCAAGAAATAGGGGAGCGCACCGAATGTACCCATAAATATAAAGGTAATGATCACGCCTGTAACCAAGTTTCGATTACGGAAAAGACGAAGGGGCATTAATGGATCTTTACTACGCGCCTCGATAAACAAAAAGAGGATGAGCAGCATCACAGCCAAAATCGCACAGGTTATAATACTGGCTGAACTCCAACCGGTTTCAGGGCCTTGTACGAAGACATAAACAAACAAAGTAGCACCGATCGTAACCGTGATTGCACCGAATAAATCAATATTGCGTTCCTTATTGATCGGTTGATCGCGAGGGATAATAAAGAGAGCAATGAGGGCAACAATACCGGCTAATGGAACATTGACATAGAAAACGGCTTCCCAGCCAAACGAATTCGTTAGAACGCCTCCGAATAGAGATCCTAGTGTTAAACCACTGGCACCTGCTCCACCCCAAACTGCAAGGGCTCGGTTACGACTGGGTCCTTCCTCGAAGATTCGATTGATCAACGATAGTGTGGCTGGGAAAAGCAATGCTCCGCCAATTCCTTGAATGGCGCGAGCAATAATAATAACAGTTGTATTCCAAGAAAGACCTCCCAGCATGGAAGCGACGGCAAAGAGAGTCAATGCGAACACAAACATTCTTTTTTGTCCAATCAAATCAGCTGCACGTCCACCAAGCAACATAAAACCGCCACAAAAAATCGTGTAGGCGCTGACCACCCATTGCAACGTTTGTTGCGTAAAACCAAGATCTTTTCCGATTTCGGGGAGAGCGATAAAAACAATGTTGATATCCAATGAATAGATCAGTTGAGCAAGTGCCAACAAAGTTAAGATCAAACCGAGATAGCGTGGTTTACTACCGGTCATGTAGTAAGAATGTGTTGACATAAAATAAATCCACTCCTCATTTCAAATTTGTTTGAAATGATTATATTTCAATTTAATTTGAAATGTCAATCCCATTTGATTATAATAAATACATGAGGAAAACTTACGAAGATGAGATTGTTAAATTGACGCGAGTACTGAGTGATCAGGTTCGGGTAAGGATTTTGCTAATCCTGAGAGCAGGGCGGATTGAGACTTATAGCGCTCCCCCTTGTACAGATTATCCAATGGCAATATGCCCAACCGATCTTCAATTGGAACTAGGTAAGATATCTTCGTCCAAATTATCTTATCATCTGAAACTGTTGAAGGAAGAAGGGTTTATTCAAGAGCATAGGGAGGGAAAACGAATTTATTATTATTTGCAGCCGACTCGTTTCGATCAACTAATAAAGGTATTAGAACCCTTCAAAAGTAATTCGAAGGAAAGCCGCATTTCCGATTCTTAGACGGATCAGGAAATGCGGATTTTTTTATCGATATATGGTTGACGAAAGGATAAAATTGGGATTATGATACCAATAGTACTCATGAGGTATCACAAGTACTTGAGGGGTGAATGAATGGATAAAGAAAATAAAATAAGAAAACGCATTTTGAACTACGCCCAGCAGCAGTTCGCAACGATCGGGTATTCCAAGGTCTCGACAGCGCAGTTCGCATCCGACTTGAAAATGAGCAAATCGACCTTTTATAAATACTTTACGAGTAAGGAAGATCTGCTATTTGCCGTAATCGACGATTTCTACCATTCATTCGAGCAGGAAATTCAAAGCATCATCAACGACGATAGGATGGATATCACGGAGAAAGTGCAGTCGTTCATTCTAAGTGTCAGGAAGAGATTTAGTCAATTGCATGTCTCGGTCGTCGAAGACTTCCGGCGGGCCGTCCCGGAAGCCTATGCCTATCTCGAGGAACGTCGCAGGAGCATCATAACGGAAACCCTGATCGGCATGTTCGAACAGGGGGCGAAGGATGGATTTTTCCGTTCCGATATTCCGCCGGTCATTATCGCGAACGTATTGATTCAGGCGATGCAGCATTTGGAGCATCCGGAGGTGATCGGCGAGCTGTCGTACAACTTCGCTGATATGTTTCATCAAGTGTTCTCGATCATGATGGAAGGAAGTTTATCGGAGGAGGGTCGCGAACGTTTCCGTTCTTGACCACTGGATTGAATTTATGGGAAAGCGGTGAATTCACGATGAAAGCAATCATTATCGGCGCTGGCATCGGAGGGCTGAGCACAGCCATTGCTTTGCGTAAAATCGGGATGGAAGTGAAAGTATTTGAAAGCAAGCAGGAAGTGCGTTTTGCAGGTGCCGGGCTCGGAATCGGGGCGAACGCAGTCCAAGCATTGCAGCAGCTTAATGTAGGCGATCAAATTCTTCAGGCAGGGAAGGCGTTGGATGAGCTTCGCATCCTAACGCCAGCAGGGAAAACCCTGCAGCGTACGGAAACAGCCGCCGTTAGCCGGAAATACGGACCCGATAATGTTACGATCGAACGGGGAAAGCTGTTGGAACTGCTCATGAGCGCTTTAGGTCCGGAGCCAATTGTCCATACCGGCAAATCTTGCAGGCGATTCGAACAAAATGATTCCGGGGTGAAAGTGTGGTTCGAAGACGGTTCAATGGAGGAAGGAGATCTGCTAGTCGGTGCGGATGGTGTTCACTCCAATATTCGCGAAGTTCTCCTGCCGGACGCAAAACCACGATATGCGGGGTACACTTGTTGGAGGTCGGTTGTGCAGGCCGAACCGGGCTTGCTAAATTATGATCCGAGTGTATTTATAGAAACATGGGGCCGTAGAGGACGCTTCGGATTGGTTCCCTTATCGAACAACCGGGTCTATTGGTTCGCCTGCGTGAATGCCCAAGCTGGAGATTCCCGATTCAAATCCTATACGACACATGATTTACGGAAGAGATTTGAAAGCTACCATGAACCGATACCTCAAATATTGGCGCAAACTTCTGATTCACAAATGCTCCATCATGATATATATGATCTGCCGCCCATTCGCCGCTTTGCGTTCGGACGAGTCGTACTGCTCGGTGACGCAGCTCATGCCATGACGCCCAATATGGGGCAAGGAGCCGGACAGGCTATTGAAGACGCAATCATCCTTGCAAGTCACCTGAAACACAATTCTGCCATGAAAGAGGCATTAGCAAAATATGAACGCGACCGAATCGGACGTACCGGGCAAATTACCAGAATGTCCAACCGGATCGGTATGGTAGCACAGCTGCAAGGGCGCGTTTCCGTAACCCTTCGAGATGCACTGTTCCCTCTCCTTCCGGCCAAGAACATGGAGAATCAGTTGAAATATTTGTATGATGTGCGGCTTGAAGGATTGTTGTAAAGGTATTAAGCCGGTTTCCGTTTGGCCGTGGCAGTTTCGGGACACCGGCGTAAATTGACTTTGGTAAAGCGGTTCGATAACATGATATGGAAGCAACATGATCGGGTAGGAGGACACGGATCGTGAAGCCGGGCGTTCTGGTTATCAGTCACGGGTCGCGGGTGAGCGATTGGGTGTCGCATGTGGATGAAGCGGTCGGGTCGGTGCGGCTGGAAGGAAATTTTACGGGTTTGGAAATTGGGGCTGCAGCCGCGGGAACGGAACTGGGGGCGGATGCGGCTGGGCATGCAGGAACGGAGACTTCTCCGATTCCGATCGTAGCGGCGTTTCTCGAACTCGTCGAAGGCAGGCTGATTCAGGACGGCATCGATCGGCTGGATGATAAGGGCGTCACGGATATGCTTGTCATTCCGCTGTTCGTCTCTTCCGGCAGCAAGCATGTGAGCGAGATCGGCTGGGCATTGGGCGCCTATGATGAGCCGGCCGTGGAGACGGAATTGCCGCGCATGCGCGTTCAGGCTGCGCTTACGTACGGTACTCCGATCGACGCAGACCCCGAAATCGTAGAGGTGCTGCTGGATCGGTCGCGGATACTGTTGGATGGCGGCAACCCGGCTGATGCGGCTGTTTTGTTGATTGGTCATGGCAGCGAGCATGCCGGGCTTCATGAAGCTTGGGCGCGAGGATTGGCTGCGCTGGCTGCAGCCGTGCGGGAGCGGGGCGGATACGCCGATACGGAGATCGCGATGCTGCGGCCGGACATGGCTGCGGAAGCGGCGGGCAGATTGCGGGCGCGTCGGCCGGGCTGCAAGGTGTTGGCGCTTCCGGTATTTCTGAGCGAAGGATATTTTACAAGAGAAGTTGTGCCTGGAAGACTGGCGGGCCTCGGATGCCGGTACGATGGGCGAACGTTGATGCCCCATCCGCTGATTGCGCAGTGGATGGCGCGGCAAGCACGGGAGTGGCTGCAGGGATTGGCATGATTCATGGATAGATCGTGTAAGAGGGGTTATCGAGCGTGAAGATCATGAGAGCGAGATTGATCTACAATCCGACATCGGGCCGGGAGGAAGTGCGCCGGAGACTGCCCGCGATTCTGCAGCGACTGGAACGGGGCGGCATCGAAACTTCCTGTCACGCGACGGAAGGAGAAGGCGATGCGTCAAGGGCGGCATCCGAGGCGGTACGGCGAGGATTCGACCTGGTCATAGCCGCAGGAGGAGACGGTACGCTGAATGAAGTGGTCAGCGGATTGTCGACGCATCAGAAACGGCCTTCGCTCGGGATTCTGCCGCTCGGGACGACGAACGATTTTGCGCGGGCACATGGCATTCCAAGGCTGTGGACGGATGCTTGCGATCTGATCGTACGCGGCTTTACCCGGCCGGTGGACGTAGGCAGGGCGAACGACAAATATTTCATCAATATTGCGGGCGGCGGCTCCTTGACGGAACTGACTTACGAAGTGCCGAGCAAGCTCAAGACGATGGTCGGACAGCTTGCCTATTATATGAAGGGACTTGAGAAGATCACCCGACTGCATCCTGTACGGATGAAGATAACGGCCAGCGGTGTGGAGGATGAGATCGACGAAGAGTTGATGCTGTTCCTGATCGCCAACAGCAATTCCGTTGCGGGCTTCGACCGGCTGGCACCCGATGCCAGCACGAATGACGGCCTGTTCGACGTGCTCGCTCTGCGCAAATGCAATCTGGGGGAATTCATCCGGATTGCCACGATGGTCATGCGGGGCGAAGTGGTGAAGCATGATCCGCATTTCATCTATTTTCAGAGCGATCGCATCACGGTGGAGACCGACGACCGCGTGCAGTTGAATCTGGATGGCGAATTCGGCGGGACGCTGCCTTGCACGTTCTCTATGCTGCCTTCTCATCTGAATGTGATCATGGACGTGAACGGAGAATCGTCGTACCATCATGGCAATGCCGCGGGCCTGGGGTCGGGGGATGACGCCGGAGAGGAACAATCTTCCAAACTTTAAGGATGATACGCCCCTACTGCGATTCGAAAGCTATTGTACGAAAAATCGAACAAAAGCGGTCAAGTTGCGGTTGAATAACGTGCTTCTGTATGAAAGATCGTACAACTGTGCCTAAACGGATGATCGCAATGCGATTATTGTACGAAATATCACATAATGTACCGATAATGTTGATTTATTGAAGGTCTTGTTGTGCTAAAAATCGTACAAACAGCCAGGGTGCGACATGTATTCATGAAATGAGGCGAGGAGCGGCAGTCATGGAACGAGGCAAGAGGCGGCATCTGCCGGTTGCCGTTGGTCAGACAGTGACGTGTGAGATTGTCGGCTTGACGCATGCAGGAGAAGGGGTAGGCCGGTATGAAGGCTTTACCCTTTTTGTTCGTGGGGCGCTGCCGGGAGAGCGGGTGCAGGCGGAGGTGGTCAGCATCGGGAAATCGTTCGGCAGAGCGCGGATGACGGAGCTGCTGTCGGCGAGTGCCGATCGGAGGGAAGCGCCCTGCCCGATCTATGACGCTTGCGGCGGCTGCCAGCTTCAGCACCTGGATTACGCAGCGCAGTTGTATTGGAAGAGGCGGCATGTGGTGGACAACCTCGCGAGGATCGGCAAATTGGCAGTGGCGGGGGAAGAGCGGGGCGGACGGGCGGCTCGACAAGATGGTACTTCGAAAGCGGACGAAGGGCGTGCGGATGAACGGATCGATACTGAACGTATTGACTATTCGCAACCTGTCATCGTGCATCCCGTGATCGGGATGTCCGATCCTTGGCGGTATCGCAACAAGGCGCAGGTTCCGATCGGGAGCAGCGTTGAAGCGGGTCTTGTCGGTGGCTTCTTCGAAGAAGGCAGCCACGACATTGTGGATATGGACGCCTGTCTGATCCAACAGGAGGCGAATGAACAGACAGTCCGCGTCGTGAAGGAAGCGGCTCGTCTGTTGGGCATCTCGGCTTATGATCGTTCGACGAGTCGCGGATTGCTGCGCCATGTCGTCGTGAGACACGCCCAGTCGACAGGCCAGCGTATGGTCGTACTGGTGACGAACGGCCGTGATATTCCGCATGAAGCGGAATGGGTACAGCTCATCCTGGAGCAGGTGCCGGAGGTCGTCAGCATCGTGCAGAATGTGAATGTGGAGCGCACGTCGGCTGTGTACGGAGACTTCACCCGCACGCTGTGGGGCGAAGACTTCGTCTATGACGAAATCGATGGCATTCGCTTCGCGATTTCGGCGAGATCGTTCTTCCAGGTGAATCCCGAGCAGACGGAGAAGCTGTATCGCAAAGCGATCGAATACGCAGGACTGACTGGTGAAGAGACCGTCATCGATGCTTATTGCGGCATAGGCACGATCACTTTGTTCCTCGCTCGCCACGCCCGACGCGTCTATGGGGTTGAGATCGTCCCGGAGGCGATCGAGGATGCGCGGCGGAATGCCCGCATGAACGGCATCGGGAACGTCGAATTCTCCGTTGGCCGCGCCGAAGAAGTGTTGCCCCGCTGGCAGCGCTCGGGCATCTCGCCGGACGTCATCGTCGTCGATCCCCCGCGCAAAGGCTGCGACCCGGCGCTGATCGCGACGATGCTGGAATTGCAGCCGAAAAGGATCGTGTACGTGTCGTGCGACCCGTCTACGCTGGCACGCGATTTGCGGCTGCTCGAGGATGGGGGCTATCGCACGGTGGAGGTGCAGCCGGTCGATATGTTTCCCCATACGGGGCATGTGGAGTGCTGTGTTTCGCTAGTGAGAACACATTGAATTAATTAAGTGTGTACTGTTCACTTAAGCTACCTATGGCTAACGGATAGTAACGCAACTTTCCAGGAATAATAACGCATGTCATATCGCTTAAAGGAGTAACGCTAATCATGGCAACAATTGACGACTTTTTGAAATTAGATATCCGCATCGGTACTGTACTTAAGGCGGAGCCTTTTCCGGAAGCACGAAATCCTGCAATAAAATTGGAGATCGATTTTGGCGAAATGGGTATTAAGCGTTCTTCTGCTCAAATAACAAGAAGATATGAATCAGAAAATCTTATCGGCCGCCAAGTAGTCGCAATAGTAAATTTTCCGATTAGGCGAATTGCAGGTTTTGAATCCGAAGTGCTGATAATTGGAGGCGTTCCCGAGGAAGGGGATGTGGTTTTGTTAAAACCGGATGAGCCTGTTAAAAATGGCACATCAATTGCGTAACAAGCGCAAAACGTTGCTCAAGAAATGGGAGACGGATGCGGAACTTCTTATTGCACTCCCTCTGAGAATATGGTTTCTCTCACGAATGCTCGCTCATTCGTAGGATCTCACATACCTTGTTTAAGTAAGATTGGAAATGAGAGCCTGTGTGGTTAGATAGATCCGTTAGAGCGCATGCTCTCGGTCGGGATTGTAAGACCGTCCGGAAATGGCTTGAGCAAGAGCAACCTTATTTGTCCATCGTTGATGTCAAATTGATGTAAAACATCAACACAAACCAATCGATATTCTATTTAATCGAAACAATTCATTTCCGATATATATCAAAAATAGGAAAACGTCAATGGTTTTTAATAAGGAGGCTGATAACATGAACATATCAACTACAGCTCCATTAGGCGGGGGCTTTACGAACGGGCAGGCTGGGACGATAGACAAGCAAATTCAAATGCTAATGAAGCGGAAAGCGGTTCTTTTCCGAAAAATAGGTGATATCATTAGCGGCGAAGATGAGCTTAAGGCTAAAGAAGAAAAAACTAAAGTTATTAGAATGGAAATTAATATGATCGATCTTCAAATTCAACAGCTCATTCAAAAAAGAATTGAGTTGGAAAAACGGGGGAAGTCTGAAGCCATAATTGGTGCAGATAAGCTTCCTCCATCGCCAAGCGACCTGGTTCACTCCGATCGCGAACGGCGAGAAGATTATTTTATTAATATTAAAGTATGATTAGAATCCTTGTAAATAAAGGGTTTAAACCAACTAACACATAACCCAACCAACCTTCAGCTTCGTATCGTATGAGGCTTTATACGGCTGGATGACGCGACGGGGGCGGATATTACGGATTTGTTATATTGTAAAGCAGTCTAAATAAGGGAGAAACTGATCATGAACGACAGTGAGTTTGATAAAATCTTCACACTTATGAAAACCTCTTTTCCGGAAAGTGAACGGAGAACTTATGCTGGACAGAAGGAACTGCTGGCCGACCCACATTACCGTCTCATTACGGAAACGAATAGCAATAATCAACTGATCGCTTTTATGGCTGCATGGGAATTTCCTTTGTTCCGGTTTGTCGAACATATTGCCGTCGATCCAGCCACACGCGGAAGTGGCATAGGTGGAAAGATAATGGCCGCGTATATCGGAGAGTCATTAAAGCCCATTCTATTGGAAGTGGAATATCCTGATACGGACTTGGCGCAGAAGAGAATAGGCTTCTATGAGCGATTGGGGTTTCGTCTCAATCCTTTCGAATATGTGCAGCCTCCTCTTCAGAAAGGGCAGACATATTTACCGCTTAAGATTATGAGCTATCCTCAAATTCTCACGGAAGAAGAGTTTGCCCTTCACCTAGAAATCTTGTATGCAAATGTGTATAAGGTTATCAAGTAAAGCGACACATCAAATAAATTTGAGTTATTTCGTTACAGATCATGAAATCACCATTTATTGGGTAGTCTGATGAGAAACTCAGTTCTCTCATAAGGAGTGCTTGTCAATTCAATATGGCCTTGGTGCAGCTCGACGATTTCTTTAACGATGGAAAGTCCTACACCGGCCCCCTCGGTTTTTTCTCCGTCATTCACGCGATAGAGGCGTTCAAAAATACGCCCGTGATCTTCATATGCAATGCCTGAACCCTTATCAAATACCGTAATGCACACTTCGCTGTCTTCATCTGCGAGACCTATTCCTAGATAACGGCCTTCTTTGCCATGACGAATTGCATTGTCAAGCAAATTGCGGAGCGCACGCTCGACAAGAGACGCATCGATATAAGCCTCCACATCCCCGTCGGGGATATTCACGTCAATCGTAAAGTTTAGACCATCCAAAAACAACATGTATTCGGCTACAGTTCTCCTCATCAATTCGGACAAGTTATGCGAGGCAAAATGAGGCTGGAGCGTGTCGGCGTCTTGTCGCGAAATATTCAGTAACTGAACGAGCAGCTTGTCCATGTATAGAGATCGTTGCAAAATGATTTTTGCAGCATCTTCCATCTCGTTCTCGTCTTTGAATAAACGGAAGCGAAGGGTCTCGGCATAGCCCAATATCATGGTCAGAGGGGTCTTTAAATCGTGAGAGAGATTGGACAGCAGCACCTTGCGTCTTTCCTCGAATTGTTGGATTTGACGAGCTTGATTTCGAATTCTTTGCGCCATCGCATTATAATGCCGAGTTAGCTGTCCGATTTCATCTTTCGAATGGTCCGTTAGTTCGATAACATCACTTTGAATATTAACTTGGTTGAGTGCATCGTTCAGCTTTCCAATGCGTCGACTAATAGAGGAGAAGAACCATATGGAAAGAAGATAAGGGACTAATAAGCACAATAGAAGCGGCAAGGTCAATGAGAACAAAATTTTAAACGTACGCATAAAGAAGAAAAATTGCCCAGGCTTCATTGCTTCGCTCGACAAACTCATGATCAAATAATAAGAACTTCCGTCTTTTTCCGTCGAGTAAACAAGCGTGATCAGTTCTCCTTCGCTCCATAAGTTGTTTGGCATATGCAGAACACGATCGGCTAATTCCTTGAAACTGTAAGCGTGCGTCTCGCCCGCAGTATCATAGATCGTTGATCCGTCGGAAGCAATCCATTCCATCCGAATATCAGGATGTTGGCTATGAATCTGATCGATTATCTGCTGAATAGACGCTATGTCGACTTTGTTTTGACGATTGAACGTATTTAGCGTCTCATCCGAGATCCTATTCAGTGTGTTCAAATCATAACCTTTGTTCCATACCTCGGCAGTTACGATGTTCAAAAAAACGAACAACAACGAACTGCCAACAGCGCTGATAAGCATAACAAGCCAGAGTTTCGTCCGGTTTTTCATCGGTCATCACCGGAGAAGCAGTAGCCGATTCCTCTTACGGTATGGATTTGAAGCTGGGAAGCATTAATTTTATCCAGTATCGTGCGTAATCTGCTAATAAAGACCCACAGGTTGTTGTCGTCGTAATTTTCATGTTTCCAAATGTGGTTATAGATTTCTCTCTTGGTGAGCACGCGATCGGGATTACGCATAAAGAAATGAAACAATTCGCATTCGACTTTGGTAAGAACGTACCGCTTTCCATCATTGTGAAGGCTTAAATTGTCAATGTCTAACACAAGATGGTTTAGGCGGATGGTTCCCGTTTTTTGATGAGATAAGGGGTGATGTCTCCTTAGTAGAGCTTGAACTCTGGCGAGCAGCTCCAGCGGACTGAACGGCTTGGTTACATAATCGTCTGCACCTAGTCCGAGAGTGACGATTTTGTCTTCTTCATTTCCTCGAGCGCTTAGCGCGATAACGAGTATATCGGTTTTTATTTCCTGCAAATAGCGAAGGACCTCGAATCCGGTTCCTTCGTCCATCATCAAGTCCAGGATGATTAACCCTATGTTATAATCTTGTATTTGTTTAATCGCTTGCCGTCCGGAGTTTGCTTCTATAATTTGATACCCTGCTCGTTCCATATGCATACGGATCAATTGACGAATTTGTGGTTCATCGTCAACGATTAGGATTTGATTCATAGGACATCATCACTCTCCGTTTTTATAGGAAGCAATTCTTTAATCATATCAGGAAATTTATAAACGGTGTCGAATTTTAAGGATTTGAATTTCATTAAGCTTTCATTAAGTAACGGCGATTCTATAATGGATACAATTAAAGAATGTCAATAACTACGAATGGAAACACAGGAGGATGAATATGTTGACAACTAGAATGTTGCGCAGAAGAATACCCAATGGGCTGCTTCACACGACAATGGTGTTCATATTACTACTTGCAACGCCGCTTCTGTCACCGCGATCTGCATCGGCAGACGCGCTGTTGGTGAATGTGCCGACGGGAAATAACCCTGGTTCTGTAGCGGTGAATCCGGTGACGAACAAAATATATGTCCTTAATTCCCTTGACGGTACGATGACAGTCATTGACGGCGCGAGCAATCTGGCAACGGCGACTGTAGCTGTCGGACTGAGGCCTAACGGTATGGCTGTTAATACGGTAACGAATAAAATCTATGTTTCAAATACGGATAGAGATATCGTGACGGTCATAGACGGTGATACGAATGATGTGACGTCAACAATTAATGTAGGTGATGGTCCTAGTGCTATCGCAGTGAATGAAATAACGAACAAAATTTATGTCCTCAATTGGATAGGCAACAGTGTTACCGTCATTGACGGCGTGTCCAATGCGACAAAGACGGTTACTACCGGGAGTGGCCCGCATGGCTTAACAGTGAACCCGGTGGCGAACAAAATTTATATTGCTAATTATGGCTCGTTTAGCCTTACTGTTATAGATGGTGCAACCGATTCTATAACTAAAACATGGCCTGTAGGAAGTAATCCCCACAACGTGGCGGTAAACCCGGCGACAAACATGGTTTATGTTGCCAACTACGGAAGCGGCAATGTGACGGTTATCGATGAATGGAATAACACGTCGAAAGTGATTGCTGCGGGCAGCGGTTCTCACCAAATTAAAGTGAATTTGGTAACGAATAAAATCTATGTTGCCAACTTATCCGGTAGCGTCACCGTAATAGACGGTCAGGCCGAGACAACGGAAACGATAGCTTTGGGAGGGGCGCTCTCCAGATTGGCAATAAATGAAAATACGAATAAAATCTATGTAGTCAATAATAATGACAATAGCGTGACCGTTATAAATGGAGAGAATAATGAAACAGCTACGATAGCGACGGGACAAGGTCCGAATAGTGTCGCAGTTAATCCGGTAACGAATAAAATCTATGTTGCTAACTTTAACAGTAACCATGTATCTATTATTTACGGAGAAAGTCTTCCTACGATCAGCGTGACGAATGCGAGCTTTGATAAGAAAGTCGGAGCGGCTACGAACGCAGATGTAACGACTACAGTTGCGGTGTATGGAAGCGTGCTGAGTAGCATTTCGAATGATGCGGCAACATTGGTGTCGGGAACAGATTACACCTATGATTTAATAAGCGGGGCTGTGACAATTAACAAATCATACTTGTCCGCACAGTCGAATGGTACGGTCGACTTGACCTTCCATTTCAGCATAGGAACGACGCAAACGCTGGCAATCGAAGTCGGCGATACGACACCAATCCCTACACCGATCCCGATGTTGTCTAACTTGACCATAGATCACGGCACGCTGTCTCCGAGCTTTCTGTCGTCGGAGCCCAACTATAATGTGAAAGTATCCAACAGCATAACAAGTTTAAATTTGAAATTAACCTTAGCAGATCCAACCCAGCAACTCACGGTTGCAGGTGCGACTTATCATTCTGTTGCGGGTACTGTGCATACCTACATCGCTTCGAATTTAAGAGTCGGGTCTAACCCGATTCAGATTGACGTAACCGCGCAAGATAGTACGGTTAATCCGTATAAACTCACGGTTGAGCGCGCGGCGCCGGCGTCAAACGGTAGCGTGGGCGGAACGATACCAACAACACCGGTTACCGCAATAGACGGCCAGTTAACGCTTCCCCCGGGCAGAGCGGGCGAGGTTAGCCTGGGAGATGGGATCCTGATCTCGGTTCCGGCCGGTGCTTCAAGCAAAGAACTGACGCTCACGATACAGAAAGTGTTGGACATGCAAAAGCTACGCCCGAATAAAGAGGTTCTGGCTAGCTCCGTATATGAGTTCTTTGGAGAATTCCCGGATAAGCTTGAAAAACCGGTTACGCTTACCTTGTCATTCGATCCGGCCAAGGTGAAGAGCAACCAAACGGTAGCTGTTTTCTATTATGATGAAGTTGCGAAAGCTTGGGTGAAGGTCCCGGGCGGCCAAATAAACGAAAATCGTGTTTCTGTGGAAATTGACCATTTTAGGAAATATTACGCGGTACTCGTTATAGACAAAACGTCAGGATTGCCTGTAAAAGAACAACCGATGGATACGAACACGGAAATTCACTTTAGCGATATTGCCGGACACTGGGCTGAGGCAAGCATCAAGCAAGCAGTGAACGACGGAATAGTTAAAGGATATCCAGATGGTACGTTTAAGCCGAATGCGACTGTAACTCGTGCGGAATTCGCGGTTATGCTGATGAGCGCTCTAAAGTTGAATGGTGCGGTAGCGAAATTGACCTTCAAGGATGCTGCGAATATTGGAGTGTGGGCGCAGAAGGCTGTCGCTCAAGCCGTACAGGCAGGTATCGATAAAGGCTATGGGGATGGAACCTTCCGTCCAACAGAAATGGTGACTCGCTCCGAGATGGCAGAGATGATCGCGAATGCTCTTAAGCTGCCTATGGAATTGAATACTTCAACCGACTTCGAAGATGATCGAGATATTCCATCCTGGGCGAAGGCGGAAGTAGGGGCACTGGAGCAACTGGGTATCGTACAAGGCACAGGATCGAACAAATTCAATCCGAACGCCCAGACAACGAGAGCAGAGGCCGTAACCGTTCTGCTGAAGATGCTGATGCATATGAAGAAGTAGACTCGTACAATAAGAAGCTCAGGAGAGGTTCACTGCCTGAGTTTCTTTTTTTGATGACATTGAGACATTGAGATAGAGTTGGGACATTGACTATACTGACACTGGGACTGGGCGAGATCCACGCGTTTGAATTTGTTTCCTGTGTTGACAGCAAAGAGGCTTGTATGTATGTTCTGAGCAAAACACCTGTGGATGTCGTTTTAATGGACATTATGCTTAGCGACCCTACCGCTTCAGGACTTGATGCAATTATTGTCACCTGAAGGACTGGAAGAAGGTCGAGGGGTTCAGACCCCCCGCCTCTACTGGCGGTATTTGTGTTCAACGCCTCGCAGATAATTGCAGGGTACATTTTCCTTTAATGATGATATGATTTAGATAATCAACTTACTTATCGCGCATCCTGTAGATTGGGGTCGGTATCATCATGAGGGGTATTCTCCGATTCGGTTCTCGTACGATCTTGCTTTATATAGCTGCCGCCATTGCTGTTGGTTTGGTCGCAAGCTATGCCGTCATCCCTGCACCGGACTCCCCTAAGTTCCAAAGTGAAGAAGGCATTCTGGATCTAACGCAGGTTCATGTCAGTGAGAATCCGCTTAAGCTAAAAGGTGAGTGGGCGTTCTACTGGCAAGAGCTGCTGTCGCCTGAGGACATCCAGAATCGCTTAGCAAGGGACGGAAATCATGACCGCTGGATCAGCATCCCGAGCTCATGGCTAGGCTATCGGTTAGATGGTCGGCGGCTGAACGGCACAGGTTATGCAACCTTTCGGGTGGGCATCGAGCTTAGCGAGCAGGATCGGAACGAGAGGCTTGCTCTGCGGCTGCCTACCATCTTTCATGCTTATAAATTATGGGTGAATGGCGAGTTATTGGCAGAGGTCGGTGTAGTTGGCCAGGACAAGAGCAGCGTAACACCGCAACTGGCAACGAAGTTGGTGTTCTTCCAGCCCGAGAATGACAAGGTGGAGCTGGTTATGCAAGTCGCCAACTTCCATCATATGCGAGGCGGCATCACCAAGTTTATCGAGCTGGGCGGCAGTGATGTGTTAACGGTCAGGACAAATCTGAGAATCGTTGCTGAAATGTTCGTTACCGCAAGCCTGCTGGTGATAGGCGTGTATCACCTGCTGTTGTTCGTGCTGCGACGCAAGGACAAGGCTCCTTTGTATTTTGGCCTGTTCACCTTGATGTTTGGTATTCGATCCTTGCTGGTCGGCGAGCTCATGCTCACCCAATTATGGCCGGCTTTTCCATGGGGATTGCAGTTCAAGATCGAGTACCTGATTCTTTGCAGTGGTGGGTATATCATCACGAGGTACTTTGATAGCATTTTTCCGAATTATGTGTCGCGTTGGTTTCATCTTGTCTCGCGGATCTTAACCGGCGCATTCTGTATCGTTGTTGTGGTGACCCCTGCCATTATATATACAAAAATGTTACCGATAATCGGCGTGATGGTTGTTCTGCATATGGTTTATCTGATGGTGGGACTCGTCCATGCGGCTGTGAGGCGTATGGAGGGAGCGCTCATCTTCCTGCTGATGTCGGTGGTTGCTTTAGTGACGGTCGTCAACGATTTTTTATATTACAACGAATGGTCACCCATCGGCAATACCTCTCCGCTTGGAATGCTGGTGTTTACGATCGCACAGATGATTCTGCTATCTTCCAGATTTACGAGGGCGGCAACGAATGAGGAGAGGATTGCGCGTGAGCTGCAGGAGGCTAACAACAAGCTGACCGAAATGAATATGAATTTGGAACAGACCGTGCAGGAGCGCACACAGGCCTTATCCGCAGCTCATGATGATCTCCGCACATCGTATGACCAGTTGCTTCTCTCCGAGCAAGGGAGGAAGAAGCTCCTTGCCTATATTACGCATGATCTGCGCATGCCGCTGTCCAGCATGCTTGGTTATGTCGAGGCTGTGCAGGACAGCGTCAAGCCGGAACGCAATGAACAGTACCTGAAGTATATTCAGGATAACACGATAAGGATTAACCGCATGATCGAGGAGTTATCCTTCCTGTCACATCTGGAGACGGGACAAGTCTCGTACCGAATGATGCCGGTTCATGCGGCTTCCTTCTTGCGCCGGTTCTTTGAACAATATGAGCTGGTCGTGCGTGACGCAGGTCTGGATTTCAGGCTGGATTACAGAGATGTGGAAGATCAAGGGTCTAATTCGCCTGTTGTCGTGATGGATGCGCAAAGACTGGAGCAGGCGTTGTTCAATCTGGTGTCGAACGCCATGAAGTTCACCTCTAGTGGTGGGATGGTGCGTATTGCGCTAACTATGGACGAGGTGAAGGATAGCCGCTATGCGATCATTAGTGTGCAAGACTCAGGCATGGGGATTCCGCCAGAGCAGCTCGAGCAAATCTTCGATCGCAATTACAGGGTTGATCAACCGGGCGTGGAGAAAGGCATAGAGGGAAGTGGGCTCGGGCTGGCGATTTGCAGGGAAATCGTACAAGCGCATGGAGGGACGGTTCGAGCGGAGAGCGACGGCAAGACGGGGTCGATCTTCTATGTATCGCTTCCTTGCATGGGAGAAGAAGGAAGGTGACGGAGTGACGGACACACACAAAATCATGATCGTCGATGATGATCCCCATATATGCGAGATTGTTCAGGTGTATTGCGAGCGAGAGGGCTTCATATCCTCCTATTGCCATAGCGGGGCTGAAGCCATGAAGCTGCTTGCGTCGTTCGAGCCGGATTTGATTGTACTGGATGTACTGCTGGCGAATGAAAACGGCATTGATTGGTGCAGGAACGCACGCAGCTACACGGATGCGCCAATCGTATTTCTGAGCAGCCGTGAGGAAGACGAGGTGAAAATCAGCGCATTATCCGAAGGCGGCGACGATTATGTGACCAAGCCGTTCAGTCCGGGCGTACTCATGGCCAAGATCAAGGCTCATCTTCGCAGAGTGTCGACGGGCAGAAGGGAACAACTGCTGGAGTTGCCGGGTATGACGCTGGATTTCTACGCACAGTCCGTCGACATGGGGAGTGAAACCATCTTCTTATCGAATAAAGAGTTCGGTCTACTGTCCTATATGGCACAAAACGTGAATCGTGTCGTCAGCGTCGATGCGTTGTTTCAGCTCATCTGGGGAACGGAGAGCTTGGAGGATACGAGAACGGTTGCTGTACACATCAGCAATCTACGCAAAAAAATCGAGGCTGACCCCGCCAATCCGGAGAGACTCGTTACGATTCGCGGGGCCGGCTATATGCTGGTTGCCAGAGGCGCGTTGCAAGAGCGAACTTAAAGTTTTCTTTACATTTCACAAATGGGTCGATCTATCTTGATAAAATAGAAGGAGAATGGAGTGAAAAGATAAATGGCTATACATTCTGCTTCTTCGGGGGCACAGCATGGAACTTTCGAGCCTTTTGAAATCGGAGACGGAGAGGTCGTGCTTACGGGCCTATGGCTAGATCGTCTGGATCCATCCTATCGAATCGTGTTTGATATTGAAATCGGATGGGATAAACCGATTTATGCCGATCTGGGCGAACTGGAAATCATGATTCGAAGAGGAGACGCTACCGGGGAGATCGTCGAATGGACCCAAGAAACTTGCTTCAATACCGCTTTAACTAAAATCGATGCGAGTACAGAGGAAGGGGCGCCCTATCAGAACTATGTTCTGACGGTCAAATCGCCGGGAACGAGGGCGAGAATCATGGGTCCATACCTCTTTAAAGCAACTGTTCTATCTAAATAACGATAGGGGGGGTTACTCATTGAGAATTGCCGACATCAAGGGGAAATATGACGGCATCTTTAGTCTAGGGGAACTGTGCTATATTTCTATCCAACTGGAGAAGAACGGAATAAGGCCCTATTCGGGCGTTTTGGACTGGGTGGGCTCGTATAGCTTAAGCGGCGTTAATCGATTGTTGCGGAATCGGTTCGAAGGTTTCATGGACCGGCATCAGATAGAGTGTATTGGTACTGCAGGAGAAAAACTTTATCTTGTGAAAGATAAGACGTACGACATTCTCTCCAATCATGACTTTTTTATCGCGCAGAACGATCCGAAGCTGTTGGAGGCCTATCCTGGCGTTAAGGCCAAATACGACCGACGGGTTGCCCGATTTTTAGAGAAGGTCGACACATCCGAAAGGCTGCTCTTTGTCCGCAGCGGCGGGTCATACGAAGAAGTCGAACAATTGCGGCAAGTGCTCGACGATCTCGTGCAGAATGAATACGTTTTGTTGTTTATCAACCCTGGTCACTCGGATGGGATCGAGGAGAATGACTGGCCTATGGAACGAGTTTGTTCGGTAAATGTTCCTGACGTCAGTAAATTATGGAACGATTGCGATCATCTTTGGAAAGAGTTATTTGAAGGAATCGAATTGCGAAAATGATGAGGTGTATGAATTCGTGGCGGCTGAACCTAAAGTATCCATTGTCATTCCCGTCTACAACGGTGCGAATTATTTGCATGAAGCCATCAATTGCGCTTTGGCACAAACGTACTTAAACGTTGAAGTCGTCGTTGTTAACGATGGCTCCAGCGACGACGGCGAGACAGAACGAATCGCTCTCTCGTACGGCGACAGAATCCGTTACTTTGCCAAAGAGAACGGAGGAGTGGCTACGGCATTAAATCTGGGTATCAAGAAGATGACCGGAGACTACTTCTCGTGGTTAAGCCATGATGACATGTACACGCCCGATAAAATCGAAAAGCAAATAAAAGCATTAAGAGAGTTCGGCGAAGAAGCGGTTGTATTCAGCGATTATTGCCATATCTCCCCAACGGGAAAATTGCTTCATACTTACCGTGTCTCCTCCCAGGGAACTTCCAATACTCGCGCTTTGTTAGCCATTTCGCATGAAGTCGGATTTCATGGCTGTGCTTTTTTAATTCCGCGGAACTACTTCGAGCGGTTTGGATGGTTCAATTCAGCGCTTCGATATACCCAGGATGTCGATATGTGGTTCCGTATGGCCGGCAACGTTTCCTTTATTCACGTTAAAGAGGTGCTTGTACGTTCCCGTCGGCACGAAGAACAAGATAGCCAGAAGCATCATGACGGACTTGCGCTGGAAGCCGATCGCGTTATGAGTCGAATGATCCGGGATTTAACGATGGAGGAAGTCGGACTTTATAGCGGGCACTCGTATACCTATCTCGAAAGCAAGTATCACTCTTTCAAGAAAATAGGATTCGAGAAGTCGGCGTATCGGCTGCTTAAACATTTGTGCTCGTCGACGATGGCGCCTAAAGAGATAAAGATGGTCTCGACTTTGATTCAGGAGAATGCGGGGATTAAGGAAATCAATCACTCTCCGTGCGATTGGGAGCGGAATTTAAACCCCCTGTTGACCAAGAAGAAAAGCAAACCGCGGATTGTCATCTATAGCGGGGTATGGATTCGAGGCGGCGCCGAAAGAGTACTCTCCACGATAACCGAGACGTTAAAGGACAAGTACGATTGGTTTGTCGTGTCCAATGATTATCTGAACAAAGAAGGTTTTCCCCTACCGGAAGAGATTACGCAATTGCGATTAAGAGTCGGCACGATGGAGAATCTGTCCGCGCAGCTGGCGGTCGTTTGTTCGCTCTTCGACGCGGATTTGTTCATGGCTAGTCCGAACTTCGACATTCATCTTCTTCCCATATACGAGCAATTAAGAGGGCTCGAGATTCGAAGCATCGCATGCAATTTCGGTCATTACTTTCTGCCCTATCTCATCGAAGATCTGTATCCTATCCTAGAACGCCGAACGGAAGCTTTCAAGCAAGCGAGCGCCGTCACTTGGCTGACTTCGTTTAGCGCGAATGTTTACGCTGAGCTTAATGATAATGGTGCTTTACTGCCGACGCCGAGCTCGTTTCCGAAATCTCTAGTAAAGGCGCCCAAGGACAAAAAAGTCGTACTCGCAGTCGGCAGGTTCAATGATCCGATCAAGCGATTGGATCGGATTTTAAAAGTTTTTGCCAAAGTGCTGACAAGCCATCCCGATGCCGAATTGCTTCTGGTCGGACCTTACAAATTAAACGTGCGAACCGATAGTCGGTCCAAAGAAACGATTGGCGAATTGATTGCGCGCTTGCGGATCCCGAAAGATAAACTGTTATTCGTTGGAGAACAAGAGAACGTCGAACCCTATTATAGGAAAGCTTCCTTACTCCTGCTGACCTCGGAGAGTGAAGGCATTCCGATGGTTTTGAACGAAGCCGGAACTTTCGGATTGCCCTGCGTCATTAGCGATATTTCCGGATTGGAAGACATGATTTCGGACGGCGAGAACGGTTATATCGTTCCTCAGGAAGACTTGGATCTGATGGCTTCTAAAGTATCGGCATTGTTATCCGACTTCGATTTGCGCGATCGAATGGGTAACCGTGCGTACGAGCTGGTCGACCGATTCGATAGGCAACGGATTTGTGAGAGATGGGATAGACTCATAGACACCGTTCTGTCCGTTCAAGACCAGGACGAGCTGGATTCGTTATTGAGCGATAGATTCATGGAGCCTCTCGCGGATCACGAAGATTTCTCCAGAACCGTCATTCGCGAGTACGAAAGAAACCTCTCATTATTGATACATAACAAAGGGACGCACAAAGCGACTCAACCACTGCCAGTAATGGAGTCGTCCAATCACTCGGAAATCGAAGCGGAAATCAAAGCGGAGATCGAAGAAAATTACCGGGCAAGCGTTCATGCGGAGGCTTATCAGCAAGCGGCGCAAGCGTTTTCCAATACCGTGTCATGGAAAGTGACGAGACCGCTTCGTTGGTGCAAGCGTTTCTATGTATCGGCCCGCGAGAGGTTAACACGGAATGAATAACTTGATTGCCGCATGCCGACACGCACAAACAGCAGATGAGATTCAGGAAGCGGCACGAATGTTGGATGACACTATTTTTCGGACCTCGAAGCTTGGCGATATATCGGAATTGTTGATCCATGTCATCCAACCCCTGTTAAACGAAGACAGGCATGAGCCGGTACTGCTTTTTCACGCTTACGGATGGCAATTCGGAGGTGCGGAGCGGCTTATCGCAGGTTTAACGAATTACTTGACGCGCAAAAAATACCGGATCCTATTAACCGTTTTTGAGCCGATTCGAGATGTCGGCTTCAAACTGGATTCCTCTATCGTATTTATTCCGATTCGCGATGCCGATCGGAGAATCGAGAGGCTCATCAAGCTGGCCAGCCTGCTGTCGCCCGATTTGTTTATCGGTCACAATAACAGCATACCCGAGTTAGCCGCCGTATACCCCGTTTTAAGAAACTCGGGTATCCGAACAATTGCGTATACGTTGGAATATTATTTTTTTCCGCACAGAATGCCAGAGCTGGCTTCATCGGTTATTGCAAGGAACGAGGCGATGGCTCAGGCGAACGCGGCGTGTTTCCTCACTCGATTCAGCGCCAGCGCTTACGGAATGGCTTATCCTAACGCTGCAATTATGCAAGGAATCAGCTCGTTTTCCGTTCCGGATCATCGTTCCGATAAACGAAGCGGGAAAACGGTAATCGCCGTTGGAAGATTTACAGATCCGATCAAGCGGCTGGATCGCGTATTATTCGCATTTCACCATCTGTTGCAAAGCCATCCCGATGCACGCCTGTTAATCGTGGGGCCCTATGATTTGGAAGCTAGAATACCCCGGCAAGCGAAGGAAACGATAGGCGAGTTGCTTGCTAGAACGAGAATATCCGACTCGCAAATCCAATTCGTCGGGGAACAAGAGAAGACGCAAGACTTCTATAACCAAGGGGACGTATTCGTATTAACTTCGAATAGCGAAGGATTTCCGTTAGTTCTGGGCGAGGCCGGGAGTTACGGTTTGCCGGCAGTTATCGTGGATATTCCCGGCTTAGAGGACATCATCGCGCATGGAGAGAACGGCTTTATCGTTCCGCAAGACGATATGCGGGCAATGGCCGAGAGCATATCGACATTATTCGATGATGCGGAATTATTAAAGAGAATGTCAAGAAATGCGCGGGCAATGGTCGGGAGATATTCCATCGATCATGTCGGCCCTCGCTGGGAACAACTGATACAGATTGTGTTATCCGAGTCGGATCAGGAGGAGATTAATCGCATCTTGGCCGAACGATTTATGGGCGAGGTCGAGAATAAGAAGGCGTTCCTCCGTACAATCGTCAAGGAATACGAGCAGACGGCAGCCTTGATTGCCGCAGTGCCTAAAGTTCGCACGGCAAGAATGCAAATGGATGAAATAGAGACGATTGCCGTAAAACTCGTAAATCACGTGAGGGACTACGGGCTTCGCGCCACGATAAGCAAGGCGACATCTAAACTGAGGGGACGTTGGCAAAGACGCTTCAGGAGATAGGCTTGACAATGAAATGACCATCGAGGAGAGGTTTGTCCGTGCGAGTGCTTTACAGTAGGCTTTCTGTCGTTTGGAAATATAACCATTTACTCAAGGAACTCGTGATTCGAGATATCAAAGTCAGATATCGGAGATCGGTGCTTGGACTGCTCTGGACGTTGCTTTATCCTTTGTTGACCATGATCATAACGACGATTGTATTTTCAGCACTATTTCGCACCTTGCCTAACTATCCGGTATATTTTCTGTCCGGAAGCATCTTATTCTCCTTTCATACCGAGGCTACTACTTCGGCGGCGATGTCTATTGTGAACAACGCCGGGTTGCTCAAAAAAATATATATTCCCAAGTATTTGTTTCCTCTCTCCCGAGTTTTGTCCTCATTCGTCAATTTAGGGTTCGCATTCGTAGCCCTGCTGCTGGTGATGCTGGCAACGGGGGCTCACTTTCATCCCACCTTGTTTTTGAGTTTCATCCCGATCGTCTATCTAATTATATTTACGACGGGATTATCATTGCTCTTATCCGCGCTGACGGTTTATTTCCGCGATATTAATAGTTTGTACGGCGTGCTTGCGCTTTTGTGGACGTATATGACGCCCATATTTTATCCGGTCTCCATCATTCAGGATAAGTATTCCTGGGTCTACGAATGGAATCCCATGTACTACTACATCGATTACTTAAGATCTTTAATTCTCGAAGGCGTTATACCCGGAATGGTTCCAAATCTCATCTGTTTGCTATGTGGGATCATTTCGCTTAGCATAGGTTGGTTTATTTTCAACCGGACGCAAAATCGGTTTGTTCTATACATGTGAGACACGAAACGGAGAGGTGTTCATGCAAGGTACGCTTGTAGAAGTCAACAATGTTTCGATGTTATATAACATCAATCGCGAGAAAGCTGACAGCCTGAAGGAATATGTGATACGCGCTCTTAAAGGGGGACTGGCGATCGATGAGTTTTGGGCTCTTCGGAATGTCTCTCTGCGGATGATGAGAGGGGAATCGTTAGGCATTATCGGATTGAACGGCAGCGGCAAAAGCACATTGCTTAAACTGATTGCGGGAGTGTTACAGCCTGCCAAAGGAAAGATACAAGTTAGGGGCTCCATAGCTCCGTTAATCGAACTTGGCGCGGGATTCGATTATGATCTCACCGCACGCGAAAACATTTATCTAAACGGCGCAATCCTCGGACATAGCAGAGCGAAGATGAACGAGAGCTTCGATGAAATTATATCGTTTTCCGAGCTGGAGGATTTCATTGACATTCCGATAAAAAATTTTTCCTCCGGAATGGTGGCTCGGCTTGGCTTTGCAACCGCTACGATCACCAGACCTGATATTCTGATCGCAGATGAAATCTTAAGCGTTGGTGATCTGAAATTTCAGAAAAAATGCGAATCCCGAATTTCGGAGATCGTGAACAATGGTGCCAGTGTTATATATGTATCGCATTCCGTGGAATCCGTCAAAAAAATATGTACGAAAGCCGCATGGTTGCATAAAGGGGAACTGGTTCGTTTCGGTGATGCGGATTCGGTGTGCGACGCTTACCTGGGAAGCTTGGATTAATGGCTCAATCGCATTCAGAAGGGAACATCTGAGATGAATTCTAGAACTGCCGACCAGGTCTTATGCGAGGTCGATAATATTCGCAGATCGTCCAAAATAAAAGTCGCTTCCGTCGGATCGACCTCCCGTCTGCTTGCCGAGTTTCTCGTGCTGCCAAGGAGATCTTATGAGCATTTTGAGTGTATCAACTTTCTAGTCTCAAGGCCGGAAGATGCGAGTTTTTGTTTTGAACGTCTGGATGGCGTCGTGGATATCGTGCTTGTGGACGTAGAGGCGAAACAAAGCTTGGATCTGATGGAAATCGCCGCCAAGCATGTCCAGCATTCTTCTATCGTAGCTTATAAACCCAACGATGCCAGTGTAGAAGCTGCCGATTTGCTAGTCAGGCAACATTTCCAAGATCAATTAAGCGGGAAAACGATCTTGATATTGGGAGCGGGGAATATTTCGGCGAAGCTGGCTCTGCGATTATGCGAAAGGAATGCCAGTATTAAGATGCTTTCCAGGAATTCTAGCAAATCGAGGACGGTTGCCGATGGATTGAATGCCATTCTGCCCAAATATTCTCGATCTTCGATTGAGGGTATTGAAAGTTTGCCGAATGATCCTGTATTTGACGGGTTGGTTTCATTCGTTGCCGCTGACGGCGTAGCTGGGGAGGAAATGGCTTATCTCGTGAAGAGAGGCGGGATCGCGATTGACGGGGGCATTAACAATTTTTCTCCGGGATTTCTGAAGGCAAGCGGGGAGAACGGCGTCATTTGCAATCGCATGGATGTCAGATTAGGCTTTGTGTACTCGTTGCTGTCGTCCAGTTCGGACGTATCGAATTTCTACATGAATATAAGGGGCGAGCGTTCTTACGATAACATTCGCTTAATAGCGGGTGGCATCATAGGCAACCGGGGGGATATTATCGTAGACTGCATTCAACAACCCACTCAAATTGTTGGAATGGCCAACGGGGTAGGGGGAGTTCTTTCGAGTAAGGACTATTCCCCCGAGGACAAGATCAGGCTGGAACGAGCCAGGGACATATTGATCATCGGGACCGAGCGAGGTGTGGGATGAAAGATGGCCTGGATAGGAGAAATACTCGCTGGATCTTCGCGGCAACGTCCGTTTTCGTCGTTCTATTTTTGTTCCTCGCGCCCTTTCATAAAGGTTTGTTCGTTGGGTACGAATTCACTTTCGAAAGACCCTTATATATCGCTCTGGTCTGTAGCTTGGTATCTCTAACTTTCATTTGCGTCTATCTTTATCGAGATTGGCAAGTGGCTTCCCACGGGGATATTCTTGTTGCTCTGATATGGATCATCCCGATTTCCTATTTCATTGCGACGTTCGAGGCGATCACGAGCCAATGGGCTTTCATCGAAGCTTTCGTCCGATTGGGTTGGGGCGTATTTTTTGTTCTTGGCTATTTGATAACCCGTCATTCCGCTGGTATTAAGCGATTACTGTTCGCTTTAATCGGTTCAGGGTATGTGATCGTTATGTTTGGTTTACTGAACTGGTTCGGAAACGCTCATTATCAAGATGCGGTTCTAGCGGATCGATTATCCAGCGTTTTTCAGTACCCGAACGCTTATGCGGCCTACTTAATCGCGATCGCAATAGGCGCCTTGATCATGGTGCAATCCTCTCGAAAGAAAAGACATGTTGTATTTCATGCTTTTATGCTAGTACCCGTGTTTTTGTCCTTGCTGCTTACCCTTTCCAGAGGGGCGCTGCTTGTACTATTTGTCGTTCTGATTATCTATTTGGCTTTGCTCCCTTGGAAACGACAGCTCATAAGCGTGATGGAACTAGGGATTGTCTGGATAGCTGCATTTGCTGTATATGGTTATGCAGTCAAGATGAGGGGACAGCTGTTAGATCATTATTCGCCAGAGGGATCTTTGCGCGGATGGCTGCTCGTGCTGGGATTCGCCGCGATTGCAAGCTTGGTTGTTCTTGGAATTAGGCTGCGGTGCGGCAAGTTCGAAAATAATCAAGCAGACAAAAGATGGGGCCCTAAAAGTTTGGCGTTGCCGGTCGTTCTTGTCTCGTTCGGTCTGGCGTTCTATGTTCTGATCCTATCCAATTTTCCATTCAGCAAGATCCTGCCTGCCGAAATCGCCGCCAGGCTGGAGGGGCTCAATCTACAATCGACTAGCGTTTTCTTAAGAAATACATTGTACGAAGACGCAATAAGGGCAGGAGCGGATTACCCGGTATTCGGTGCCGGAGGCGGCGCCTGGTCGGTTTTGTCCGAGTCATTCAAAAGTTATCCTTATACGAGTTCCAAGGTTCACAACTTTTTTATTGAAACTTATTTAGAATCCGGATGGTTCGGCGTGATCGTTCTTATGGCTATCCTATGTTATGTGTTCGTCTTATTTTTTGGTCAAATAAAGAAGAAGATCAGAGAAACCAATGAGGATAATCGGTGGCTGATATTTCCCTTTTTTTCTATCGTTATTCTAGGGCATAGCTTCGTCGATTTTGACATGAGCTTCTTTTATCTGTCTTCCCTTGTTTTTTTAACTTTGGGAGCTACGGCGGCCATTTCGAATAGACCGATCGCGGTGATCTGGAGCAAAGGAAGAGCAACGAAGGTATTTGCCTCAGGTTTGTTCTTGGTAGCGATATTCATGATTTACAACTCTATTTTAGCGATAAGGGCGGATGAATATTATCGATCCTCAATGAACGTGCTTGCCGAGACGGGGGAATACGATGCTTTTCAATCCGCAATAGAGCAAGCGGAGAGCTTGAGGCCTGGACATTCCCAATATTTATTAACGATGGCCCAATTGAATCAGCTTATGTATCGCGAAACGAAGAACGAAAGCTTTTCGAGGACTGCGGAGTACGCTTTGAACAAGTTGAAAGCTATGGATCCTTATAACATCGAAGCAGTAGAGATCAATTACGATTTGGATATGGATAGGATGAACCTCGATCATGCTCATGAGGTAGTAAGGAGAGCCGTCGAACTCTTTCCTTGGACGATCGGATTCTACGAGAAAGCGATAGAGCTTAATCTCAGGCTCGGAACCGATCCTACTCTGTCGGATGATAAGCGCAGCGATTATTTAAGAGAGGCTGGATTGCTAGCCGACGAGATTAACAGGAGATTTGAAATGATTGATCGATTGCCTGAGACCGAGCGCGTAATGAGCCGAGGAGTTTTCGGTTTGAACGACAACCTTCAAGCTCAGCTTCAAATGCTGGATGCGATCGAGGCGATACGAATAGCGGACAACGAGCGGCAGTCCATGGAGAATCAAAGATGAAGAAATATGCGGTAATAAAAAGGGTGATCGACATCGTGATTTCAATCCTTGCTCTTGTCTGTTTCCTGCCTGCGTCACTGATCATCGTTATTTTGATCAAAATGGAGTCTAAGGGACCTGTGTTATTTAAGCAACAACGCATAGGCAAGCACAAACAACCATTTACGATTCTAAAATTCAGAACGATGAAAGTAGACTCCCCTTGCGATGTGCCTACTCACTTGCTGCTTCACGAAATTCACAAGCATACAACCAGAATTGGGGCTTTTTTGCGGAAGACTAGCCTCGATGAATGGCCGCAATTCATTAATATTTTGAAGGGCGAAATGAGCGTGGTAGGTCCTCGGCCGGCGCTGTGGAATCAATACGATTTGATTCTCGCAAGGGAACGCTGCGGCGTGAATGTTATCGTTCCAGGCTTGACGGGATGGGCTCAAATGAATGGCAGAGACACGCTTTCGATCGATGCCAAAGTTGGTTTTGACGGCGAATACCTTGTAAATAGGAGCACCTTGCTCGATATAAAGATTATTTTCTTAACGATAATGAAAGTGATCAACAGAGAAGGAGTTGGAGAGGGCGCAGGCGCTGATCGGGGAAAGGGGGAATTGTTGTGAAAGTATTGGTCGTTTGCCAGTATTTCTATCCGGAACAGTTCAGAGTGAACGAAATGTGCTTCGAGATGGCCCGTTCCGGAACAGAAGTAACCGTATTGACAGGCCTCCCCAATTATCCTGGGGGAATCATCCATTCAGCATACAGGCGATTCAAAAGACGCAATGAGGAAATACACGGGGTTACCGTAAAACGAGTGCCGATCATGGGACGGGGTCGTAATCGGATTACTTTATCGCTCAATTATTTGAGTTTTGCACTTATGGCTTCCATTCAATCTATTTTTCTAAGAAAAAAATTCGATCTTATTATCGTTTATCAGTTGTCTCCGGTAACGATGGCATTACCCGGAATTATTCTTAAGCTGCTTACAGGAAAGCCCCTCATCCTCTACTGCCATGATTTATGGCCGGCCAGCGCTTCCGCGGGAGGAATTGAGGAAGGGGGCATTCTCTACCGGTTACTGCTTTCCATGAGCAGATGGTTATACCGAAATGCTGATGAAATCATCATCAGTTCTAAGCAATTTGAGCATTATTTCCGCCATGTATTGGGAATAGAGCGGAGGCTCGTCTATCTTCCGGTTTTTGCCGAATCGATCTTCGAAGAAATTAATTGGGATAAGGGCGATAGTGAGGAAACCCATTTCGTTTTCGCGGGAAACATTGGAGAGATGCAAAGCGTCGAAACCATCCTGTATGCGGCTAAAGAGTTAATCGATGAGCATCGCATTCGCTTTCATATTGTCGGAAGCGGTTCATCCCGAAGGAGATGCCAACAGTTGGCCGAGGATTTGGGAGTTTCTAATGTGACCTTCTATGGACATCTTCCCCTGGATGGGCTCCCATTCTTCTATAAGATGGCGGATGCCATGATCGTCACTCTGAAAGCGAATAAATCGCTATCCTGCACGCTTCCGAATAAAGTTCAATCTTATATGGCTGCAAGCAAGCCGATATTAGGCGCGATCAATGGCGAGACGAGAAGAGTCATTGAACAATCGGGTTGCGGATATTGTACGACGGCGGAAGACTACAAAGGACTAGCGTCGATTATCCGAAAGTTTGCCTCTGAAAAAGATAGGCATGAACAATTCGGACAACGCGCCAGGAGCTATTATGATAGCCACTTTTCAAAAACGATGTTTATCGAGAGGCTGAATCAAGTGATGCAAAAATATGGTTAAGGTGGAGACGGGAATGTTAGTAGACAGAACGATTGCCATTACCGGAGGAACAGGATCTTTCGGACATGCGGTAGCGAAAAGGTTACTTCAGTCGGACATCAAAGAAATACGGATTTTTTCCCGTGATGAAAAGAAGCAAGACGATATGAGGAAGCATTTCAGAGATCGAAGGCTTACATTTTTCATTGGCGACGTCAGAGATTCCCACATGCTTAAAGAAGCTTTCTACGATGCGGATTACGTTTTTCATGCGGCGGCTTTAAAGCAAGTTCCTTCCTGCGAAATTTTCCCGATTGAAGCCGTTAAAACCAACATTATCGGAACGGAAAATGTATTAAACGCAGCAATCGAGAACGAGGTTAAGAAAGTGATTTGTCTATCTACGGATAAAGCCACGTATCCGATCAACGCGATGGGAATATCCAAAGCAATGATGGAGAAGCTGGCAGTTGCCAAATCAAGGCACGCATCCTCGAAAAATATGGTTATCGGGTGTACCCGTTTCGGCAATGTAATGGCTTCACGCGGCTCTGTTATCCCCTTGTTCATCGAGCAAATTAAATCTGGACGCGCGATTACGGTGACTCATCCCGATATGACCAGGTTTATGATGAGTTTGGAGGATGCGGTCGACTTGGTTCTATATGCATTTACACACGCCCAAACCGGGGATATCTTGATCAATAAATCTCCGGCATGCACGGTTGGAGATTTGGCGACGGCGATAAAAGATTTATTGAAAGCGAGCAATGACATTGTCGTTACAGGAGTAAGGCACGGAGAAAAGTGGCATGAAAAGCTGCTTACAAATGAAGAATCCATGATCGCGGAAGAGCTGGATCGGTTTTATCGAATTCCGGCCGACCATCGGGATCTGGATCACAGCAATGATTACTTGAGCGGAGACAGTCGTCTTTATCTGGATAGTGAATATTCTTCAAACAGCGCCAGACGGCTTCACATCTGCGAGATAAAAAATAAACTGCTGAAATTGAATTGTATACAAGAAGCAATCGGGCAAATGGGGGGAGAAGTGTCATTAAATACTTAATTATCGGCGCTGGAGGCATGGCCGGCCATATGGTTACTCTTTACTTAAGAGAACAAGGTCATTCCGTTACCGCGGTTACCAGACGTCCACTGTCGTTTGGTCCGCATACCGTTTGCGATGTGAGAGAGTTGACAAAGTTGAATGAGATCATATTGGATGGACAATACGATACCATCGTCAATTGCGCGGGAATTCTTAACCGCGAAGCCGATTCCCGGCCATCCGAAGCTGTGTTCGTTAATAGTTTTCTGCCCCATCACTTAAGCGATATGACGAGGGACACGAACACGCAAGTTATTCACATTAGTACGGATTGCGTCTTTTCAGGTCTTCAGGGGGGATATTCGGAACACTCGTACCGGGACGGAATTTCTTTATACGATCGTTCTAAAGCGCTTGGTGAAATCGACAATACTAAAGATCTTACCTTTCGAACTTCTTTGGTGGGACCGGACGTAAACCCTGACGGTATCGGATTACTGAACTGGTATTTGAAACAAGAGAAGGAAATGTTCGGATTCGTCAAGGCGATATGGACAGGAGTTACGACTTTAACGCTAGCGAAAGCGATAGAGAGTGCGTCTATCGTTCAGTTAAGCGGGATCTATCATCTCGTTAATCAAACGTCTATTCATAAGTTCGGGTTGTTACAACTGTTTAATAAACATTTCACCGATAACAAAAGAATCATTCATCCAAGCGAAAGTCTCGTTGTGGACAAATCTCTAATCAACAACAGGACGGACTTTGAATTTGTCGTACCGTCATACGAAACAATGGTCACCGACATGAAAAATTGGATGGAACAACATCAAGAGTTGTATCCGCATTACGATAAAGATCGAAAGGAAAATGTGCGATGGATAGACTCAAAGTCATGACGATTGTGGGAACAAGACCTGAAGTGATCCGATTAAGTGAAACGATTAAGAAAATGGATCGTTACTTCGATCACGTACTCGTTCATACCGGACAAAATTGGGACTATACGCTGAACCAAGTGTTTTTCGAGGAACTGGGCATCAGGCCTCCGGATTATTGCTTGGCGTGCACTGGAGATCATTTGGGAGAGACGATGGGAAATATGATTTCAAAATCCTATGCTCTCATGTCGGAGGTTAAGCCGGAAGCGCTGTTGATTCTAGGGGATACAAATTCGGCGTTATCCGCAATCGCCGCCAAGCGCTTAAAGATTCCCGTATTTCATATGGAAGCGGGCAATCGATGTTTCGATGAGAATCTCCCCGAAGAGATTAACCGAAGAATCGTGGATCATATTTCGGATATTCATCTGCCCTATACCGAAAATGCCAGAAGAAATTTAATCGCGGAAGGGTGCAGAAACGAGCATATTTTCGTCACGGGATCCCCGCTGACCGAAGTTATAATCAATCATCGGGATCATATTGAGAATAGTAATGTTCTCGAGCGCCTTGGGCTTAAGGCCCGCGGTTATTTTCTCGTATCGGCTCATCGGGAAGAGAACATCGATATCGAGGATAACTTTCTCTCCTTGATGAACGCGCTTAACGAAATCGCCCGTATCTATCAAATCCCAATTCTCTATTCGACACACCCGAGAAGCCAAAAAATGATCGAAAAGAGAAATTTTATTTTCGACCCTTTTGTTAGATCAACGAAGCCACTCGGATTTTTTGATTACAATAAGCTCCAATTAAACGCATACTGCGTATTGTCAGACAGTGGAACGCTTCCGGAGGAGGCCTCCATTCTCGGTTTCCCGGCAGTATCGGTAAGAACTTCAACGGAGCGGCAGGAAACGTTCGATAAGGGCGTCATTCTGATCGGCGGAATCACGACGAAGGAAATCTTGCAATCGGTTGAACTATGCAGGCAAATGTGGGATAACCATGAGGCCTATTCCCCAGTCGGCGATTATTCGGAGTCGAATGTGTCCAGCAAAGTGGTCAAGCTCATCCAGAGCTTTACTTCGATCGTAAATCGAACGGTCTGGAGAAAATCATGAGCAAGATGGAAGGGGAAAAAGCCGCTTCAAAGACGGTACTCACGCTTGTTCCGTATTTCGAACCAGGATATAAGGCGGGAGGTTCGATTACGACGATCCGTAATTCCGTCGATCATTTGCGCGATAAAGTAACGTTTAAGATCGTAACCTCTGACAAAGACTTAGGCGATAAAGAGCCTTACCCGATTCCGCTCAATCGCTGGATCCCTGGAGTCCCCGAACGATATTACTTATCGGGTCGAAACGGAACAAAGCTTATACGAATCATGCGCGAAACGAATTTCGATGTTTTATACTTAAACAGCTTTTTCTCATTCAAATACTCCATACTACCCGTTACTTGGAATAAATGCTTTAAAGTGCACTTCAAGAGAACCGTATTGGCTCCGAGAGGCGAGTTTTCCGAGGGCGCATTATCGATGAAGCCCTTGAAGAAAAAGATATTCATAGCGTTAGCGAAATGGTTTGGCATCTACTCGGATATGATCTGGCATGCTTCAAGCGTTCAAGAAGATGATGAGATCGTCAAGGTGTTCGGACCCAAAGCTCAGGTGATCGTAGCTCCGGACTTTCCATCCTCATCCAAGCTCGGAGAGAAACCCATTGTCGAGAAAATGCCCAAACAACGCGGTTCTTTAAGACTCGTATTTATATCTCGTATATGCAGAATGAAAAATTTGAAATTCGCTATCTCTACTCTTCGAAACGTTAAAGGAGTGGTGCACTTCGACATATACGGGCCAATCGAGGATGAGCCTTACTGGGAAGAATGCGTTAACTTAATCCGGGAGCTTCCCGATAACATTAAGGTTCATTATCTAGGAGCGGTAACGCCAGCTAAAGTCAAAACGATTTTAGGGAGCTATGATTTGTTTTTTCTTCCTACGCTCGGGGAAGGGTTCGGTCACGCGATATTCGAAGCTTTGCAGGCGGGGTGCCCCGTTCTGATCTCGGATCGTACTCCTTGGGGAGAGGTAGCCCGTTCAGGAGGGGGGATGGTGATCTCTTTAGGTAAGCCGGAAGATTATGCCCTAAGCCTCCAACGATATGTAAACATGGATTTCGAGGAACATGCACGGGCTTCGTTATGCGCTCTTGAATTTAGTTCGAATTATATCAATAATATCGAATTGGTAAGTTCGCATCTGTCATTATTTGAGTGAACGATGACAGCCTTCGAGAGCACAGACCAGCAGAACAGCCTACTCCCATCGGAGTAGGCTGTTCTGCTGTGAACCCGTCATGGGCAATAACTTAGTGTATGAGAGTTGCAAGCGCGAACTTAAAGTTTTCTTTACATTGCACAAATGGGCTAATCTATCATGTTAAGATACAATCGACGCAAGATCGTTCCGGAATTCTCCGCACTTTTGGGCTGAACGACTAACACGATACCTATGGCTAGGGGGCCTTCTCAAAAGAATAGGGAAGATGACAGGGGGGATGGACATGCACAAAATTATGATCGTCGACGATGACCCCCATATCTGCGAGATTGTTCAGGTGTATTGCGAGAGGGAGGGGTTCATATCCTCCTATTGCCACAGCGGGGCAGAAGCGATGAAGCTGCTTGCATCGTTCGAGCCGGATTTGATTGTACTGGATGTCATGCTGGCGAATGAAAACGGCATCGATTGGTGCAGGAACGCGCGCAGCCACACGAATGCGCCGATCGTGTTTCTGAGCAGCCGTGAGGAAGACGAGGTAAAAATCAGCGCATTATCCGATGGCGGCGACGATTATGTGACCAAACCGTTCAGTCCGGGCGTACTCATGGCCAAGATCAAGGCACATCTTCGCAGAGTGTCGACGGGCAGAAGGGAACAACTGCTGGAGTTACCGGGTTTGACGCTGGATTTCTATGCACAGTCCGTCATCGTGGGGAGTAAAACGATCTTTTTATCGAAAAAAGAGTTCAGTCTGCTGTCCTATATGGCGCAAAACGTGAATCGTGTCGTCAGTAGCGATGCGTTGTTTCAGTTTACTTGGGGAACGGAGAGTCTGGAGGATACGAGAACGGTCGCGGTACACATTAGCAATTTACGCAAGAAAATCGAGGCTGACCCTGCCAATCCGGAGAGACTCATGACAATTCGAGGGGCCGGATATATGCTGGTTGCCAAGGGTGCGTTGCAACCTATAGATTGAATCCATGAATAAATAGCGGCGTAGGGAGTATCCATTACGCCGCTATCTATCGACTCCATGTATTGAATTCCTCAACACAAGTTCGCGCTTAGTGCGCGAACTTAAAGTTTTCTTTACATTTCACAATTGGTCCTATCAATGGTGATAAGATAGGAACAAAATCGACTTAGATTTACAAAGAATACTGGAAGGGTTGATGGAGTGTGAGGAAAGCAGCAATGCGGAGATGGAAGTTGAAATCACGGATTCTGGCGTGGATGCTGGTCATCAGCATGGTAGTGACCATACTGCCGGTGCAGCAGGCGGCAGCGGCCGAGCAGCCGGTGCAGCAGGCGACAGCGGCCGAACCCGGGTTCCAGGATGTACGTCCAACGGACTGGTTCTACGATGCGGTTGATTATGTCCAGAAGAATGGCATATTCAGCGGAACAGGCGTTGGCGCCTTCTCGCCCCAGGGAACGATGACACGTGCCATGTATGTGACGGCGCTTGGACGAATGGCAGGCGTGGATATAAGTGAGTATACAACCTCAACCTTTGCCGATGTGCAGTCGGGCATTTGGTATGCGCCATATGTAGAGTGGGCGGCTAAGAAAGGGATTACCGCCGGTACGGGCGGAAGGAACTTCTCTCCGGATGCAACCGTATCCAGAGAGCAGATGGCGGCGCTGAATTTGCGGTATTTTGAAAGCTATCAGATTCCCTATCAAACAAGCAATCGCGTAACCACGAAGCCGGGCGATCTCGCCGATGTTTCTCCTTGGGCGGTTGACGCGGTCGTCAAGATGTGGCAAGCAGGCTTCTTCGTCGGGGATGATAAAGGCCATTTCAACCCGCATGTCCAAGCGTCTCGTGCGGAAGCGGCTGTTCTCTTCATGCGCAATAACGAAGTCGTGCAGACGTGGCAAAACCAGAATCCAGCGACGGTGACGCCAACGCCGAAACCTGAATCCGGCGGCAATAGCGGCGGCAATAGCGGCGGCAGTAGCAATAACTCTGAGTATACGATTACGTTCGAGAGCAACGGAGGTACAGTGGTTACCAGCCAGAAGGTGAAATATGGCTTCGAGGCTGAGGAACCTGAAATACCGACAAAGACAGGTTACACGTTCGGTGGGTGGTACAGCGACAGCAAATTGACAATCTCCTATAGCTTCACGACAACGGTGACGGGAAATAGGACGTTGTACGCGAAGTGGATGGCCAACTACACGGTGAGCTTCGACAGTAACGGTGGATCGGCGGTCGCTGCTCGGACCGTAATGGAAGGGGAAGCGCTGAGCAATCTGCCTGCCCCCGTGAAAGAAGGGTATATTTTTCAAGGTTGGTTCAGGGACAGCGATTTGTCGCTCATCTTCGCGAGTGGCAGTACCGTTACCGCAGATATGAAGTTGTATGCAAAATATATGGATAACGTTAGTAATGCCGTACAGAGTATTCCCAGCTACTCGGCACTGGATGTCGCGCCGGACTTCACCATCGCTGTATATGATGAGACCGGCAGCCTGACGGCATCCGAGGTACAAGCAGGCATGAAATTCGACGACATCGCGAATCCCGACTCCGCGGGGATTACCGTCACCGGTGCGAACGGTCTCTTCACGGTAGCGTCTGCAGCCGAAGACGGTCGGTTCGAAGAAGGCAACACTTATCAACTTACGTTGACAGACGACAACCTGTCTTTCCAAGGTCAAGACGCGACGACGAGCATCTATGTTTTTAGCGTCGCCAAGCAAGAAGCCATGAGTATCTCGCTCAATCCGAACATGATCTATCTGCGCTTCGCGGATGTCACGGATATGATGCTGGATGGCGCGGATGTGGGTTCGCCCGCGATTCCGGTGGTCCGGGCGACGGTGGGCGGCAGCGATACCGGTCTGGCCGCGGCGAATGCGAGCGGCGGAACGTTCACCTATTCCGGAGGCACGGTGATTCAAGTTGGCGATGCCGTCGCCATCTATGAAGGGGTTCGTCCCGATCTGCGCACGGTAGCAACAACCGGCGCCGACGACGGAGATATCGCCTATGTAAAGATCACGGCAATTAACGGCAACACCTACACCTTTGGTAACGCGGATGTCAAGCAAGTGTTGTTCAAGCCGGATGTTCTGCCTGTGAGCGTAGAAGCGGATACGGATGGAGACCCCAGTAACAACTCCATCACGGTAGCGCACACCGCGATGAACTACAGCGACAGTCTGTATGCGCCACTCGGCTTAGATGAGCTGACTACGGTGGATGTGGGCGACTTTATCGGGTTTTATGAAGGTGATTTCGGCGAAGAAGATTTAAGGACCGTCGGTTACGGGCGCATCACCTCGATTACGTCTGCGGCAGAGATGGATATTATTACGTATACCGTTGCTACGGTAGAAGACATCGCGAATTCGTTCAACATCTATCAGAAACAAGCGATTAGCGGCGACGTGCTGTTGTCAGATGAGCAAATCGCGCATCTCGAAGCGCAAATCGAGCAGCAAGCGATAGCCAGCGGATTCGTCGATCAAGCCGCGAACTATCTGAGCACCCTGGCCATGGAGACGAAGGAGTTCCAGAAGATCCAGAAGGTCAAGGCCCCTTCCTTCCTGGCTTCGGGCATCGGCAGTCGGGTAAGCGTGGAGAATCTGACCGTCGTTGCTTCGCTCGGAACGAAGCTGAAGAACATTAACGGCCGAACCTCCGGCGTGAGCGCTACCTTGCAAGTGGGCGCCGATATTGTCGTGAATATTAATGAAGATAGCGACCTCGTCATCCATATGACCGGTACCTTTGTTCAGGAGATGAGCTTGGATCTCGGCGTTGATTCAGATACGAAATGGCATTGGTATACCATATCTACTTTGTTTGGTGATATCCCGATTTTCCCTGTCATAGATGATTATGTGGTCACCGCGAATCTGGATGCCTATACCTATACCGGGATCAATATAACGGCGAAGATCGCTACCGTTGAACACGATAAGTTGCAGGATGCGCTGGATGACTGGGATAAAGCAGCTACTGGCGGCATGCTAGGCAAGGTGCGTGACATCACGACGGAAATTCAAGCGTTAATTGAGGGAGTGCAAGATACCGGAGTAGACGAGGCGTCCTTGAGGGCGCAGTATCAAGAGATGATGGAGAACGAGACGGATTGGGTTCCGTTAATCAAGAAAGAGCTCGTAGATAAGAGCCAGCGCGTGGCGTTTGGTATTATTGAAGTCAACTTTACGGCAGAGTTCGTTGTCAAAGCCAATGTGAACCTGACGATCGGTGCTGATTTCAACTATACGACTGCCAAGCGCTACTCGGCTACCCTGCGCGTGCTTAGTTTCACTGGCAGCAGCGGCACCGTCAGCTTGCCGGGTGACGGCAATTACCAGTTCACCTTCTACGTCATGGGGACGCTCGGATTGCGGGCGGGCATCAATTTGGAGCTTAAAGCAGGGATTGGAAGCGTCGATTTAAATAGTATCGGGCTGTCCATAGAACCCGGCGCTTATGTGAATCTGTGGGGGTACTTCTACTATCAGAAGAAGCAATTGAATGGGGTGCAGACCTCCCGGTCCTTAGGTGCTCTGTTGGTAGAGATCGGCATCTATTTGGAGAGTGCAGTAGGCGCTCAATTGGGCGATGGATTGCTCTCGGCCAGCGTGCCCATTTACGAGAATACATGGCCGCTATACACGGTAGGGGAGCAGCAGCATGTTTTCGACTTTGCCTATTCGCAGGATGAGGCGCCTACAGTGAACTTGGCGGGTTCCGCGTCATCCATCTCTTTGCCGCAGACGCTGCTCACGATGAGTACGTTCGACTTGAAGACAGGCGAGATGAATACCCAGGTGTATGACCGCTCGAGATTCGATATCCAGGTGGATAACCGAAATTTCAGGTACGTGGCGCATACCGGGAAGATCGAAGTGGTAAACAAGGACATTCAGGTGAGCGAGGGCAACCTGGTCATCACCTGGAAGGGGGCGCCGCTGTCGTACACGTCAGATTCGCTTACGCGCAAGATCCCGCTGAATTGGTTGGCCAGAACGGGTGACTATGTTTTCCAATTGCATCCGCAGAACGGCGGTATGACCCAGATTGTCGCCGCCCCGTATAACACGGAGATCAGCGTAGAAACGCCGGCAAATCCGGGCTACACCTTTGACAGCTGGTACTGGACTGAATCCGGCGGCTCGAAGGCGACCATTCCAAGCCGCATGCCTGCAGCGGATTGGCATCTGTATGCGCGCTGGATCCCGAACACGAATACACCGTATACCGTTCAGCATTATTTGATCGACCCGAACACCAAGACATCGACGTCGCCTGTGGTTACGGAGACTTTGACCGGTACAACCGGCACGGAGATTCGGATCACCTCCGACAGGTTCAAGGACCAAGGCTATGCGACAGGTACGGTAAAAGGTGTGTCGATCAAGGGAGACGGCTCGACGGTCGTCAGGATTGATTACTACCCGATGAATCGAACGATGACCTTCGATTGGGCTTATGCAGGGGCACCTGCAAGCTCGTTAACGGAAGCGGTCGGCAAGAACATCGCTGCTCGTATACCGATGCCGACAAGACCGGGATATACGTTCGCCCGCTGGTCGCCGAATATTCCAAGTACGATGCCGGCTGCGGACACCGCTTATACCGCGCAGTGGACGGCGAAAGAAGACACGCCTTACCAGGTCGTATACTTGCTGCAAAATATCGGAAGCGACACTTATACGGTTGCGGATACGGAATCCTATAGCGGTACAACCGATACCATGGCAAAGCTCACAAATCCGACCAAAACCTATGAGGGCTTTACGTTCGACAGCAATGTTCCGGGAACGGTGACGGAGGCCCTGATCGCGGGCAAAGGCACAACGGTCCTGAAGCTGTACTACAAGCGCAATAACTACGCCATGACGATCAATTACAATGGCTCCGGCGAAGCGACTAAGGTTGTTAACGTACCGTTCGGGGCAACGACGGAGCTATACCTTGGCGCTCCGACTTGGCAGGGGCATGCCTTCACGGGATGGTCGCCCGCTCTGACAACGATGCCCGCCCAGGCTGTCGAGTTCACCGCCGAGTGGACGCTGAACACCCACACGGTCAGCTTCATCAGCAACGGCGGGTCGGCGGTGACTAGCCAGACGGTAGGTTACGGCTCCCAGGCAAGTAAGCCGGCTGAACCGACGAAGGACGATCTGGTGTTCGGCGGCTGGTACAGCGATGGCACTCTGACGACCGCCTACGACTTCTCGTCGCAGGTGACGGCAGATCTCACGTTGTACGCGAAGTGGCTGCGCAGCTACACGGTGAGCTTCGACAGTGACGAAGGGTCGGCAGTGACTGACCAGAAGGTAAACGAAGGAGACAAGGCTACGGCACCTGGCGCGCCGACGAAGGAAGGCTATGTGTTCGGCGGTTGGTACAGAGACAGCAGCTTGACGGTCGCTTATGACTTCGAGGCAGAGACGGTAACGGCTGACCTTATCTTGTATGCGAAGTGGACGGTTGCTCCGAAGATCTACTACACGGTGAGCTTCAATAGTAATGGCGGCACGATAGTGGATAATCTGACGGTGGTGGAAGGATCCGTGGCTACGGCACCTGGCGTACCGACGCTGATCGGCCATACGTTCGAAGGTTGGTACACCGACAGCGCATTGACGAGCGCGAGCCGATTCAACTTCTCGACGACACCGATCATGGCTAACCTTACGCTATACGCGAAGTGGACGATGAACAGCTACACGGTGATCTTCAACAGTAACGGCGGGTCGACGGTGGCTAACCAGACGGTGGTTTATGACGGCACTGCTACGATGCCTGCCGCACCGACTAGGAACGGGTACACGTTCGTCGGTTGGTACAGCGACGCCAGTCTGACTACAGCCTACAGCTTCTCGACGCAGGTGAGGTCTAGCATCACACTGTACGCGAAGTGGACGGCCGTCCACACGGTGAGCTTCAACAGCAACGGCGGCTCTTCGGTGGCTGACCAGACGGTGGCAAATGGCGGCAATGCTACGGCACCTGAAGCACCGACGAAGGACGGTCACACGTTCGGCGGTTGGTATATCGACGCCGGTCTGAATGAAGCCTATAGCTTCACGACACCGGTGACGGGCAGCCTCACTTTGTACGCGAAGTGGTCCTTTAACAGCTTCACGGTGAGCTTCGAAACCAACGGCGGTCCAGCCGTGGCGAGCCAGACGGTAGTTCCTGGCGAACGAGCAGTGGCACCTACTACACCGAAGTGGGTGGGGTATCGATTCGGCGGTTGGTACAGCGATGAAGAGTTGGAGAACGTCTATGACTTCTCGGCAGCGGTGACCGAAGATATTACCCTGTACGCGAAGTGGACGATGACCTCGTGGCTGGAGCTGGGCGATACGATAGAGACGGGTGTGAGCAAACAGTCCAAAGTCGTTGCCGACAGCCATGGCACTCCTTATGTTGCTGTAATGACCCAGAATAATCAGGTATTCGTGAAGAAATACGTGGAAGCGACAGACGAGTGGCAGATCGTTGGCGGTCCGGATACCTTCCCTGAGGCCTGGAATAGTTCAGTAGAAGTAACGCTCGCCATAGACAGCCGGGACATGCTTTATGTTGCTTATGTTGCTCGTGTTGGTACATCCTGGGAAACCGTGGTGTATCGATATAACGGGGGTGCTTGGGAACCCGTAGGCGGTAAGATAACGCATTTCGGATCTGAACCCTCGATTGTGTTCGATAAGAATGACACTCCTTATTTGGCTTATAAAGATGCCATTACGACCTATCACACCATATACGTGATGAGGTTAAAGGATGGCCAGTGGGAAAGCATAGATAGCATGTTTGTGGGGTATTCTAACAATTTGGCTGTCGCAATTGGCGACAACGCCCAAGGCGAAGACACTCTTTATCTATACTATACGTACGACGTTATTAACGGAGCTCCAGCTGCCGCCGCGGTGAAATACGAGGGTGTGAATTTTGGCACCGAGACATCTCTTAATCCCCCAGCTCCAGCCGGGCGTCGTGGAGTATCATTCAAGCTTGATCCGAGCGGCGTTCCTTATATTGTAAATTCGAAAGATAACAAGGTGACCGTGTTGAATTATGTGGGCAATGCTTGGGTGCCTGTAGGCACTGCTGACTTCCCGATCATAACGCATGGCGGGATATCCAACGTGGATATCACCTTCGACAGCCAGGGTAATCCTTACGTTGCTTATCTGGATTCTTCACTCGGCAACAGGGTGACGGTGATGAAATACGATAACAATACCTGGAGCGTCGTAGAGCATGCCGGCATCTCCGCAGCTGACGCAGGCGAAATTGGGTGGTTAGAGATCACCTCAGACAGGAACGACAACATCTATGTGAATTATATTATTCGTCCAGGTGCCAACCCCGTCTTTGGTGCTAAAGAGATTGTGATGAAGTATGATCCGGACTTGCATTAACCTTAAACAGATCAAACTAGCAGAACAGCCTGCTCCTATCGGAGCAGGCTGTTCTGCCGTGAGTTCGGCATGGGCCATGTTTTGGCGTATGCGATCGAGGCGCCTGATACGCTACTAATACCGAATTGCCACTATCGGATAATATCGCCACCCTTACGTTCAGTGTTATGTTGATATTGATCAACTGTCGGGAAGGGTGAGAAATTTTGCGAAGATTGAAATTCAGCAAAGTTATCCTCTGGTTGTCTATTTTCCTAATGGTGTTCAGCATGTCCACCCCGTATGCTGCCGAAGCTGCAGAAAGCGGCAACCAAGGCAAAGCACAAACTGTTGCTTTCAAGGACATTCAGTCTCATTGGGCGTACGAAGGCATTATGGAGCTTGCGACACAAAACATTGTATCGGGCTTCGAGGATGGAACCTTTCGGCCTAATGGCGAAGTAACGCGGGAACAGTTTCTGAAAATTCTCGTTGATTTAAGAAAACTTCCGACCGATTCCAGGGAGGTTCCATTTCGCGATGTTGAGCAGAAACGTTGGTCTGCCCCCTTCATCGCTGCGGGAGTAAAGCAGGGCATTCTGATTGTCGGAGAATATTCGGACGGCTTCAAACCAAGCCAGCCGATTACGCGCCAAGAGATGGCGGTCTGGATTGTCAGAGCGCTTCAGCTTACGCCGCAGACGCAAGAGAAGATGCTTGGCGAATTGAAGGACCAGGGAGATATCAAGAGCCATCGCGATCTGATTGAAGCGGCACTAAGGACGGGAATTATTAGCGGATATCCGGATGGCACGTTCAAAGGCGGCAATAAATCCACCCGGGCGGAAGCCGTCTCTATGGCCGTGCGCGCGCTTCATTATTCACCGGAGCAACCGTCATCGCCAAATACGGGAGATACGCGTAAAATCGTCGAATTTTTGCCGGAAGTGAAGATGAGCACAAGCAAAAAGTATTCAAGAAAAGACGACACGACATGGGTGATCGACGATCCAAATTTGATATTGAACGTTGGCGATGTGTTCGTCATGCCTCCGAATGATGAATTTTACGGCGGCATTGCGAAGAAGGTAGTGTCCGTTCGCAAGGAAGATGGCGCGCTTGTCGTGACGACGACTGTTCCCAAAGTGCGAGAAGTATTTTCCAAGCTGGATGTGCATACGACCGAGGCGATTGATCCCAGGTTGCTCACCCCGGCTGATCCTTCGATCCAAATTATTACGGACATACCGGATTCAACCGCGATGCTTGCTTCCACACAGGCTGTGGCGCTGAAGCTGCCATGCTTCATGATCAAGATGGATAACGTGAGCTACGAAGGATTTGCCATGGATGCGCGCATGAATTTTTGCAACCTGGGCGTGGATGCGGATATCGGGCTTGATGTTGACGTGGATTGGTTCGATGTGGATCTGGATTTCTATGCGAAGTTGGTATTAACCGGGGATGTCACGACGAACGTGAATGTAAGAGCGAAAAAAGCGATAACCAAGCCCGTATACATTCCTTTGACAACGCCGTACTATGTGCCAGTCTTTACTGGCGTGTTCATTAAAGGACAGCTCTATTTGAAGATTGAGCCTGATTTCAAGGCTTCGCTCGAAATCAAATTCGAAGATCGATTTCATCTGGAGCAAGGCTTCTCCTTCTCGTCGAGCCAGGGGTTCCGAACGATAGACAAGACGACGAACACCGCGACGCTTGATGTGAATTCCAATTTGAATGCCAGTCTTGCTGCAGGTCCGGATGTTCAATTGACGCTGACATTATTGGATATTGCTTATGCCGGCCTCGAGCTATATCCGGGAATCAAGGCAGGCTTTTATCGCTATTATGAACAAGGGCGATGCGATGAGATCCGGGTTGACGCATTTCTCAAACTGGACGTGATCGCTGGTTATGATGTATGGGTAGCCGAAGGGAAACTTAGTAAAACATTGATCAACGTGAATTACCCGCTATTTGAGGATCAGCTCCACTGTCCGCCGCCGCCGGCGCCTGGGAATTTGAAGGCCCAGCTCATTCGTGAAATCATTGTTCCGCCAAAGCTGGCCATAACGATCACGGATCGCATCAACGTCCAACTGAATTGGAGTGCCGCCAAGGATGCAACGAGCTACAAGGTGATGCGCGCGGATGCTTCGGGAGGTCCGTTCAAGACGGTGCGTTCCAACGTTAAGGCCGTCACGTACACGGACACGACAACCGCAAGAGGCAAAACGTACTATTATCAAGTTGTTGCCGTGAATCAACATGGTGAGGGAGCAACCCAGGTGTTGCCGGTTAAAATCGTCGATATACCTCCGCCACGGCCTACCGGTCTGAAGGCAACAAGAGACGGATCGGGCGTTGCGCTCCAATGGGATCGCCTAGACGGCATGGTTTATGTCGGTAATAGTACCCCGTTGGGGATTCAAATGGAACACAACGGGATTACGTATAACGTGAAGCGAAGCGACAAGGAACGAGGCGGATTGAGACCGATCGCCACCAACCTGTCAGATCCTGCATTCACCGATACGACCGCTAAGTTCGATGAGAGCTATCTCTACGTTGTCACAGCCGTGGATAGTTATGGGGAGAGCGGTATTAGCAATTTTGCATTTGTGGATAAGGGCGGTCTGAAGCTCAACCCGGATATACTAACAGAAATCCCCTGGGCCGTCCAATTGGTCATACCGCCCGCTCCTGGCAATTTCATCGCTGAGCCGCATAGCGGGGAAGTCGTTCTCAGTTGGAGCCAGGTTGAGGGCGCGACAGGTTATCATGTGAAGCGTGCGAATGCTGCAGACGGGACTTATGCAACGATTGGTTCCTCGGTTAGCGATACGACGTTCACAGACACAGCGGTTGAAAATGGCAGAACGTACTACTACAAGGTGACTGCGATTAATAACCTGGGTTTTGAAAGCGAGGACTCCCTGATCCAGTCGGCGAAGCCGGAGCTGCTCAGATTTCGCGACAGCATTACGCCAATCATACCGATAAACCCTAATCTTTTACTCATTTCCACACCGAAGGATTTTCAGGCGGGCACCGAGCCGAGCAGCGGGAGGGTGACGCTGAGTTGGAGCGCGGTCAGCGGTGCGGCAGGCTACAATGTGTGGCGCTCGGACGCTGCGAACGGCACATTCGTGACGATCGGCGCCAAGGTCAGCGGCACGACGTTTACGGATACGACAGCCGCTATCGGCAAGACGCACTACTATAAAGTTACGGCAGTGGATAGCAATGGTAATGAAAGCTCAGCTACGCCTGTCAAGTCGGCGACTCCAAGTCGCGGTATCAGGTAGAAGTTCTATCAAAAAAAGCCGCCCTTCCCATGGATGGAAGAGCGGCTTTTGCCTATCGTTTGTATCCATTCAATCCATTTTTGGGTATAATTATGGGCAAGTGAAGCTCGAAGAGGATCGCATGTGTCTGATAAAGTGAGATTCCTAGACTTTGAAGGAGAAATATAAAATGACCATAATCGACAAATTAGCAACCGCTCTCAACCGCAAAGACGAAGGACCCAATCAGGAACTGGCGAAATATATTGCCGACCGTGATGATAGGGAAGCTGTTAAAGAGCTTGTAGATAACTTGTATAACAGTGACAAGAACATTCAAAGCGATTGCATTAAAGTTCTCTACGAAATTGGAGTCCTCAAGCCGTCTTTAATTGTTGAATACAGCAAAGAGTTCGTAACCTTGCTTGATCATGGGAACAATCGACTTGTTTGGGGGGCAATGACAGCACTAGATGCGATAACTCTTGAAAATCCGGAAGCCATCTATCTAACACTTGCAAAAATTGTTGATATTACTGACAAAGGATCGGTAATCACCAAAGATCACGGAATCAATATTTTGATAAAACTTTGTTCTGTCAAACAATATGCTGATCATGCCTTTACCTTGCTTATCGAACAGCTTGCAAGATGTCCGACCAATCAACTTCCAATGTACGCGGAGAATGCAACACCTATCATTAACGATACAAACAAAGCCTTATTCATAAAGACACTTTCCTCACGGCTCGGCGATATTGAAAAAGATACAAAGCGAAAGCGTGTGGAGAAAGTGATCAAGAAATTGAGTTGATTCTATCATTCAATCGACATCATGAAGCAAAACAGCAAAAAAATAAATAGCAAGCAAAGCAGGGCCTTGGAATCATGCTGAGATTCCAAGGCCCTGTTCACGCTAATCTCTTGAAAACGGAATTTATTGATAAAGGAAAGCTTGGTCCAGAATCTGACGATGAACATTCCCGGAAAAATTCCCGGAAAACTTCCTGGAAATTCGGGAAAGAGACCCTTGAGTTCGGGAAAAAAGGGGTTCTATGATGGAGGGGGAAACAACGAATTCATGAGGACTGTGTGAGCCGCAGGAGCGGAGAGTCGGAGCTTGATCGATTCGAAAGGAGGTATCGCTTAGAATGAATGAGAAATCGAAAAGCCTCAAACGGCTGACATGGCTTACAATCGCGACAATGTTGATGGTAGGCCTGTGGTGGACGACGACCCATTCGGACGGCGGCTATATGGAAGAAGCTCGCCGCATTATCGTGTACACCACTACGAGCTAAGCTGCTTGCCCAAACATGTATCGGAGGTCTGTCTCTAAGTAAGGGGCGGACCTCCTTTATGTCATATACAGAGTTTTGGAGGACTTTCTTGGATGAAAGAAAATAATCGGCAAGGATATGCAAATTCATTATAAAACAGTCGAAAATAGTATTGCACTTCCTACATAGTCACCAATTATCTGTCTGATCTTGTCTGGCACTACTGCTGGGCGCCATTTAACGGCTTTTCAAATACTACGGAACGGCAGGCAATATGAGGTGTCTGAACAAAGAATGCCGTTGCTGTGATCTACTGTCGGAAAGTGCTGAGCAGGCAAAGTCAGAAAAGCTATGTAACTTGGGAAGAATACCGCACATTTGCTCATTGTTCCCTCTAATTCGACCGAAACTCTTCATTTCCTACAATCGATTGAAGACCTCCGCTTTTTCTATGTTTCCACACACTCGCAACCCGAAGGCTCTTGCTTGTTTATTATCCGTTTATTGTGGCTTGGTACTATACGAGGTATCACACTATTTAAATAGTGCTTTGGTTGGGGGAGAAATCTATGAGGCAATCTTATAAGAAAACACTAAGTATGCTAGTTATTTTTTTTATGATTTTTCAATGCGTGCCAAGTGCATTTGCAGCAGCGGGCGCTGGTGGAACGTATGATTCAACAGATGCATCAACATGGACTCCTTCAAACTTATTAAGTACTCCATCGATAACTTCTGCCGTTTATGGCGACCATCCGCAGCATTTGGGAATCACAACGCTTGATGCACCGCTTTGGAGCGGCGAAGGAACCACGGATAATCCGTATGTGATTACAACTGCTGATCAGTTATATGAAATTCGTAATTATTCAAGTAAGCACTTTGTGCTATGTGCTGATATTAACCTTGATGTGCCAGAGTATAACACAGGTGAGGGCTGGGAGCCGATTCCGTGGTTTAACGGTACATTGGATGGTAAAGGATTCAAGATTACGGGATTGTATATTAACCGTCCTACTGAAGAGAATGTAGGACTATTTGGGGTCTTCAGTGAAGAGGCTGTGATATCAAATGTTAAGCTAGAGAATGTAAATGTAACTGGTAATTATGCTGTCGGCGGTTTGGTGGGCTGGAATTACAAGGGGAGTATTAACAACTCATCTGTGAGCGGCAACGTAACAGGTGCTGATGATGTATATGAATCTGATTCCATAGGCGGCTTAGTGGGGCTTAATGAAGGGGATATAAGCAATTCCTATGCGAGCGGCGAGGTGACAGGTTATTGGTTGGTCGGTGGACTGACAGGTGATAACGAAGGAAGTATTAAGGACTCCTATGCGAGCGGCAACGTAATTGGCACTGAAAATGTAGGTGGTTTGGTTGGCTGGAATTTTAGCAATGGAACCATTAACAATTCCCATGCGAGCGGTAAAGTGACGGGTGCTGTTGAGGTCGGTGGTTTAGTCGGTCACAATTCAGGAGGTATTAGCTATTCCTATGCGAGCGGTGAGGTAAACGGCGGCAGTAAAGTAGGCGGCTTGATAGGTTATAATTTACAAGTGGTTAATAATATTTATGCGAGCGGTAAGGTGACAGGAAATGATGAGGTCGGTGGTTTAATTGGTCATAATACAGGAAGTATTAGCAATTCCTATGCGAGTGGAGAGGTGACAGGCGGTAGTCAAACAGGCGGTTTGGTCGGTTCCGGCACTGGCGGAGTTGAGAATTCCTACTGGGATACAGAAGCCTCCGGACAAGATCAAAGCGCGGGTGGAGAAGGAAAGACGACAGAACAATTAAAGAAAAGAGACACTTTTGCTGACAATTGGGATTTATCCGAAATCTGGGCGATGGACGAAGGTGGAAGTTACCCCATATTGAGATGGCAATCGAACATCGCAGCACCCCCTCCTTGGAAGGGTGAAGGGACAGGAACGGAGAATAATCCATTCCTTATCGCTTCGGCTGAACAATTAAATGATGCGCGTTACTATCTGGATGCCCATTTCGAGCTTGGCGGGGATATCGATCTTGGCCAGGACTATGGTGCTGAAGACGGTTGGGAACCGATCGGTACAACGTCTGATCCGTTTATCGGTACCCTGGACGGCAAAGGTTATAAAATTAAAGGGTTGTTTATTGACCGTTCTAGTCAAGACGAGACCGGACTGTTTGGTCTCACTGGCAATGGCGCTGAAATTTCGAATATAAGGCTGGAGAATATAGAGGTAACAGGTCATTCTTATGTAGGCGGTTTGGTCGGTAAAAATGGCGGGGAAATCAACAATGTTTACGTTAGCGGAGTGGTAACAGGCAGCAAATTTCTGGGTGGCTTAGCTGGCGTGAATGCAGGAAATATTCATCAATCCTATACGAGCAGCAAAGTGGAAGGCGTTAATTTCCTGGGCGGCTTGGTTGGAATAAACAGCGGGAATATTGGCGATTCCTATGCAAATGGCGAAGTTATCGCTTCTAGTGCCTATGCAGGTGGCCTGGTTGGTTCTAATGATGGGGGCATGATTCGCAACTCCTATGCGAGTGGCAAGGTGACAGGCGATAGTTTTGTCGGCGGCTTGGTGAGTGAGAATGTGGATGGAAACGTCATCGCTTCTTACTGGGATACAGAGACGACAATCCAAAGAACAAGTGCCGGGAGCAGTGACGAATACGGCAAGGCTACCGCTGAATTGATGCAACAAGCAACGTTTGCCGACTGGGATTTCGATCGCATCTGGGCGATCGACGAGGGTGAAAGTTATCCCTATTTGCAATCGGATTACGCAGGAGCGGGATCGCCTTGGACAGGTTCAGGTACAGAGAAAGATCCATACATCATTAAAGCGGCTGCTCATCTCAATCAAATGCGCGATCATCTGAATGAGCATTTCAAGCTTGGTGCTAATATTAACCTTGATGTGCTGCCGTATAATACGGGAGAAGGCTGGGAGCCGATTGATTGGTTTAACGGTAAGTTGGACGGCAAAGGGTTTAAGATTACAGGTCTTTATATTGAACGTTCCCGCGAAGATGTTGTCGGTTTGTTTGGCCACACGGGTGCTGCGAGTAAAATTTCCAACGTAATACTGGAGGATGTATCGGTAACTGTAGCTGTTTACGATCTTGTGGGCGGCTTGGTTGGCTATAACTACGGAAGTATTAGTTACTCATATGTGAGCGGCAAGGTGGAGGCCAATAGCAATGCCGGCGTCCTGGTCGGCTACAACGATGGGAATATTAATTATTCGTCTGCAAGCGGAGAGATGACAGGCAGTGATGTTCTAGGCGGCTTAGCCGGTGTCAATGCAGGAAATATTAATCAGTCATATGCGAGCAGTATAGTGAACGGCAATGTTGGTCTAGGCGGCTTGGTTGGAGTAAATGATGGGTATATTAGCAACTCCTATGCAACTGGCGATGTCAATTCTCAAAGTTATTCCGGCGGTTTGGTTGGTGGTACTTATGGTGGAAGAATTAGCAACTCCTATGCTAGCGGCAAGGTGATCGCCTATGACTTAGGTTATTTCGGCGGCTTGGTCGGTGAAAATATAGGCGGCAAGGTCAATCATTCCTACTGGGATAAAGAGACTACAGGGATAGAAGATAGTGCGGGAAGCAAGCCATCATATGGGAAGTCTACAGCTGAAATGAAGCAACGAGCGACTTTTGCCGGCTGGGACTTCGATAGTATCTGGGAGATCGAAGAGGATGAACGGTATCCTTATTTGAAATGGGTCTCTAACGCCAATTTAAGTGGCTTGACGCTGAGTGAGGGAACATTAAGCCCGATGTTTACAGCAGAAACGAAAAATTACAGGGCTAGCGTCAGAAGTACAGTAAACAGTGTGGATATAACAGCAACGGCAGCAAGCGGAGGCGCAAGTCTGGAATTGAATGGAACAAACGCGATAAGCGGCGTTGCAGCAACTGTTCCGCTGCATGCGGGACGAAATACGATCGATGTGGTCGTCACCGCGCATGACGGGACAAAGACGAAAAGGTATACGATAGAAATTACAAGGCTAAGTGACGATTCAAATGAACCTAGCACAGAAATTATCAATGTACCGGTAGAAGCAGGTCATATAGGTTCAGCTACAACGGTCATGCAAACGCCGATTACTCGTATTACCGAGCCAAGCGGCAGAGTAAGAGATGAGGTCATATTAACAGCGGATCGAGCTAGAGAAACTGCGCAACGCATTGCAGAAGCGGGTCAAACAACGGCTCGTATCATGATTCCGGATAAAGAGGATAAAGTTTCTCAAGTTGATGTTAAAATACCAAGAGAGGCAATAAGAGAATTTGTCAATAAGAATGTGAATCTTGAAATATTTACAGAAAATATAAGATTGCTGATTCCGCTGCGATCCATTGATGCTTTTGAAGATGATTTATACTTTCGCGTCGTTCCGATGAAGGAAGAATCAGAGCGAAAAGAAGTAGAAGAGCGTGCAAGATCGGAACAGGTGGTTAGGGAAGCAGCAAAGAATGATAAGGTGAATGTCGTTTCAAGACCGATGACGATTGAAACGAATATGCCCAATCAATCGGTTACTCTTGTATTGCCTTTGCGAGATGTCCAGCTCCCAACGAATGCAGCGGAGCGTGCAAAATTGTTGCAAGAACTGATGATCTTCATTGAGCACAGTGACGGTGAAAAGAATCTGGTAAAAGGGAAAATCGTAGAATACAAAGACGGTCTGCTAGGTATCGAGTTTGATGTGAACAAATTCAGTACTTTCACGATTCTTCATATGGAGGATATTGCAGTAGATTTCCATAAAGCGTACATTCGAGGTTATGAAGACGGAACGTTCAGGCCGGGTCATACCGTGACACGAGCGGAAATCGCGGAGATGATAGCCAGGAATCTGGGAATAGATGATTCAGAAAAAGCAGCGGCAGCCTTATTCTCTGATGTATCGGCCTCTCATTGGGCGGCAGGAGCGATTGAATATGTGAAGCGGCAAGGCTTAATGGTAGGGGATGCTGCAGGGGCATTCAACCCGAATGCAGCAATCACGCGTGCGGAAATGGCGGCAATCGTAGCGCGATACAAACAACTGATGCTGGGAACTGAGAAAGAAAGTATAACCGCATTCTCTGACATTACAGGTCATTGGGCAGTATTGGAGATAGCGGCGAATAAGCAAGCGGGAATCCTGAGCGGCTATGAGAATGGAACGTTCCGCCCGAACGGGAATCTGACCCGCGCCGAAGCAGTCAAAGTGATGAACCGTATGTTTGACCGAGGTCCTTTATATGAAGTGAGCACGCCTACGTTTATAGATGTGAAAGAGACACATTGGGCATTCTATGAAGTGGAAGAAGCAGCCCGGGATCATTTCTTTACACCTGGGTTTGAAGATGGAGAATATATGGTAAGATAAGCAAGTGTGGGTGACAGGTACATAAAGTTTCTGTCATCCTTTGTTGTTTTCTTTAAGTCATACTTCCGAATCCTCTGCTGCATGACATAGGCGTTATAGACTGATACCTGTCTGGCCTGGATCTCGTAGTTCGAATGGCTCGCAGGAGATGAAATCAGTTGACGGGTGCGACCTGTGTGTGGTAAACACTTCTGAGAGCGATCTTAATTGTGTCTGGATAACCGACGACATTCAGGGAGCTATTACATGGCAAGCATCAGGTCTCAATCGGCTGTTTCGGATACAGGCGAATTCAAATCCATTATCTTTTGGTGCATATCCGCAGGTATTGGCGCCTTGCTATTTCGTGCTCCGTTCGCGAGTGCGCTCTTTAATGGAAATCTGTTTATTTACGATCAGGCCGTGTTGTCGTATATGAGCCTGGCCGCAGTGCTATTGATTCTGCTGTCCATCTATTTCCTGTACCATTGGAGACCGGATGGGCATCAAGGGATCCTGAGCATTGCGGTATGGAGCATCCCCTTGACCTACTGGATCTCGTGCATGCAGGCCATTTCCAGATATTCGGCCGAGAGATCGTTGCTTCTATATATAACGTTCGCCGTTATGTTCCTGATCGGACTGTACTTTTACAGAAATGCTTCTTTATCACGTATCTTCCTTATCCCGCTGCTGTTATCCTGTCCGGTTATCGTGTTCTTCGGATTTATGAACTGGTTCGGCGATGCCTCGCTGTTCGGTTTGATCCAATATGCCAACCCCTATAATGCACGGGTATACAGCGAGGCCGTATTGGGAGAGAGGCTCACCTCGGTTTTTCGATATGCGAACACTTATGCGGCCTTCCTGATCGCTTTTCTGTTCCTGTTTCTCCATGTACTGACCTCTTCGCAGCGGCGGCTTGCGATTGCCGGGGCAGGCTTTATGCTGGTACCCGTTATTCTCTCTATCCTATTGACCTTGTCTCGCAGCGGTCTGGTCCTGATGCCGCTTGTTTACCTGACCATTCTGCTGTTCCTCCCCGTCGGCAGACAGATCGCCTGGTTTATCCACCTGGCAGTCGCAGCCATTTTGTCGCTCATTGTTCTGCGGGAAGTGACGGGCATCGGTGCATCCCTGAGAATGCAATTCCATGCAGGTCTGAATGTTCGGGGCTGGGCGATTCTGCTGCTCATTTCCTTGCTCGGGGCCGGGGTCAGCATGCTGGTGCATCGTTACGCGCTGCCGTGGCTATACCGGGCTCGGCTTGTCGGGAAGTACAGTCAATCCAAGTATGCCTCGTTCCTGCTGCCGTTGGCGTTGTTGCTATTTGGAGCGCTGCTGCTGTACTTGCTGTCAAGCAGCACGGGATTTGTCCGTCTGTTGCCCGATTCCATTCGACAGCGGCTGGAATCGATTGATATACACCAGCATAGCGTGCTGGAGCGAGCCTCCTTCTACAAGGATGCATGGCGCATATTCATGGATTATCCGATATTCGGAACGGGCGGAGGCGGCTGGGCGGCGATCTATGAGAAGTATCAGAGCAATCCTTACGTTAGCAACGAACTGCATAGCTACTTCCTGCAGTCGCTGGTGCAGACCGGCGTATTCGGCATGCTCGTCTGGCTGGCGTTTCTCGGTTACATCCTCTGCCACTTTGTTCGTCAATACGCCCGCAGGGACCGGGCGATCCGCGATTATCAGCTGTTCTTTTTTATCCCGGTTGTTTCCTTGCTTATGCTCAGCACGATCGATTTTAACATGAGTTATGCCTATCTTGAGGCACTGATGTTTCTCTGCTTGGGGGGACTGGCCTCGTCGTTGAAGGATCGCGCGCCTGCTTCCGATCAGGGTGCGGTGCCCTCCAGGCGGAATTACTGGCGATTTGCGTATCCCTGCGCTACGTTCCTGCTGGGGATGCTGATTCTGGTCGTGTCCGCCCGATCGTTGCAGGCCGACGGCTTGTTCAAGGAGGCCATTGACAGGAACAATGCACAGCAGCCTTGGCAAGAGGTCATGACACCCCTGCAACAGGCTTTATCCGTAAGCCCCCATCATCGCGACTACATGCTGATGGGAATCCAGTTGTGGAAACGGGCGTATGCCGCAACGGGAGAAAATCAGCTTCAGGCCGAAGCCGAGCGGTTATTGCACCGCTTCGTCCAGGATGAACCCTTCAATCGGCAGGGGGTCGAGGAACGATACGAGCTTGCTTCCGGCCGGGGTGATTCCGAGCAAGCGATGGCTGAGCTTGAGGCGGGAATCGAGCTGTTCCCTTGGGATGTCTCGCTGTACGAGAGGGCGATGATACTTGGCCATTCTCTCGATCTTCAGGAGCAGGAGCAGGGACTTGAACAGCCGTCGGACAAGCGCTATCGGGAGCGGGTTTTGAAGCTGTATGACCAAGCGGTTTACCGCACTGCGCTGTATGAGCAGCTTCCGGAAGGCCAGTATCCGGCAAGAGGCTTTGCCGTTACGCAGGCGATGGAGCAGATCGTCGAGTCTATTCGAAAAAAAACGGAGTAAATTGGAAAATATCATCGATTATTGGCTGGAATATTGCTCGCAGGCATAGTAGAATGAGACAAACTGTCGGAAGGGGGTGAAAAAGATGAATAAAACATTACGGATGAAAATATCCGGCATACTTGTCACAGTGATGCTTGGCCTGGTAATTCTGCCCGTTGCCGCGTTCGCTGCCAGCAGTCCGACTGTGCATTTCAAGGATATCGTGTACAATGCCGATGGGACAATTACAGGCACTGCATATACGGACGAAAATGCCGGGGATACTTTGCTGTTGAATCCGTATGGAATTCGGGTAGACAACACTAAAGGTGCTACGGACACTGTGACGACCTCAGTCTATACAGTTACGAATGAGGTATATGAATACCGTTTTCAACATTCACTCACCGATGCTATTTATAATGCGGTCTATTTCTATCACCGCACTAGCAACAGTGTCAGCGAGACGGTCTATCGACAAGTTCCGCCGCCGATAACTCCTGACGATGATCCTCCGCCTGTGGTCGTGCCGGAGGCCCCCTCCACTAACACCATCGTTAACGGGGTTGTGGCCATGGGCAATCGGATACCCGCAGAGGCGTTGACGAACGGGTATGCGGATCGTGACGCAGTCGATATTGCCACAAAAGAAGAGTTTGTTTCTCTGGATGTGGCAGGTTTAATCGAACCGGCAAGCAGGCCGGGTGCATCGATTGTAATCTTGAACGACAATGGAACTTACGAATTGCCTCTCCACCTGCTGGACTTTTCTTCCATAGCCAAGCAACTGGGTGTCGACATTGCCGATCTTAACCTGGTGATTTCGATGACGAAGGTTGTCGGGGAACATGCGGAGTCGTTGTCTGGAGCCGTTGATAAGCTGGGAGCGGAGGGGATAGCGGATGCCGTCGATTTCACCATCACCTTCGAGGCGGATGGCAAGACGATAGAGCTGAGCGATTTCGGCTTTGAGTATGTCAAGCGTACATTGAAGTTGAATAAGGCGCCTTCCAGAACAGCAACTGTGGTACGTTATAATCCGGATAACGGGGAACTGAGCTTCGTACCGAGCATTGTCGAGGGAGACGGAGCAACGTTCATGCGGCCAGGCAACAGCTATTACACGGTCGTACAGTTCGATAAGCCGTTCGCGGATATCGACGCTCATTGGGCCAGAGACGATATTCAACTGCTGGCGAACAAGCTCGTTGTAAGCGCCAAGACAGGAAGCCGCTTCGATGCGGACGGCAGTCTGACGCGTGCCGAGTTTGTTGCGACAGTTGTTGGCGCTCTGGGGCTTAACGTTGTAAATTCGGATGCTGCAAGCTTTAATGATGTACGTCCGAACACGGCATATGCGGCAGCGGTCCACACCGCTGTGAAAGCCGGTCTTATCGTCGGACACAAGGACGGTTCGTTCCGGCCCGGTGCTCCGATTACGCGCGAAGAGATGGTTGCGATTCTTTCCCGAGTGTTGACGTTTGTTGCAAAAGATGTCGATTTGACTCCAACGCAGCAATCGGCATTGCTCCGTCCATTTGCGGATGCAGACACGATCGCATGGTCCAAAGCGGATTTCGCCGAATTGATTCATGCAGGCATTGTCTCTGGTAATGCGAACAGCACGCTCGCTGCTTCCAAGGCAGCTACGCGTGCTGAAGCGGCAGCGATGCTGAAGCGTTTGCTAAGCAAGATCGGTTTTATCGAATAATGAATGCTGGCTATTCAAGCGGCAAAGAAAAAACGCCTGTTGTCCAGGCGTTTTTTCTTATAGGAATAAAAAGTATAACTTTTGGGTAGTGGAAATTCCATTTTATAGATTAGTTCAGAGTTGAATTTGCTTGTACATGCCGGGCTGGCGAGGTTAGTGGGAAAACCTCCCACTAACTTCACGGATGTATCGGAATTATCATCGCTTAGTGGGAAAACCTCCCGCTATATCTTGCGAATAGGTGACTTTAGTGTGGAGTGGGGCAAATTAGTGTGAACTTTTACCACTAAAGTTTCCGGATTGCCGAGTAGTAAGGAATTAATGGGAGGATTTCCTTCTGATTTTATGAAGGCTGTATTCCAGATCATTGTTGCTTAAAACGTACTCCGTCCCAATTATGACAGAATTACCCGGTTTGGTTGGGTAATTCGGCGCTTGGAGCCCACAAGGGACGCGATTACCCGGTTTGGTTGGAGGATCGGTGGTCGGTTGAGGTAAATAGGCAAGGAGCAGCCGGTCAGTCCGTCCTCCGCCGATTATGAATACCGCTCTCCTGGACCAACGCTTCGATGTGAGTCTGCAGCTCGTTCCGAAATCGTTCCACGGCAAACTGCAACGCGTTATCGCGGCACGCAGCCGCAGAGATCGCACCGCCTTCCTGCTCGAACATACGAACAGCCTGTCCGATGGCAGCAGCCGACTGTTCCGTGAAGAACAGACCCGTCGGCTGCGCGTGATCAAGCCCGCGGATTGTCTCCAATAATCCGCCCCTGCCATAAGCAATGACCGGCGTTCCGCAAGCCTGGGCTTCCAAGGGAGTGATGCCGAAGTCCTCCTCGGCCGCATAGACGAAAGCCCGGGCCTTCTGCATATACTGCTTGACCTGGGCATGGGGCACATAACCAAGCAGAGTAATATTGCCCTTGGCCTTCGCTGCTTTCCTGCTGAGTTTTCCATAATCCGGGCCGTCGCCGATCACGATCAGCCGCTTGTCCGGCATCTGCGCGAAAGCATCGATGATCAGGTCCATCATCTTGTACGGCACCATCCGCGATGCCGTCAGATAGTAATCTTCCTTGGCCTCGCACAAGCTGTAAGCCTGCACGTCCACCGGCGGGTAAATGACAGAGGCTTCGCGCCGATACGTTTTCCATACGCGCCTTGCAATATAATCGGAGTTGGCTATGAAAGCATCGACTCCGTTGGATGTCCGGGAGTCCCATATTCGCATTCGATGCAGCAGCCATTTGGCCGCCCAGCCTTTGATCCCCTTGCCGAGTCCCGATTGCTGCAAATATTGGTGCTGCAGATCCCAGGCGTAACGAATCGGCGAGTGGATATAGCAGATGTGCAATTGATCGGGACCGGTCAGTACGCCTTTGGCGACGGCATGCGAGCTGGACAGGATGAGGTCGTAGCCCGACAGATCGAATTGTTCAATGGCAAGCGGCATGAGCGGCAGGAAATGCCGGAACAAGCGCTTGGCCAGCGGAAGCTTCTGAATAAACGAGGTATGTACGGGCCTATTATTCAGGAAGCTCCGCTGCGCTTCGGGCATGAAATCGACAACGCTGAACAGATCGGCTTGCGGATATAACCGGAGCATCTGCTCCAGCACGCGTTCCGAGCCGGCATAGGTAACCAGCCAATCGTGAACGATAGCGATCTTCATCACAATACCTCCTGAATAACGGCGAACGTCTCTCGGGCGCAGCGCTCCCAGGTGAATGATGCCGCATGAGCGATTCCTTGACGGCGCAGTCTCTCGGCCAATGCGGGCTCATCGATCACCTGTCGAATCTTCGCGGCAATATCCGCAGCATCGGTCGGGTTGCAATAGAGGGCCGCGTCTCCGCATATTTCAGGCAGCGCGGCGGCATGCGAGACAATCACGGGGCAGCCGCAGGCCATCGCTTCCAGCGGCGGCAGTCCGAAGCCCTCGTATAACGAAGGAAATACGAAACAAGCGGCATGCTTATAGAGGGTGCGCAATTCCCGATCATCGACACGGCCCGCATAGCGAACAAGCGACGAATCGGGACCGGGCGAAGCCGCGTTCCGGGCCACAAGTGAAGCGTCGGCATATACCCGGGGATCGACGGACCCGGCGATGATGGTCGCATGCGAGAGTCCCTCCCGCACTGCCCGTTCCAGCATTTGCAGATTTTTATGCGGATTCAAGCTGCCCACCGCAAGAATGAACGGCTGATCAGGCAATAATTGTTCTGCGTATGCAGGGTCAGCTTGCTGACGGTGAATATGATCGACTCCGAGCCCAATAACGCGGATGATCGAGGACGGGATTCCGCACCAATCGATTAATTGCTCCCGGGAATATTGAGATGGCGTAATGATTCGCAGCGCCGATTTCCCGGCGAGCCGGAACAACGATCGGTATGCCGTCAGGAAGGCGAACGAATAGCTGTACGGAACGGCAAAGACGCTGGCGTCATGCAGGGTAACGATTCGCCGTCGCTTCATGATCGGCGATGAGTTGCACAGATTGAGCAGCAGTCCGTCGCGCGCATATAGCGGCAATTCCAATTGCTCCCATAGGTGGCCTCGGAGAGAACCGACTTGCTTCACCTGCATATGCTGCAACGCGATATCGGCCCGTTTGCCGCGCGGAACCAGTAGAGTGAAGCGGACATCTTCTGCGTTCAGCTCGCGATGCAGCAGCAGGTCCATCGCTTGCACCAATTCGATGGCATATCGCTGCACGCCGGTAAGCGTCTGCGTCAGGAATCTGGCATTGATGTAGAGGTTCTTCATGGTAAGCGCCTGCCCTCCCTGTTATCGTGCGTATGATCCTCAAATCGGGAGGATGCGATGGCTAGTCCCAATACAAGGATGAAAGGCAGCATCTGCGAAGGCGTGAACAAACGGTGTTCGGTAAACGACGAGACGATGCACACCCAGAAGGCGAGCAGCAAGGCGGAACGAACGGCTGGATCGCGAAGATGAACGATAGATTTCCAAATCGAATAGAGAAGATAGATCAACATCAGTAAACCGATTATGCCGGTTTCGGCCAATACATGCAGGAAGCTGTGATGGGCATGCCTGTCCGAATGAATCATCGTCTCAGGCTGGTTAAACATGATCAGATGAGGCACGCCCTGCAGGGAAAACGGCAGATCGTCATAGCTTCCGAATCCGGTGCCCACGAGGGGGGAATGCAGAAAGAGAGAGATCGCCCGCGGCCACAGGTAGAAGGCTCTGACTACAATCGTATGACCCCGCTCGATGACGTCGAAGCTATAGTCGTCCGTTACAGGGGATTCCCCCTGCATATAATCGGAAGGGGAAGAATGGGTATACAACCAGGCGAACAGCAGCGCCTGCGACGCGACCATGATGATCACGACGGTCTTGGTGAATTTGCCTCTGAACAGCAGAATAATGACACAGGCGGCTGCAATGCCGATCATGCTGCCCCTTGAGTCGGTAGCGTACAATCCGGCCATGTTAATCAAGGCGAGCACGATGAACCGCCGCTCCCTGGTCCCCAAATATAAGCCGATTGTGAACGCCAGAATAACTGCGAGATAACCGCCAGCCGCATTGTGGGCCACGAACAGGAAGTGGTAAATGCCTTCTTCACGGATGAAAATCGTATGACCGGTTCGATAATAAATGACGAGAAATATCGCATTCATTCCGGTCGCCCAATAGACAAAATAACGCAGGATCCGAACCATATCTACCCGGATACGCTGCAGTGACAAGATGAGCAGGGGAGCAAAGGCCACGAATACGTTGCCGTCTCTGCGATAGAAGTCATAGCTGAACAAGGAATGGTAGTCATATGCCACGGCACTTATGGCAAAATAGAGCAGCGTCGCACCCAGACTGACAAACACAGCGTGCAGGGGCCGATAATCGAACAATAATAGAGGAAGCAGGGGGATCAACAAAATCAAAGCCGCACTGACGGGAAGCAGATTCGTCACGCTGAAGGCCAGACACAATAATAACAGAATGAAAACGAGCTTTGTCATCGGACGATGACCCTTGAGCAGACGATCCATAGTAAGTAGATTTCCCCCAACGCCATAAGATGCCCCGGATAGTCATTTATCTTGATATACGCTATATTAACACGGTATGATGAGTATATCATTCCTATTGACATACGGAATATACTGGAGGATTGGAATGAATCGGACGGATGCCTATGCCAAAACGAAATATGTGGGACCGACCTATAAACTGGCAATCTATCATACTGTCAAAAGAATCCTGGATATCGTTCTGTCAATTGCGGGTTTAATTATTTGTATGCCTCTATTGGGGGCGATTGCCCTTATGATCAAGCTCGAAGACCCCAGTGGTCCCATTCTGTTTCGTCAAGTCCGCAACGGGCGGGACGGGACCCGATTTACGCTGTTCAAATTCCGTACCATGGCGCCTGATGCCGAGCAGTGGCTGCGAGCCGATCCTGCGCTTCTCCGCAAGTATCGGGAAGGCAACTATAAGCTGGAGCCGCATGAGGATCCTCGCATGACAAGGGTCGGACTCTACTTGCGCAAGATCAGCCTGGACGAGCTGCCGCAATTGCTGAATGTGCTGCTGGGCGAGATGAGCTTGGTGGGACCCCGGCCTGTTGTCGATGAGGAACTGCTCGAATACAAGGATCAGGCTTCGCTGTTCCTGTCCGTCAAGCCCGGTATTACCGGCTATTGGCAGGTGGCCGGCAGGAGCGCTGTCGGTTATCCCAAGCGCGTCCATATCGAGCTGCGCTATGTGCGCGAACGATCGACCTGGCTCGATATCAAAATATTGTTCCTGACGGTCAAGGTAGTTTTCCTGCGCAGGGGGGCCTATTGAACCCCGGAGGCGGCAATAGATGTCATGGCGGAGGCTGCTTGTTAACGATCATTATCGCTGCGGCTCATCGTGCGGTGGAGCTGGAGAAGCTGCTGGAATCCCTGGATGCCCTGCAGCTGGCAGATGATGTCGAGGTCATCGTTGTCGACCAGAATGCCGATGACCGGCTTACTCGCGTGATTCAGCGTTTTACCGGCAGATTCAACCTGCGTGCCTTGCGAATAGACGAATATCATGCCAACAAGGCGCGGAATTATGGAGCGAGTCAGGCGAACGGGGAATGGCTGGCATTTGCCGATGATGATTGCACCTATTTGGAGAACACGATAGATGTTATGAAACAGGTCATTCGTACCTATAACCCGCACATTATTATAGGAAGCGTATGGGATCACGATGGTCTTTATTTGTGCGGTGCAAGGAGAGGACACGGACGCTTACATTCCTATAATTTGTATGCGAATATGAGTGAAACCGCGCTGCTTATTCGGAGAAGCTTGTTCCATGAACTCGGCGGATTCGCCCCTGACTTCGGCCCCGGTGGAAAATATTATGCGGGAGAGGGAATAGAATTGTGCTATCGAGCGCTGAAGCACAAAGCCGGGGAAGCTGTCTCGCTGCTCTATCATGACGACATTCGAGTGAAGCACCCGAGGAAAATTCCCCCATACACAGATGCTGCGATTCATAAAGAAGTTCTGTATAGTTACGGAGTAGGCACTGTCTTCGGCAATTATCGGACGATCTGGTCGCTCACTCACATTCTGAAGTATATCGTCAAATTTCTGATCAAGCTCGTGGTCTTCAAGCCGGCTCTCAGGCGTTATGCTGTCGCTTGCTTTAAAGGCTTCATGGCGGGCGTGTTGAAGAAAAAGGTGCCTTCGCGATGAAAAGGATCAATTACATAAGCTTTCAGGAGCAGGTAGGTTACGGCATCGCCTCGCAGGGATTGATCAAATCCTTGCGAACAGAGGGAGCGGAAGTGCCCGTTACCTGTCTGCTGCCGGGAAACGTTCATCAAGGCGGCCGACTCGTCGAAGAGGATGACCTGGGAAAGCTGGACGGCGTTGTCGTTCATACCGTCCCCGAATATTATCCCTACTGGGCCGAACGCAGAAGAACCGCTTACCCTTCAGTTCCGGTCTGGGGTTATACCGCTTGGGAAACAGATCGGATCCCTCCTCACTGGCCGCAGCTGTTGAATGCCATGGACGGCATCTTCGTGCCTTGCCGGTGGAATAAAGAAGTATTCGAGCGCTGCGGCGTTACCGTGCCTGTGCGTGTATTGCCGCATGTGTCGGAGTTTCATGGTCAAGTCGGCAAGGATCGGGCTTCGGAACTGTTGTCAGGTGCGATTGGAGAGGCAGAGGGGAATTATATTTTTTACAGCATCGGCGTGTGGAGCGAGCGGAAGGGAATTACGCTGCTGCTGCAAGCATTCATGGAAGAGTTCTCGCCTGCGGAAAACATCATCTTGATCGTGAAGACGGATGGCGTCGATTGGTCCAGCTACAGAAATCGATGGAAGAGATGGTTCGGCCGGCGCGCGATGCGCTCTTCCAAGTCGAGCTTCGCGGAAATGATGAAAACCTGCCCGGATGCCAGAATCGTTCACATCGCAGAGGAGCTTACGTCGGCGGACATCGCCCGGCTTCACGAGGCAGGCGATTGTTATGTATCCTTCACTCGCGGCGAAGGATGGGGAATGGGCGCCTATGAAGCGGCCTGGTTCGGCAATTGCGTGGCGATAACCGGGTATGGCGGCCAGTTGGATTATTTGCCCGGCGAGTCCGCGTACCTGCTCCCTTATACGTTGGTTCCCGTATCCACCGCTTATGGCCGTACCTCCTACCGACCGGATCAGCGGTGGGCTGAGATCGATGTGCGGCAGGCGCGGTCGATCTTGCGCGGGATTGTTGTCGATGCGGAACAATCCAGGGCAAGAGCCAGGCAGCTTCAGCAACATGTCGCCGATCGCTTCGCATCAGGGAAAATTGCCGCTGCCTGTCTGGAGGTTTTCTAATGTGAGCCGGATTCCGAGGATGTTTCACTTCGTATTTGGTCTTCGCGAGCAAAAAGAGCCGTTTCACTTGGCGTACTATATATGTTTGGCTTCGTGTCTTGAGGTGAACCGGCCGGATATCGTGATGTTTCATTACCGACATATGCCGTTTGGCCCCTGGTGGGACCGGATTAAGCCTCGGCTGCACTTAAACCGGATCGAGGAGGATGCCTTCATGGCTTCCTACCAATATAAGGATCCGGATATTGCCCAATTCCGCTATGCCCACTTGTCCGATATTACCCGACTGCAGGTGCTGCTGGAATACGGAGGGGTGTATGCGGATATCGATACGATTTTCGTTCGGCCCCTGCCTGACGAACTTTATGCCGAACCTTGCGTGATGGGGAAGGAACGGGTGGATTGGACGATGCCTGCTGCGCGACAGGCAGGGGGCTCTCTCTGCAACGCTTTCATTATGGCGGAGCGCGGGTCATCATTTGTCCGCGCGTGGCTGGATTCGATTTATTCCGAATTCGACGGGAGCTGGAGCGCTCACTCCACCTTCCTGCCCTACCGCTTAAGTCAGCAGCATCCGATGTCGATACGAATCGAGCCGGAACGTTCTTTTTTCCATCTGGATTGGTCGCGTGAAGGCATCCGGCAGCTATTCGAGCGAAGCGCAGAAGATCTAGATGACGTATACAGCTTGCATCTCTGGAGTCATCTATGGTGGGATCGCAGACGGACGGACTTCACCTGCTTTCACGAAGGGCGGTTGACACCCTCCTACATTGCCTATGCCAATACAACCTACAGCAAGCTCGCAAGAAGCTTCCTGACTCCGGATTTGGCGCTGGATGAGAAGGCTTATCGACGCGCAGTATGGCTGCAACGTCTTGAGAATATAAAGCTTAAAATCGGACTGTAAGAAGGGGATGGCGTACGCTGGAGGACATTGCTGGTATTTGGCAAGCTCTAAAATAATTCCGATATTCGTTAAAACCCGCGAAGGCTTGATGCAACGCGGGTTTTAGTCATTTTTCGTCAATTTCTTTCATTATTCTTTTAGCAGAGCTTTGTACAATAAAAATGATAATCTCTATTTTTTGTCATCCAAGCTTATGATTTCGAAGTCAGTTTTGCTTCGCATAACTCTCCGGACGGAGAAGTCGTTTACGCGTGTGCACTTGAACGAAGGGAGTTCGAATAGAATGCATTTATTTAGCAGGAAGAGACGGCGTACGGCGTTAAACGGAATTGTGATCATGGCTATGGTGGCCGGCTTGTTTCCTTTCGCAGCGATGTCGGCAGCGCAAGAGGTTCCGCCAGCGGTGTCGGCATCCCGGCTTGTTTTCAACGATATTCAAGGCCATTGGGCCAAGCAAGCTATTGAGCATTGGGCCGATCTTGGATGGGCCAAGGGCCATGAAGACGGCAGCTTTCAACCGGAGCAGAAAGTGACCAGGGCAGAATTTGTCGCTTTGGCCAATCGGATGTATGGCTATACGAAACGTGCGGCCATCGGATACTTGGATGTCGCTGACGCATGGTACTCCAAAGACGTGGAAATAGCGACTGAGGCCGGATATATTTCCGGCTATCAGGATCGTACGTTTCAGCCGAATGAACCGATCAGCCGGCAAGAAGCGGCGGTCGTGATTGCCAGAATGCTAGGATTGGATCAGTCTGGAGGCAAGAGTGTTTTGAAGTTTGGCGACGAAGCGTTAATTCCCCCATGGAGTCAGGGGGCAATCGCAGCGGTCGTTGACCAAGGATACATGAAGGGTTACCCGGATGGAACGTTCCGCCCCGTACAACCGATTACACGGGCCGAAGCGATTGTCGCGCTGGATCAGACGGCCGCCATGAAGATCGTTGCGGCCGGCACTTATGGGCCGGAACGTCAAATTAACACGATCCATGGCAATGTCATCATCACTTCTGCGGATGTCACTTTGCAAAATGTGCGGATTACGGGCAATCTGCTGCTTGCGCAATCCATTGGAGAAGGAGATGTTACCCTGAATGGCATCATCGTGGAAGGCACGACGATCGTTAGCGGTGGTGGCGAGCACAGTGTCCATGTGATCGATTCCCAATTATTCAAAGTAATCGTTGACAAAAAAACAGGAAGCGTTCGGATTGTCGCCTCGGGATCGACGTTTACTTCGGTCAACATTGATACGCCGAACGTCTTCGTTGATTTGCAAAGCGGATCGATCAACGAGCTTAAAGTGAACAGCAGCGCCGAGAGCACGAAATTGAGTTTGGCGGAAAATGCGAATGTGGACACGATGGTTCTCGATTCGAATACGGAAGTAACCGGCGAAGGCCATGTGAAAAACGCGAGAGTGAATGTCAACGGATCCACTTTCGACAGAAAGCCGGATCAATTGGAGATGGCGGAAGGCGTTGTCGTCGCAGTCAACGATTCGCCTGCGGGTGCGACGGGACCCGCTGCGGGCGGCAATAATGGCGGCAATGGTAGCGGGAATAGCGGCAACGGCGGCGGTAATGGCAGTGGCGGGAACGGCGCGGTGCAGCCTACCGTCGCTTCTGTTGCCAGCGCAGCCGATATCGAAGTCGTTTACGGAACGGAGCTGGCGTCTGCCTTGTCCCTGCTGGCGGAGACGACTACCCTGACGGACAGCGGTCACGCGGCGCATACGGTCAACTTGAGCTGGTCGATCGCCGGATACGACGGCAATCAAGCAGGCGTTTATACGGCCGTCGGAACGTTTGCGTTGCCGATGGGGGTTGCGCAGGCCAATCCGCCCGTTCCATTGCAAGTTACGGCGAAAGTGACGGTGAAAGCAGCCGTCGTTCCGCCAGTCGATGCAACTGTCGTATCCGTTACTTATGCGTCGGACATTGCGGTCGATTTCGGAACAACGTTGGGCAATGCCTTGTCTGCCTTGGATCAGACGGCTACGGTGACGGACAACGTGTATGCTGCGCATACCGTTAACCTGAACTGGACGATTGCCGGATACGACGGCAATCAAGCAGGCGTTTATACGGCAACCGGGACGTTTGCTTTGCCGAGCGGCGTCTCCCAGGCCAATCCTCCTGTTCCATTGAGCGTGACGGCAACGGTAACGGTGAATGACCCCTACATCGTATCCATCGCCGATGCAACGGACATCGAAGTCGATTTTGGAACGTTGGAGACGGACGCCATCGCCGCGCTGGCGGCAACAACGACGATTACGGATAAAGCCGGAATAACGCATGCCGTCAACCTGATCTGGACGATTGACGGCTATGACGGCCATCAGGCAGGCGTTTATGTGGCGACCGGAGCGTTCATCCTGCCAAGCGGCGTCTCTCAGACCAATTCGCCTGTTCCATTGAGCGTGACGGCGAATGTAACGGTGAATGACGCCTATATCGTATCGATCGCCGATGTAACGGATGTCGAGGTTGAGTTTGGAACGTCGGTAACGGACGCCATCGCCGCACTGGCAACGACGACCACGGTAACGGACAACGTTTATGCGACGCATACCGTCAACCTGACATGGACCATTGACGGTTACGATGGCGATCAAGCAGGCATTTACGTGGCAACCGGAACATTCGCTTTGCCGGCAGATGTTGCTCAGACCAATCCGCCTGTTCTATTGAGCGTAACTGCCAATGTAACGGTGAATGATCCCTATATCGTATCGATCGCCGATGTAACGGACGTCGAGGTCGATTTTGGAACGTCGGAAGCGGACGCCATCGCCGTGCTGGCGACTGAAACGACGATTACGGATAAAGCCGGTACGACGCATACCGTCAGCCTGAGCTGGGCGATTGACAGCTACGACTACCATCAAGCAGGCGTTTACACCGCAACCGGAACGTTCATCTTGCCCGGCGGTGTCTCCCAGGCCAATTCGCCTGTTCCATTGAGCGTAACGGCCAATGTAACGGTGAATGATCCCTATATCGTATCGATCGCCGATGTAACGGACGTCGAGGTCGATTTTGGAACGTCGGAAGCGGATGCCATTGCCGCGCTGGCGACGACAACTTTGATTACGGATAAAGCCGGTGCGACGCATACTGTCAACCTGAGCTGGACGGTTGCCCATTACGACGGCGATCAAGCAGGCGTTTACACCGCAACCGGAACGTTCATCTTGCCAAGCGGCGTCTCCCAGGGCAATCCGCCTGTTTCATTGAGCATAACGGCGAATGTAACGGTGAAAGACCCCTATATCGTATCCATCAACGACGTAGCGGACATCGAGGTCGAGTTTGGAACATCGGAAGCGGACGTCACCGCGGCGCTGACGACGGAAACGACGATTACCGACAAAGCCGGCATGACGCATACTGTCAGCCTGAGCTGGACGATTGCCGATTACGACTACCATCAAGCAGATGTTTATACGGCAACCGGAACGTTCATCCTGCCCGGCGGCGTCTCCCAGGCCAATCCGCCTGTTCCATTGAACGTGACGGCAACCGTAACGGTGAATGACGCCTATATCGTATCCGTCGCCGATGTGCCGGACGTCGAGGTCGATTTCGGGACATTGGAAGCGGACGCTATCGCCGTGTTGGCAAAAACGACCGCGGTAACGGATAACGTTGATGCGACGCACGTCGTCAACCTGAACTGGACGATTGCCGATTACGATGGCAATCAAGCAGGCGTGTATGAGGCAACCGGAATATTCACGTTGCCGGCGGATGTTGTGCAAGCCGATTCCCCTGTTCTCTTGAGCGTGACGGCCAACGTCACGGTGAATGATCGCTATATCGTATCGATCGCCGATGTAACGGACATCGAGGTCGAATTTGGAACGTTGGAAGCGGACGCTATCGCCGTGTTGGCAGATGTGACCACGGTGACGGATAACGTGGGTTCGACGCATCCCGTCAACCTGAGCTGGACGATTGCCGGCTACAACGATCATCAAGCAGGCGTTTATACGGCAACCGGAACATTCACGTTACCAAGCGGCGTCTCCCAGGCCAATCCGCCTGTTCCATTGAGCGTAACGGCCAATATAACGGTGAGTGCTCCCTCTATCGTATCCATCGTCGATGTAACGGACGCCGAGGTCGAGTTTGGGACATCGGAAGCGGACGCCATCGCCGCGCTGGCGTCAACAACGACGATTACGGATAAAGCCGGAGCGGCGCACAGCGTCAACCTGGTCTGGACGATTGACGGTTACAACGGCGCTCAGGCAGAGGATTACACCGCAATCGGAACGTTCAGCCTGCCCAGCGGCGTCTCCCAGGCGAATCCGGCAATTCCTTTGGAGGTCCATGCCAACGTAACGGTCAAAGATTTCAACATCCTGTCTGCGTCAACCAGCGGCGATGCTGCAGAAATTGTGATTGGCTTCGAAGCGCCGCTTGCCGCACCGACGTCGCCGGCCGGTTTGACCGTTACGGTGAACGGGGTTTCAAACCCGGTCGTTTCAACGACGCTTGATGCCGATCCAAGCAAGCTTCGCATTGGCCTGGCCGCTTCCGTTCCGGTCGGTACGGTGTCCGTCTCGTATGAACCGCCGGGATTGAATACCGCTGGCGGTTCCCCGCTTCCGACCTTCAGCAACCTGGCTGTCCCGACGGCCGGCTCGCTTGCAGAACAACTGAAAAATGACAACGTAACGCTGAGTAACATTGTCGACACGCTAAAGACCGATGGCTATTCGCTCATTGTTGTTGTTCAGGCGTTGCACACAAACGATTACAACGTGAACGAAACGGCAACCGCATTAAAGACAGCGCAAGTTCCCGCAGATTCTGCAGCAGCCGGCTTGCTCTATGCGGGATATCCCGTCGCCGACGTTGCTGCGGCTTTGAAACAAGTATACCTGGCAAATAGTATAACCGTGTCGGCCGCGGTGTTGCCGATGGCTGGCAATGCAGATGAGCTTATCGCGGCGCTTGCTTCGGCAGGCTTCACGCAGCCTTTGGAGCTTGCCGAAGCGCTCTATGCCACCACGAACTTCACCGTAGCGCAGACGGCCGCCGCGCTGTGGTCACGCTTCTCAGGTGCACCCGGTCAACTGGGATCGGCGCTGACCGGAGCGGGTTACAGCTTGTCCGATGCCGTGACTGCTGTCCTCGCTTTGAATGGAGGCAATAATACGGCTGCCGTCGCGGCGGCTTGGCCGGGTGTGCTTGGCGAGAGCGGTGCGCTCGCGGTTGTTGGCACTGCCGCCGCCAACTTGCGCTTGGCAAATCTGACAGCCTCGGAGACAAATGCGCTGCTAATTGCTCTGTACCCGGCGACATACAAGACGGATTCGAATGTTCGCGCATCCGCGTTGAAAACAGGCGGATACGATGCAACGGACGTTGCGCGAATACTGGAAAGCGACTTCTACAAAAGAATACAACCGGGCGCAGATATGGCAATAACCAACGTACTTAACGGGAATGGGTATAGTCCGCTCCTCATCGCGCAGGCGATTCAATCCGTGTTTGGTTATGATGCCACGGCGCTTGCCACGAAAGTTTTTTCACAGATGGGTTTTAATACGCTGGATACGCTTCAGATGCTCCAGCAAGCCGGATTCGGCGATAACGATGTCGCCAGGGCGGCGGTAGCCCTGATGCCCGGTTCGATCAAACAAATTTCACCGCTTCTTCACCTGCTCGGTTATTCGGGTGAACAGGTGATCGCCATGTTGAAGTCGGCTCTGAATCAGGACGGGAGCTTCAACGTGACCGGGGTGACCCAGACGCTATCCAGTGTTACGTTTATCAACGGTCCAGCCGAGGGCTACTACAGCACCGCCGAAATTGCGTCTGTTCTGCAAAAGGTTTTCGGCTCGTCGGCGGAGACGGTCGGCGTCGAAATTTTGAAGTTGGGAAATGTTTACGATTTACAGGGAGTCGCGTTGGCCTTGCAAAGTCTGTATGCGATAGACGGATTCGAATTTATTAAGATCCGCAACGCATCTTACACGGCCAAAGGAACGGGATTAACTTCGGATTTGGCCGGCGGCAGCAACGCAGCTTGGCAGCTTATTCCCATATTGAAAGATACCTTCGGGATGAATGCTACCGAAGCGTTAGCCGGGCTGCGCGACGCTACCCGCAGCTCCATCAGCACGGTAATGACTAGAATCCAGTCGGTATACGGCACCATGACGGTTACGCAAAAAATAGAAGCGATGACGCAAGCCGGTTATAATTTCGTGGAGATCGCCGCAGTGGCCAGTTCCGGTCAGACGCTGGCGGCTATGGTCGGCTACCTCTACGAAGCCGATTATAGCGCCGAGGCGGTTGCGCAGTATCTGAAAGATGTTCCGAAGGTAAACGACGTGACGACTGCCGATAATTTGCTGGCCGCCGGCTACGGCAGTTGCGCGAATCTTGAACCGATTATGATCGCGATGAAGCAAGTCTATCAATCCGATGATGCGCGATTGCTGGATATATTTATGGGGTCCGGACGGGACTGCACTTCGACGGAAGTGAGTACAGTGTTGGCGGCAATGGGCAGTACGATTGATTTTCCGCTATACGCGACCACGGACCTCTATACCAAGGGGGCGCCGGCAGCGCAGGCCGTCAGTTTGTTACAGCAGGTATATGCCAAGAGCGACGCGATTGAAATCGCGAACCTCTTGAAACAAGTCGGTTACAATTCCCGCCTCACGATGACAGCCCTCCGCAGTACGATGGGGCTGTCGCCGTCGGATGCCAAATCAATGCTGGCAAGTGTGTTCAACATAACCGGAGACGGGGCGATCACCCAGGCCATGAAGGAGATCGGATATTCCGTTGCCGACATCGTCCCCTTGCTGGGAACAACCGACCCGTTCGTGCTGAGAGGGTACTTGCAGGCGGCGAACGTCCATGCGATAGATGCATTGATCCAACTGTACGGTCCTGACGGCGCGATTCATGATCCATTGAAATTGTCCAGCAATCTGAAGGCGCTGGGCGTAGACCGCGCCCCGGCGGCAGCAATCATGCAAAGCTACGGTTATACGCCAGCCGAGATTGGATCGCTGTTGTGGAGCAACGGCTATGAGCTGGCGGAAGTCGCAGCCGGCGTCAATCAGACGATTACGCCTGTCACGAACGAATTCTGGACGACGACGATGGCGAAGACGCTGAGACAGATGACAACCTGTACGGGGGGCATTCTCGCCGATCTGCCTGCTTGCTCTACTGGCAACAGCACCTTCACGTACACGCACGTCATTAACGCAATCGCGGCCAGCCTCGGCAATCAGGCTCTGGACTGCAGCGATTACGCTCAAACTGCTCAATGCTCCGTCGTGTTGGATACGATGCGGAATGCCGGCTATAGCGTTCCTACCGCCGCAGGCACGCTGTATACCGACTACCATTTGTCGCTTGAATTGCTAAGTTCATTGCTGCAGAATACCGATGGGTATATGACATCGAAGCCCATTGCGGAGCTCCTGAATCAGGCGCCGTTCCAAGCGAGTGTAATCCAAATCGCCGAGGCGCTCCACCATACGACTTTCAGTGCGAGGGACGTACATGAAGGATTGATGGATGTGGCCGGGGGAGAGGAAGCCGCATTTCGTGCTATGAAAGACGGCGGTTACAGTATCCTCGAACTCACCCGAGCGATGGGGAGCTATGCTGGAGTCGACCGCTCGAAAATAACGAATAATTTGCAGGCGCTTGGCTATAGCCATACAGAGGCGTTGAACGCAGTGCTTGCCATCTATCCGATCTCAGTCGAAGAGTGGATGGGAATCATCATAGGCGCGGCCGGGTCGTGGTGATCGCCTCCGGCCCGCCTGCTCAATGAAATCAAACCGCTTCATTCTGTTTGTCCGGCTGCCAGCGGACCTGCCACTTCCGCAAATTTTAATGCAACGCCCCATCCTTGCGAACAAGCCGCCTGCTCTGATAGTCAGGGTAGGCGGCTTGTGGCATGAGAGGTTTCGCGCGACGTTTTATACACTGGGCAATATTCACGAGCTTTACTCAACGGTAGAATTATTGTGGTCTGCAAATATGCTTCTCTGTGTTACACTATTTGCAGAGAAGGCGGTGAACACAAGTGCGCGAAGTCAAAATCCCATCGGTTATGCCGATTTATGCGCTGGGCGGTATTTGGCTCATCTATGCGTTGCTGTTTCCGATGTATCGGTGGATGGATTTTATTATTGCAACCGTTCTGTCTGTCAGCGCGTATATCGTACTGTCGCGAATCATTCCTCCGAAGGTCGAGCTTGTCGAGGACAAGCCGGAGCCGATCCGCACGGGGAATGCTGCGCATGACGCGCAGCTTCAGCAATGGCGAACGCACAGAGGAGAACTGGCCTCGCTGCGAAAGCAAATTGCCGATGCCGGGGTTGGCGCCAGACTCGATTCGATTGTGGCATCATCCGATCAGATGTTTGAACTATTGAAAGCAGATGCCGGCAAGTTTCGCCTGGTTCGAACGTTTTCTACATATTATTTTCCAACGACAATCTCCCTGATGAAGCGTTATGAGGATTATGAAGATAATACGAATCAGGGTCCGAATGTGACGGATGCGATGCGCAAGATTGAAGCGGCTGCAGACACCATTGAACAAGCGTTCAAGGATGCGCTCGATCGGCTTTACCGGGATGAAACGCTAGATACCGAGGTAGAGGTGGAAGTCATGGAACAGATGTTGCGCAAGGATGGCCTCGGTGGTTCGGATGACCTGTTGATGAAAAAATAGATTTTAAGGAGCGGTGTTACGATGACAAATGAGAATGGAAACCTCCCCAAAGTTCCGGAGTTGACGCTTGAACTCGGGGTGCCGGAACCGGGCGCACCGGATACGACCGTTCCCGAGAAATTGCCTGACGCGAGCGAATTGCTGAATCCGGAGAATAGCGGGCTTTCGGAACAGGAGCTGGCAACGGTCCGCGATTTTGCGCAAAAAATCGATGTTTCCAACGCTACCCATGTGCTGCAATATGGGTATGGGGCGCAGCAGAAAATTGCGGATTTCTCTGAAAATGCGCTTACGAATGTGCGAACGAAGGACATGGGTGAAGTGGGTTCGATGATTTCCGGCCTTGTGGTAGAGCTCAAAGGCTTCTCCGCAGCGGAAGAATCCAAAGGCTTCCTGGGACTGTTCCGCCGCGCCGGGCGCAGCATTGAGGAGTTAAAAACCAAGTTTGCATCGGTAGAGCGGAATGTCGATTCGATTATCGATGTGCTGGAACAACATAAAATTACGCTGTTGAAAGACGTCACCATGCTGGATAAGATGTATGATTTGAACTTGTCTTATTTTAAAGAGCTGACGATGTATATTTTAGCCGGTCGCATGAAGCTGGATGAATTGGTCAAGACGGAACTGCCCCGATTGCAAGAGGTAGCGCGCCAAAGCGGCAAGCCGGAGGATGCCCAGGCGGCCAATTCCTTCGCCGAAATGTGCAACCGGTTCGACAAGAAGCTGCACGATTTGAGCCTGACGCGCATGATCAGCTTGCAGATGGGCCCGCAAATCAAATTGATTCAGAATACCGACAGCATCATGGTGGAAAAAATTCAGTCGTCGCTCGTCAATACGATTCCGCTGTGGAAAAACCAGATGGTGCTTGCGCTAGGCATGGCCCATTCCAAGAAGGCGATCGAAGCGCAACGCGCCGTGACGGACATTACGAATGACTTGCTTCGCAAGAATGCCGATATGCTGAAGTCGAATACGGTGGATGCCGCGCGTGAGGCGGAGCGCAGCATTGTGGATGTGGAGACACTTAAGCATACGAATCAGCAGTTGATTGAAACGCTGGACGAAGTGCTGAAGATTCAGAGCGAAGGGTTCACCAAGCGTCGTCAAGCGGAAGGGGAGCTTGTTCGCATCGAGAACGAGCTGAAGAACAAACTGCTCGAAGTGCGCAGCGCCGTTCAGCGATAGGAGCGAATGATCGATGCAACTGTTCAGGCAACGCAAGGTGGCGTGGACGATTACGCTGATTCTCGTCCTCGCCGCTTCGGTGCTCGGCGCATCGCTTTCGCTCGGCAGTTTGCGTGCGGAAGCGGAGGCGGCGTTCGTTCACGGGGTGTCCAAGGAGGAGCCGGGCGTCCAGTTCGATCTGGATTGGCTGCTGGAATTGAGCGGCAACCTGACGGTTGTGGCGAGCCGCTATGTTGCGGCGGACGACGCCGGACTGGCCGCGGTGACGGACGCTAGGTCCGGACTGGAAACGGCAGCATCGCCCAAGGCCAAATATGACGCGGCGGACCGGCTCGTCTCCAAGAGCGCCGCGCTCATCTACGCGCTTGGCCAGATGAAGCTGGAATCCCGCGACGAGCGGTATAACCAGACGATCAAGGCGGACATGGAATCCCGCTGGTTGATTCTCGGACGGAATCCGTACAATGAGAAGGCATCCGGGTTCAACGATGTGCTGAAGCAGTTTCCCGCCAGTCTGCTTGGCAAGCTCGTATCGGTCAAACCGCTTGAATTATTTGCCCCTTAGGAGGTGATGAGCCGATGAAGCATTGGGTCCGCAAGGCGTGTTTGGGATTATTGGCGCTGGCCTTGTGGCTGCCGTGCACGGCTGAAGCGGCAACGGCGTTGCCTGCGCCGACGGATGCCTTCTTCGTAAACGACTTCGCGGGCGTCATCGACCCGGAGGACGAGGCATTGATCATCGAGAACGGCCGGGCGCTGGAGGCTCTGAATGGCGCGCAGGTCGTGATCGCAACGGTTGATTTCGTCGGAAACAGTTCGATGAGCGACTATACGGCTGATTTGTTCAATCAATGGGGCGTCGGCGATGCGGAGAAGGACAACGGTTTGCTGATCGTGCTGTCCATCGGCGACGACGATTATTGGGCCGTGCAAGGCCGGGGACTGGAATCGACGCTGACAAGCGGGATGATTTCCGATATTTTGTATGACGATTTGGAGACGGATTTTGCCGCGAAGGACTACAGCGCCGGCGCCATCAAGGTGTATTCGGCGTTCGTGCGGCAGCTTGGCGGCGCGTGGACGGACAGCGTTGCTCCTCCGGCGGCATCCGGGAATCCGGGCGAGCCGGCCGTCGGTGCGGGCAGCGCGGGCAACTCTGCGGGCACGCAGGCTTCCGGAGATAATTCGGAAATCGGCGTTATACCCGTTTTGATTTGTTTGATCATTGTGATCTTTCTGGTGCTGCTTTTCCCGATCAGGAAAGCATACTATCGCAGAAAGGCCCGCAGACTCCGCCGCGAACTGTACGGCCCTCCTATTTCGCCGCCGCCGCCGCGTCGAACGTATCAGAAGCCGCCCACTTACAGGAATAACGGCGGCGGGTGGTACGGGGGGAGTGGCGGCAGCAATTCCGGCGGCGGATGGTTCGGCGGCAGCGGAGGTTCTACTCGCGGCGGCAGCTCCGGGCGCTCCGGCGGTTTTTTTGGCGGCGGAAGCAGTTCCGGCAGCAGCGGTAGTTCCGGCGGCGGATGGTTCGGCGGCAGTGGCAGTTCCGGCAGCGGAGGTTCTACTCGTGGCGGCGGGGCCGGGCGCTCCAGCGGACCTTTCGGCGGGGGCAGCAGTTCCGGCAGCAGCGGCAGCTCCGGCGGCGGCTTCGGGGGCGGCTCCAGTGGCAGTTCTTCCCGTGGTGGAGGCGGCTCCACGCGCGGCGGCGGGGCCGGTCGACGAAAATAAACATGCAAAGCGCCTGCGGTCTATGCTTCCGCAGGCGCTTTGCTTTATGGTCAGGCGCCCCAACAAAACTGACCGTCCGCCGGATGAAGTATACCGCAGGGCATTGACCATTTGTGCGATGCTTTGCGCGAAAATCAGAACGATGGCCTGTTGTCTCTGATCTCAAGCATATGAATGATGATCGTTGTCCCTTTGCCCGCCTCACTGTTCAATTCAAAACGAGTTCCCTTTAGCAGCGAAAGCTTTCTAAATGGATTTGTAAAGCCCAATCGCTCATTTCGACCACGCAATAGCTCTTGCTGCTTTTCCGGAGGAATCCCGACGCCGTTATCCTCTATCGTGATTTTGATAAGCTGCTGTTCCTGTTCCCGCTCGATAGTAAGACGCAGCGTTCCGCCTTTTTTCCTTTTTGTTATCCCGTGTCGTACGGCATTTTCCACTAGCGGCTGCAGTGTCATTGCCGGGATATAGGTTCGAATGGATTCGTCAATATTATATTCGATATGAAGCCTGTCTTCGAAGCGCATTTGTTCAATCGCCAGGTAAGCCATTACCAATTGTACTTCTTCTTCCAACGGGACGAGTGAGCGCTGCTTCCGGTAATCCAGCTTTCCTCGGAAATAGGTGGAAAGATGGCTTAATGCAGCTCGAGTTTTTTCCTGGTCAAACGAACTTAGCGCAATGATCGCGTTGATGGTGTTGTACAAAAAATGCGGTGTAATTTGAGCGTAGAAGTAACTGAGTTCGTGCTCTACGGCTTCCTGTGCTGATTTTTTCATTAATAATAAAGACTCGATTCGCATCTCTAATTCCTTCAAATTAACAGGCTTTTGCAAGTAATCATTGGCTCCTAATTGGAAGGATACAACCAAGTCAGACAGTTGTCCTGCTGCCGTTAAGATGATGACTGGCAAATCTACCAGGTCTCGCTTCTGTCTAATCGTGTTGCAGACCTCATATCCCGTCATATGGGGCATCATTAAATCTAAAATTAATAGATCCACCTTTTCCGTTTCGATGAAGTCGAGCGCTTCCTGCCCGCTGCCTACTGCAATTACGCTATAATGAAGCGAACGAAGCATAGTAATAAGCACCTTCAAGTTGGCAGGCTCGTCATCCACAACCAATATCGTATACGGTTTCGATCCTTTCACTTTTGTAGACAGGACAACTTGCGGCTGCTTCGGCTCCCGATTTTTCATTTGGGTAGACGCAACTTGCTCGTACATTTCGCGATTGCTTACTTCGTTATGCCCGAATAGCTGCTCATCAGTAGCCAGCGGGAGTGTGAAGGTGAAGCACGAGCCTTTACCTATTTCGGAAGTTACCCATATGCGTCCGCCTGCGCCCTCCACAATTTTCTTGGTAATGCTTAATCCCAAACCAAGTCCTTCTGATTCTCTGACCCGGCTGCTTTCCACTTGAAAAAAAGTTGTAAAGATGAGGTCTTGATACTCTGCCGCTATACCTGGGCCCGTATCCTCAACCGATATGTGCATCTGTTCCTCTATGACTCGAGCTGAGATCGTGATCGTTCCCTGCTTGGTGAATTTAATCGCATTGTAGATCAGATTGAAGAAAACTTGCTTTAGCTTTTGCTCATCCGTGTAAACAAGCGGCAAATTTGCCGGGATCTTATTGATCAATTGAACAGGCGGAGCGGGTGGCATGACATAGGCAATCTCGGCGAGCACTTCTTCAACAATTCGAATTTCGATCGGTTTGGAGGTATAAGACACCTCGCCTTGCTTTATTTTTGAAATAAATGAAAGATCCTTAACCAGGCCTGCCAATCTTCGACTAACCGAGTGTATCAAGATAACACTTTCTTGCTGTTTCCTTTTTAAAGGTCCTTCTACACCTTCCAGCAGCGACTGAGAGAGATTCATAATACCATGGAGCGGGGTGCCGAGCTCGTGCGATGTTTTGACTAGAAATTCATCCTTCATTCGGTCGAATTCAAGCAATTCGTTAGACAGTTCCTCCACTTTGTTGTACGCCTGCTGAGAACGGTGACTCAATAATAGCGCCAGGCTCATCACCATAATGAGGAACAGAAGAAGCGACGGTATTTCGATATCCACTTCAAATAACAGGACAATGGCCAGCAGAATGCCATAAAGGCCAAAAGTATAAACAACGATCAGCACATAGTTGGACTCATCCGTTTTTTGTTTGTAGGCTTTTAGCAGCATCATAAAAATATACACATAACCGATAGCGGTAGTCCCTGACACAATGAGTTGAATGAGCGGAAATGAAACCTTTACCATCAGATCGATCGTCATGCTTAACGCAAACACGGCCAAGGCTTGAAATGCCAGCATTGCACTTAAAGCAGTGACGATCCTTCTGCTGGCAGACATGTTGAAGAAATGATATACAAACAACAGGAAGAATAATACGAAAAGCGTAAGCGAAACGGCTTGTATTTCCAGTTGTGAAGAGGGGCCGAGCTTCGGAAATAGCAAGTAGATCCACCGTTCATTGATCGTTGAGATGTGTACAGCTTGCGCCAGACTGAATAGACTGAAATATAGCTCATACCGGAATTTTTGTTTATGTTGCAAATAGGACGTAAAGTATATAAATGCAAACAGCAGATAGCCGGAAATGAGAAAGGCTTCAACGAATTTTGAGCGGCCTTGTTCCGCTAATATTTGATCGGCTAGACCGAAATGGAGCGAACTGACAATCCCGCCAACCGCATAGTCGTAATTGGCAACGAGGATAACAAGCTCTATTTGCTTATTTTTACTGTTTCCCAGCACGACATACTTTTTGTAATCGAAGCGATATTGTTCGGTACTTTTTGAGGGAACGCCTGCTGAGCCAAGCTCCTCCCCGTTTACATACACTTTACTGGCATTTCGAATCGTATTCAGCTTTACGCCATATAGGTCATCCTCCGGAACATGAATAAGCAAGCGATACGTGCCTGTCCCATAAGGAGTAGCATTCTCGGCTCTATAGCGATCCCACGCGGCAGGCACCGGGATGGATTGGCGTTTGTTCTTATAACGTTCAAAGACATTCTCATCCGGGCTTGGCACGATTAATTCATCCGGGTAGTAGTCCCATTCTCCGTCAAGCGCAAGTTTATCCTGCCGATCCCAATGCTGCAACGAAAGAACGCCACTTTTCGCCGCGAATGCATTGGAGTCGAATACGCGAAATGATTGAAGGACAAAGTACGCGGTCAAGAGAGTGATAGCGATCATAATGAGAGTGAGAATCTTTCTGTTTTTCACATAGCCAATTCCTTTCACTATGAGAGTACCTGAGCAACGGGTCGATGCCGCTCACGGCCGTTGTGGAATCGTAAAGGCAACGACGGTTGCCTCTCCCGGCACACTCCTGATAGTCAGGCCCTGGCCGTACATCTGGATCAGACGTCGGTTCGTATTGGCAATACCGATTCCGGGGCGCGCCGCCTCTTGAGCTCTTCAAAAGTCCGTGCCGTACTGCATTCTCCGCCAGCGGCTGAATCAATAGCGGCGGGAGAGACAGGCGGATGCCCGATTCGATCTCCTGAATGACCGTCAGCCGATCCCCGAATCGCTCCTGCTCGATGTACAAGTAGGCGCGCACAAGCTCTTGATCTGTGCCTGCAGATAGGCTGCTTCCATCCGAAGCCGCTCCGACAGCGACCGTTTCAACGCAATGAGCGAGCGGATTCGGTATTTCAGTTCCATCGCATCCGCAGGCTTGGTCACATAGTCATTGGCCCCAACCAGAAAACCGGTATACATATCCGCCTGCTGGCTGCGCGCCGTCAACAGCAGCACCGGCAACTCCGAGGCGACAACAAGATACACAACAATAAATTTTTATATTTTCCGGAGTAAGATATGAAAGTGTCCATCTTTCAAAATTCGACAACCGTCTCGCAGAATCCTTGTGCTTCCGAGTTTGCCTCTCCACGAAGAAGGACATCATTCCGATTTTGTCGAATAGTGTTTTGGTAGTTTACTTCCCGTCTGCTGAAGGCTATCCTCAAATTCCTAAAAGATGGGTGATGCTATCATATTCTATTTCCTTGCGTTGCTTGTATTCATCATGGACCAAATTTCAAAGTATCTGGTTCGTGCTTATGTAGATATTGATGAGACCATCTCAGTATGGGGCATTGAATTTACGCATATCGAAAACAGCGGAATGGCTGGTGGCTTGTTCGAAGGTTATGCGAGGCTTTTTGGTATCGTGGCGGTGGCTTTCGTGATTGTTGTGCTTTATTATCGGAAAACGGGGAAAATGAAAGGCGCAATTGTCGATTACAGCTTCGGATTTCTGGTTGGAGGCGCCATTGGAAATGGAATTGATCGGCTTATATTCGGGCAAGTAACCGATTTTATCATTCGCTCCGGCGGAGTTCTGAACATTGCCGATCACGCGATTGAGGCTGGAGTGGTACTGCTAATTATTAATGTCGTGGTCAATGGGCTGAAAAATCTGCGTATTAAAAAATCGACCAAGGTAAAATAAACGAAGGAGAGCAAACGAGTGAAGCTGGCGAGTGGGGATAATTGGGTGTAGAACGGGGTGAATGAGCCGATGGTGATTACATTATCGGTGCTGGCGGTGGCGTCAATCTTGTTTGTTTCGGGCAAGGTGCGTTCTGACCTGGTGGCGCTGTGTGCCATGTTGGTCTTGATGTTAGGTCATATTTTGACCCCTTCCGAAGGATTGTCCGGGTTTTCGAATTCAGTTGTCATCATGATGATTGGTTTGTTCGTAGTGGGACAAGGGATCTTCCAGACGGGACTGGCGAAGATCGCCAGCCGAAAAATGCTGCAAATTGCGGGGACAAGCGAAACTCGTCTGTTGTTGATGGTGATGCTGGTGACAGCAGGGATTGGGGCGTTCGTCAGCAATACGGGGACGGTTGCCATGCTGCTGCCGATTGTGGTCAGTCTGGCTGCCAGCGCTCACATCCATCCGGGAAGATTGTTAATGCCGCTTGCTTTTGCCAGCAGTATGGGCGGAATGCTGACGTTAATCGGGACGCCACCCAATCTGATTATTCAAGATGCGCTCACGGCTGCCGGATATAAGAAGCTTTCTTTTTTTGCTTTTACGCCAATCGGAGTTGTCTGTATTGCCGTGGGCGTCGTCTCGTTTTTATTTTTGCGGCGCTTTTTGCCGCGGCATCGCAGCGGAGAAGGAGCACAGGGAGAAAGTCGTTCCTTGCAGGAACTGGCTCGCAAGTATCAGCTGTCGCAAAACTTGTTTCGTGTCCAGGTCACGGACGCTTCTCCACTCTGTAACCGAACGTTGCTGGAGCTTGAGATTCCATCCCGGTTTGGGTTGAGTGTGCTGGAGATTCGCCGGAAATTGTCAGTGAAAAACCAGTTTTTCAAAACGATCAATCAAGAAATTGCCGGGCCGAATTCTGTCATTCAACCTGGAGACATCATGTATGTCAATGGTTCCTTTGAAAATGTGCAGACGTTCGTCGACAGTTGCGGATTACGGTTCATGGAATCGCATGCACCGGAGCGGCTCGTACCATCGGAAGAAGGGAATTATGTCACGCGTGACGTCGGGATTGCCGAAGTGATGCTGACGCCGCATTCCCGGTTGATCGGCAAATACGTCAAAGAGGCGGGCTTTCGCGAGAAATACCGGGTGAATATATTAGCGATTCAGCGGCGTGATCAAACAATCTTCCACAATTTAAAGGATGAGAAGATGCGATTTGGCGACGCGTTGCTCGTGCAAGGCTCCTGGGCCGATATCCAGATGCTTGCCGAGGATCAACAAGATGTCATCGTGACGGGTCAGCCTCAAGTAGAAGCGGGTAAAGTGACGATGGACTTGAAGGCGCCGATCTCGGCAGGCGTGTTATTGTTGATGGTTCTGCTGCTGGTGACCGAGTGGGTACCCGCAGTTGCCGCCATTATGATTGCGGCCATCCTCATGGTAGCACTTGGCTGTGTCCGCGGGATGGAGGATGCCTACAAGAGTGTGAACTGGGAGAGTGTGGTGCTGATTGGCGCCATGTTGCCGATGTCGATCGCCATCGAGAAGACGGGCGCGGCGGAAATGCTGGCAGGCTGGCTGGTTCAAACGTTTGGGAGCATCGGCCCTCTGGCATTGTTGGCAGGTATTTACTTCACGACCTCCCTTCTGACACTGTTCATCAGCAATTCGGCCTGCACGGTGTTGCTTGCTCCGATCGCCCTTAGCGCCGCAGTCCAGCTTGACGTCAGCCCGTATCCGTTTCTGTTCGCTGTTGCTGTCGGCGCCAGCATGTGCTTTGCTTCTCCATTCTCAACACCGCCCAATGCGCTGGTCATGTCGGCAGGAAGATATACGTTTGCGGATTACGTCAAGGTTGGTTTGCCATTGCAATTGATCATGGGCATCGTGATGGTGATTGTATTGCCGATTCTCTATCCGTTTTCGACAGGATGACTAAAATCACGGTTTCCATAAGAGCGATTGGAGGAGAACACAGTCTTGCAAGAGAATAAGGATCATCTCGTCGTATATAAACTCGGCTACTGGTCTTCTATGCTATTTGTTGCAGCGGGTGTCGGTTATGCTATTGGGATGATCGCATTGCTGGCGGCTTTTCCCATCCCCGAATGGAACGGAATTCAAGATACCGTAGCAGGCTTCAGCACCGCGTATGTCAACTTTTATAGTCTATGTCAGGTGATGGCTTTCCTATCGGCGCCGATCTATGTCGTCATGTTGTGCTGTATTCATGAAATAACGCCAGTACATAAGAAGATCCTGACCAGATTGGCGATTTGCTTTGGCATTATCTTTGCAGCGTTATCCAGCATCAACTATTTCGTTCAGTTCACATCTGTCCGGATTAATGTCTTGCAGGGCCGACTTGAAGGATTGGAGCCATTCGTGCAATGGAACCCGACATCGGCGCTCTACTTCGTTAATTTGCTGGGATGGACTTTGTTCCTGGGCTTGTCCACCTTATTCGTTGCGCAGGCGTTCGCTCGCGACCGGCAAGGAAATACGATTCGATGGCTGTTCATGCTGAATGGGATTGTATGCATCCTGGGAGCAATAGCTGCCGTATTTGAGGTGCTATTGTATTTGGCGGTATTTCCGCTGCTTATGACCGTCTTCATCTCACTTGCCTCATACAAAGCGGGAATCCTGTTCAAGCGGGGACATCGTTAATGGAAGCGATGTTTCCGATATTGCCCCGGAGAAATGCCGAAGGCTTGCTTGAACGATTTGTTGAAATAGCTAATATCGTTGAACCCGGCTTTGTCCGCGATCGCGATGACTTTGTCGCCGGTTTCGTTCAATAGCTGTCTGGCGGTTGCCAGACGCAGCTCGTTGCGGAATTGTACGAACGTCTTGCCCGTAAAGTGCTTGAATTTCGTTTTGAAAGCTGACGGGCTCATTCCGCATAATTGACTGATTTGCTCCAAAGTCAGAGGCAGAGCGAACTGCTGCCGGATATATTCGCATATCCGATCGATTACTTCCTTGTCGTCCGCGTTCACGGTAAGCGGCTTGTGAAAGCGCGCGTTATAACAGCGGCTCAGGAACACGAACATCTGGATTAGACCAGCCTTGATATAGACGCGATAACCGTCGCGTTGCCGCGTATACTCATCCGTAAGCCGGCTCACCATAAAGTCCATTTCCAATCGTTGGTGTGTCGTCAGACTTAGCCGTTCGACATGCTCATGCGTTTGATTCATGAAGGGAACGACATAGAACAATTCCACGAATGACGAAACCTTCGACAGAACGGCGAACTCTTCGGTAAGCAGCTCCGGTTGAAAGATGACGTTGATCGCCGCGAAACGGTCGCTGCCCGACATCCGGTATTCGTGGTGGACGCCCGGCTCGATAACGAGAACATCCCCTTCGCGTATGATGGACGATCTGTCCATATACACATGCTCCGCTTCTCCTTTTGTCACATAGACCAGTTCGACGAACCGATGCAGATGCGGCCCGAAATCTTGCCCGGCTCCCAGTTCAAAGTCATGAATGTGAAAAAGGAAATCCTCGCTTTGAAAGATGGAATTGTTATACACCCGCATGCCTTCACCCCATTATGATCCAATATAGCATGTTTTCCCGGTCCACTGTCCAATTCTCCCTGTTTTCTATCCGATTCGCCAAGCTTGTATGCAGGGCAACGGTTAGAATATATACCAGACCGAACAAGATGAGGAGAGGATTCGCAGGTGACCCGACAAACGCAGATCGCGGTATATTATTTTCCAAACTACCATGTCGACCGGCGGAATGAAGATTGGCATGGAGCGGGGTGGTCGGAATGGGAGCTGGTGAAGCGGGCGACGCCGCGGTACGAGGGGCATCATCAGCCGAAAACGCCCGCTTGGGGATACGAGGACGAGGCCGATCCTGCCGTCATGTCGAAAAAAATCGACGCCGCGGCAGACCACGGGATCGACAGCTTCATCTTCGACTGGTACTGGTACGAGGACGGGCCCTATTTGCAGCGGGCGTTGGAGGAAGGTTTTCTTCAGGCGCCTAATAATAGCCGTCTGAAATTTGCCGTCATGTGGGCGAATCATCATTGGATGGATATTCATCCCGCCTCGCGTCATCAGCCTTATCCGATGCTGGCCAAGGGAACCGTATCGGAGCAGGCGTTCGAACGGATGACCGACCATATGATTCGCACTTATTTCGCCCATCCGTCCTATTGGCGGGTGAATGGCGGATTGTACGTTTCCGTATACGAGCTTTCCTTGCTTGTGGAGAACTTCGGCGGGATCGCGGAGACCCGCAGAGCGCTGGACCGTTTCCGCGATAAGGTGAGGGCGGCCGGACTGGGCGAGCTGCATTTGAATGCGGTCGTTTGGGGACAGGCTATCCTGCCAGGGGAAAAGAAAGTGGAGAACGTAAACGAACTTCTGGCGCAATTGTGCTTTGACAGCATTACGTCGTATGTTTGGATCCATCATCAGGAGCTCGCGAATTTCCCCGAAACGTCCTACGCGGCGTACAGAAGGGAGAATGAGGCGGATTACGCTGTGTTTACGGATAAATATGAGCTGCCCTATTTTCCGAATGTCACCATGGGGTGGGATTCCAGTCCGCGAACGATCCAGAGCGACAGATTCGATCCTCTCGGGTATCCGTTCACTCCTGTCCTTGCGGGAAATACGCCGGAGCAATTCGGTCTTGCGCTGGAGGGCGTCAAGCGATTCCTGGACCGGGGCAGGACGCAGCCGCGCATCTTGACGATCAACGCCTGGAACGAATGGACCGAAGGCAGCTACCTGGAACCGGATACGGTGAACGGGATGGGCTACCTGGAGGCGATCAAGCGGGTATTCGGCGCGTAAGCGAAATAACAGCGAAAGCGGACGGAACGGGCAAACGATCGTGGATGGCGGCGAAACCGCCCGATTGTATTGCGGAGCGCCATGCATTAAAGCGTGTTCATCTTCTCGCCGTTATCGGTTATAATGTGTGACAAAATGCGCCAAATTTCGCCAAGGGAGAAGGGACTGTCATGAAACGCTTGTTTCTGCTCCTGGTCAATGCAGTCCGGTCCCGAATGCTCTACAAGATGCTTATCATTTATTCCCTGTTGACGCTTGTCCCGCTTATTCTGGTCGGGTCTACCTTCTATGTGCGCTCCAGCCAACTAATGGAGAAGGACGCGACGGAAGCGGCACAGCATAACCTGAACGAAACGGCGGGCAAGATCGACAGCATGCTCTATGTCGTGAAGAAACGACTGTGGGAGCTGACCAAGCAGGATCCATTTCGGACGCTGCTGGAATTCGAGGCAGGGCTGACAAGCGATACCACGACAAACTATCGGAGCATGCTGACCTCATCGGTCGCGGAGCTTCTGCAGTCGGAGCTCGGGCAAATTCGCAGCGCCACGGGCGATTACATTTCCCATCTGTACCTGGTCAACCGGGACAGGGTGCTGATTTCTACCGACGAGCGGGATCAACTGCAATATTTGAATGCTTTCTGGATTATGCCTTTCGAATTTGAGCGGACGCCCGAATGGGCTTTCTTCACGGATTACGGTCGAGTGGCGTGCGCGGTCAAGATCTATGCCGAAGGAGCAGAAGAGGTCGAAATCGGCATGCTCATTTTGACGCTGGACCGGGACAAGGTGCTGCAGCTGTACGGCAATTATGAGCCGGATGCGTTCTTTATGACCAATTCCAGCAACTTGATCGTATCCGCTTTCGATACGGCCAGAATCGGCAAAGTGCTGGATGTTCGGCTTCCGGACGATCCGCTCGTCATCCGGCAGAAATCGCAGTATTCCGATTTTCAATACGCCGTCGTTGCGGCATCCGATACGAGCGGCATTATCAAGAGGCAGGCGCTGTTCACCGTCTGGGTGACGCTGACTGCCTGGCTGTCGGTCGTTCTGGTGACGTATGGGGTGCTGAGAAGGGTGACGAACCCGGTTCACGAATTGACTCGCCTCATGCGCAGAGCGACGCGGGAAGAGTATCAACTGATCGGAGCGATCAAAACGCGGGACGAGATCGGCATGCTCTGCCACGGATACAACACACTGATCAGACGGACGGAGGAACTGATCGAGAAAAATTACAAGAGCGAGATTGCCGTGCGCGAAGCGGAACTGAAGGCGATCCGCATGTATATCAATCCGCATTTTCTCTACAACACGCTAGAGTATATCAGCGTCGTCTCGCAATCCTCGGACAAGGCAAAATACGTTCCCGAGGTCGTGAAGAGGCTGTCGAAAATCTTCCGATTTTCCATCATGCCCGGCAACAGCTTCACGCCGTTATCGACGGAAATTTCTTTCGTGGACACTTATTTGCAAATTCACCGTTTTCGCTATGCGGAGCGCCTGCATTTCTCTATCGACTTGCCCGATATGCTCCGGAACGTGGCCGTTCCCAAGCTGTTTCTGCAGCCATTGGTCGAGAATGCGGTCATTCACGGCATCGACCGGCTTCCGGCTGGCGGGCGCATCGATATTCGGATCCGGGAGGACCGGTATCGGCTCGTGATCGAAATCGAGAACGCTTCGCCCCGGGCGGACGGCAGCGGGAAGAAGGGGCTCGGTACGGGGCTTGAGAACGTGAATGCAAGAATCCGGCATCATTACGGGGACGGCTATGGCGTTGTGTTGAAGCAGGCCGAGCGCAGCACGTTGGTCACGGTGCAGATGCCGATTGAAATTTGGCGGGAGGAGAACGCATGATGCAATTGCTGGTAGTGGACGATGAACAGGAAATTCGCGACTATATCGCCTCTTTGCCGGGGTGGAAGACGCTCGGGTGCACGGTCGCCGGCACGGCTTCCAACGGCAGCGAAGCGCTTGAGGCGATCGAGCGCGCGGCGCCGGATGTGCTGATCACCGATATTCGCATGCCCGTGATGGATGGAATTGCTTTGGCCGAGAAGGTACGCGAGAGGCATCCCGACATGCCGATCATCTTCTTGACCGCCTATCACGAATTTGAATATGCGCAGAAAGCGGTAAAGCTCGGAGCCGCTGACTTCATAACCAAGCCATTCGTGCCCGAGGATTTGCTGGTTGTCGTCCGGCAATTGCAGCTTCAGCAGAAGTTCGATTGGCAGCATCAAGAAGCTTATTTCAACCTGTTCAACAAACCGGACGAGCCCCGGGAGAGCAAGCTTCAATGGCTCCGGGAGCATGGATTTCAGGATGAGCCGTTCGTTCTGCTGTATGCGGAGACGGACAAGTCGGGAGAGGCGGAGAGCGACAGGGCGCTGTTCAAGCAGCGTCAGCTCCTCTCGTCGATCAGGCCGGTTCTGGACAGCAGCGTGATCCCGTACTGGTTATGCAGCGCGCCATTGGGCGTATATATCGTGCTGTTGTGCGGATCGGTAGTGGAAAATCGGATGCCGGAAGAAGCGATGAAACTTGCCAGGTCCGTATCGGATGCGTGCGACGACGAGCAGGGCTGGAGTTTCTCCGTCGGCATCAGTCATCCGCACGCTTCCCTGTTGAAGCTGCCCGATGCTATCGGAGAAGTGGCCCGCTGCATGGAGTACCGCATGCTGCTCGGCAAGAAATCGGTCATTGCCTACGCTGCGCTCGAATCCATATTGGCCGGGAGAGAGAAGGACACGCTGCTCAGCATCGACCGGCTGGCCGATCTGCTTCGAACGGACGATCGGGACGGCATCCGGAGCGTGCTGAAGGAGTCCTACCGGCGAATGCTGCAGACCGGGGTGGAGAAGCGGGAAATTCAATATTTTTGCATCGGGGTAATCGAGAAAGCGGAAGCGGTATTGAAGGAGGCGGGCGTCGAGCCGGACCCCGGCGAAGCGCTGAATATACGCAGCAAGATGCTGTCCGGCGTCGTACTGACGGACATGATGAGGGAACTGGAGGACAAGCTGCTGGCGTATGCCGACCGGCTTGGCGAAACCTATCGATTGGCGCCCAGGCGCCTGGCCGCGGAGATTAAGCATATGATTGAATGCGAATATATGCAGGATTTGACTTTGCAGACGGTCGCTCAAAGACTTCACATCAACTACTCGTATCTGAGCAGGCTGATCAAGAAGGAGTTCGGCAGCAACTTTACGGAGCTGCTCTGGAACTATCGGATCGAAGCGGCCAAAGCCAGGCTGGTCAACGAGGACAGCAAAATATACGAAATTGCCTATGCAGTCGGCTTCAAGGATTCCGCGCATTTCAGTCTGCTGTTCAAGAAAGCGACCGAGATGTCCCCCAGCGCCTACAAGCTTCAATCCAGGAGTAAAATGCAATAAAGAGAAAGTCAATTGCAGCTATTCTTAGTTGTCGGCCTGACCGTTTATGATAGGAAATGTTACCGACTACTATAGGGAAGGCAGGAAGCTGCAATGAAGATCAGATCATCCTTCTTATTCGCTGTAATCTTGTGTCTCGCGGTTGTGCTTGCGGGCTGCGGCGGCGCGGATAACAGCTCCGTTCAATCAAGCGAAAGCCCGGCCAAGGCCAACAATCAGGAGAGCGCGCCGCAAGAGGAAAGCGGCTCCAACGACAAAGCGTTTACGATCCGGATCGGCAGTTGGTTTCTGGACGACCGGCCGCATCAGCAAGAGTTGATGAGAATGGTGGAAGAGAAGTACAAAACGATCTATCCGAATGCGAAGATTCAATGGGACATTACGCTCAGCTCCGCTTATTTCGATAAGCTGAAAGCGCAGTTTGCTTCGGACAGCGCTCCGGATGTCGTCTTCTATCAAGGAAACGATTTTGCGAAAAACGATCTGTTGATGGATCTGACGAACGAACCGATCGCTTCGAGAATCAAGGATGCTTCCAAGAAAACCGCCGCCGTCATGAACGATGGCAAGCTGCGCGGCGTGCCGCTGCTGGCCGCCATTTCCGGCGGTGTCTGGTACAACAAGGATCTGTTCGCCCAACTGGGCATTCAGCCTCCGAAAACCGTACAGGAATTTATGGATATTAGCGAAAAAATCAAAGTTGCCGGCAAAACGCCGATCGTTCTTGGCTTTAAGGATCAATGGACGATCAGCGTGGTGACGAATGATTGGATACAGTCCTTCGGCATGGCGGTCAACCCGAATTTCGGCAAGGAGATTTATGACGGAACGCGCAAGCTGGACGATCCGGCGATTGTGTCCGTCATGGAAAATGTGCAGCTTATGAAAGAGAAAGGTTATTTCAACAAAGACGCGCTTAGCATCGATTGGCCGCAATCGAGCCAGGCGTTCTCCTCCGGCGAAGCGGCCATGATCCTCCAGGGGTCATTTATGCCGGGCACCCATGCGGAGAATGTAGCCAAAAACGGTTACACCGACTTCCAGATCGGGTTCTTCCCGTTTATGAACGAGCAGGGTCAGTTCGCGCTTACGGTAAGCAGCAGCTCCAACCTGGGCATTAACGCCAAGACGCAACTGGTTCAGGAATCGAAGGATCTGCTTGATGTGCTTACAAGCGCGGACATTCAAGCTCCGTGGTTAAGAGGCGAGGGAGCGAACTCCGCGTTCAAAGACATTACGGTTCAGTTCGACGATCCGGTCATGGATGAAATCCAGCAATATTTGGACGAAGGCGTTGTATTGTCTTACCGGTTAAGCAACTTCATCCCGACCAGCTCCTTGAATGCTTTAAACGACATTGTCACCAAGATCGTGTCGGGGATCAACTTCAAGCCGGAAGATTTTCAGCCTGCGATGTCCGCCTTGGAACGGGACAAAGCTAACGTTGCGCTCCCGCCGCAATAACAACGACGTTGTAACCGCCCGATACGAACGAACCCGTAAGAACGGCGGCGCGACAGCTCGGGGGCGAGGTCGGCCCCCCTGCTGCCCGATTGCGGCCAACGAGGAGATACGGATATGGATTTGAGCAGGAAACAATATTTCACAGGCTTGTTGTTTGTTCTGCCTGCACTCGCAATCTTTCTATTATTTTTTTATGTGCCGATATTGCAGAGCTTTTACTATTCCACGACGAGATGGGACGGGATGGGCAAACCGGAGTATATCGGTCTCGATAATTTTCGCTATTTGTGGGAAGATCCCCGCATGAAGAACGGTCTGCTCAACTCGCTGAAGATGGTAGTCTTCGGCATCGTAGTGCAAAATCCGCTAGCGTTGACGGTAGCCGTGCTGCTCAATCGGAAGTTCCGAACCAAAGCCTGGATCCGCACGTCTTTTTATTTGCCTGTCGTGATCAGCCTTGTTGTAGCCTCCGTTGTCTGGGGACAACTGCTCCAGTATGAAGGCTTTATCAATCAATTGCTGAGCCAGATCGGGCTTGGCGCGATTGCGGAGGACTGGCTCGGTACGATGCGGACGGCATTTCCGACGATTATCGCGTTATCGCAGTGGCAGGCGATCGGTTATTGCGCCGTTATTTATTTGGCCGGGCTGCAGGCGATCCCCGCCGATATGTATGAAGCCGCCGAGATGGAAGGCGCTGAAGGCTTTAAGCTGTTCCGCTACGTTACTTTTCCTCTGTTAATGCCGTCCGTCTCGATCGTTATGTTCCTGACGGTTGTCGGTGGTTTAAAGCTGTTCGAACTGCCGTATATTTTGACGAACGGAGGGCCGGGCACTTCTTCCTATACTTTATTTATGGCCATCTACAGTTCGGCGTTCAGGGAGGGCAACTACGGCTACGCCATTGCGGGCAGTGTCGTGCTTACGGCGATGATCATCATCGTTTCAACCATCCAGCTCCGCATCACCCGCAGACGGGAGGTCGAACTATGAAGCGGAAACAAGCCTCGCCGATAACGGAAGTATTACTGCTTATCGCTTCTTTTCTGTTCTTGTTTCCGGTACTGTATCTGCTTATGATGTCGTTCAAGCATCCGAGCATCTTCTATAAGCCGTTGAAATTTCCCGATCGCTTGTATCTGGATTACTACAGGCAGACGCTTAACGTCGAACTGCTTCACAGCTTAAACAATACGGTTCTGGTAACCGTCGGCGGACTCGGACTGACCATTCTTGTTGCTTCGATGGCGGGATATATGCTGTCGAGAAGGAAGGAGCGCCTGTTTCGCTGGACGTTCTTCCTGATGGTTACCGGATTGATTATCCCGTCCATCGGCGCGCTGATCCCGTTGTTCAAGCTGATGGTTCAATTGCAGTTGATCAATACCCGGACCGCTCTGGTTCTGTTATACACGGCCAGCCATATCCCGTTTGCGACGTTTCTTTATTCCGCATTCACCAAGTCCGTTCCGCGGGAGTTGGAGGAAGCGGCCCATATCGACGGTTGCGGCATGTTCCGGATGTATTGGTTGATTATCTTTCCCCTGTTGCTGCCCGCAACGGGTACATTTATTCTGACGAACGTTTACGGGTTATGGAACGATTTTCTGACCCCGCTTATCTTCTTGAACTCGCCAGAGAAGATGACGCTGATGCCGATGATCGTCAGATACATGTTTAACGAGCAATCGATCAATATGGGGCCGGTCTTCGCCATCTCGGTGCTGGCCGCCACACCTTTGGTGGTGCTGTTCGTGTTCACCCAGAAATACATGTTGAAAGGATTAGTCGTTGGGTCGGTGAAAGGGTAAGCCTACAATAAGGAAAGGCGCGATGGCCATGCACTTTAAGCAATCTTTGCATTTTATGTTGAAGAGAGTTGTGCTGACCGTACTGCTGATGGCGCTCGTACAGACATCCTTGCCGATTCCTGCCGCGAATGCGGCTGACACGGACAGGGTAATTCATAGCCAATCCGTCACGATCGACGCGCAGAGCTATCCGTTCTTTAATCCTGCGGCATGGGATGCCGCCAGACTGGTCACCTATAACGGTTATCAATATACCGCTTACTGGGATTACGACGGAACACTGGCGCTGGGGAGAAGGAAGCTGAGCGATGACTCGGTAGAGGTGTACAGGTTTACCGGCACGAAGATCACGGCAGCCGACAATAAGAACAACCACCGAAACAGCGCTGTCGGCATCTCTCCAGGGGACGGTACGCTCCATATCTCGTTCGGCAACCATGCGGATCAGCATCGGTACATCGTTTCGGTGACAGATTTTATAACCAACCCGCCAGCGACGATGAATGCCGGTCACTTCTCGGCGGAACGAAGCGGCATGCTGAGCGACACGAGCCTGGAGAGCATGTCCACCTACCCTTTGTTTATCCAGGATGTTTCGGATAACAATGCGCTTTATTTCATGAACAGACAGGGCGCATCGGGAGACGGGGACTGGTATCTGAACAAATACGACCCTGCCACGCATACTTGGAGCAGGGTTTCCATGGTATTCGGCAGAGAAGGTCGTTTTGCGGATTATTATAGTTCTCCCAAAAGAAGCGTTTATCCGAATGATGTGCTGTTCGACTCGGGCGGCAATCTCCATATTTCGTATACGAACAGGGAAGGCGCAAGCAATGCCGGCACTTCCATCGATTCTCAGCATGGCTTGTTCTATGTATATAGCGCTGACAAAGGCCTTACGTGGAGAAACAGCGACGGCGTTCTCGTTGGAGACGTGAACAATGCGATTACGATCGGCAGTCCGACCCGAGTGATGGTGGAGCCCAATTATATGGATCTGTTGAATGTGCAAGGCATGACGCTCGATGGCGATGGGCAGCCGCATATTATCGCGCTGAGAAAGTACGATATGAACAACCCCGAGAGTACGATACTCGCTTATCACTACTGGCGGACGACGGATGGAAAGTGGCACAGCCAGCGGATCAACACGGTGAATCCCGACTATTCTCCGGGCGTTCAGCGAGCATCGATTGTCTACGATGAAACAAATAACAGTATTTATGCGTTCTTCGCGGCAGGCAATCGGGGCTCGACGTATAATACGCTGTATGCCGCTCAGGCTGCGGCGTCCGACGACTGGCATACATGGACGATTTATAACATCAGCGGGGGAGCGGTCGCTTTCGGCGACGGCAGCCGATTCGATCTGTTAAGGTGGAACCAGAGCAGGATCGTATCCTTTGCTGTGGTCGAGGGCAATGAATATTCTTCGCTCGCTTACAGAGTCAGAGAGTTTACTTTTGGAAATCATGGGGTGCCTGCAGCTCCCGTCATGCAGACGCCGATGATCGAGGACAGGCAAATTACGGTGCGATGGTCTTCGTCATATGGAGCGGAAAGTTACGACTTGTACCGAAAGTCGGCCATCGGCAGCTATACGCGGATTGCGTCCGATTTGGGTTACGGAAGCGTGGCTACTTCTTATACCGATTCCAATGTAACCGTAGGAACTGAATATCAGTATAAGGTCACAGCCAAAAACAGCGCGGGTGCGAGCGGCTATTCCAACGAACGAAGCGCAACTGCGTTGGACGAAGTATATGCCTATTTGTGGGAGTTTGAAAATGATCACGATACGGAAGGATGGCTGAAATCCGCGAGTACGGGAGATTCCAACGGACCGGCATCCATTTCCGTGTTGTCCGGCAGCCTGCATGTGAATATCAAGAATGATTCGCAGTATATTCAATCTCCCGATCATCTGGGCATTGCCGCTGCCGAATACGGATATCTCAGGTTTAAGATCAGTGCGGCGAGAACGCCCGACACCGCCTATACGGTGCAGTGGACGACAACGGCCGATCCCGCATGGGACAGCCATAAAAGTCTGTCCTTCACCTATGGCGGGTACAAGGACGTTTCCGCCGATTTGAGCGCCAGTCCGTACTGGACCGGCACGATCAAGCAAGTGCGCATCTTCCTTGCGACCTCCGCGGAAGTTACGAACGAATATGTGGCGCTTCCTTATATCGGCATCTCGAAGCTAAGCGACGTGATTGTCGATACGCCTGTCCCAACGCCGACGCCTGCTTCGCCAAGCTATACGGTTTACGCCAGCGCCGACACGCATGTCAGGGATGGCAGTTACGCGAATGACAATTACGGTTCGGATACGAACTTGCAGGTGAAGAACGATGGCGACGGCTTCAAGCGGAAAGCCGCGCTGCAATTCGATTTCGATTCGTATGACAAATCCGCGGTGGCGTCGGCAACACTCAGGTTATATTTATCTGCGACCGGCAATGCCGACAAGACGCTTACGTTGTATGGACATACGGCAGATACCTGGTCCGAGAACGGGGCCACCTGGAACACGGGCTTCCCCGCAGGCGGCACGGAAATCGGCAGCGTCGCAGTCGGCAATACCGCAGGGGAATGGGTTGAGTGGGATGTGAGCAGTTATGTGAACGCCCAGCTATCCGATAAAAAGGTATCGTTCACGATCGCTGCCACCAGCGCGGAAGATTCGGAGGGAATATGCTGGTTCAGCAGCCGTGAAGCAAACGACCACAACCCTCGGCTCGTCCTTGTCAAACCTCCGGTGCCTGCGGAATTTACGCTCAACCCCGCCGCCGACTCGTATATCAGGGACGGAACATATTCGGGCACGAATTATGGCACCGAATCTGTTCTCAAGCAGAGCGGCAACGAAACGGCTGACAACAATATGACTTCCGTGCTGAAATTCGATTTCTCAAGTCAGGGAAGCGTGGCGGCGGAAACCAGGAAAGTGCTCAGGCTGTATGTAAATCAGGTGTCGTCAAGCGAAGTAAAGAAGATCAGCGTATACGGCATGGACGACAGCCACTGGAGCGAGACCGACATGGCCTGGGACAATGCCGATCGCGGCCGGACTTATATCGATACCGTGGAAATAGAAGATAGCGGCCGATGGTACGAGTGGAATGTAACCGACTACGTGTACAAGCATTCGGCCGATCGGGTCGTATCGTTCAGCTTGTTGGAAGAGCCGGGAGCCGGCGGTGCGGCGAACGAGCAGATCTCGTTCAACAGCAGGGAGGCGTCGTCAAACAAACCGGAGCTTCAGTTTACAACGGAGATTTACGAGTTGAAAGATCGGAAGCGGCCTGCAACCGTTGCCTCCGGCAAGCCCTTGGCGCAGTATACGGCATCGTCGTACATTCCGGGCAAGGAGCCGTGGAAAGCTTTCGAGGATTTGCTGAGAGGCTGGCAGCCGAATCGATCGGGCAATGCCGCCGGCGAGTGGCTGAAGGTCGATTTCGGCGAGAATGTGACGATAGACTGGGCGGGGATTGTACAGGCGCCGGGCTTGGGCGGTATGATGACCGGATATAAAATCCAATCCTCCAATGATAATGTAAAATGGATCGACTTGACGGAAGGCACGGGGAAGGAAGTTGAAAAGACGTTTCTGGCCGTAAACGCGAGGTATTACAGGCTGTATATCACTTCTTCCATCAATGCGCCGTATATTTCAGAGTTCCATCTCAGTTATACCGGCCTTGGCACGGGAACGCTTGCCCAGACGCCGTCCGATATTGTCAAAAGCTTCAATCCGACCGCGGATTCCTATGTAAGGGACGGGGCGTATGCCCGTGACAATTACGGTACGGAGAACAATTTGCAGGTCAAGCGCGACAACACGGATTTTAACCGGAAATCGTTTCTGACATTCAGTTTCGATGCATCGAGCGCTACGGTCGCAAAGTCGGCCAAACTGAGACTATACGCTTACAGCATGGGAACCCAGGCATCCAAGACGCTCACGCTGTACGGATCCGACAACGCCTCTTGGAAGGAGACTGGAATCTATTACGATTTGTCTCCTGCTAGCGATACCGAGATTTCCAGTCTGAACGTCGGCGCTGCAGGATGGTACGAATGGGATGTGACGGACTATGTAAACAAGCATATGCGGGAGAAAGTTGTCACATTTGTCGTCGAAAGCACGGGTGAACCGAATGCGGAAGGATCGGTCGTCTTCTACAGCAGAGAGGCTGCGAGCAATAGGCCGACACTGGTGCTGACTACGCAGTAATTTTGGGGAACTTGGGCGTGTCGCGCAGGAAGTGAATGGAGAGATTGCTATTTTCGCCGGACGGTTATCCGTCCGGCTTTTTCATGGTAGCCGGGCAGAATGCTCGACAAACGCGCATGTGTCCGTATATGATGCAACAGAGGTCACAAAAAGCGATAGAAGCGTCATGATTGCGTATAGTCGAACCGTCCGCGGGTGGCGGACAATGAAGTTTGAAGCATCGCGAGCCGGTGAGAAAGATCGTCAAGCGGGAGGATGGCATCCATGCTGAAGGTATTGATCGTCGATGACGAGCTGTATGCAATCCGCGCCATCGTGAAGTCGGTTCGATTCGAACAGTCGGGATTTGACGAGGTATATACGGCGGCGGGAGCCAACGAGGCTAAGCGGATTTTGCAGGAACATCCGATCGATTTGATCATTTGCGATATCGAAATGCCCGGGTTGAACGGTCTTGATTTTACCGAGTGGGTGAACGGGCAATACCCGGAGATCGGGACGATCTTTCTTACCGGCCACGCCGAGTTTGCATATGCCCAGAAAGCGATCCAGCTGGCCAGCTTCGAATATTTGCTCAAGCCGGTCAAGGTGGATCAACTGGAAGCAACGCTGCAAAGGGTGGCGGACAAAATTCGCCAGGATCGCGAAGCCTCCCGGGTTGTAGAAGCGAATAAAAAATACCGCAGGATGTGGGAGAGCCAGAAGTCGGTCATCGTAGAGCGCTTCTGGCAAAGCTTGCTGGCCGGCAGGGGCGCGCCTGCCCGGGAAGATTGGCAATCGGTGAATTTGCCGATGGAGCCGGATGTCCCCGTACTGCCGGTCCTGATCAGCATCGAGCAATGGCGCCGGGATTTCAGCAGCCGGGATGAAGAAATCATGGAATACGCGCTGCGCAATGCGGCGGCGGAGTTAATCCTCGACTCGAAGGACGGGGACATCATCAAAGATTCGAACGGCATTATGTTCGCGCTCGCGTACGGTTCGAAGGGCAAGGAGATGGAGAGGGAACGTCTGGCCGACGCTTGCCGGCCGTTCATCGAAGCCTGCAATCGATACTTCTACTGCTCGGTTTCATGTTATATTGGATACGAAGCCCCGCTGGCCCGGCTGAACGAGGTTTATCACCGCTTGATCGAGCTGGAGCGGGACAATGTGTCGGCGACGATGTCCGTGCAATTGTTGGGAGATGAGCAGGTCCGGACAGCGGTCAAGAAACGGCAGCCGGTCGCCATTCCTTGGTCGGATTGGGTTGTTCTGTTCGAGACGGGGCAGAAGGCCGAGCTCTTGAAGCGCTTGTACGCCTTGTTCGACGAATGGCAGCAAGCCCATGTCGAGCTGGAATCCGCAAGCGCGCTCTATCATGCCTTGCAATATATGGTGTATCACGTTGCCCACAAGAACGGCCTGTCCGTGAAGGACTGGGCGGCGCCTCGCGACAAGAGCGGCGAGGCGAACGTGCTGCGCTCCCTGCCGCAATTGAAGGCTTGGGCGGAAGGGTGGATCGATGCCGCCTCGCGTTATTTGGACGAACAGCGTCAGGCAAGCTCGGCGGCTGTTCATAACGTCAAACAATATATTATGTCGCATCTGAAGGAAGCTACGCGAGAGAACGTGGCGAAGCATTTCTATTTGAACCCGGCTTATCTTTCACGGTTGTTCAAGAAGGAAGCAGGGCAATCGATCATTGATTTCATCATTCATTCGAGGATGGACCATGCCAAAATCCTGCTGACGGAAACCCATCTGAAAATCGTCGATATATGCGAAGAAATCGGATACGAGAATTACTCGCACTTCGGCCAGGCGTTCAAGAAGCGCGTGGGCATTTCCCCGCAGGAATATCGGAAGCGCTATCAGCAACTGCGTTAAGCCGGCGCCAAGGGAGACTACCGATGAAGAGAATCACGCTTCGCACCCAGTTGATACGGGGGTTTCTTCTTGTCGTCGTTTCCATGGCGCTGTTCCTGTTTTACAACAATTACTATGCCATGAAGATCGTCCGCGAGGAAGTGTCGCAGTCGACGAGCAACATGCTGTCGATTCACGTGGACCAGGTCGACCGCATGCTGGAAGATGCAGCCGGTTACTTGCTCCGGCAAATCCTGAATACCGACTCCAATTCCGACTTGCTCGCGCTGTCCAGATATCCGGAAAAACACGGCGAATATATTTATGCGAAAATCAGAATCCAGGCCGACTTGGTAGAGGACAGCAGCGGGTTCGAAAATATCGATTCCTTCTTCGTGTACGTTGCGGAGTACGACGACTTCGTGTTTTCGCAGGCTTCCTATGTGCGGACAACGGAGCTTCAGGAGATGCTCGGCGAACAACTTCGCTCCCCCGAGCAGTTGACGACAGGAAGCTGGCGGGTTCTGATCAAGGACGAGGTCAGCTATCTTGTGCATGTCAAGCCGGCAACGGCAGGGGTGTATGTCGGCGCGGTCATTCGATTGCGTGATCTGATTGCCAATTTGCGCGACCTGGATTACGGGGATCAGTGGGAAGTGCTGCTGCTGGACCCTGCGGGAAATTCGTTGACCGAATCCGCTTTGACGCAGGAGACGAGGTCGGCGATCAATGCCAAGCTGTTGACGAAACCGATCGCCTATCAAGTATTCGAAAATCCCTCGGACAACAACAAATACTTGCTTGTCAGCGTGCCTTTCCGCCATGCATTGTTGAATCTTGCGGCCATTATTCCGGAGAAGGCGCTGCTGGGCCGGCTACCTTTCTTTCAAGGTGTCATTTATGCGATTCCGCTTGCGGTCATCCTCGTGATCTGCTTCTATTCCGTATTCTTGAAGAAGGTGCTGCTGAACCCGATGAATGCGTTGATCAGGGGCATGCGGAAGGTTATGACAGGCGATTTGGAGATTGCCGTGAAAGAGACGAAATCATACGAGTTCTCGTTCCTGATCCATACGTTCAACAAGATGGTGTCCCAGATGAGGCATCTGAAAATCAACGTGTATGAAGAGATGCTGAAATCGCAGCAGTCCGAATTCAAACATTTGCAGGCCCAGATCAACCCCCACTTCTACCTCAATTCGTTGAACGTCATTTACAGCTTGTCCCTGCTGGAAGAGAATGAGCTGGTGCGGAAGATGACCGAGCATCTGGCCGAATACTTCCGATTCATTACGCGTTCCCACCGGGACACGGTGAAGCTGGAGGAAGAAATCAGGCACATTGAAAATTATCTCGAAATCCAGTCCCTGCGTTTCCCGGATAAATTAACGTACCATATCGAGGTGCAGGAATCGCTGCGGGCGCACTTGATTCTTCCTCTGACGATCCAGCCGTTCGTGGAAAATGCGGTGATCCATGGCATGGAGGAGGGCGCGGTTCCGTTCCACATCGAGATCAAGGCGACGGCGCACGCTTCGAATGCCCATGCATTCGAGATTGAGATTCAGGATAATGGCAAAGGGTTCTCTCCGGAGACGCTCGCGATGTTCGAGCATAAAGACTTCGGCGACGGAACAGGCTCGCATATGGGCGTATGGAACGTGTACCGCCGGCTCGGCATGATGTTCGGCAAGCGGGCGGAGATGACCTTCGCGAACCTCTCTCCGAAAGGCGCCGTCGTTCGCCTCGTCATTCCGATGAGCGATGCCGATGCCGAGCATGAAGCCGAAGGGTAGAAAGGCGGAGTGGGGTGGGGCGTGCCGAACAGGGCATGCTCTTTTTATTTGACGATCCAGAAAGGATAAGTTTCAGGGTGCCGAAGCTGCGAAAGTGCAAATGGTCGTGTGCGGTGGTCGGTTGGAGGGAATAGACGCGGTAGTCGACTAATTGTCGCGTGCGGCGGTCGGTTGGGGGGAATAGACGCGGTAATCGCCTAATGGTCGTG